>DLKC01000031.1 GCA_002478885.1 Chitinophagaceae bacterium UBA7600
GCAACGAAGCCTTAGTTATTGGTGGCCGTTTTTATTGAAATTCTGTGTCAAAGCTTTATTTTCAGTCCATGCTTTGCTTTCATTGTCAATAAAGCTTCTGCATTCCCTTTTGCATCGTCAACCGGATTGTGTGTATGTTTTGTCCTGCGTAAATGTTTGAAGGTTTTGAACGTGTCTTTTTCTATGCCTTTGTATAAGCTGCCTAAATTTTGAGAGCTAAACCCAAATGGATTTGTCCCAATAAAATGATGGAAGTACCAACAGATAAACATCCAGTCAAAGCCATTGTTGTCACTAATAAATATGGGTCTGTCTTTGCAAGTTTCTGTAATCCAATTTGCAAAATTTCCCATTACAATTTCAGGGTCTTCAAAAGTCAAGGTTTCTTCCCGTGAATGTCCTGATACTGCGAGAGCCTCTGGAATAAATTTTTCGGAAATAGGTTTTAATCTTCCATATATAAACGCCCGGCCAAACCGTCCTACAAATTTCAATCATTCCGTCCTATTTTTAAAACGAATAAACGCCGTTTAAACGACAGCTAATGTAGTATATTCGCACCGCCAATCAACAAGAACTTATTCGCCTCAGTACGCTCATGGTCACGGCTCGTTTTCCAAACATAAAGCCGGGGTCACTCAGTGTACTGAGGCTTTTTGTTGATTGGCGTCTCAAGAAGTACCCCGGCCTATTTAATTAAATAAGCCCCATTACGGGGCTTTATTTATTACACGGGGTAGTTGGCCGTCAAGACCTCCACCTTCCGTTTTAGATAACCGCTTTTCGCGTTCACGGTCACTTTCTGCTCAATGCTCCACATGTGCCAACCGCACTTTTTACAATAACGGTTAAGAAGCTCACCAGGGTAACTACTCAAAAGAAATTTCCCCTTTACACTGCCCAGCGTCTTCAGCAGCCGTTCAAAGTCATCAGCCGTGTACCCATCGTAGTGGCCGCAGTCACTATCGATGTAAGGCGGGTCAACGTAATGGAAAGTATCAACCGCGTCCCGGCTCTGAACAACGTAAATCGCGTCAGCGCTCTCCAACTGAACATTCTGCAACCGTTCAGCCAGTTCAATCGTGAAACGTTCCTTCTTAGCCTGAATCAGCTTACTCGTCCTGTTTTCACTTCTGTCAAATCCCCAGCTGCCGTTCAGCCTGGCACTAAAGCTTTGAGAGCTTAACACCCACACAGCCCAGGCGCGACGAACCTCATCAAACAAATGCGGAGCGTTGTAAATGATATCAGCGTCACGGTGCAGGCTTCTACTGTGAAGCGTGACAGCAATCAGTTTCTCCAACTCAACATACCTGGTTTGAACAACACGGTAAAAGTTTATCAGCTCCTTATTCGTGTCGTTCAACACTTCAATCTCTGCCGGTTCACTTGCAAAGAACAAAGCAGCCCCGCCGCAGAATACTTCATTATAAAGCCTGTACTCCTTTGGCTTTTTTGCTAACAAATACGGGAGCATCTTTTGTTTGCCCCCGTAGTAGGTGATAGGTGTTTTCAATCTTATCATAATTCAGGATTTACTTTTGGCGCTCGTTTTCCCTGAATCAGAAAAGCGTTAGTAATTCTGCTTATAAGTAACCTTATACGTCGTGATCTGGTCTGTCGTCAGGTGATCTTTAATGCTGCGTTCCGTCTCTGGCAACTCCACAAGCTGGGTGCTCCACTTAATGCCATTGTCCAGGGTTGGAATCCACTGGCTATAATCACCCATCTGCTTAGTGCTGGCCGTTTGAAAGTAAATGCCACTTCCGTATTGCTGGTGCATACTAAAGTAAAACAGGCAGAGATCATAAATTTTCCCGCCCGGTTGCCAGTCCGTGTCGACAGCCGCAGGGCGAAGGCCATTGTTACCCAGCACGGACCTGCTGCCAAATGTCTTGCATATATATTCGCCAATGGACTTGCTCGTTTGGTTTTCTGTTGCGGTTCTGTCGAAGTGCTCAAATGGGTTCAGCGCAATGCCAATGTTTGTGCGCTTAAATACTTTCATGGCATCGATGGTTCGGTATATAGCAGCAAGCCTGTTAGCATCAGTAAAGCCAGCAGCAACATAAGCGTTCTTGCGTTGCAGGCCCATACCCGTGTTACCTATCGCAAGGTTAAGCGGTTCGCCCGTGGCGGGTGATGTTCCGGTAATGGTTATTTCAGCAATAAAATCATTGTTATCGTATCGGTCTGCAATAGCAGCCATGAATGCAGCCCATGCGTCCAGGTATGCATCTTTATACCACATCACACTCATGCTGTCAGCGCCCTGGCTCCAACCAACATTTGCATAATCATCACCAGGTAATTTAAAGGAGCCGAAAGCTTGCTTTGTCCAGGCAGGCGCAAACACACCGCATGGAATACGCAGCTTAAACCGAACATCAATTCCCCGGCTCTTACAATCTTTTGCAAAGGCAATCGCGTCTTCAATCGGTTGCCAGTTATACTGGCCGTTGCCAATCCATATTTCGTTAGCCTTTACATTGATCACATAATTTTCAATCAATGCAGTAAAAACATAATCAACCGGGTTTAAAATTCGCCAGGTAAAATCACGCATTGCAACACCGCTTAAACGAGGTTTTACCGTCGTTGGTGCGTCGCACCATTTTGGAGTGCTATCGTTTTTAATGCTGCCAATCACACTGTCTTTAGTGCACACCTGCCAGCTTGAATCTTTATAACAGGTACTTTTCTTTCTTGACCACCACTTGCCGCTATAGCAAGTGTATGGGATGGAACTGTCTTTTGTAATGCATGTGGTATGTGGCAACCACGTAGTGTCTTTAAAATAATTGTAACCGCAGATAACTTGTTTTGTTTGCGCCGTTGTATGCAGTGCGATCATGGCAAAGGCAGCTAATAATATATTTTTCATAGGAGGTGTTTTTAAAAAAGAGCATCGGTGCCGATGCTCTTTTTACAGTTAAATCAATGTTTAGTTTACAGTGTAATCCAATCTTTCAGCAGTAATCACCGGGTTCACCTGGATAGGTATTTGAAGTGATATTATCTGCCCAAGACTGTTGTATGCAGCAACGGTAATCGATGTGTTACCAACCACCGTTCCTTTCACGTCAACCTGGTTACCATTAATGATTGTCGCCTGGGCTCCCGCTGCAACGCCGCCAAAGTACATGCCGCTGATCGGTTGAACAGAGCTGTCAATGTTGCTGTAACCTGTAACGGTTATACGCTTGGTTACATTCAATGTTACAGTAAGCGTTGCGCCAACAGGTGCAGAATATACCGGAGCAACACGCTCATACTTCACTACACTGGCAGCGTTTACAAATACCGGGTTGTTTACTCTTGCGAAGGTTGATACTGTCATCACCACCGCTACAATGCCTAATAAAAGGGCTTTTTTCATAGTTGTCTGTTTTATGATTAAAAAATAATGAACTAAACTTTTGTGCTGCTATCAGCTTCGTTGCGTCGCACTCTTGAACTAAGGCATTTCAATCACAACGAATGTGCTGCCAACAAGCACGCTGCTCGCTGTGCCATCTGAATTATTCTGCGCGAACTGAACTGTAAGTGTGCCAGCAGCATTAACAGTTATCGTTCCTGTTATCGTCGCATATCCCGCTGTGGAGCTTGTAACATCTGAAACAGTTGTCGCTAAAGCTGTGGCCCTTGACGTTCCGATTGTCTTCATCAAACCCGTTTCTGAAACATAGCTATCATAGATGATGTTTGTTGCGGTGCATGTGCCACCAATGGCGAATTTTATACCGCCAGTATTTACAGATGTTGTATATAACAGTGCCTGGAATCTGTATTTATGGCCCGCAGCAAGAGAAGCTGTTAACCCGGTAATATTGGCTAATGTTGTCGAACTTGTTTTATCAAACTGTGTGCTCACCCTGCTTTGTTGCGATTGCAAAAACTCCTGTTCAATGCCACCATTATTAGTGTACTTCATTTGAGGGTCTACACGGTTAATTACTCCCGGTTCCGCAGTTGTTTGCGATACACCGTTGTCAAGTTTTATTTGCCCGCCTTCGGCACCAGCAACACTGCCCTTAATATGAACAAAAGCTGTTGGCCTTTCAATGCCTACCCCAATCGAACCACTATTGTTATCCGCTGGTGGAGTTGTTCCATCACCGGCAGCGCCATTGTCTGTTATGGTATTGATAGCCTGTATACCTCTACCAGTGAAAGTGTATATTTTGCCATTTATAGCTGTATTACCACTCGTTCCTGTACTTGATATTCTATACAGATCAACATAATATTCTCCATCAACTTGTGCAGTAAGCGTAATATTATTTCGATTTGAAGAACCAGTAATATTGGCAACGCTGTTTGTAACAGAAGCTGACGATGAAGCGGCAGAATGTCTGCCGTCTACTGTTCTAACAACAACTTTGTAATTTATAGTTGCGGCACCACCACCTATTTGACTTATTACCGCAGAAATAACCGGCTCTTTTAAAGGCTCGATATGTATAGACCCAACCGTTGAAAGGTCGCCGCGTATTTGTCCAGCATATAAACTATCAGTAGTATTTATATTATATCCAATCTTCCAGTTTCCACCAGACAATATTTTCATGTGAGACAAAGTGGAACCTTGATATGTCCAATCAAAATAAGTTGATGAGTTCCACGAACGGAAAAGCGAATTCATTATTTGTCCTGTAGAATTATCCATATACAACGTCTTGAACGTTTGCCCAAAAACCCCCAAATCAACAGTCGCACTTGCAGAAGGCATAATATTTTTATTGGTTCTAATTCCGTATAACGCACCAATGTTTGTGCTTGAATCAGCAATATTTATATCTAAGCCTATCCCACTCTGCCCGGAAGCTCCTTTTTTTATATTACCGGAAATAGAAATACCAGTATATGTTTCGCTTGCAGTTGCTCTTAGTGTTGTGTTTAAGTTTATGGTCATAGCACTTTGATTGTTTGCCGTAGTAACATTATAGCCAGGTGTAAAAGAAATTTGATTGGGGAATGCGCCAGCTATTGTATTCGCACTCGTCAATGTACTTGTGCCTCCCAAATTCCAGTAAGGAGCGCCGCTGATCGCAGCATACCTCGCATCATAATAACCTCTTGTATGCACACCACCGCCCAGCGTTGTTGTATCCAGGCTTATAACACCGCTGCTTATTGATATTGGTGCATTGGCCGTTATTGCCGCCCTTGCCCTGGCATCAGTGTAATAAAGATTGCTTCCTTCAGTGAGGTCACTCGTGCTCTTTAATGCGAGCCTTGCGTCGAACCTCGCAGTTGTCCAGTATAAATTTGAACCTTCCGCAATATCGCTCGTCGTCGCATCAGCACCACTCGTAATAAGGCCATTGCTGTTATACGTGATCTTTGTTTTCGTTGCGCCAGTTACGCCCGTTCCCGTTAACCCATCCGTTATTCCATAACCACTCAACGTTGTTGGTGTTCCCGTTACCTTGCTCCATGCTAAAGCAGTTAACCAGGAAGGGTTTGAATAGCTGCCACTCGAAACAAGATCGCCAACACTCCAACTCCTGTTTGCACTAAGATCATACGTCGTTGCATTGATCGTGATCGTTCTGCCGGTGCCAACTGCATCACTTATTCCATAACCACTCAACGTTGTTGGCGTACCCGTTATCTTGCTCCAACCTAACGCTGTTATCCAGGAAGGGTTTGAATAGCTGCCACTCGAAAGAAGATCACCAACACTCCAACTCCTGTTTGCACTTAGATCATACGTCGTTCCATTTATGGTAATGCTGGTGCCGGTACTCACTGCATCGGTTATACCGTAACCGGCGATAGTAGTCGGCGTTCCGTTTACAATTGACCACGGCACGCTTTGTAGCGCAATGTCCGTGCGGTTGTTGCTACTATTATCCACGGCTGTAAAGTCGCCACTAAAGTTCAGCGAAGGCCGCTGTGTTACCGATGTGCCAACGGTTTTGACAGTCTGGTAATAACTACTGCCACCACCACCTGTTGATACAACTTCTGTCCAGGCGCTTGTAACATGATTCCACTTATACAGTTTGTCATTACAGCTATCGAAATACAGCGCCGCGAATTTTATACTGGTGTTCACCGCAGGTGCACCGCAGGCTGTTGGTATTTCCAGCACACGGCGTGCACGTATGTTATAAGCATCGTATGAAGATGCCTGGCTAAACACAGCAAGGCTGCTTATTAAAAAGCAAATGATAAAAAGAAGTCTTTTCATAGGTATGTGATTAACGTTTGTAAATGGTAATGAGCGTGTCAACAGTAACACCAGTAAAGTATATCGTGTCGCCTGCTGTTTTTAAAAGTTTCATGTCCAGGATAAACACACCGCCTGATAGTTGCAGGCTATCAGCTATATCAGTACCGCCGTCTGTAGTGCCAATGCTTACAATAGGGTTCGAGCCATCTTTTATTACGATCACTTCAATCAGCATGTCTGCTGTTACCAGCATGCTTAATGCACCGGCATCAAGCTCTATTTTGCCCGGCCCTGTAAATGAATTTATCTGCAATTGCAAACTGTTCAACGTGGTTGCAAGATTAGTAACCTTGCTTATTGGCAAATTGTCTTCATCCAAATTAAAGAAGCTGTCTATCCATGTCCAGAACTGCGACTGCGTCGGCTTCTTGCGAGTCATGAACCAAAACTTTATCGTTGCTCTACTTGCCATTTAAACAGTGTTTTATTAGCCTACAAATCGAATGAACATAACTACTTTGTAAGGCAGTAAATGTTTAAGCGCTGTGCCGCTTCCAAGTGCACTTGTCTTAATTCCGGTAACGCCGCCAACCTCGTCAGTGTCTGCACCAGTAGTAATCTTATTGGTTAAAGAACTGCCGCCGCCTGAATCTGTCGTGCTTGTCTTGCTCGAAGGAATAACCACATCCAATTGCACATTCGGTAAATTCGTTTGCCCGATTGATATCGTCTTTGAACCGCCCATTTCACCCACAACATCAAAGTCAACATCGGTATCATCCATCACTACAGGTATCTTACCTTTCCACTCTGCGTCCGGTACAGCTTCCCAGCCATCAGGTATTTCACCGGCAGGCCTGCCCCAGAATAGCCAGCTTCCGTAGTAGGTCGTGCCGCTTACATCATAGCCCATCAGCGGCTTTAGCATGCGTTCAATTGTATCAAGCCTGGCAAGCACACCATTCGAAGGGTCGTTGCGTTTAAAGTCAGCCCAGGCAAACTGTTCGTCAGCCGTTCCAAATGTTGCCACACGATCTAAATAATAATCGTGCATTTCACCGCCGAAGAACTCTTTCTGCGTAGCAGTTTCAACAATGATCACATAAGGTTGCGTTACACCTCCAACAAAGGGCAGCACTTCGCCGTTGATCGCTACCCATCCATCGGTTGCAGAGCCGCCACTTTCAACACAGCCGCTTAGTATGCAGGTGTTGCCGCCCATAAGAGAAGCCTTCTCAACCTGCACCACAGCACCCTGAATAAATTCAAGCGTACTCTCACTAAATGGATATCCCGGTCTTACGTCGAATGAAAGTTTTTTCATAGTCTAAAATCTTACGATGTTATAATTCTTGCCTGGTGTTTTATACTTGGCAAGCAATGCCCTCAACCTTGCGAGATCACCCTCGCTTGTAACGATATCAACAGGAATGAAAACAGTAAAATCAACGCCACTGTCACCGTATGAATCATCAGGCCATAGAAAAATATCAGCCTCAATGTTCACGTCTCTCAAATATTCATCAGGCCACAAATACAGTTTTACCAGTGCATCAAAATTGTCAATGTAAATGCGTCTCAACGTTGGGTCGAATGCATCGTTCAATACTGCACGCAGGTAACAGCGCTGGCTGTTATGCGCAAGCCTGTACTCCGTATTGGTGATGAACAGTTGAAAGTTGTTATACACTTCTTTCAATGCCCAATACGCACAGTTCATCAGCAGCAGGAAGTTCGCCTTCCGCATCCACGAAGGCGTGATCGTTAAAAGCAATGCATCAAAATCAATCTGCCACATACGGTATATAATTTATCACCAGGCCATCATCCGCAAACTTTGCGTAACCGGCATCAGGTTTAAATGTGTTGGGTATAGATACATACACACCAACGCCGGTGGCGTGCTGTGCACTCTTTAGAAAAACATTGTAATCAGCAGCGCCAAAACAATTCTGCAAGGCATCTACAAACCGGGCATTGCTGAACTCACCATTAAAAGGAAGATTAACCAGGTAGTTGTTGGCCGCAATAGGAACGGGCGGGTCGCCAAGTCCGTCGAGCCTGGCTCCGGCGCTGTCAAGCAGCAACGGGTTATAATAGAAATCGACTTCAATCTTTATAAGATCGGCAAGGCGGTTATATATGAGGATTCCAACACCGGCATCTTTTATTTCTTCCATGTAGGCAGTGAATGCAGCAAGTTGAGGTTCGCTGATGGGAGCCAGTACGCCATCGGTTATTGTGGCAATCTTGATAAGCAGTGTACGTTTACCGTCGATGATCGTTTCATTAACCGAACAATATTTTATGATCTTGCTTGCCGCAATTTCATCGGCGGTTCTGCCGGTGTTGTCGAACTTGTCGGTATCTGGTATTAGATCAAAGCCATACTGGAAATTAAGCCCCGCCGTTCTATACCAGTTCTTAGTGTGTGCGTACTCATTATCCACTTTCGTGTTAACAGAAATCTGGTAAGCATCCATCAATACTTCAAAAGTCCATATTGCAAAAGCAAGCACATAAAACATCAGCCGCCACAATGCAAAGGCAGAGGTATTATCAAACATGGTAAGGGCTTCCGTATTACCATCATCCGTTGCGCGGCGAATACCTTCCGCTTTCATCGAATCAAATATGTCCTGTATTGCTCTTGCCATGCCCCTGTCCCCTAAAGGGGAATTTAAATTGTTATAAAATGTTTATTAAAGAACTGAACCCCGAAGTGTGCGACGCAACAATTGATTAATTAACAATCAGAAGCCGGTAACAAAAACTTCTTACTCCCCTTTAGGGGATGGGGGCTACTGCACAACAAAATCATCTTCTATCGCCCAAAAACCAATGCCTTCATCTTCGTTTACTTCTATTACAGAGCCGGTACTTTTACTTGCTGGTATCAACGCATAATCAATGAAGGTGTCTTTTACATAACGCTTATCAATCGCAACGTCTTCCGGTATGTATAACTGCTGACCGATACTTAACTCGTCCGTCATCAGTATGCCGTTCAGGTCTGCGATCTCATTAATCCTTGCAGCGTCGCCCAGGTATTGCACCGCAATGTCTGCGAGTGTTTGGCCTTCTCTAACTGTTATAGTCGGCATCATAGGTTAGCTTCCAGTTTTGTTCATCGAATGATATTGAATTAACCACCTGCCCGTCTTTCTCAAATTCGCTGCGCACTTCACGCACCATGTCGTCTTCATCATCGCCGAGTAAATAATCTTCAATGCCAACACCAGCGTCGGGCTTTTGCTTTAGTTCCCCTTTCTGGCAAATAATAATATGCTGCTGGTGTTGCAGGTTGCTGTAACCAATCGCAAGATCTCCGCCGCTGATCTGCACATCATTATCATTATCCAATAAGAAGTCTTTCATGTTAATTCGCTTTGAGCTGTACCAACAACTGCATATCCACCAGCCGTTAATCCTGTCGGGTTCAATGTTATTTCTGCATTTGCTTTAAAATGATCAATCACCACTTCAGCGATCTTCTTACAAAATGCCAGGCGTGCGTCTTCAATATCTCCGATATCATCCCTGTCTTTATTATTCCAATAATCAAGAGCATTGTATAAATCGGTTCCGAGTGTGTCTTTATCAAGTGCCATCTTTCTTTGCTTGCAGCGTGCAGCTTGTAGCTTGCAGCTATTGTAACAGGTTGTTTATTTTAGTTAACGCCTGGGTTAATTTTTCATAGTCAGGATTATTACCATAGATCACAACAATTGGTTGCACAGCTTCTACAATCAGCGTCAGCACTTCTTTCAAAGTGTCTTCACCATTTGTAACCAGGTGGCCGTCCTCGTTCACCTTATATACCATATTGCCGGTGTCAACAATATGTTCATCAATCGCGCTGTACATGATTACAAAGAACTGTTCAGTGTCGCCTATGCGCTCAATCAAAACAACGCTTTCAATGCTCGGCTTTACAGTTATGCCCTTGTCATAACCAGTAATACTTTTTATCCGGCATCCCTTTATTAAAAGATCATCAAAGCTTACATCAATCGTTCCGTCATCATTCACGGCCTTCACAATTGCAGGGAGAATATGGTCATCCTTCTTTGCAACGTTTTTCAAAAAATTATATAGTTCCTGGGCGTGCTTCATACTTTAAAATCTACTTCCGGTTTTCTTCTTCCGCCTCCGCTTCCAATTGTAGTAGTAACAGTTCCAACATAATGGTTGCCATCCCTGTCAGGGAATTGCGGATCACTAAGGTTGGCGATCATACCAGGCTCAACGTAAGGTGTAAGAAATGTATCAATAGAACCTTTGTATCCTGGCATTCCAAACATCTGTATTTGCGCTTCTGCAAAATGCCGCAGCTCATCAATTGTATGACTGCCGAACCAATACACATTTGTTTGCTCGCCATCTTTATCACCTGTCTCTAATGTTGTTGTCGTGCCATCAGGATTAAAGTTTTTTATCGTTGCCTTATACCGCCTGTTTTCAAACCCGTTATATTTCAAATCGCTTGTTGCAATTGTATTTCTGTTAAAAACATACTTTACGTTTGTGGTTTTATAGCCGTACATTAACCCTACGTATAAAGTCTTTACCCCGTCGACCGATATCAAATAACTGTTAAGGCCATACTTATCTTTTAGCTCCTGCAGAACATCAATCCCATTACCATTTTTCATCAAGAAATTCTTGAAAGGAAATTCCGGCATTCCTTTATAAACTTCAAGCTGCAAGCCCATCTGCTTTTTTAATTCATCGATTATATATTGAATGATGTCCTTTAGCGGAGCGTCGTTGAAACTCTTTTTGAAGTTCATCTTCCTGAACAAATACAATTCATCTTCACATTCTATCGACAATGGTATAGTGTAGTTAATCCGTTTGATATACCCCTCAAATTCAAGCCGTGTGACATTGTCATAACCCGCTTCTATTTTTATACTATCCCCTTCTTTTATTAGTCCGCTTAAATTGATCTGCTTTCTTAGATCATAGTTTTGCATCACAACACTTAATGGCAATTCAATCTTTGCGGTCTGCACAATCTGGTGTACACTTCTTTTTATCTCACAACTATGTACACCGTTAAGAACATATTTGTCAGCTATTGTAACCTTTGCCTTTAATTGTCCTAAGTACATCTTATTTCAATTCGAGTATGAAATCAATATTGCTTCTTCCCTGTAGTTGTATCACCTGCGCATCCTCAACGCCCTGCATGTCGGGCAGGTCTATTCTGGTTAGTAAAAAGTTGTCCTTCGGTTGTAAGAAAATATCAGTGAGCGCACAGCTCAAAGTATAGAGGTCGCCTTCCTTATACAGCTTGGCCATCTGGATAATATCATCTTCCGGCCATGTGCCATTGTTGTTCAGCAGCGTGCAAATGATCGTGATGTCATAAGGCTTGGTGAACACCTTTTCAAACACAGTACCCACGTCAACCACATCTGTTTCAACAATGCTCTTTTCCCCGCTGATCATGATTAACGGGTTCGGCAAATCGTAGCTGCCAAGCTTTGCAGGAAGAAACACCCACGCACCAAGTGCGTTCTGACGGTACAACGATGTTCCTTTTTTGCTCTTGCTGTTTACTGGAATATTCGGCGCAACAGGAAAAGCCTTTGCAGGTGCAGCGCCTTTATCAAATGCCGGTGCTTTCGGAAACGGCAGGGCCTTTATTCCGTAAACCTTACCAAGAACATTATTTATATCGATTGTAACCATGCTATGAATTTTGCAAAGAGCCGTTAACGCTGTTCAGGCTCATTAAGATCATTTCGATTATCTTATCTGCTGCCTGCTTGCCACCGGCTTCCAGGTTAGTGGTGTGGATGACCGTTTGGTCTTGCAGCTTGTGAATAACCAGGTTAATGGTTGTTGGCCTTGCGCCACCGCTGGTAATGCGGCTGGCCGTTTCATTGATCGTTTTATCCTTACCACCCTTTCCTTTAGGATTTTCAGGATGATTAAGCGCCCATTGTTGAGGTGTTAATCCATCGTGATATTGTGCAAAAGCTGCATCAGCATCCGATTGAAGTTTACTTAAAATCGCAGCCTTCGCATCAGCAGCCCCCGCTTTAGCTGCAGCAGCGTTACTTTCATCGATCACCTTGTTATAGCCTTCATTAAAAGCTTTGGAAATCCCGTCGTTCAATATTTTGGACATGGCTTCCGTTCCCTGTTTCACTCCCTCTTGAATCATCGCAGGATTCACAGTGAACACACCAACCAAAACTTTACCCAACCCAACAAACACGTCAGCAACCAATTTTCCTACCTCTAACAACCCGTTAAGAACGCCTCTGAACTTGTCACTTTTTTCGTATGCAACAACAAGTCCCGTAACAAGTGCAGCCAATGCAAGCACGATTATGCCAATCGGATTAGCGTCCATAGCAATATTTAACCCGTACTGCGCAGCAGTAGCAATTACCATTTCTCCAATCCAGGAGGTTAAACCAATTGCAGCAGCACCGATACTCTTAGCCATCGCGGAAAGGCTGACTGTGCTGAAAAATTGCACCGCCATTCCAAGATTAGCAACGACTTGAAGTCCACCCATACCCATTTGAATGAAAGGGACAAAGCCTTCAGTTGCGTTGAATATTGAAATGCCCAGGTCTTTGAACCAGGCGTTTGTACGTGCCATCTTTTCGCTGAAGCTTTCCATTACCGTTCCCGCCATTTCCGTAGCCGTGTTGGTTCCGGTTATTTTACCTGTAAGGTTCGTGATCTCATCAGCGTTCTGCACCAAGGCAATACCGGCAGCAACATTCTCCCGGCCAAACAGCTGCGTCATGGCAGCATTATCATTTACGATTGGCGTCAGCTCTTTCAACCTGTCAGCAAATGATAGGCTCTTATTGGCCAGCACATCAATATCAACACCGGCAGCTTTCAACATTTCAAGCGTCTTCGGTGAATTGAATTGCCCCTGGCTCATTTCTGCAAGCACGTTCCTTATAGCAACGCCACCTTCAGCACCTTTCCTTCCGCTCTTGTCAAGCACCTGTATAGCAGCATTCAATTCGTTGAATGGAACGTTGGCAGTCTTAGCCATCATACCGGCTTGCTCCAGGGCGCTCTTAATGGCAGGCAATTCAGCACTTCCTTCTTTCGCGGCGGCGCTCATCGTGTTCATCATGTCACTCATCGCCTGAGTCGCCCTAATCGGGTCTTTAATATCGACCCCGTATTGGTTCAGCGCTGTAGTAAGTATTTCCGTTGCGCTTGCTGTATCTCCTCCGAGTTGCTTACTCAATATTGCTGCATCACGTCCCATTGCATTCAATGCTTCGGGTGTGTTGGCAAGCTCTGGCCCCAGCTGGCTTAAAAGCAGCTTGTAACTTTCAACACCGGTAGAAGCATCAATACCAAAGTCCTTTGCATTCTGCCTGGCTGTAGCGCCGATCTTATCCAGCATGTCGTTGCTCACGCCGGTGATAGATTGCAAGTCTTTCAAAGAGCTGTTAAAATCAATACCAGGCTGTATTGCCTTGTTGAAGTCAGAAACAACACCATCAATTGCACTTCTGATATTGTTGAATGTAAAGGCAGCATCACCCAGCCCCTTCATCTTGCCAGCAAGGTTGGTGGTCGCTTCAGCAGTTAGGTTAAGCTCTGTCTTAACCTCCGCTACCTGCGCCGCACCGTTGTTGGTGATTACTTTAATCTCAAACTGAACTCCGCTCATGCCTTTTATTAGGAAGGGCGGCGGCTTACCGCCAACCGCCCTCTGGTTTTCATAGGTTATTTTTTTCCTGTTGCCTTATCAGTTCCAGGTAAGCTATTTTATCTGCCCATTCATCATCAGTTAGCGTATCCGGGTCTACATGAAGATAATATTGTAACAACACGTTTAGATAGCTGATACTGCCTTTGCGAACTTTACTTCGGGCTTGTTTTAAAGTTCGGTTAATTCCCCCTGCTTAACTTTTATCAAGGCATTCAGCTTAGCGCTTAGCCCGTAAAAGTATTCGTCTTTCTCAACCAGCTCCGCGTCGCCACCGAGTATGCAGTTAGTTGCCAGCAACTCATTACTTTTAACCGGGTTGCTCTTTGCAATGGCGCTCACGACATCCATTATCTTGCGGTCGGGTTTTTTAAAGTAACCAACTTTGCCGTCTTCACTTTCAAAGCGAAAGATCGTTCCGTGTTTAAATTTCCAGTCCTGGATAACTTGATCGTTAACCGATTGCATCGGTATAAAATCCTTGTTCATGGGTGTATGTTTAAATGATGAATAAACGCTGTTATTACAAGTGCAGCACCGGGGGTTCAGTGTGCCTTAAATATTCTCTTGCACATCCATCGCAATAAAGGGCAGCTTTATCTCCATGTCTGTATCACCTTGCTTCATACCCTTCTTGCTTTGCATAAAAGAAGCGCCAACAACCCTGTCTTTCAGCACCTGCGTTTCGCTCAGGTACGCGATGTTTATATCCAGGCTTATATCGGTGATCTTAGCGCCAGGCTGCGTCTGTTGAATCTTCTCCAGCATCGCATTGTATTCGCTCTGGCCAATGGTTGTAGTACCCGCCGATTTCTCATTACCGGTTTGAACACCCAATGGCTTTTTGCCGCGACCATAGATGTGTTTCTTCTCCACATCGGTCGTGTATTCAATTTCCATAACACGGGCTATCACGCGGCCCATCCATGATATTTCAATATCCTTCCAGGCAAATTCGGCGCTGTTAAAATCGCTCATAAAAAACGGTTTTGCTTTTTGGGAGCGGGCCACTTTCGCAACCCGCTCCACTGTTTGTTGTTATAATTTGTACCAGGCTTCAGTGCGCCTGGCTTCTTTGTTGCGTCGCACTCTTGTACGCCTAACCAATGGTCGGCACGTAACCAATCGCTACATTAATAGTCTTCGCCTGGCCTTTACGCACGATCTGTATGGTCGCGTCCATGCTGTCAGTAGTAAGGTTCACCTGGTCAGGGTCAATTATACACTTCACCGCGCTGATAGCACCCTTCTTGGTCATAGCGTTATTAATGGCAGCTTCCACGTCACCTTCCCAATCACTTACCAGGCTGCGGGCAATGCCACCACTTATCGGGTCGGTATCAACATCACCGTTCAACTTTTCAACAAGCACGCTATATGCAAGCTTCTGTGCTTTGTTGGCAACGCGGTTCCACGAGATTGAACTAAAGTCATCCGTAACGCTGCAAGCTGTCGGGTCGTCATTAAAGTAAAACCCGCTCTTTCCGTTGAACTTCCTGAAGAAGATATAACGGCGGTCATGCAGTGTGCCGAGGTTGTTCACGATGTCTTTACTGTCGGCTGCTGTTCCATCCATGAAGTAAGCCGCGTCCAGCACGCTGCCACTCGCTACACGACCGGCATTGTGGTAATACTCGTTATCCGCAAGCCAACCGGCCAGCGCACCAATTGCAGGCTTACCGCCAACAACATCCGAGCCCAGGTTAATAGCAACCTGGTTTTTAGTCATCGTATTCAAATCGCGCATCGTGCCGGCATTTGCTTTCAAAAAGCCGAAGCCAGGAACCACCGCAAAAAATGGAAGGTTACGGGAACCGAAGTCTTCACACAATGCCTGCAACTTTGTTACAGCATTCCACACATCATCGTCAAGGCCTTCAGTAAGGCTAATGGTATAACCGCCCGGCAATACTTTATTTACAAACACGCCGTCCAGTTCGCCCGATGTGCTATCAACAAGCGTGCGTATAGCACCGCTGTCTTTGTCGCACACTGTAGCAAGCAGGCTCGTGTTCGCATAGAGCATAACCCACAACTTTGTACCGGCAGCAGCAAGCGAATAGAATGCTGTTATCTCTGCAAATGCAAGCGCGTTGTTGCTGCTCGTAATGCCGTACGTGGTAAGATCATCGATGCTGGTAAAAAGCTTTGCTTCGCCGAGTGCGATCTTCGACGCAACAGCAGCTCCACTCAACAACATTGCAAACACATTGTCAGTAGTATTCACTGTTCTCCCCAGGTTGTTATTGCTGCGGGTAATATTAACATTAGGTAATCCCATATAAAAAAAATTGATCGGTCTTTAATTTTGTTTCAGCTTATGCAGGCAGTTCAAAACTGCGCAGCTTGTCAGCCACACCTGACTGTTTATTCAGCCATTCCTGGTGGGCGTTAGCGTCGCTCTTGTTGCCCTTCAGGAATACCTGCTTATCGCTGGTCATCAGGAACAGCTGCTCACCCGGATAAGCCTTCCGGTAACTCTCCATTAACTCACTCACGTAAACTTCATCAGCATCAGGGGCAGGTGCATCAGCGCCATCATCAGAGCCAGGTGCATCTGTGCCAGCATCAGGAGCCGGTGCATCAGCGCCTACTTCGGGAGCAGGCGCATCCGCAACATTATCGGGTGCGGGTGCATCAACACCCGCAACATCAGGGAGAGGCGCAGCAGCGGTTGAAGCTGCTGGCTCTCCCTGTACATCAGCCTTTGCAGGCTTCGCTTTCTGGTGGTTTTTATTTTTTGCGGCCATTTGTATAGGCTTTTTTTATGATTAAGAGTAAAAGCGAGAACAACACCACTCCGTATGCAATTACGCCCCAGTTCATCAGTTCGGCTTTTGTTTCGATGTCGTGTATAACCAGCCAACAATCGCCGTAACGGTGCTGCCGACTACATAACCAATCATGGCATTAAACAGGTCTTTGTTTCCATCGGGCACAGTCTTGAACAACAGGGCAAACACAAGCCCGAAACTTGCAATAATTGCGATCACCGCAACAACTGCCTGTACGCTCATTCTATTTATCTTCTCCCACATCTTGTTTGCTTTTGGCCTGTTTAAATTTGATCACGTAATGGATAATCGCGAGCACGCTACAGATTGTCGAAAGGATAAAGCTGACTGTTCCTTTGTCCAGGGCATACATTGCGTTGAGCAACCAGGAGCCGAGGACTAATCCGTTGCCGTAGTTTCCGTGTTCCATTCTTGCGGTCATTGTTTTAGCTGTTATGGAAGTATGGGGCAATGGCTGCGCAGCTTACAGGGCTACGCAAGCCCGCCATGTCACATACACCCCATTATTTTAGTGTCTTAAGATCGCACCACGATACTTATCGCGCAACACACTCACCAGCGCTCTCATCTGGAAGTTGAAAGAGTCACCTTTGATATCCGGGTCTTTCAGCTTGCTGAACAATTCAACCGTTCCTATTGCCTTCATCACTTCATCGCCCAGGAAGGTGATAGATGCAAGCTTATGCGTGCCGGAGCTGTAAGCAGTACCCTGCGCAGCTTTCGCACCGCTTGAAGTAATATAGATCGGAAGTTGTGAGTATGTCCAAACTTTAAAGCTATAGAACACACTGCCTGGCTCGGCCATGATCGCCTTATAAAGAACTTTATCTTCTTTGGCAATAGCTGCCATGTGTGCAGGGCAAAGAACCAGGTTACGGTTGCTGCCGTCATCATCAAAGCTGTTGTATGCTTTCTGCATGTCGATCACTGCGTCAATAAGACTATCAGTGTCACCCAACGCAAGAACGGTGTTGTTCTTTGTGCTGTCGTTAACGGTAGGTGCGTATGCATAGGCTGCATCCATACCGATCTTTTTGAACAGCGCTTTTTTGTGTTTGTTCGCATAAAGCAAACGCTGATCATAAACAAGCTCAACCGCAATCGCGTTGCGCACGATAGTGCTTTCTGTGTCGTAGTAATCAAGCGTAACGCTTAACGGCGTATCTGATGCAACAGTCGCGCTGATCGGGTAAGTGGTGTTATTCTTCAACACCGCAGGGTCTGCACCGGCTTCTGCGAAGTTGATCACATCATTATTAACGAGTGAACTCATATCGCTGGCAGCATTCAGGAAGCTGTTATCAGGATAGAACGCATCTTTTACAAGAGGTATCCAAACTTCCTGCGCAAGGCCAACAGAAAGGCCTCCGTTAAAATAAGCCCTGGCTTCGGCCATCAGCCCGCCAACGGCAAGCACTGCTATTCCGCAGGCCAATACATTAATGCCGGTAAGTGCGGCGAGTAAAACAGCAAACAAGATGTTGGTTGCAACGGCTGTTAAAAATTTTCGTGTTTTCATAGATATCGACTTAAGAGGTCTTTTAAAATAGGATATTGTTTTTTACTCCCCTTCAGGGGACGGGGGTTTACTTGCCGGTGTATCGCACTCCGGTTCCATAATCCTTCGCAAGTTTCGTATATTTTTCAGGGTCTTCTTTGTGAATCCTGGCAAGCTCTACGGGATTATGCTTTTGCAAATAATCGTAACTGTCTTTGCCATCTTCAGCAGCTTCTGTTTTTTTACCGCCCTGTTTAATCAAAGAAGCAATCGATGTTTCTTTTTTCAGGGTAACAGGCTTTTCAGGCGCATCGGCTGTTGTGGTTGCTTCATCTTCTTCTGTTGCTTCTTTCGCAGCAACAGGTTTTTTAGATGCAAGAAACTTACTTGCCATTTCAGGGTTGCTCTTTGCGAGTTCAATAAACATCGCTTTATCATCTTCACTGGCAAGTTCAGTAGCAGCAGCTTCAGCGATCTTTTGCAATGAATCTGCATTGGATGCCTTAAGCATCACCTTGCCAATAGCGGCAAGAATTTCATTTTCCGTAGCCGTTTCAGCCAGGCCAAGCTTTAAAGCAATTGCTTTCATGTCAGGAGTTTTAAAATTTGGAATGATGTCGTTCTGATTGTTGGCGGTTAACGTAACCAGGCTTTCGTTGTGGCGAAGGGCAAGCGCATTTACATTGCCGGGAAGCGGAGTAATAGATGCTTCAAAAAGATCGCACTCGCTAAGTGTTGGCCTTGTCTGGCCCTGGGTAAGCATTGCAGCATCTTCTGTCCATGTGATAGGGTCGGCACCAATTGAAGCGCCTTTTATATCACCGTTCTCAATCTTGTTGATATACTGCTTTTCGCGGTCATTGTCACCATTGATAATAAGATCGCCAAGCAGCTTGCTGTTCTCAACGCGAAGATTCTCCCAGTGGCCCAAAGGAACTTCCCATGTTTTGTGATCATAAAAAGCAGGACAATTATTCCTTGCATTATCAAGGCGAATGCCAGCGGTTTTAACCACGAACCCGTAGCTGTTAACTGCCTCGCTGCTTAGAACAAAAGTCTTTTTAAATGCCATTGAAATCGTGTTTCGTTTTCTGCCTTGTGAAGCACAAAAATGTAAACAACGGAGAGCGTTTGCAAACCTGCATTTCATGATGGTGCATATACGCCCCCATCATGGTACATTTTTGCCCCCATCATGAAAGTGACTTTTTTAATCAGCTACGCTGTGCAGTTGTTTTGTAGTTAAATAATGCTTTAACAATGGGCGCAAAAAAGACAGAAGAATATAACGAAGCGTATGACCTGTATTGCAATACAGAGCTTACGCAAAAAGAGATCGCTAAAGTTGTCGGCGTGTCTGCGACCCAGTTAAGCAAATGGATAAATCAAAACGATTGGGAACTCGACCGCATAGCCAAACAGGTAACAATTGAAAAGCTGGTGCGCGACTACTACAAGCAACTGATGGAGATAAACAATGTTGCCAAGAAAGAGAAGCGCCCGTTAAACTCTACGGAAACAGACATGATCATCAAGATCACCAACGCCATTACAGCGCTGCGCAGAAAATACAATTTGTCTGCTTATCACTCCGTATTGCGTGAGACATTGGAATGGATGATGAAAGCTGATAACGAGATGGCAAAACAGTTCGGGCCTTTGATGTTGGAATTCTTAAAAGGAAAAGCACAGGAGTTGAACAATGATAAAAGCATCGGATAAGAAACTCATTATCGACTTTGAAGAACTTGTTGATGTTATAAAAAGTTCAACGAGCATCAATCCATTCGAGGGAGCCGGTGACCGCAAAAAAAGAATCAACGGCCTGTTGAATGATTATGAAGCTTTCTGTACTTATTACTTTCCTGAATACTGCTTTGCGCCATTCGCCTGGTTTCACAAACAATATCCCGCCTATGTTGCCAACAACCCAAACAATATTTATTTGTGGCAGTGGAGCCGCGAATTCGCCAAGAGCACACACGGCAGTTTATTCGTTCCACTATACCTGAAGTTTAAAGATGAACTCACCGGGATGATCATCGGCTCGCACGACGAGAACATGGCCGCGCAAAAACTGATGGACATTCAGGCAAACCTGGAAAGCAACCAGCGTATCATTAACGACTTTGGTGAACAAATGAGCTGGGGCAATTGGGAAGCGGGACAGTTTAAAACGAAAGATGATGTTCCGTTTTACGGCTTTGGCAAAAAGCAATCGCCAAGAGGTTACAAGTTTAAGTGGAAGCGCCCGAACTATGGGGCGGTTGACGACTTGAACGATAGCCGTCAATTAAAGAACGATGATATTGCCCTGGAAGATAAGCGCTGGGTGATGGAAGAACTAAAGCCTGCACTTTGGATAAAGAAATGGTGGCTGATAGTGCTGCAAAATAAGTTTAATGACAACACGGTTACGGCGCTGATTGAAGAAGACGAAGATGTAAAGAGCAATGTTTGCAGAGTGCATATGGAAGATGAATACGGGCATAGCAACTGGCCGGAGAACTTCACCGATGAAGATTGCAAAACATTGCGGGAAAGCGAAGGAGCTGCCTACATCCGTGAGCGCATGAACACGCCTTTTGAAGAAGGCACCACATTTAAATCCGAATGGTTTACTTATATAGAACCGCTTGAATTAAATAAGTACGATGGCGTGCTGGTTAACTATCTCGACCCTTCTTATACAGCGAAAAAAACAAGCGACTACAAATTTTGGATTCTGCTTGGCAAAACTGGTGTTTACTACGATGTATTAAAAGCCTGGGGCGAACGTACCGACAGCAAAGACATGTGGGAATATGCCTTTGAAGTGGATGAATGGGTGGGAGAAAAAAACACGGTAAAGCATGCGATGGAAGCAAACTTTATACAGGAAGACGTACACAAAAAAGAACTGGAACGAGTGGAAGAAGAACAGGGCAGGCCGTTGCGCATTTTCTTTGACTACCGCGACAAGCCCGAAAAGTTTGAACGTATAAGTACGCTGGCAACGCTGTTTAAACGTGGGTTCATCCGCTTTAATAGCCAGGAGAAAGAAAGCCCTGGCATGAAGCTGTTGCGAAAACAATTACTTGGCTTTGGTGATGGCTCTAAAATAAATGATGATGGGCCAGACGCATTGGAAGGCGGCATTTGGTATATAGACAAATACGGAAAGCGCTTGCGCAACAAGGCACGAAGCGGCAAGTACAAAAAGAATGACAAGCGGAGAATGTAACCGAACGTACAAGAGTGCGACGCAACGGAAGCCGGTTAAAGAACAGCAGTACACAAACACACCCTATATGATTTCAATTTTAAGAGCCTGGTTTAAACACTGGCTGCAACAAATGAACTTTCGCATTGCAGTTAAACATGCGATAAAACTGAAAAACCACACCGGCCTGAAGCACATGGTAATTCTTTGGCAGGGCAAATATGCAGTGGTTACCAAGCAGCGCATGAAGGAATTGTATAACCAGGGTTACTTTAAAAAGGGCCTCAACTTTCGCGAAGTGATGGCGCTTGCATTATTCACTACAAATTAAAAAGCGATGTACGTAACAAAAGCTGACTATAAAAATCGCATTGCCACAGACCTGCTGAACATTGTTATTACCGAAGGCGAAAATAACGGTGATGATATATTGGCAACCGTTAGCCAGATCGCCGAAAATACAATAAGCACTTTCGCCGGTGTGCTGTACGATCTGTCCGGCGAACTGGCAAAGGCAACCACGGAGCGCAACTACTTTATTTTATCCTGGGCGTTGAGCATTGCCACCTATGAAATATACCAGCGCATTCCTGACGAAAGCGTTCCTGACAAAGTGATAAAGAACTATAACGACACAATGGATGCTCTGGAACGGTGCGCAAATGGAAAGCTTGCCTTGCAGCTTCCGGCTGTTACCGTCAACGACGGTACACCGGAGAACGAAGGAACAGGCGAAAACGAAACGGTGAATGAGGACGGGCAGGGCCTTCGCCGCATAGGAAGTGCCGCAAAAAGAAGCCACCGGATATAAGGCGGCGACAAAAACGTTCATTTAAACGCATTTAAACGGTCAAATTTCGATTCTATGAAAATATTCGGGTATTCCATCCAGTTAAGCAAGCGGCAGGTAAATAAGACCGCCACAACAAACGACAACGGCAAAAGAAAAAAAGCCACCACTGTTATACGTAAACAGGTGAGGCGCGACATAAGCTGGGAGATAAAAGATATTAAGCTGGCTATTGATATGTCGCAGCAGATCGACTACCCCGACCGCAACCGCCTGTTCATGATCTTTTATTACATCATGCGCGACGGCCATTTGAAAAGCCAGATACAAACAGCACGTATTAAAGTGGCAAGCGAACCGTGGGTATTGTATAAAAACAGCCAGCCCGATCTTAAAGCAACCGAACTATTTAACAAGACCTGGTTTAATAAACTTATTGAACACATTGTTGACCAGGAATGGGAAGGTTACCGGCTTATTGAACTAAACGACATTAACCCGCAGGAAGTAACCGTTGGCAGGATCAATAAGATACCCGGCGAATATGTGAGCATTGACAAACAGTGGATATTACTTGAAGCAACGATCAATGGGCCATATATCGAATACGGCGATTTAATGAACGAACTCGACCTGTTGCAGTTCGGCACTACCGACAACCTGGGAAGCCTGCTCGAATGCGCTTATAATATTCTGTGGAAGTATTACGCTCGCAGCGATTGGAGCCGTGCCAGTGAAAAGGTAGGCATGCCAATACTCGTACTTGCAGCGGACACCACCGACGACAAGGAACTGGACGACTATGAAAACCGCGCCGCCAACATGGCAAGCGACGGTTACATGATCGTGCAAAAAGAAGATGTGCCTACTTTATTGGAACGCAAGAGCGACCGCATGCATGACGTTTACCTGGACAATGTGAAGTTGTGTAATGAGGAAGTGAGCAAGATCATCAATGGTAACACGGCCACCACCGATCAAAAGGCTTTTGTTGGCAGCAGCCAGGTTCAGGAAAGAACAATGGACGACTTTACCAATGCACGCCTGCAAATGATCGTGAACAATATGAACGACGTGGTTATCCCTTACCTGAAAGCAAAGGGCTTCCCCATTGATCACACTTTCGATTACCCGCTATTGCGCCGTAACAGGGAAAGAAGGATAACAGGCATGCCACTGGCTACAGACCCAAAACCGGCAGATACGCCCCCATCCCCTGAAGGGGGGCCAGCACCGAAGCCACCTAAAAAGGGAGGCAAATAATGTGCGAGTTCTGCGATAATACTTATACGTTGAGCGACCGGCAGCGTATTCAGTTGGGCAAAGAACTGAATATAGACGGCGTTGTGGGTAAAGTCATCAGCCAACTGTTTAGCGACGGGAAAGTTGACGATGCTACTGGAAACAACCTGTTCGTTACCCACTACGAGCCATTAAAGAAAGCAGTGGAAGAAGGGTATGGCAAACCTATTGTAAAGGTGGAGTTTGGTACGCCTAATTATGAGTTTCTGAAACAACTGCAAACAAACACTGCCACCTTTGCCATGTTCAAAAGCCATGCATCGGTAAAGGATATGGCGGCATTGTTGAAAGATCAGGATGGCAACCTTCGCAGCCGGGAAGCATTCAAACGCGAAGCCCTGAAAGTAGATGCAAACTATCGCGGCAATAAACTGGATGCAGAATACGATACCGCAGTTCGCAGCAGCCGAATGGCAGCTAACTGGCAAAAGTACCAGGCAAGTAAAAAACTGTATCCGAACCTGAAGTACATCCGCACAAAAGCGGCGAAGCCGGATAAAGATCACCTTGCTTATGTGGGCATCATTCGCCCGATTGATGATGCCTTCTGGAATGCACACTACCCGCCCAACCGCTGGCGATGCCAATGCAGCGTTGAACCTACCGACGAAGGCGCAACAGATATACCCGGCAACCTGCCACCCGTACCGGCAGAGTTTGCATTTAACAGCGGCAAGACGGGGCAGGTCTTTGATATAAATAACAGCGACTACATTAAGAGCGTGCCAGCAAAGCAACAACCTGCGCTGATAAGAGATGCAGAGAAGTATGTTGACAAAGACATTTTAAAAAGCACGCCATACCAGCCTTTTTATAAAAGCAAGACCGGCAATGAAGTTGAAGTACACCCGGCTGCATACAATAACAGCGACTTTGACACATGCGCCAAATATGCGCGGGAATTGGCGAACCTTAAAGACGGGCCAAAGAAAATACAGATACTTCCAGACCTGTACGACAAAGATTTGAGACAGCAGTTTTTGCCCGACGCAAAAGGCAACAAGAACCCGGATTACAGAATTGACAGCAAGTTGTTTGACCTGAAAAACTTTTCAAACGATAAGCCGGGAACATCAACAATACAGAATGCAATAAAGTCGGCACACCAGCAATGTGACGGCGCTGTTTTGATTATTCCCGAAGGTTATGCCAAAGACGATGCTGTGTATAATATGATCAATCAAAAGCTTAGTTACGAGGCTTATAAAGACTTTGAACTTCACCTGAAGCTAAACGGAGCGTGGCAGAAGTTTACCTGGAATCAGTGGCAGGAATTTTATAAAGGCCGGGCAAAAAAATAACCCCTGATAAATCAGGGGCTATTGTTGGTGGCGGCTCTGTTTCCGATGTGGCGTGCCGCTACTAAGTTTATGATAAGGCTTTCATTTCTTTCACAAAGATATAATGTTTTTAAATGGACAATGAAAATATTCACGGGCTGGATGAACTTAACGCGAAGCTTGAAGCCGCAATTGAATATTTTGAAAAAGATGTGCCTGTTGTTATTGGTGTTGAAGCGGTGAAGCACTTTAAACAAAACTTTGAGAACGAAGGCTTCGACGGCAATAAGTGGGCGGCACGCAAAACCATACGAACCGGCAGCACCAACGGGCAGAAGATATTAGGCAAAAGCGGGGAACTGAGCGAGAGCATTGATTATAAAATTGAAGGCGGCACCATTACCATATACAGCGATAAGCCTTATGCAGAAATACACAACGAAGGCGGTATAATTACCGTTACGCCAAAAATGAAAAAGCAATTCTGGGCAATGTATTTTAATGCGAAGGAAGCCGGTGATAAGGCGCTGATGGAGCAATACAAAGGCATGGCCCTGGCAAAAGAAATAAAGATGCCAAAGCGCCAATACATCGGCGAAAGTGAACAGTTGAATGAGAACATTACAAACAAAATCGTAAGAGACTTAACTAATATTTTAAACGGGTAACATGAACACCTATCAGCACTACAAAGGCATAAAGGCACGCATCGGCAACGCTGCACCTGTATTTTACTTCATCGGCCAATATCTTAAGAAGGCCGATCAAACCAGCTACAAGGTTCCAGCGGTGTACATCGAGATGCCAAAGAACATGCAGGTTGATTATTTCCGGCGCATCAAAACCGTATTAAAAGCCCAGTTTAAAGTACATATCATCAACAACTGCCCGTTTAAAGACGATGCCACCAGTATGCAGGACAGCGCCCTGGCTGCACATGAAGCCTTAAAGAAACAGGTTGCAGACCTGCTACAGGGCTATGTTTTACGCGATATGGAAGACCTGCTGTTAACGCAGCAAATGATTGAAACAGGCAGCACTACTATGCAGTATGACGGGCCGCATGTGTACAGTATCCTCACGTTTCAATGCGACTTTTACGACCGTACATAGGGTGCAAAAGGGTAATTTTATCCGGCTTATCTGGGGTAGTTTGTGGGTGTTTATTTGCCCGGCTTGTGTGCAATTATCAGGCTGCTGTTGCGTCGCACACTTGTGCTTTTTGCCTGCTTATCGTTCGTGGGTCTGGAACGGTTTGGTCATCCTGCCTTATGATCTTGGTAACAGTTACTATCGACAAAAAAAACTCCTCTGCAACCATTTCGAGAATAGCATCGGTGCGCCATTTAGGGTTTCGCTTGCAGTGATACCTGAAGCGCTGTAAAATAAAGATGTTGCGTCTTTGTAAGATTGCTGCGTCTCTTGGCATATTGTAGTGGAGAAGCAACGAATATAAATGACTGTTTGAAATAAACAAAAAAAGCCACCGCATTACTGCGATGGCAGGGCGCTCATTTCCCTTTTTATTTTACTCAACGTTTAATATAGGTACCTCTTGCATTTTTAAAAACAGGTTTCGCAACCTGCGTATCACGTACAAGTGCGTAACCATATTAGGTGGTATATCATCGCTGTTAATAAAGGCAAACCGGGCATATTCAGATTCAACCTGGTCAAGAGCAACGGCAACTTCACCGGCAGGTATTTCGCTGGTGAGTTCTGTAATGTCTATCATATGCTACCTCCTTCTCCAAAGTTCAACGCTAATACCGGTTGCATGCTTTTTATTACAACCCGGTTAGCAACAACCTGTTTTTGATGGTAAAGATGAAGCGTAAACTCCTCGGTAATGTATAGCAGGTTACCAATCTCAACAAAGTGGCCGGGGTAGCGGCTGCGCCGGTCGCTGGTGCTGCTCTTGGTGCTGTATCCTATGCGGTTAAGCATTTCTTTGTAGGGAAAAAGCCTCCTGTTGTTTATTTTATGCGGCTTTATACCCGTAAAAAGGGTGTTTACCTTTGGCAGTTGGGGCAGGTTAATACCCCGTAACTCCTTTTCTTTGGCTATAAAGTAGCGACGCACCTGCCTGCCAACTTCGTTACGCTCTAACATGGCAAGCTCTTTAGCCATGTCGAGAGTAAGTAGAAATACTGTTACTGGCTTGGTCTTAGATTTTTCCAAAGTTGGAAAATAATCCTCCCCTTGTTTGAAGTGATAATCTTCAATTCGTCTTTTAATCCAATTAACAAAGATGGTTCCGACCTTTAGTCGTTGATGTAGTAATCTGGCATCAACTAAAGCAGTGTTGTCTTGAACTACGATAGGAAGTAGCTCTGCGTGTTGAACGTTTGGCATGTTCTAAAATATTAAGGTCTTTTACTCCGGGTGCCAAACGTTCAACACAGTTAAGTGAAGATGTCAAGGGGTTGGTTACCCTTTCCCGGAGCAAAAGACCGTTGATAAATTGAATTTGAATTGTCATATATTGAACGTTTGGCAATTCAAAAGTAATGAAATTATTTATTACAAAACATTTTTGAAGGTTTCCGGTTTTCCAGGATTAAATCTGAAATGTTCATTTGGTAATGGAAGATTATCGGGAATAAGTGTAACAGGCTCCTCCGATACTGCCCACCTACATTCACATCCAAAATCATTGGGGGGTATATGCATATCCCAAAAGGCGTCTTCTATCGGCCTGACAATACCGTAATACTTCTTATGACTTTCGCTTGGATTGGCAGAAAACGATGCTTGGTATTTGATGTTTGGATAAAGTTTTTTTGTAGTTAAAGCTTTTTTGAAATTTGAAGCAGTTCTTGCAAGCCTAAGTGCAGCGTTAAAATATTGCTCTAATGCTTCTGCCTGTTTTGGGTAATTTCCTGTCACTGCAAAACAAAATTTATAAAAAGGAATTACTTCGCTTTTCTCGTTTACGATTTTACTGACTATTTCCTTTGAATTGCCATACCCATTAAAGAGATTTTCAATTGTTGGATTATTCAACAATTCATATAAAAAATCATAATTGGGTGTGCCGAATTCGAATTTCATAAACTTACACAAGGGATATATGCTGAACACGATTTTCCTGCACTTACGCGGCAGGCCGGTCGTTGTCGCGCATCTTGTCACGGATGCGCTTCAGCTTTCGGATGTTCTCAACCGCTTCTTGCGGTGGTTGGCTTTGAATGTCTAACACACAGGCGATTGAATAATCAATCAAGACATCGTCCAGCGTTTGGGCGATGACATCGTTCGGAAGTTCATCGATCGTTGTTTTCATTTGCAAAATGGGGTTTGTTCGTTTACAATATTAACGATCGGCTTTGTGAAAACTAAACTTTTTTAAGCAGGCTGTTATAAACTTGTTGAAACTGGCTAACCAGCTTTGGAAGCTCCTTGTTGCTGTAGTCGTTCAAGGGCTTTTTCAGGTAACTTCGGGAGATGCAGAATTTATTTACACTCTCCATATTTATAGCGCCGGTGTCGTGCTCCCAACGCAGTTTATGACAAATGGCCAGTATCTTCCGGCGCATGTGGTTAGCAGCCTTGTATTCATCATTGGTAACTGTAGCAGACAGGTAATTGATCATCTCCTGTGCTTCGGTGGCCAGCATCTCACTGCTGTGCTCTGTGCGGCCATCGGTAAAGCCGTTCACCAGGTCAGGCTTGTTAGCCATCATTCCCGCCTTGTGCAGCAGGCTGTGCAGTATTCTGTTCTGCTGTATATTTATCATCATGTTGTTATCTCCATTCATTTTCCCACGCCTCATTACGCAGGTAGTTTTCAGGGTCAAGCTTTTCGCGGTTGCCCTTGTATGCCAGGAAACGGTCATACTTAACAATGCCCATGAGCGCGGCCAGCTTTTTTGGCTTGCTTAACTTATCCCATATAGGTAAGCAGCGCTTCTTGTTTATCTTCTTGTTGTACTTTTCCCAGAACATTTCAAAGTTCACTTCGTAGTCTGCTTCCACAATAGTGGCCTTTGATTTTTTAAAGGCGCTTTCAAGCAGATCGACCTGCGCAGGTACAACATGTTTGAACTGATCAACCAGGTAGCCGGTCATGTTCGTTTGTGAAATATCAATTACCGACAATACTCCGGCTGTATTAAATACGATCTCTGCGGAGCCGGTAAACGATGGTGATGTGATAATAAATTTTCGCATGAGTAATTTTTTGGAGTTGTAACAATGCATTGGCGCAATTAAAACGTGCGCCAATGCTTCCGTTACCCGTATTTCTTTTGCAGTGCCAGGTAACCTGTGTTGCTGTTTTCAGCTGGTGGCCGTTCGTCTTTTATTTCTTCTTGAGGTGCTTCCGCTTGCGCAGCTTTAATGCGCTCCCGAATAATCACATCTATTATGTGGCCCACCTGGTGGCCGTTGCGGTTAAGCAGACCTTTAAATTCATCAAAGGAATAATCCTTGTAATGGTCACGCACGAACTGAAAATCATCATCTGTGTAAGGCCGCGATGGCACTTTCGTTTGGCTCATGTAAAAAGTTTTTAGTGATGTTAGTAGCACGCACTGTTTCTTCAAGGTGCGCTTTAAATTCTTCTCTTGTGCATGGGCGGCAATGTCTTTCGCAAATTTCTAAGTGGTATTTGTTAGTGCCTGAAGCAATCGTTCTTTCGTACATGAATTCCCTGCTGGTAATGAACATGCCGCTATCGTCAACAGCAGTAAATGCAGTAGCACCAAGTTGGAAATAGTGTATCATGACTCTTTTCTTTTTTTGATAAGCTTTAAGTAATTAGGCTTTACACGGAACACTGTGATAAGCCGGTTGCTGGAAAATACAAATACATGTTCGCTGTATATCGCGGGGTAAGTGTCTGGCTTTTGCGTCGCAAGCTCCTGCAAGTGTTTATTCAGAGCGCCCTTTGTTTCTTCCATGCCCACACCGTAGCAGTATGCCTGGGCGGCGATCTTCTTGAAAGCACCGGCTGCAAGACCCATTCTTTCTTTTCCCCTTTCGTAGGCGTGTTTGGTGATTATTAGGTTCATAATTTAAACATCTCCTGTTGTAGTGTTGTCAATTTCTCTCTCGGCCTTATATACCCGTTCCTGAGTGCCTTGTTGAGTATTTCATCAAAGCCACTTTCGCGGTGTTTTGCTGCTTTTAGCCGGTTGTTAGTCGGCTGCAAGAAGTAATCTTTCTGCGCTTCCCGCATATCGTAGCCTGTTTGCATAATGCCTGCAAGCCAGGTCTTTTGAACGAGCATTTGATGTTCTGCAACACTCTCCTGGAAACACACGAATTTAAGTGTTTCGCTTTCGCTGTAGTACAATGCCTGGGCTGGCTGGTTGAGGAAGTTTAGCGGCATATCGTCGGGGTATTGTTCGATCATCTTTCTTATTTCCCCGACCGTTCGGGGAATACCGATCTCCGTTATTTGGTTCATGCTAATGCTGTTTAATGTGGGAATATTGGTTTGCTATCACCGGACACCAGGACGGCGTTGCAGGCGTTTGTTTGGCCATGTACTCAATGCAACGGCCACGCCCGAAGATGGAGCTTGAATACTCTTTCGTGGCAGGATGAACACACAAGTAAGTATCTGTTACTTCAAACCTGCCTCGCGTGCCAGGTTCTTTTTTTAAGTGCGTGCAACCGATGCATTCATTCCTTATCGATGCTGGTTTGGTAATTACTGTTGGGCCTTCTTGCATGAGTGATGTTGATTTAGTGGTGATGTTAATTGAAGTTGCTTTTGGAGCTTTACTCTGAAACCTGCTGCGCCTACTTTATTCAGATTGCACAAACCGATACTTATACAATCCGGCACACTGTCCGCTACAGCTATTGAAGCACCCGTTGTAAGTTCGCTGATGCACCAGGTATCGGAAATAGGCTGTAACGTGTCAACATCGTAAACATGATGAGCAAAAAACCTGAAGTCCTCGTATCCTTCCAGTGTTATAAACTCTCCCTTTACTTTAATCAGTTTGTAATGGAAGAAGTGATTAAGTCTTATTTCAAAATCTAATTCAGCTGTCATACCGCCTCCTTTTTGTTTTCTTCAACGGGGAACAATTGTGGCTGTGCTGTTGGCGTGGCGTGGTGCTTGCCTTTGTTCTGCCGCAGCAGCCAGCGGTGAAATCCTTCCTCCCAAATGGTGTACGGTTCATTGCCGCCGAAGCGGCTTTTCGGGTGCGCCTGGTAGCCTTTCACCAGCACCTTTATATCCACGTCGAATTCAATGGCTTTCGCTGGGCCACCCTTTGGCTCATCACCTTCCGCATGCGCGATCATGATGAACATTTTTTTGGGGAACAGGTTCCGCAGCTCCTGCCATTGCTCGTATGCCAGCTTTATGTATTGAACGGAATCGATAAACACAATGCGGGGGCTTTTCTTCTTCTTCAGACGGCTCACCATTGCGTCGTAACGCTCCTTGTGGGTAAAGAGTATATGGGCGCTTACCTCGTCAAGACCTTGCCTTCTTATTGCGTCCTGTAGGCTCTTGCTGTAACCCTGTTCAAAGCTGTTGTAAAGTACGCGGCCAAAGCGGGTGAGGTATTTCGCGAACATGATGCACAGTTCTGTTTTGCCTTGTCCGCTCTTGCCGTAAATGATCATTGAAAAATTGTTCTCCGGTTCGCCGAAGGTGCTTAACCAGGAGCCGGTAAACGGCAACACCTGGAACTGCTTGTTTAAAAATTCATTTGCATTTAATGCGCGTGCCATAATGTTGTTTTATTTTTTTCGGGATAAGCGGTTCTGCATCTCCCAAACCTTGTGCTGAATGTCCTTTTCGCTCATGTTTTCGGGTACGTAAATGACCGTTTTAGCATCGATACGAACGGGCTTTTTACCCATTGTTGGGTCGATAAACTGACGCTGTTTCCTTGCAAGCTTATCGTTGCTGATGGTCATTTTGGGCAGTTTGTTTACCCAGTTCTCCCGCCATTGCTCCTTCTTTACTTTCGGTGCGTCGGGCTTAAGGCGCTGTTCCAGGTTATCACCCAGGAGCGCGTCCATAGCTTTCTTGTCATTTGATGCCATAACAGGGTTTTAAAGATGAAGTGATTGGTTAAGGCCGCTGTACTTGCAGAAGGTTTCAATGAATAGCTGTTCGGCAACATGCGGAGGCCATATATATTCCGGTAATCGGTTAACACGCAGTTCTTTCAGCAGCGCTTCACGATCGCCCTGTTGTAGTGCCCTGTGCTCAACCTGCAAGGCAAACATGTCGGCCCTTTTGATAAAGTCTTTGTACTCGGTTGAGAGGCCGAAGCGCCTTTCAATAGCCTGTTCAAAGCGTTCTTCGATTGGCTTATAAACGAGTTTTAAAATATGTTTCAACGGGCTAATAACATCGCCGATATAAGCCTCCGGCGCATCGTGCAGCAATGCTTCCAGTTTGCAAAAAGAGGGAGCCAGGGCGCATACATATACGCTGTGCTGGGCAACGCTGTAGAACTCAGTGATCTGTCCACCGAAGCGGCATATCTTACTAAGGGCAGCGGCAATGTCCGTTATCTGCATACTGTCATGCGTTGGAAAGTGAATATTTACTATGCCACCGGTGACGGTATTAAACAAGCCGTCTTCATTTGCGGCGAAAGGGTGAAAGTGTGCCATTGTATTGTTGTTTTTTGGTTGGGGAATTAGTTTTCGTCGTGGTAACGGTTAAGGAAATAGACGTGAACGGCCAGTATAATTGTGCCCAGGATAATAAAGGCAAAGAGGGGCGCAAGCACAAGCAGCCACATCCACGATATAATGCCGAACACTTTTGCCAGGATGAGTGCAGCAGAAATAAATTCCAGCCACAGCATAACTTTAATAATAACCTTTTGCTTTTTCATTTGAATGTTGTTGAAGTTTAAGAAAGAAGGTTTAAAAGCCCCCGATGTGGAAACACCAGGGTTCATGAGAAACACCATTAAAACCCTAAAACTCTTTGATAGCAGCAAAGTCAAGATTGATCAATTGCCATTCGTTATTGCTGTTCTTAACCCACACGCGGAAATACTTTTTACTGCTGGGCCTGCGGATGGCTTTATCAATAAGCTCCATCGCCTTCGTAAAACGGGAATCAGAAATACGATCAGCATACCTGCGCAGGCCAAGTACCTTCTTTGTGTCGAGGTTGCCGCCACTGCTTTCAAAAGCATCCATTACCATTTCCCGAACAAACTCATTTGATGAGCTGATGCTGTCAGATAACAGGTCGTCGAATTCATTTTTAGCCAGCGCAAGAATCGCCTCATCAAACTTTATGGGGCAGCTTGTGTTAATGCAAACCTTCACGGTTCTTTCAAAATTGAAGAAGGTGAAATTCCCTTTAAAGGCTTTGCGCTTGCCTTCGTACTGTTTAATGTATTCATCAAATGCCTGTTCTGTTGCATCATTCACATAGCGTTTAAATGCAATCAGCATTTCATTAATACGACCGGCTTTCATGGCAATACTTGCGGTCATTTTTTCGAGCTTCTTTTCAAGGGGGGTAATGTTGGAAACAGGAACCTTGTTCCCTGCCTCGTCTACCCATAACTTGTCAGTTCGCTTTTGTTCGTTGAACTTGATCATTTTGTTTTGTTTTTATAATTAGAAAGTGATTGACGTGTGGCCGATGGATAGCGCTGCCTTTTGCGGCTATCTATTTTGCGTGCTGCAAATACTGCGGCGTAGTGTGCTGCTGCAAAGGCAGCGGCAACCACAAGCAGCATAATGAGCGATAATTGTATGCACATGATTAAATGAATTGTTGGTGAATAGCGTTATTGATCTTGTTTAAAAGGTTACCCTGGTAACTGGTTACTTCAAAGTGGTGGGTCGAAAACACGTTAAACCAGTTCACCGCTTCGTATGGCTTAAGCGTTACGGTGTATTTACTCTTCGCAATAGCGGCCTGGCTGTAAAACTTCAGGTACACTTCTACTATAAGCATGCCCTGGAGTTTTACTTTAAAGTTTGCGGCGTCAGGCCACTGCTCAACGGTATCTTTTAACATGCCGTAAAGCGCATTGAATTCGTCTGCTGAAAGCTTAAGTGTCATGCGTGTATCTTCTGTTTTGCAATTGCCAGTTCAAAGTCTTTGCGCCGCTCACGGAAGTCGGCGAAAAGGAATTGTGTCATCGGAAAGCGGTCGTTGAATACCGTCTGGTGGCATACGCGGTAGAAGTAGTTCCGCAGCGCTGGCCATTCGTGGTACAGCTTCTTTACATACTCTCGGTCGTCGCGTTCGTACCATTGCAGCTTCCACCAGGCGAGGAATTCGCTGCACTCAATAAGTGCTTTAATGTCGATTACGTTTGCCCAGTAATGTTCTAACCAGGCATAGGCGGTGTCGGTCATGAACCCGAAGAATTGATCTTCGTTCATGCCAGTAAGGAACAACACTTGCTTTGTGTTGTAGCTGTACTGTTGTTTGATGTTGATTGTTGTGTGTAACATGGCGTTGTCTTGTGTTTTTTAGGCAGCGGAAGCCCGCTTGTGTTTAATAATTTCGTTGTACAGATTGCGCAGGTGATAGTTGGTCTTAACTATCAGTTGCTGCTTGTTGCTTACGTTGGGGCTGTTGACTTCGATTATCGTTGCGGCCATTTCGAGCATGAATTCGCGGCGATCATCCGATGCAAACGGAGTGATGCGGTTGTACTTGCTGCCGTAGCGATTGAATATCTCTGTAAAGCCGACCTTCTTGCAGCTAATGCCGCGATCAATCTTTGCCTGAAGCCCGTCTGCGCCCATCATATACCAGCCGCAATGGTGTTCTGTAGCGTTCCATAAAGCTTTCAGTTCGAGAAATGCGGGATAGTCAAGGTCACCGGCCTCGTCGAGAATTATAAGCGGTTTGTGAATCACTTTTAAGTAGTAAACCAGGTTCTCATACACTTCACTGTACTTTCCGTTGTGGTCAAGCCCAAAGGCATGAGAAATGAAGCGGATAAGCTTCTGCTTGCTCTTTACCTGGCTGCAATCGACATACACGGCGTTCTTGCTGCGCTTTACATACTGCTTGGCCGTGTAGCTCTTGCCAATGCCAGCCACATCACAATAAATGCTGGTGAGGCTTTCCATCTGGCACAGTTGTAATTGCTCTGTTATGTACAGGTAAACGGCAGTGTCGGCAGTAAGCCAGTCAGGTTCGTTGCCCAGCTGCACACCCATCCGGCGTGCAATGCTTATCCAGTTCGTGTCGTTCATCAGCCGTTCCGTTTCGCCGCTTTTCATGCGTGCAAACACAGACTTATTGATGTTGAAAGAAGCAGCATATTTGCTGTCGCTGCCTTCGAAGTTTGAGCGGTTGGCAAGCAGAACGCTGAGTATCTTAGTTCTTGCTTCTGAAGTGAGTGTCATGTTCTATGGTTTTATTGAATGAATATTTTGTGTGTGTGCTGTGGTGCAGGTGGCAGCAGTGGTTGTGTCACTCACTGCTGCTTTCTGTTCAATCCTCAACAGTGAGTGGGCCGTCTAAAAGAGCATCCATTACACGGCGCATTTCTGAATAGGATTTAAAGCCTCTTTGCAGCGTATGCCACTCACATCGAGATTTTGTCTTAGCCTTTATGCGTAAGCCTGCCGCATCTTCCCTGATGATTACAAAGCCCTGGTCAAGCAGCTTTTTTTGATCTGTTGCATCCATGTTTTAAAATTTATTGTCGCGAATAATGAATGATGTGGAGAGAAAGAAGTTTTGATCTCTGTATCCTGGCTCAATGGCCATCTGTGTATCGCCAATATCAATGATGAACTTGCTGCTAACCGACATTTTAAAGCAGGCTTTATCAGCCCCGCCAAAGGAGTAGCTAAGGCCAGCCATTGGCAACCAGGTAATGGTTGGCGCAATGCTTATTTCAGCGCCGCCCTGGAACACAGCAAATGTTTTTACATCACCATTAACAGGCATTACGTATGCGGTGAGTTCAGTATGCAGGTCGATGTACTTTTTTGAGGTTTCAATCCGAAAGCGGTAGCCAATGCCACCCTGCACAAATCCGGCTGCTGTAGGGTCAACCTTTTCCAGGGTAATGGTATCTATAGCGCTGGTTGATCTTCCCCAGGAAGGGCCAATACCAAGTATTCCGTACAGGCTTTCTGCCCACTTAAGGCCATCGTTTACGGTAATCTTGTGTTGCGCATTGCACGGAACGCACAAGAGTGCGACGCAAGCGGTGATGAGTAGTGTTCTGATGTTTGTTTTCATAAGTCCTCCATTGCTTTTTTACGCCAGTCTGTTTTGTCTGGCTTGTTGTTATTGATTGTTTGTGGTGCTATTTCAGGTGCTTTATCGGCCTTTTTTGGGGTCGCTTGTTCGGGTGTATTTTCAACCACATCGAACTTTACCAGCTTGTTTACGCGGTCTTTTATGGTAGTATCGAAGTTTTGCCTGTAGCTAAATTGCTTGTGCATGATGTGTTCGTCGGCTTCTGTGCGCTCGGCCATTGCTTCATTGTAGGTTTCCAGCAGGCCGCAGGTGCACACGTACTGATCGTTTTGGTATAGGTGCACTTCGTTTATGGTTCCATCCTGCGCGGGTATGAAGTAGGCAGTTACGTGCAGGCTGGTGAGCTGTGCAATTACCTCGGCAGAAGGCAGGGCATATTTGTTATGCTTTACAACTACGTATTGAGATCGGTAAACGCTGGTTTGTGTGGCGTTGCCTATGTACCGGCTAATCATGGAAAGGTCAGGCTCTACTAACTGCGGGTTCATGTTGTTGGTAAGCACTTGCCAACGGGTTTGTCCAGGGTATTTATCCTGGTCAGGATGCAGGGCGTTGTTCCATGTAGTTATATCTGCATTTTCGTTGGCAACGATCTCCTCAAAGCTGTAGCGAACAGTGTTCTTGTCTTCGTTAAGCCGGTTGGCTTCTGTTCTTGCGAAGGGACGGCCCTGGAATCCCAGGCGTTTCTTTTGCAGGTCGTATTTCTTGCGGTTGATAAAGTGCTCTGCTCTTTTTTCCTGCGGGTTTCCGCCTCTACAGAAATGCACGAAGGGGAAAATGAAACCCTCTTTCAACAGGTCGTCGGAAAAGGTGTTACTGATATGCTGCTCAACCTCTATCTGTGCAGGTATGCCCCAATTGTTGTTCACGATGTTGCGGAACATATCGTGTATGGCCTGCATAAACAGGTTGCGATTCTTACCACTGCCTTCGTCGTTACTGCGGCCAAAGGCTTTTCCGATGATAGCGCCGCTGGTGGTGTCCCATATTTCGTATGCCCAAACGCGGGAACCATCTTTCATTTTGAACGGCAATGAAATGTCGTCCATAGTGATCTTCGATAGTGTATATATGGCATCGTGGCGGTGCTGGTGTGGGCGGTGCTTGCTGTTGAACTGCAAAGCAGAAAGGCGCATCTTGTCAACCACGCTGCGGTTGATAGGCTTGTTTATGTAGCGCCACACGGAGGTTTTCGAAAGCTCTATTGGCTTGCCATCGGTCATATAATCTTCGCGGTCGAACAGTTGACCGGTATCGCCATCGACCAGTTTTATTTCACCGGCCATAAAGCGCTGGTAGGTCTCATGCACGTCTTTGCTGTAGGGCTTGCCATCGGTATAGATGGAAAGCAGCAGGTGCTCAATAGAGGTATCAACCTTTTTGTTATTGCTCTCGTTAAACTTGCGCAGGTCGATTAAAGCAGCGTAGCTGTTGTCAACGTATGCGTCGAAGTGTGGTTTAAGTCTGCGGTAACTGGTTGGCAGGGTGTTCGGGTACTGCTTGGAAACTTCCTTTATAAGTTCACCGGCAATATTCCAGAAGGCAGTAACCTTTACGTTAAGCAGGCGCTTCAGTTCCCGTTTGTCGGCCAGCAGCGTCTTAAATGCGTTGAGTATTGCGGCATCACTACAGTACAGCTTGCGATCTTCGCCGGACAGCTTCTTACCATTGGGGCCTTCGTAAGTATTAAAGAAGCGGATGGCTGCGAGGTCGGGTTTAATAAGATCGCGAATGGGCTGCTTTGCCATGTACTCATACGGGTCGCCAAACTTCAGCTTTACCAGCTCTTTGTACATGGGTGGCAGGGATTCGTATTCGATGAGAACAGCGTTACCGTTGCCACCGCGACCATGAGTAATGATGTTGCCGCGTTTCTTTAATGACTTGTAAGTTCCTTCGGGAACGATACCTACAGACTCGCTGTCTTCACGCACGAAGTCGGGGTATTCAAGACATAATATGTTACCGTCGACGTATTTCATTTGGAAGCGGGTGAGGGTATTTGAACGATTCGTTTAACTTCTTCGAGGAGCTTATTTGTACCTTCTTCAATGAGCATTTCGGCGATCATAACACGCTGGCCGGTTTCAGTTTCCTGGCTCCTGCCGCCTATGCGAATGGCCTTAACGGTGCTTTTACTTGCGCCTACGGTGTACGCAATATCTTCGTGAGATACTTTTATACGACGTTTCTTTATTATTTCAGCATTTTTAGCCATATTGTGTCCGCTTGGAGACACAATATTAGAACACATACTAATAATAAGAAAATCTTTTTTGTACAAAATCTAATTACTTTTAGTCTCTGTACTCAAAAGAAAACACCAATTTAATGAGACCCGTCGACCAGATTTACGCCTATATTGAGCACAAAGGCATTACTGCATTTGAGTTTGAGCAGACTTGCGGGTTATCCAATGCATATTTATCCAGGCAGAAGAAAGGGAATGGAGTTATCGGGAGTGAAATTTTAGTACGGATACTAAAATCTTACCCTGAACTGTCTATTATTTGGGTACTTACGGGGGAGGGTAACATGATAATTGCGCCATCTGCAAGCGCACAAGAGGCAGTACAGGGGGGTTTATTAAAGGGGTCTGTGCATCCCCAACTGAAACCCCAACTGCAACCCCAACAGGAAAATGAGGGTAGTTTGTGGCAGTTACACGAAGACTTTATTGAATATAAAACTGCGAAGGATGAATTGATTGATCTGCTGAAGCAACAGAATGCAGTCCTAAACGCCGCAAACGCAGATAAGGCAAAGATTATAGCCCTTTTGGAACAGCGTTTAAACAAAAAATAAACCCGCTATTAACCATGTTTAAACTGCCTGGCTTCTCCGCACCTGGTTAAAACAACTATATTTCAACGATAATCCAACCTTCGGACGGATTCGCAGAAATAAAAAAAGCGGCCTAAAACCGCTGAAACCCGCACAGGACGTGCATTTTTCGCACAAAATAAGAACTTACATTTTAAGACGCTTTAACTGAACCCCCTTACATAAAATGTTTTGTCTAGTTGATCGTTAACTAAAACTGCTCCAAAGGAAATCATAGAATAGTCGCCTGGAATTGGCCCATCGCTTTCTATGTCCACCATTATATATGCCATGTGATAATTTGTCTAGATATTCAGGGTGTTACTTTGAAACTTTTTTTAATAAAAAAATTAAGCCCAGTAAATAACTCAATACTATAAGAAGCGGGAAAAGAATAATATTAATGCCATTCAAAAGAATCGCGTAAGGTGCAGGTACTGTTTCCATTATTGAGTTTGGGTCTTTCCTGTAATTAGCAATAAGCTTTTGTGCTATTTTGACCTGATCGTCATTTACGCAGGCAGCCCTCTTTAATAATGTATCTTCAAAATTATCCAGTTCATAAGGGTAACCAGTTTTTTTGACTTGTTCATTCAATGGTGTATAAAATATGAATCCGGTGAATATATCTTTATATGATAATGACTTTGAATTTAGAAAGAATGCGTCCCAGGTATCATTGGCAAAAGGGCTTCCCTTAAAATTAAAACCCACATTGGGATTGCCGGCTATTTTGAAAGAAGTTTCCCATTTCCCATACTGAATAGGTGTAAATAAACCAGAAGTAGTATTAATCATTACGTTAGCCACTTTTCCTGGCAATGCCTTTATCAAATAATTAGTAGTAGAACCATCCAGCCATTGAATTCCAGTTCTTAGTTTTTGATTCAATAATGCATAACCATGACTTGTATTCATGATTACTAAAGCTTTCTGTCTTTTTTGGCGTGAAATAATATTTTTGTAATTCTCTATGATATTTATGGCCATTATGCTATCTCGCTTAAATGGAGTAAACCCTTTAAGGTAATTTTCATGTGTCATTGTTTTCCAATTAACCGGAAGGTCAGAAAAATACCAATTGATTTTATTACTGTCAGCCAACGAACTATTTAATTTATTTGCTGTTTCCAGCAAATCAAAATGATTCGTACAATCCCAAATAGGCCATATGGCATCGCTGTTTCTTTGAAGGATTGCTGTGCTTTTATTTAGCTCTGTTTGATTTATAAATGAAGTATGTAAATAGGTTTTTAATGTATCCTGAAAGCTTACTGATCCAATTTCTGTAAAAATATTACCCACATTTTTAACAAATCGATCATCTGTAATTATTTTTGAAATCAGCTCATATTGTGTGTACTCCGGATGATAACGTTCAGATAAAACAACAATATCATATTGCTTAAACAAATCAAATACATAATCAGTAGATGTGGTTGTTTTATTCTTTATAAAGTCTGCAGCTTTTAAAGTTTCATGTGTAACAGGGTACTCCGGATAAAATGTTGTTATGAAATTCTCTTTATTATTATAAACCGGCCTTATAATTATTATTAAAGCAAATGTAGCTATAAGCGTAAAGCCTAAGAATGTATAAATTTTTATTTTTCTTAGCGCAGGATTTGACTGGATTGTAGTTGCTTTAGAAAACTTTTCCCACCAGCATTTTCTAAAAATAAGCAGTAAAATAAATGATATAATCAATATAACAAGTTCTAACGAAAGGGTAATTAAAGGAGACCATATTGGAAATAGTTTTTGTAGAATATAAGCCGGGATAAGTATTCCAATAAACATCTTTAAAACTATTTCTCTCAATAGGATATTTTTCAGATTTAGATCCCCACCGTATGAATTAACAACTTTTAAACATGTCAAAAGCTTTGCCGGAGTTATCCCCTTAAGCGAAATATATGAGGCGAGATAGTATATAACAAAAACACAAACAAATATATCACAGAGCCTACAGAAAGTGAATTTCCAAATAAAGAATTGAAATATGATACTGATGCAATAAATGAAAGACAGATCAATTGCAGCAGACACAAAACGTAGCCAGATATATCTTGTCTTATTGCTCATAACAGTAATTATGATTCATTAGATTCAGAGTGAATTTGAATCCAAGGGCGGTGCCTACCGATTGCACAAAACTTAAACGGGTTTATGAAGTTGTGGCTTTTGAAAAACGTCAGTTTCAATTAGCCACAAAAGCAAAGTAGTCATTTAAAGTCGAATGCTCCAACGTCCCGCCACAATTTTATAAACACACTGTTGCATGCAGTTTTGATTCATTGAGATTAAACCTACCAGAACTTCCACCACGCTTTTTGAGATTTCATTAAAACAGTTACTGGCTTTTGCTTATGATAATCAGATTCTTCATAATTGAGGGTATTGCCGTCATAATCTATTTTATAGTTACCACCATTAAAGTCAGTCATTGCAATGTAGTTTTCATACATTTCAAAAGATGTTCCCTCATTACGAGAAACAAAAATATCTGCTCCTTCATAACTCCATAATATTTTCCCTGTTTTATCAATTCTTGCAATTGACATCTCCCCATGGGTAATATAGGTGTCCCCATACATACGAATTGAAAAACAGGTTACCCAATCAATTTCTAACACCCAATTAAGTCGAAGGTCAAAAAGCGTTAAACTAAAAACTTTGTTGCAGCACCTTGTGATCAAGTTGTTTTCGTCAATAATTACTCCGTCCCTGGTGACAGTGGTGGCCCCACCGGCAGCAAGAAGGATAGCACTTGTAACTCTTATGTTGTCTCGGTAAACAACTATGGCATGTTGAGAAACGGGATTGTATTCTTTGTCCTTGTCAGCCTGATAAATTTTTTCGTAAAAATTTGAACAGCCAGGGGTTTGATTGAACCTCGGGGCATCAATCATTTCAATTGTCAAGTTTTTATATTCTATTGTTGTTTCCACTTTTTAAAAATTGCCGGCAACGAGCAGGGCTTTATGCAGGTTGGGAATTCATTGCTGGTCAAACCCGAAAAGTCAGGCCGCTCGTTGATTTGAATATTGAGTTAACGAAAAAAGTTGTTGAGAAAAGGTCCAGTCCATATTGCGGCAATATATTATCAGCGGTCCGTTG
>DLKC01000009.1 GCA_002478885.1 Chitinophagaceae bacterium UBA7600
GAGTGACACAACGAAGATGAGTTAAGAACAAAAGTTAAGTGCAAAAAATATACTTATGTTAAAGAATTATTTAATAGTAGCACTTAGGCATTTTAAGAAACACAAATTATTTGCGGCAATAAATATGCTTTGCCTTGCGATAGGAATTACTTTCTCCATGGTGATTGGCGTCTATGTTCTAAACCAGGAGGCCATTAACAGCAACCTGGGCGATGTGAATAACCAGTATTTTTTGAAGACTATTTTTAAACAAAAAGACCTCGGCCTTGATATTGTAAGTGTTTCACCGCTTGCTAAAGCTGCGAAAGAAGCATATCCCACGCTTGTGGAAAATTATTACCGGTACAACCCTGTAACGAACGTGGTTTCTTCTGGTGACAAACACTTTAAGGAAGATATTGCCATCGGCGATACCACCCTGGTTTCGATGTATAATTTCCCACTCGTTTATGGCAACAGCAAACAGGCATTCATCAATAACAACGCTGCGGTGATTACCGAAAGTTTTGCCGTGAAATTGTTTGGAACAAAAAACGCGATTGGCAAGCCCCTGAGCATTCAAACAACAGTTGCAGGGATTGAAGATAACTACATTGTTTCCGCAGTATTGAAAGATATTCCCTACAATTCTGTAACGGGGGTTATCCAGGGTAATTACAGTGTATATATACCTACTTCAGGCAGCAGGTTTTTTAGCGGTGGCGATCCATCTGAGGGGTGGGATAATTTGAATGAACTGAGTTTTTTAAAGTTAAAGCCCGGTGTTGATGCAAAGACCGTTATTCCGTTGTTAAACGGTATGATCAGAAAATATAGCTCCGATTTTGTCTGGAAAAACCTTTCAGCAAATATGGTTCCTGTAAAAGATTATTATTTGAATGACAATGATGGCGCGGTAAAAAAAATGATGTTTATTTTATCATTGATTGCGGTATTTATTTTATTAATGGTGATCATCAATTTTGTGAACATCAATATTGGCACATCCACGTATCGCTTAAAGGAAATTGGGTTGCGCAAAACCTTTGGCAGTGCAAGGAAGCAGGTGATGCGGCAGTTTATTATTGAATCGATGGCGCTGACTTTTTGCGCGGCTTTAATATCTGTTGGATTGTACCAATTATGTATCCCCCTTTTTTCAGAAGTTCTTAATGCATCGCTGCCATCTTTTTTTCAGTTCAGCATGGTACAAATCGGGTTGCTGTTATTGCTGGTTATCACAATAGGGTTGCTTGCAGGGATCTACCCGGCATTTGTGTTAAGTAAAACCAATCTCATAAACGCGGTAAAGGGAAAAGTCGATAATGCAACAGGAGGCCTGGCGCTAAAGCGCGGACTGCTCGTTGTGCAGTTTTCATTGGCTGTATTTGTGTTCATCTGCACATTGAATGTATCGAGGCAGGTTTCTTATATTTTTAATAAGGATATTGGTTATAGTAAAGATCAGTTAATGGTTATAACCGCATTTCCAAAACAATGGGATAGTGCGGGAGTGTTAAAAATGGAAACCATTAAAAAAGGCCTCCTGAAACTGCCTGATGTAAAAGATGCATCGCTTGTTTTTGACCTTCCTGAAAGCACGCCTTTTGGGCGCATTATCCTATACCCGCCTAAGTCTGTAAACAAAACAGATCAGGTAAATTTGCCGGTTGCAACAGCCGATGAAGACTACGCAAAAACATTTGGAATAGAAATGAAAGCAGGATCATTTTTTGGCGATGATAAGAATGGAATAGTATTGAACGAAACTGCCGTTAAGCAACTTGGCCTGGACAACGGGAATGCCGTTGGTAAAATTATTACAACGCCTGCTGCGGGTTCCGGCTTAACCATAACGGGTGTAATGAAAGACTTTAATTTTTCGACTTTGCAGGACAAGATTGGGCCAATTGGCTTTGCCCATGTAAGCACGGGTAACACTTACCGGTATCTTGTGGTAAAGCTTAACGGGAAGAATATTCCATCAACGATTCAGCACATAAAATCGGAATGGAAATCATTCGCCCCCTCTGCGCCATTTGACTACACGTTCATGGACGAAAAATTCACTTCGCTTTATAAATCTGAATTGCAATTGCAAACTGCTGCCAATATTGCGACTATCCTTAACATCATAATCGTACTGCTTGGCATTATCGGTGTCGTCGCTTTCATGCTCAATAAAAGAAACAAGGAAATAGCGGTGCGCAAAGTGCTCGGCGCCAACGCCGGCAATATTATTTTACTGTTCGTAAAAGAATATGCGCTGTTGATCATTATTGCAAACATTCTGGCGTGGCCATCGGCTTATATGATGACCGAGCGGCTGTTGCAAAACTTTGCTTATCGCGTGGAGCAAAATATTTTGCCTTATGTGATCGTGCTGGCGTTTATTGCGTGCATATCATTTGTGCTTATTGCAACGCAGTGTTTTAGAACGGCAAGGGCAAATCCTGTGAAAAGTTTGAGAACCGAGTGAAATGCCTCCGTCTTAACCGTACAATGAGTGTTCTTTTTGATACAGGCTTGTGCTACGTTTATCTCTGACTGTTTTATGCTCAACTAATGGATGCTGGCATATCGGTTGTTGATGTTGAAGGCAGGCTTTGTTGCTTAATGAGCAGAACGTACATGGGAGTGACACAAGGAAGAAGAGCAGCGATAAGAATCCGGGTACACTAAATCAGAAACATATTCCCTTAAAGTTAGAAGAGACCTTATGTTCAAAAATTATTTTAAGATCGCGGTGCGGCAACTTCAGAAACAGAAAATGTATTCTGCAATAAAAATTGGCGGCTTTGCATTGAGCATTGCTGCTTGTTTGCTGATCTCTTTGTATATAACAGATGAGCTGAGTTACGACAGGAACTGGGCTTACGCTGATCGTATCTACCGCCTGACGGGCGAATACAATATTGATGGCAAAATGCTCACCGGGGCCGACTGGCCGGCACCGATGGCAAAAGCGTTGCGTGATGAGTTTCCGGAAGTGGAAAAGTCTGGACGCTTTATGAGTGCGCCGCTCTTTGACGGTGCGGGCAATAACCAGTTGAGAAGCCTGGATGTGCAGGAAAATAGTTTTGAAAAAGGGTTTAGTTATGCAGACCAGGACATGCTCGATATATTGCAGGTGCCAATGGTTTATGGCGATAGGACGCATGCGTTGAGCGAACCCAACAGCATGGTTATTTCAAAAAGCAAAGCGGATAAATATTTCCCCCGTCAAAACCCCGTGGGTAAATTAATGATCCTTAACAATGACAAGGCAAAGACTTATAAGATCGGTGGCGTAATGCAGGATTTTCCGGCCACTTCGCACATTCATTTTGATTTCTTGTTAACGATGACGGGCCACGAACTGTGGCCGGGCGAACAAACAAACTGGATGGCGAGCAACTACCCGGTTTATGTATTACTAAAGCAGGGAACCGATGTTGCAAAATTCCAGTCAAAATTAAAGGCAATACTCACCAAATATTATGTTCCTGCCCTTAAAGCCGGCGGAGATGTAACGGCAGTTGGAATTGCGAGCAAGGCCAAACTGCTGGTTCAGCCAATAACAGCAATTCATCTTTATTCATCAGGTATTGAAGATGGCCTCGACAAAAGCGATATAAAATTTGTTTGGTTATTTGGCGCGATTGCCGCGTTTATTTTGGTGATTGCATGCATCAACTTCATCAATCTTTCCACTGCAAAATCTGCCAACCGCGCAAAAGAAGTTGGCTTGAGAAAAGTTGTAGGCTCTTATCGCGGCGGGCTCGTAAAACAGTTTCTTACAGAATCTCTGTTGTTTAGTGTTTTGTCTTTTGCGCTGGGATTGGTGATAGCTATGCTGCTCCTGCCATATTTTAACCAACTCTCGGGTAAATCTTTAACCATACCATGGGCTGCCTGGTGGTTGCTGCCGGTTATGATCGGCTCAGCCATTTTTATAGGGGTGATTGCAGGCTTATACCCGGCTTTTTATTTGTCATCCTTTAAACCGATCAATACATTAAAAGGCCAGCTAAGCAAGGGCAGCAGGAATGCAGTGTTAAGAAACGGCCTGGTAGTATTCCAATTCACCACGTCGATCATCCTTATTATCGGAACGCTGGTTATCTACAACCAGACACAATATTTACTCAATAAAAATGCTGGCTTTGATAAAGACCAGGTGTTGCTCGTGCAGGGAACAAATACACTTGGCGACAAAACCGAAGCTTTTAAAAATGAATTACTCAAATCTTCACAGGTTAAATCGGTTTCAGTGTGCGACTACCTGCCCATCACCGGCACCAAGCGCGATGGAAACACATTTTACAAAGAGGGAAAAATAAAAGAAGACATTGGCGTGGGCAGCCAGAAATGGCGAGTGGATTATGACTACCTGCAAACGATGGGTATGCATATGCTGCAGGGAAGATATTTTTCAAAAGATATGGCTTCAGATTCAGGTGCGACGGTTATTAATAAAAAGATGGCCGATGAGCTTGGTTTGAAAAATCCTGTCGGCCAGCGTATTGTCAATGGTTGGGAAACATGGACTGTAATCGGCGTAATCGACGACTTTAATTTTGAATCTATGCGGCAGGCTGTTTCACCGCTTTGCCTTGTATTGGGCGATAATAATTCTTCAATAGTTTCTGTGAAGATCAGTGGTGCAGATACAAAAAGTGTGGTGAGCTATGTAACCGCGGTATGGAAAAACTTTGCACCAAACCAGCCGGTACGTTACAGCTTTCTCGACGAGAGTTTTGAAAACATGTATGCCGATGTACAGCGCACGGCAAGCATTTTCACCAGTTTTGCTATTCTGGCCATCATCATCGCATGCCTCGGTTTGTTTGCACTCTCCGCATTCATGGCAGAGCAGCGCAATAAAGAGATCGGTATACGCAAAGTGCTTGGCGCAAGCGTAAGCGGCATCACGGCAATGCTCTCAAAAGACTTTGTAAAGCTGGTGATCATATCAATTGTAATTGCTACACCCGTTGCGTACTGGGCAATGACAAAATGGTTGCAAGACTTTGCTTACCGCATTTCCATCAGTTGGTGGATGATCGCCGTAGCTGGCCTTGCGGCAATATTGATCGCCTTGCTCACCATAAGTTTTCAATCGATTAAAGCGGCCCTGGTTAACCCGGTCAGGAGCCTGAGGTCTGAGTAAGCCCTGCGAATAGTAAATGCCGGGTGTTCACTGACAGGTAAAAGAATTTTTTGAGCCAAACCGGTGAACAGGTATTTAGCTTTTGTTGCGTCGCACGCTTGTACATCCTGTTCTGGTCTCAGCTCGCAGAATAGGTCCGCATTGCGGCAGGCAAAAGAAGAAGAGGTAATAAAAAACAGTAACATCATATTTTGAATCGGCCGCAACAGGCGGCACAAACAAAAAAACTATGATTCGTAATTATCTTAAGATCGCGTGGCGCAATCTCATGAAATACCGTTTTATCTCTTTCATCAACCTTTTTGGCCTTACAGTCGGCCTTACCTGCTGCCTGCTTATCACAACTTATGTGCTTAACGAACTCAGTTACGATCGCTACAATTCCAATGCAGATAATATTTACCGTGTAACCCGTACGTTTAACAACGATCAGGGCGTTGTGTCTTTAACCCTTAGCACAGTGTCGCCTCCTTTCGGATATTATTTCCCCACTGATTTCCCCGAAATAAAAAAGATGACGCGCCTGCTGGATAACGGCATCACACCCCTTCGGTACAAAGAAAAGCTCATCAACGAACAGCATGTTTATTTCGCCGACGAAAACCTCTTTGATGTATTCACCGTCAAAGTGGTGCAGGGAAATCCAAAGACCGCACTCTCTGACCCTTTTTCGGTAATGCTTTCGGAAGACAATGCAAAGAAATATTTTGGAGCGGAAGACCCGATGAACAAAACGCTTCGTTACAATAACCAGTTCGATCTTAAAGTAACCGGTGTATATAAATCCTTCCCGGCTAACGCACACATTCATCCGGAGATGATGGTCTCATTCAGCACGCTTAACGACAGCCTCGTGTATGGAGCAGAAAACATGCGGACAAATTGGGGCAACAATTCTTTTTTTACCTACCTGTTGTTGCCCGAACATTACGATATAAAAAACATGGAATCGCGCTTTCCTGCTTTTATCGACTCGCGTATGGCAGGACAGGAATACGTAGGCAAACAGGCATCAAAATTTACGAAGCTGGGCTTACAGAAGCTCACAGACATACACCTGTATTCACATACCGACTATGAAGCGGAACCAAACGGGGACATTGGGCGGGTATACATCTTTGCGGCCATCGCATTGTTTATACTGCTTATCGCCTGCATCAATTGCATGAACCTTTCCACCGCGCGTTCGGCTTTGCGTGCAAAGGAAATAGGCATACGAAAAGTAATCGGCGCTGAAAGAAAGGAGCTTATATTCCAGTTCCTGGGCGAATCTGTTATTATTACTGTTATCGCAGGTTTGCTTTCGGTTGCTTGCCTGTGGTTGACATTGCCCTGGCTCAATAAAGTTTCCGGGCAGCAGTTGTCAATGAATATTTTGCTGCAGTGGCAGGTGCTCGTGCCTGTTCTGCTTGCGCCGGTCGCCGTTGGTTTGATTTCCGGAATCTATCCAGCACTGTTTATGTCATCATTCAGACCCATTCAAACGCTGAAAGGCCTTTTTAAAGTGGGGGGCAGCACCGTGTCGTTCCGGAAAGTATTGGTGGTTACCCAATTCTCCATCTCCATTATTCTCATTATTACAACCGTTGTCGTATTCCAGCAACTGGATTATATGCAGCAGAAATCACTTGGCTTTGATAAGGAACAGATCGCGGTGGTGCCCTATAATGCCGCGCTCAATGATAAGTTCGAAGCTTTCAGAAACGAATTGCTTTCAAACAGTAACATAAAAGACGCATCCCGCTCTTCAAGGATACCAACAGGCCGGCTGCTCGATGCGCAGGACGCATATACAACGTCGGGGGACTCCCTGCAGCAATCGAGTACTGATATAAAACTCGTCGCTGTCGATTACGACTTCATTCCTGCCTATGGCATCAAAATGGCAGCGGGCCGTAACTTTTCCCGTGCATACGGGACCGATACCGCAGGTTTTATCATTAACGAGACAGCCGTCAAAGCGCTGGGCTGGAAATCGCCTCAGGATGCTGTTGGCCGTGAATTTAAATATGGCAATATCCCGGGGCGCATCATTGGCGTGACAAAAGATTTTCATTTCGAGAACCTGCACCAGGCGATCGTGCCCCTGGTATTTGAAATGTTCCCGCAACGCATCAGCTTTTTCAATAACCTTTCCGTAAAATTTTCAGGGAACGGTACAACCGCCGCTTTGGAGCACCTCGAAGCGACCTGGAAAAAATTTCTTCCCGAAATTCCTTTTGAATACAACTTCCTGGACGACAATTTCAATAAGCTTTATCAAAGCGAACAGCGCCAGGGTAGTATTTTCACCAGTTTTGCCTGCATCGCCATCTTCATAGCCTGCCTCGGCTTGTTTGGCCTCTCGGCATTTACCATCAGCCAGCGTGTAAAGGAGATTGGCGTAAGAAAGGTACTGGGTGCTAATACGACCACCATAGTGGCGCTGCTGTCAAAAGATTTCCTGTGGCTCGTTTCCATCGCCGCCCTGATCGCCTTCCCGGTGGCATGGTATAGCATGGATAGCTGGTTAAAAGATTTTGCCTACCGTATCAACATGCAATGGTGGGTATTTTTACTCGCTGCGATCGCCGCACTGTTGGTAGCCCTGCTCACCGTCGGCTACCAGGCCATAAAGGCTGCGCTGGCAAACCCCGTAAAAAGCCTTAGAACAGAATAGCGGCAATGAGGAATAATGGTGTGTGCCATAAAAAAAAAGAGGGTGACGGCTTGTTAAACACTGCCTGTAGCGTTTTGTCAGTGCAAGACCAATACAAGACGAACCCTTGGTTAGGCCTTACTTGGTAGATAC
>DLKC01000043.1 GCA_002478885.1 Chitinophagaceae bacterium UBA7600
GATGGTTGGTAGGGAGTTGGTATAAGCCATATTGTAGTTTCCAGCCATCTCTGCTGACAAATAAGGGGGGAACTGCCAAAAAAGGCACTTCCACGCCATAGCCGACGACGGTTATTGGGCAAAAGTGTGCGACGCAACCGGCGACGCCATGAAATACTATAGCCGGTAACATAAAAAATTACAGGAAATCAGGGAGTTACTGTTTTTAAATTGGTAAGATCACTGCCGGTCTTTATCTCATCGGAGGCTGTTATCAACAGGGTGTCGCCTTCATGGAGATCGCCATAGATTTCTATTTTGCTATTGGCTTCCCTGCCTGTTTTCACGGGTACCCGTTCGGCTTTATTACCAACGGCTCGGATAACAAAAACACTCTCGGTTGAGTTTACGACAGCCGACCTGGGCACCACAAAAGTGCTGTCGCTCGCCGCAAGCGGAAGGTTGACTTCTGCCACCATGCCGGGTAATAATTTTTTGTCGTTGTTTGCCACATCCATTTCTATGCGTTCTGAACGCAGTTTGCTGTCGATGGCGCCGGCCATACGTTTCACCTGCGCCTTGAATTGTTGGTCGGGTAAGGACTTTACGGAGAATGTTACTTCGTTTTTGTCATTGAGATAACCGGTATAGGCTTCTGGAACGGCTATCACGAGCCGTAATCTTTTTTGCTCCTGCAAGGTGAACAAAGGCTGATCGGAGCCTTTCCCGGAGGGCCCGACATAGGCACCGGGATTCGTATTTCTCGCAGAAACCACGGCGTTAAACGGCGCTTTTATCTGCAGGTAATTTTGCATTTCGGCGATTTGCGCATATGCGGCCCGGGCAGATTCGAGCTGGGCCAGGTCGGAATTCTTGCGCGCCAATGCCTGCTCAAGATCGTTCGGCGAAACCGTGCCGGGTGTTTGGCTGGTCTCAAAAAGGCGGTCGTAATTGGCTTTGCTGGCCGCGTAAATAGCTTCACGCGACTTAGTGTTGGAAAGTGCAGCCGCGAGTTGTGAACTAAGCTCAGGAGCTTCCATGGTAACGAGTAGCTGGCCCTGGCTTACTTCGGAGCCAACATCAACATAGACATTTTTTACAAAACTGTTTTCTTTGGCATACAGATCCACACGTTGATATGCAACCAGTTCCCCGGGAATTTGAAGAGAAGAGGAAAGCCGTCCTTTTTGCAGCGCAAAAACCTGCGTCGCTAATGACTCAGTCACAGTTTGTGCGGCCGGGGCATTTTGCTGTGGCTGTTTTTCGACGGCCTGGCAGCCGCACAGAAGAGTTGCAGCCACAAAAGCGCTAAATAGATGAAGCTTTAAGCCGGGTGTTGTTTGGTCGTATCGGTTCATTCTTGCATTTTCTTTTGTCGTGAATACTAAGCGTTACCAGCCGGGTGATGCAGCTCAGGGATATAATGTTTGCTCTCTTTGTCTTCGGGGTCCAGTGAAACAGAAACGGTGGATGCCTTGCCCTGGACCCAGGAAAATACCAGCGGCAAAACAAGCAGGGCCGCAAATGTTGAAGCGATCAATCCGCCGATTACGGCACGGCCCAGCGGGGCTGCCTGGTCACCACCTTCACCTAATCCTGAGGCCATCGGTATCATACCCATTACCATGGCAACACTGGTCATAAGGATAGGCCTTAAACGCAATGCCGCCGATTCTTTCGCACTTAGCAAAGCATTTCCGTTATGACGGCGCAGGTGTTCCGCATTCGTAATCAATAATACGGAGTTGGCAATGGATACGCCGACCGACATGATCATTCCCATATACGATTGGAGGTTTAGTGTAGACCCGGTAAACAGGAGCATAAGCAACGACCCCAGCAGCACTGCCGGAATGGTCGACAATATGACCAGGGAAACTTTAAAGGATTGGAAGTTGGCTGCCAGCATCAGGAAGATGACGATCACGGCAGTCAGCAACCCGGTTTGAAGGCTGCTGAGGGTATCAGTTAACACTTCGGTTAAACCTTTGGTCTCAATGGTTAACCCCTTTGGTAATGATCCCATTGACTGAATTGCGGCTTTTACATCTTCGGTAGCGGTACCAAGATCGACCTGGTTCAGGTTGGCGGTGACTGATAGAAACGGCAGAGCGCCCATGTTATCGTTCTCTCCAAAAGTTGTGTCTGGCTTTACATCCGCGACATCCCCCAATACCGGGCGGGCCTGGTTGCTGAGTACCGGTATTTCTTTGATGTCGTTGATGTCCGTCATCTGGTTCTCCGGTATCTCCACCTGCACGTTATAACTCTGGTTGCTTTTGGGATCGATCCAAACATTCTTCTCGGTATAACGCGACGAAGAAGTGGAGGCGATTAAGGAACGTGATATTTCTGAAACACTAACGCCCATTTGAGCTGCTCTCGTTCTGTCGATATCAATATTTATCTCAGGGTATTTTGTTGGCTGTGCCAGCTGCACATCTCTCAGGTAGGGAATTTGTTGCAGTTTATCGATCACTTTATTTGCATAAAGCTCATTGAGTTTTTTATCCTTGCTTTCTATCCTTACTTCGATGGGTGTAGGCGATCCCTGGCTGAGAATTTTATCGGTAAGCTCGATCGGTTCAAATGAAAGCGCAACATCAGGCATGGCAACTTTCATTTTTTCCCGGAAGCGTTCTTTAAGAAGATCTAAGTTCTCCTGGTAATCTTCTTTCAAAGCTACCTGCAACACCGCTTCCTGCGGCCCGCTCATGAACAGGTAAATGGGACTGGTAGAAAATTGCGCAGGGTGCTGCCCTACATAAGCTGAGGTAACGGCTATATTTTGCTTCCCAACCAGGTCTTCCAGCAGATGCAAAGCCGCAATCGTTTTTTCCTCTGTCCTTTCAAGGCGGGTGCCATCAGGTGCCCGTAACCGCACCTGGAACTGGCCGCCATTTACTTTCGGTAGTACGTCCCGGCCTATATTCATCGATAAAAAAACAACTGCTCCGCAGGTTAGCAGCGTGTATAAAATAACTAAAGGCTTTTGAAAAGGGAACAACTGGTTTAAGAAGCGCAGGAAACGCTTTTGGAATTTTTCGAAACGCGTAAGTTTCCCACTGTCATCTTTCAATTGCTTCTCCAGCAATTTCTTTTTTTGGTCCCAGGTGTCTTCCTCCTCTGCGGCGGTAAGCCCGACGGCGACATATTCTTCTTCGTCTGTAAGCGTGTGCCCGTCTTTCAAGGATTTATGCGGGTGGGCTTTCATCAGCCAGTTGGCCATGATGGGAACAAACGTCTGCGCCAGGAAGTAGGAAGTGATCATCGAAAACGCGATGGCCATAGCCAGTGGCAGAAACAAAGCACCCGGTATGCCGGTCATGGTAAAGGCCGGTGCAAACACCGCCAGTATGCAGAGTAAGATCAGGAGCTTAGGAAAAGCGATCTCCTTGCAGGCGTCCCAGATAGCCAGCGCTTTTGGTTTCCCCATGGCCAGGTGCTGGTGAATGTTTTCAATGGTAACGGTCGATTCATCTACCAGTATGCCTATCGCAAGGGCAAGGCCGCTCAGCGTCATAATATTAATGGTTTGCCCAAACAGGTAAAGAAACAATACGCCGGAAATGATCGAAGTGGGAATGGTGAGAATGACGATCAGCGCGCCACGCCTGTCGCCTAGGAATAATAATACCATTAACCCTGTAAGCAGCGCACCGATGGCGCCCTCCGTGATGAGGCTCTTTACAGCATTGATCACATAAACAGACTGGTCAAATTCATAAGATAATTTTACGTCATCCGGGAGCAGGCTTTGAAAATGGGGGATAGCCTTTTTTAAATTCTGCACTACTTCCCATGTGGATGCATCAGCCGATTTGGTAATAGGCAGGTAAATGGAACGCTTGCCGTTTACCAGGGCATAGCCACTGGTAATATCTGCACCGTCTTCAATGGTTGCAATATCTCTCAGGTAAAGGTTCTGAACATCACCTTTGAACAGGGGTATGTTCCCAAAGTCTTTAATGTTTTTTATGGTGGTATTGGCAGGGGTATAATAATTGTAGTCACCTATCCTCACATTACCGGCCGGGGTAGCCTGGTTGTTGATGCGCAGCGCCTCGACGACCTGGTCGGGAGTAAGGTTATGCGATCTTAACAATTGAGGGTCAATCTTTACAACAACAGTTCTTACGTTGCCGCCAAATGGAGCAGGTGATACAAGCCCCGGGATGGAAGTAAACGAAGACCGGATATAAACATTGGCAAGGTCCATCAGTTCATTGTTAGACCTGTTGGGGCTGCTTAAAACCAGTTGGCCAACGGGCAACGTAGAGGCATCAAACCGAAGAATAAACGGTGGTTGGGATCCGGGTGGAAAAATGGCTTGTGCACGATTGGTAAAACCGGTTACCTCGGCAGCTGCCTGCGCCATATTGGTGCCTTCGTAAAACGTGAGTTTTATGAGTGTTACACCCTGGATGTTTTTTGTCTCGATGCTTTTAACACCCGATACATAAAGCAACAGGTTCACATACTGCTTCCCAAAAAATGCTTCCATTTGTGTGGGAGTAAAACCGCCGTAAGGATGCGAGATATAAATCACCGGCAAATTCAGGTTCGGGAAAATGTCGACCTTGATATTACGCACTGCATTGATCCCGAAAAAGAATAAGCCCATTACAATAACGAGGATAGATATCGGCTTTCTAAGTGCACTTCTTATTAGACCCATCTAAATTTTTTTTTCATATGATGAGTAGTGAGTTTAACTGATCTTCACCTGCTCGGTTAATTATTGAAATTCGTTAATGAATAAACCGAAGTCTCCGCTCGCTGCAGATTTATAAAGTAAAGCCTGCCACACATTATTATTCGCAATCTCCCTGTCCGTTTCTGCCCTGTTTAGTGTATACAAAGCCTGTGTAATATCAACGATATTGGCAAGGCCATTTTTGTATAGCACTGTTTTTTGCAAGTAGGCGTCTGCAGCGGCTTTTACCTGCAATGGCGCCTCGCTGAAATTAGCTAACGCGTTGGCTATTTTTTCATCAGACAGTGTTTGCCGCGCTTTTATCTGCTGGCTCACCAATTCGTATTCGTTCTCCAGGCCTTTCGAGGTAAACTGCCGGGCTGCCACCTGCTGCTGTGTTCGCACAAGGCTTGTCAGGTTCCATGCAATGCCAACGCCAACAACATAGTTGCCCGTACCAGGCTTAACACCACTCCAATAGTTATGCGTGAAGTCTTCAGGGTCGATAACACTATAGTGTTCTCCAAAACCAGATCCCCTGCTTTGTAACGCGCCGAATAAGGAAACGACCGGGTATTTTAACCGGTTGTAATATTTCTCTTCCTCCCTGCTAACCTCAATGCGGCTTTGGTAATAATTAAGCAACGGATGTTCCACTGTATGCATACCCGAATCATAAACTGAAGCAGGTAACCTGTTTACAAAAACAGTGTCCAGTAAAAAATCCACCGGGGTAACGCCCATCAGTTGGGCCAGTTGGCTGGCTTGTTCTTTTTCAAAATCGGTCGCGTTGGTTAAAGCGATTCGCGCATTGGAAACTTCAGCATTGGCAAGCGAAGAATCTACCCCTGCATTCAAGCCACTTTTGGTTCTTGCTATCACTACCGCTCTCAGCGCGGTTGCCCTGTCAAGATTTTTTTGTTGCGAGAGTTTCAGCCGTTGAGCTGCCAGTAAATTTAAATAGGCACCCGCAACACGCACCTTTTGCTGAAAGTTTTCCTGTTCCAGGTCCTGGGTGTCGCGCAACGCCTGCGCCTTTGCCAGTTTTATACTGCTGCTAACCCTCCCGAATGTGAACACATCCCAGTTTACATTGGCGAGATACAAAGCGCCAAACGCCGAATGCCAGTTTTGGTTAAGAAAGAATGGTCCCGCTGATGCAGCGCCCTGCACCTTGCCCGGGTACAGTGGGCCGAATGTGCCATTGGCAGTACCATAAACATTTTCTGCTCCAAGGTTGAAATCAGGAAGGTACTGTAGTGAACTTGCTTTTACCAGCGCTTCAGAAGCTTTCAGGTAATTCGCTTTTGCTTTAATAATACCATAGTTATCCAGTGCTGTGGCAACGGCATTCTTTAAAGTCAGCACCTGGCTGTTGCCGGGCAGCGGAGCGAGCAATATCAAAAGAAAATATAACGCCCATTTTTTACGCAAGACCAGGAACAGATCTTTCGTCAGGGGGCAACAACGATTTTTCCACTTCATAAAAGCTGATAAAATTTCAAGAGTATTAAACGCTCACCAAAATTATTTGTAACCCGGGCCGGGTTGCGATACAGTTTTGCAACTTGTCATTTGCCATCGAACCGGTTGCCTGCAAAAACTGTGTAGTTAAGGTTTTCAAGATACAAAGGAAATGCTTATAATAAATTCCTGCTAACGAAATTCAATGCGATCGTTACAAAAATCAAACAGTAAAGCGTTGCCCTTTTTCTTAATACAAGTGTTGGTACCCGGCTTCAGTAAATCATGCAGCCGCTGTTGCGTCGCACATTTCAGCTGTACCAACGGGCTGCGCCATTATTAATCTAAACGGCATCATCAGCTTGCGTGAACCGGTACAGGTAGGGTGCTTTATGGCTTTTGCCGTTGTATTGCTTTTCCAGTCGTTCCAGTACACCAAGGCCTAACATCTTTCTTTGGAAATTGGTTCTTACCAGTTCTTTCTGGTAAACAGCTTCATAGAGTTTTTGTAGTTCATTCATGGTAAATGTCTCGCTCATCAGGTTAAACCCAACCAGCTTTTCATCAAGGTCGGCCTGCAGTCTTTTCAATGCTTTTTGAATGATCGGTTGATGATCGTATAATAATTTGGGAAGTTTATTTATATCAAACCACTTTACTTCTGTAAAAAAAGCTTCTGTTACCGGGTTCACTTTAGTATCATCCACCAGCGCATAGTAGCATACAGAAATAAAACGTTGGTCAAACCAGCTGTTGTTTGGAATGGGCCCGATCATTTCCTGGAGAATGGCTTTCGCCGGGCTATCCTTGCTGCGATCGGCGCTTCCCGATGTGTAAAATTGTTCGAGGTATATATTTTCCAACCTGGTTCTTTCCTGCAAGAGCCGCATAGCAGCCTGGTCAAGGCTTTCCTCTTTTCCAATATAGCCGCCTGGTAATACAAAGTAGGATGAATTGCCAAAGCGCAGCAGCAATACTTTCAGCTTGCCTTTATGAAAGCCAAAGATGACGGTATCCACCGTCGCACCCGGCATATACGCTGCAGGTGCGGTTTCAAGGAAGTTGATTATTCCTGCTCTTAATGCTTCGTCGCTTATGGATTCCGGTTGGTTCATGTTACACGGTTTATGCCTGCAATGGCAGTTAGCCATACTTAATTCTGCGGCTGTTCTTCCGCAAAGGAAAATAAAAATACACATTATTGTATCAATTCGATACAATAGCCCTTATATTCGCAGGATATTTGTTTGGCCCGTTGACATTTGACCATAGATGCTATGCTGGCAGGAGTTGTATTTTCAAAGGCCCGGGATAAATGATTGCGCGATACCATATGGCTTGTTTTACAGGTCCGACACTTTTTTCAATTAAAAAACAGCAACACTTTAAATCAATTACAGCATGAAAAAATTCAGCTTGTTCTTTGCAGGTCTGTTCCTGCTCCTGTTATCGGTTGGCGCAAATGCGCAGTCTAAACCCGGTTCAGCATATTTCGCCGGCAAGTGGAGTGTATTGTTAAAGGGTACGCCGGGCGGCGACGTAAAAATGATCTTTGTTCTGGAGAACAGGAATGATTCTATCGTTGGGGTAGTACAGGATACGGCGGGTGTGGAAATATCCAAAATAACCAACGTTGAATTAAAAGACAGTGCCGTTACGCTCTATTTTAGCGCACAGGGATACGATGTTAACCTGGTGCTCACAAAAAAAGATGATGATCATGCCAATGGCAGTTTGATGGGTATGTTCGATGCGGAGGGAGAACGTGTAAAGATCATCGCTACCAAATAGTAAAACGAAAAAGTTTGTGTGCCGGGTATCATCTCTGCTGGCTGTTTGCTGAAAGCGTTTAATAAATAAAGAAATTCGAAATTTATCCTGGCTCCTGGCCGGGATATGTATGTCTTGTTCATTATTGAACTGAAAGTTGAAGAGTGCGACGCAACAAAAGCTTAATAGCAGCACTAACCTGTGGCTCAAAAAAAATAATTATAATCAACAGGATCATCCATTTTTAAATCACCGATTATGCAACCAAAACATGCAGTTGTAAAAACTGTGTACTGCTTTATGATTGCTGTACTGGCAATGGCCTTTTTAAATACTGGTTATGCGCAAAGTTCACGTGTGCTTGTGTTTTCAAAGACCGTAGGCTTCAGGCATGCTTCGATCGATGCAGGTAAAGCCGCACTGTCAAAGATGGCTGCAGCGAAAGGCTTCGCAATTGATTTTACAGAAGATGCATCGCAGTTTGTTACCGCTAACCTGAAACAATATAATGCGGTTGTTTTTTTAAGTACAACAGGCGATGTGCTGAACCCCACGCAGCAAGAGGAATTTGAACGGTATATACAGGCCGGCGGTGGCTATCTTGGTATACATGCGGCTGCTGATTGTGAGTACGAATGGCCTTGGTACGGCAAGTTGGTAGGCGCCTGGTTTTTAGATCACCCGATGCCCAACAATATTCAGAAAGGAAAATATTATGTCGCCGACAAAAACAGTTTCGCGACAAAAGGCATGCCCGATGAATTTGAACGCACCGATGAGTTTTACAGTTTTAAAAATATTGATCCATCGATACATGTGCTGGTAAAGATCGACGAGAAATCTTACCAGGGCGGGAAGAACGGCGATAATCACCCCATGAGCTGGTATCATGATTTTGATGGTGGCAGGTCTTTTTATACTAATATGGGTCATACGGATGAAACATTTACAGAGCCGCTTTTCCTGGATCATTTATGGGCTGGTTTGCAGTATGTAATGGGTGGCGATGCGGCAATTGCGCTCGATTATTCAAAGGCAAAGCCTGAAGAAAACCGTTTCTCAAAAGTCGTTCTTGCTGAAAAGCTGAATGAACCTATGGAGTTGACTGTTCTCAATGACGGCCGGGTGCTGTTTATTGAGCGACACGGCGCCGTAAAACTGTTCAATACAAAAACAAAGCAACTGAAAACAATCGCAACAATTGCGGTAAGTACAAAATACAAAGACAAAGAGGGTAAGACATCTGAAGCAGAAGACGGTTTACTCGGTTTGAAAAAGGATCCCAATTTTGCAAAGAATCACTGGATATACCTTTATTATTCAGATCCCGAAAAATCCCGGAATATATTAACGAGGTATACATTGAATGCTGATGTACTCGATCTCAATTCAAAGAAGGTTATACTGGAAGTGGCAACACAACGCGAACAATGCTGCCATACAGGTGGCTCTATTGATTTCGATGGCCAGGGCAATCTTTATCTGTCTACCGGTGATAACACCAGCCCGAGAGCAACCCCTTATGCCCCTATCGATGAGCGGGAGGGAAGGTCGCCATGGGATGCGCAAAAATCTTCTGCAAATACCAATGACCTGCGCGGAAAAATATTAAGAATAAAACCACAGCCAGATGGATCGTATACCATTCCCGATGGTAATCTTTTCCCTAAAGGAGAAGCTCAAACACGACCAGAGATATTTGTAATGGGCGACAGAAATCCATTCAGGATATCTGTTGATAAACAATCTGCGTTTGTTTACTGGGGTGAAGTAGGACCCGATTCAAATGATCCTGACTCATTGCGTGGCCCGTCAGCCCAGGATGAAATAAACCAGGCAAGAAAAGCCGGTAATTTTGGTTGGCCATATTTTGTCGGAGACAACAAGCCCTATAATCATTTTGATTTTGCCAGCAATAAATCAGGTGAAAAGTTTGATCCTGAAAAGCCAATCAACAACTCTCCAAACAGCACGGGGCTTAAACAATTGCCACCTGCGCAGAAAGCATTTATATGGTATCCTTATGGGGATTCAAAGGAATTCCCGTTAGTGGGTTCTGGTGGAAGAACTGCAATGGCAGGCCCGGTTTTTCATAGCAATGATTTCAAAACTGCAGAACGTGCATTTCCTAAATATTACGATGGAAAGTTGCTGATTTATGAATGGATGCGCGGCTGGATTATGGCCGTAACCATGGATAAAGATGGCAATTATGTTTCTATGGAAAGATTTATGCCCAGCTATAAATTCAGTAACCCGATGGATATGGAGTTTGCCGACAACGGCGACCTGTATATGCTTGAATATGGTTCAGGCTGGTTCACTGCAAACGATGATGCACGCCTTATTCGTATCGAGTATAACGGCGGTAACAGGAAACCGGAGATATCGATCAATGCAGACAAAATGGGTGGCTCTATTCCGCTCACGGTAAACCTTTCTTCACAGGGAACAAAAGATGCAGACGGAGATACCGTGTCTTATTCCTGGAAGATTACCTCGAAAAATGGTTATACAAAAACCATCAATGCTGCCGATGCAACACTAACGCTGTCTAAAGCCGGAATATACAAAGCAACCCTCACAGCAAAAGATAGCAAAGGAGCGGTGTCAACTCAGTCAATGGAACTAACAGCCGGCAACGAACCTCCTGTTGTTTCTTTTGATATCGGGAAAAACAATAAATCGTTTTATGTTCCCAACAAAACATACAACTATAAAGTTGATGTAAAAGACAAAGAAGATGGCTCAACCAGCAATGGTAAAATAAAACCATCAGCTGTTATCGTCAATATCGATTACCTGCCTGAAGGTTTTGATAAGGCAGAAATCGTGCAGGGACATCGCACTGCGGATGAGTCCTTCGATATTACAAAAGGCTTGAAGCTAATAACAGCAAGCGATTGCAGATCCTGCCATGCCGATCATAAAAAGTCCATCGGCCCGGCTTATTTCGATGTTTCAGTGAAATATAAAAACAACCCCGCTGCCGTAGAAAAACTCACGAAGAAAGTAATTGCAGGAGGTAAAGGTGTTTGGGGAGATGTGCCAATGGCTGCGCATCCGAAATTATCAACAGAAGATGCGGCAACAATGGTGCGTTACATATTAAGCTTGTCTCAGCCAAAGCCAAAAGTAAAGTCACTGCCTGCTGAAGGAACCTACACTGTTAAACAGCAGCCTAACGACAAAGGACAGGGCGTTTACATTTTCAGGGCAGCGTACACCGATCTTGGTGCTAATGGCCTGCCGGGTATACCAGCCGAAGGAACTTTTACTTTGCGTAACCCTGCCATCAATCCATCTAAATACGACGAAGTGGTTGACGCGACAAAGATGAGTTATGGGGGTAATAATTTTGTTATTCCAACAAAGTCTGGCGCTTATATCAGTCTTAAACAAATTGATCTTACCGGCATAACCAGCATTGAGATAACTGCTATGGCGCCGAAGGCCCAATTGAATGCAGAGGGCGGTACTGTTGAGTTACACATTGACGCACCAAACGGAAAACTATTGGGTCAAACGCCATTTATCGGCGATGCTGGTGGCAATGTTATGAGTTTCAGCGGCAAACCCGTTTCGCTACCTGTTACCCAAACAGATGGTACGCACGATATTTACCTCGTGTTTAAAAACCCCAATGCCAAACAAGGCGGCTCTTTGATGGTTGTTTTAAATACCATTTTTAAAACAGGCGATGCGCCAATTGCAGCTGCGCCCGCCGATCTTCCAAAAGTTGATCTGAATGACTATGTAGGAAAATATAAGATGACCAACCTGCCATTTCCTTATGTGGAGATAAGCGTAAAAGATGGGCAACTGATGATGAAGGCAGGCGAGCAAGGTGGCCCAATTTCACCGACAGCCGAACCAGATAAATATGACGCAGATGGCAAGGCAACAATTTATTTTATCCGCGACGATACAAAAAAAGTCATCAAGCTCAATCTCGAAGCAATGAACTTTAAATTCGAAGGCGTGAAAGAATAGTTGGAGCCAGGCTATTGTACAGGTATGATGCCGTTGTTGCGTCGCACACTTGTACTGTAACAACACTACTCTGCAACAAAGCGATCAATAATCCTGGTCGCTTTGTTGTTTTAAAACCTGTTACCATAAAATGCAGAAGCGCTGCAATCATATTCTGCTGCAGCACTCTTACGATAAATGCTTATTTTGAAACATCAATCAACTAAAGATTTCACATATGAATGATGCCGGCCGTATATGTTTCGGGGTGCTATTGCTGCTGTCATTATCCCGCATACCCGTGTTTGCGCAGCAAAAAGATAAGCGACCGAATATTGTATACATTATGAGTGATGACCATGCTTACCAGGCCATCAGTGCTTATGGTTATAGATTGAACAATACGCCCAATATAGACAGGATGGCAAAAGAAGGCGCCATTTTTACCAATGCCTGCGTTACCAATTCGCTGTGTGCGCCGAGCCGCGCGGTCTTGCTTACAGGCAAACACAGCTTTATCAATGGCAAGATTGATAATGTACATGCATTTAACTGGGACCAGGATAACTTTTGCAAGGAACTGCAGAAAGCAGGTTACCAAACCGCGATGATTGGTAAGATACATATGGATGGCCTTCCGCAGGGCTTTGACTATTCTGCTGTGTTGATCGACCAGGGCGAATATTATAATCCTGACTTTATCATTAATGGGGTGAAACAACAAAAGATGGGTTATGTAACCGATCTTACTACTGCAATGACACTGGACTGGATAAAAAACCGCGACAGCAGTAAACCGTTCTGTGTCTTATACCACCAAAAAGCGCCGCACCGCGAATGGTTGCCCTCACTCAAATACATTAAAGAATATACCGGGAAAACCTATAAAGAACCTGCAACGTTGTTTGATGATTATGCTGGGAGAGGAGCTGCCGCTAAAAGTGCAGAGATGAATATTCTCAAAGACATGAATTGGAGCGGAGATAACAAGATATCTCCCGATGTATTGCAGGAATTGGGCATTAAAGATCCGTTGGACTGGGGGCCGGATGCGTACCATAACAACCTTGGCCGTATGACCACATCAGAACGGGCTGCATGGGATTCGGTGTATGATCCGATTATTGCCAGGTTTCGCAGCGACTATCCGGCCATGACGCCAAAGGATCTTATGCGCTGGCGCTACCAACGTTATATGCAGGATTATATGGGTTGCATCGCATCGGTGGATGATGGTGTTGGCCAGCTTCTTGATTTTTTAAAGGAGAACAATCTTGACAGCAATACTATCGTCATCTACACGTCAGACCAGGGTTTTTATCTTGGGGAGCATGGGTGGTTTGACAAACGCTTTATGTATGAAGAATCATTGCGCACTCCATTGCTGATTCGTTATCCCGGCCATATTAGACCCGGAACCAACATCGACGCCCTTATTCAAAATCTTGATTATGCTCCAACGATACTGGATTACGCCGGTGTGAAAATTCCTGCGGATATGCAGGGTGAATCTTTTAAGAACCTTGTAAGCGGGAATACCACTAAATGGCGGGATGCGATCTATTATACTTACTATGAGTACCCATCTATACACATGGTGAAAAGACATTATGGTGTGAAGACTAAACGCTATAAGCTGATTCACTTTTATTATGATATTGATGAATGGGAATTGTATGATCTACAAAAAGACCCGCAGGAAATGAAGAATGTATATAATGATCCAACCTATGCCCCGGTAAGAAAAGAAATGCATGCAAAACTGGAAGCCCTTAGAAAAATGTATGGCGATTCAGATGAGAATGATAAAAAATTCCTGCCGGCTGGCAATAAATAGGTTTTTGTATCGCCACTCTTTTGGCAGCATGTTAATTAACCATACCGGGTAATTTGATTTATGGTTGTCAATGATTAGAACGTACAAGAGTGCGACGCAACCAAAGTTGCATAGTGATATGCAGTAGGGCTCATAAAATTGCCTTAATAAAAAAGGGCAGCAATGCCGCCCCTTTTTGTAATCTGTTCCTAAAATTATTTCTTCTTATACTTGGCTGTTCTTGCATCGTTGATAACCCCTTTCCAGTTTAGGCCATAAGCGAAATCATACAAGTGACCTTCACTGTCGGTATGCGGCTTCATATCCTGTGGCACATCTTCTTTTTGTGTCTCGACCGTTTGCATATCAGCAGGCATTTGCAGTGGTAACAAACCAGATGGCTCTGTTTTGCCTGAAAGAATATCCATCAACGCCTGGTCTTGTACACCGAAAGAAGCTACCAGCCCATCGATCTTTGATTCGAATTCTGAAACAACTGCCGGGTTTGTCAAAGCCATGCAAACAATAACGGGTTTGCCATTCATTGCCTGCTTGGTGTCGAGTATTGATTTAAGATCGGCTGTATTACTCGCTGTAATGGTCTTGCCTTTATAAGAACGATTGCTGATAGTGGGGTCAATCACGGGATCGCCTGCGGCAATACTTTGCTCCCTTGCTTCTGTTGCAGTATAAGGGCCATACTGCAAACTGATAGGCACATAGCCGTTGCCACCGCTTTTCCTGTCTTCAATACTGTAACCAACTCCGCCTGCCGGTCCTTTTACAAACACGATCGCCAGGTCAGCTTTTGACGGATCGTCGGTAACATTAAAATATTTTTTTACAATGTCAATATTCACTGGGTATTCCACTCGTTCAGGTGTAGAATTGCCGAACCAATCTCTTGCTGCGGGAACAGTGCGCTTTGGTATATACACAGTTTTTGATTTGGCCAGTGGTAATACATTCCCCTTGTTCTTCAGCAGCACGATCGATTTCAATTGAGCGTCATACCCTGCTTTCATAAACTCTGGATTACCAACTGTTGCAGTGGATTGCGCAGGATCGATATATGGATTTTCGAAGAGACCCACCTGGAAAATATTGCGTAACAGGCGTACCGCAGATTGCTCAAAGCGGCTGCGCATGAATGCTTCACCATGTTCTTTAACACCCATTTGATAAGCTTCAAGAACAGGTCCTGCTGCGTTGTTGCCGCCAAACTGGTCAACGCCCGCCATTAGAATTTTATAATGTCTTTCTGCGACAGAAAGTTTCTCAACACCCCATGATTTACCAAGGAATATATCCGGTGTCTTACCCTCATCAGCGGTTATCATCCAGTCGGTACAAACCACGCCGTCATAACCGTATTTATTTCTGAGCATGTCGGTTACAATGTACTTACTGTAGCTGTTGCCCACATTCTCGCCATTCTTTGTGTCTTGGTTGTAAGAGATCGTATAGTAAGGCATTACGGCTGCAGCCATTTTTGTTTTACCGTTCAGTTTGAAAGCACCGTCAATAAACGGGGTAAGCTGTGTTTGAAGATTGTTGCCAGGATAAACAGCAAATTTGCCATAAGCAAAATGACCGTCACGTCCACCTTCTTCAGGTCCGCCGCTGGGCCAGTGTTTTACCATCGCGTTCACACTGTGGTATCCCCAGCCGTTTTTTATTTCAGACGCACCCGTTGAGGTTTGAAAGCCATCTACATAGGCCCTTGCCATATCAGCTGCCAGTTTAGGGTTTTCACCAAAAGTGCCGTTAAACCTGCTCCATCTTGGTTCTGTGGCAAGGTCTACCTGCGGCGACAAAGCAGTAGAAATGCCTAGCGCCCTGTATTCCTGCGAGGCAATATTGCCAAAATGCTGCACAATCGAAGGGTCGAAAGTTGCGGCCATGCCAATGGATTCTGGCCACATGGAAATTGTTCCGCCTGAGCCGATATTATACTCAGCATTGGCAACAACGGCATTACGGGGATCGGTGCTGTTGTTGGCTGGAATGCCCAGACCGAGGCCTTCCACAAAAGCCTGCACATTGTTATTCCATTTTGCTGCTACTTCCGGGCTTTTTACACGGGTCACGAGCACATGACGCAGGTTATCATCTTTTAAGAATTTCTTTTGCTGGTCGCTTATATCGTACGCCTGCAGATCGCTCGAATCGATCGGCTTACCATTGTAAGTGCCCGCGCCAAAACCTTTCGGATTGGCAGGTATTGCCTGGTGCGCACTGTACAACATAAGCCCTGCGATCTGTTCAATAGTCATTTTCGAAGCAAGGTCTTTGGCTCTCGCATCGGTTGGTAAACGCCAGTCTTCATACGCATCGAGCTTGCCGTTTTTGTTCAGGTCTTTGAATTGAAGTCCGTCAACGGTAAGTATTTTTATGCCGGACGAAGGTGAGTATCCCAACGTTGGTCCATTGGCGTTTTTTACCGTTTTGAAGTCCGTACCCGGTTGGCTTTGTGCAAGAGTGCTTGTGCCTGCGGCAAGTAAAAATAACAGGCAGCCTGCGACTTTTGAATAACTGATAAGTTTCATTTGCGATGCATTTATGGCAGTGAAAAATAAGATTTGATTGCGTTAAAATTACGCAATAAAAAAGGAAGGTATGTTTTTACCGGCAATTGTTTGAAGCATTCCGCTTAAAAAAGCGACGACCTGCTAAAATAAAGCGACAAAAGAAAGACGATTCTTTTGGAGCCCGGCCCCGGCACGGTTATGGGCTTTACTTGCGTCGCACACTTGTACTTCAGCAAAAGAGGCAACAAAAAGCAAGTAACCGAAAATAAGCTGTTCTGTGGCGTAGTTTAGTTCATTGAAGTGCAGAACGTACAAGGGTGCGACGCAATAGACGATGCTATGAAATACGGCTGCCTGCACCCAAATTATTGTATTCCACTCAAATTTTCGAATGCTGTTGTCGGGAAAAATGCTGCGTAGCCAGGGGTTGCAAGCTTCCCATTTGCGTGTAATCATTAAACAACTTTATCCGGCCTGCCTTTAATGTTTTATATTAGTGCAACTGGCATGCTTCGTTTTTCGTAACGTGGAAAACTAAACCGATTTCATTGCTAACTATTCGGAAATAATAATCAAATAAAAAACTATGTACATGAAACTGAGTATTACGATACTGCTGCTGGCCGGCGCTTTTTATGCAGGTGCGCAGAAAACAATTCTTATCAATAACGTACAAATCTTTAACGGCAGGGATGAAAAAACGACCACTGGTAATGTCTTGATTATAGGGAATGTCATCAACAAAATATCGACTCAGCCGATCGCCACGCCTAAGACGGCTAATGTTTCGATCATGGATGGTAAGGGTAAATTTTTAATGCCCGGCCTTATTGACGCGCACACCCACGTTATGATGGAATCTTTGACCATTATGCAACTGATGAACAGTGATATTGAATTTATTACCGTTGTAGCGGCGAAGTCCGCAGAGAAAGATCTGATGCAGGGCTTTACTACTTTCCGTGACCTCGCCGGGCCTGCGTTTGGATTGCAAAAAGCCATTGACAGGGGCTTGATTCCGGGGCCGCGCATTTACCCTTCCGGCGCGATGATTTCTCAGACATCGGGGCATGGCGATTTTCTTCCTTTTAATGATGTTCCAAGAGATATGGCTGCAAACCTCGATTTTACAGAGCGCTTTAATTTTGGTATTGTGGCTGATGGAAAAGACCAGGTGTTGAAACGAGTGAGAGAGCAACTTCGTCTCGGTGCCACGCAGATAAAACTTGCGGCGGGTGGGGGAGTTTCATCCAGTTATGATCCGCTTGATGTGTCGCAGTTTACGGAAGAAGAGATGTCTGCTGCGGTCGAGGCTGCTGAAAACTGGGGCACTTATGTTACGGTGCATGCCTATACGCCAAGAGCCATTCAGACCGCTTTAAGAGCAGGTGTGCGTTGTATTGACCATGCACAACTTATTGACGACGAAACCGCAAAGATGCTGGCAGATAAAAAAGCCTGGTTAAGCCTGCAACCTTTCTTAGATGAAGGCGAAAGTGTTTTTCCTGAAGGTTCACCAAACCGCATTAAACAACAAACAATGATGCGCGGAACCGATAGCGCTTACCTGTTTGCCAAAAAATACAATATCAAAACGGCGTTTGGAACCGATTGCCTGTTTGAGCCAAAACTTTCAGCGGCAAGAGCAACTAACCTCACCAAACTCTTGCGTTGGTATACTCCTTTTGAAATATTAAAAATGGCTACTTCAACAAATGCACAGTTACTCGCCATGAGTGGCCCACGCAATCCTTATCCAAACAAACTTGGCGTTATAGAGGAAGGTGCTTATGCCGATCTTTTGCTGGTCGATGGTAACCCACTTCAGAATATTAAACTGCTTGAAGATGCGGATAAAAATCTTCTGATCATTATGAAAGATGGGGTAATCTACAAAAACACGTTGAACAAATAACAAATCGAAATCCTTTGTTTGTCCGAAAGAAAAATGCTTTTAAGAAGCTGTACATTCAATAAAATATTTGTCATGATAAATTTTTCAGTCAATCATTCGTTTGCTGCAAAAATATTATTTGTGTCGTTCCTGTTCGTGGCGATGGAATGTACCGCGCAACCGACTCCCAAACGTGCATTGCTTGCGCTATCTAAAACCGATCATGTGCTGTCGGTCGTTGACCCGGTAAGTTTGAAAGTGCTGACCCGCATTCCGGTTGGAGTTGATCCGCATGAAGTGGTTGCTTCAACAGACGGAAAGACCGCATATGTCTGTATTTACGGTGGCGGCAGTTTTCACGAGATAAACGTAATTGACCTCGTTGCGCAAAAGCCGTCGCTTACTATTGATACGAGACCGCTTTTTGGTCCACACGATATCGCTTTTGTAAATGGTAAGGCGTGGTTTACCGCCGAAGGTTCAAAAGCTGTGGGGCGTTATGACCCTTCAACGGGCAAACTTGATTGGAGTATGGGAACCGGTGAGAACAGGACACACATGATTTATGTAACCCCTGATGCTAAAAGAATCTATACAACCAACGTTTCTTCCGGAACAGTGAGCATTCTTGTTGACACGATCATACAACCCGGTAAGAATGCACCACCGAATGCTCCCGCCCGGGAAGATTGGGTGCAGACGATAATTGCAACGTCAAGAGGCTCTGAAGGCTTCGATGTGTTGCCCGATGGCAGCGAACTATGGACTGCTTCGAGCGAAGATGGAACAATTACCATCATTGACCCCTTTGCAAAAAAGCAAGCTGCAAAAATTGATGCGAAAGTGAATGGAGCCAACCGTTTAAAATTTACGCCCGATGGGAAACTTGCTTTTATTTCAAGCCTGCAATCTGGGGAACTTACCGTTTATGATACCAAAACAAGGAAAGAAGTAAAACGCATAAAAATGGGCAAGGGCGCCGCTGGCATTTTGATGGATGCTGAAGGTGGTCGTGCATTTGTAGCGTGTTCTGCGGATAATTATATTGCGATCGTTGACCTCAATACTTTAGAAGTTACGGGCCACCTTGATGTTGGCGGCGTACCCGATGGCATGGCCTGGGCAGTGCAACAATAGTGTTTAAAATTTTACACTTTCAGAGGCTCGCAGGGTGCCTCTTTTTGTTGGGCAGATGCGGGTGCCTAAACAGTATTGCTCCGCAAAGTTCCGAACGATGAATTGTGCGACGCAACAAAAGCTGCTATGTGTTGCGTTGCCAGGCCCAAAAAAACAATCTGAAATATCGGCTTCCTGTAAAGACAGGTTCTCATAATGGCGTACATTTAAACAGCGATTGTAATTATACTTTAGCCCGCCGGGCGAACATAAATCAACACATCATGCAAAGAAGAAAATTTATTCAGTCAGGTGCCATGGGCTTAACAGGGTTGTTGCTTGCAAAGTCTGCAGGTGCCGCATCGTTTTCGGTAAATAAGGCCGCGCAAAACATAGGCCTGCAGTTATACACACTTGGTGACCTTATGATCAGTGACCCTAAAGGCACGTTGCAAAAGCTGGCTGCGATCGGCTATAAAGAACTGGAAAGCGCGGGCTCGCAGAAAGGAAATTTTTATGGGCTTAAACCAAAAGAATTGGCTGCTATGATAAAAGACGCAGGCATGACTTGGCGCTCGGCACACGTTGGCGGCGCTCCATTTTCAAGGGAGTCTATCATGAAGATGGCAAAGACTGCAGAAGATTCGGCCAGGATTCAACAATATCTCGACCGCATGAAAGACATGCCTAAATCGCTTAACCTGAAAGAAAACTACCAGGAACTTGCCGATGCGACTGCCGAAGGCGGAATAAGTTATCTTGTTTGTTCGAGCATTCCTGTAAGCACTCTTGATGAAATAAAAACTGCGGTGGATGTATTCAATAAATCTGGCGAGGCCTGCAAAAAAGCGGGTGTGCAATTTGCCTATCACAACCACACCAGCGAGTTTGATGAGGTGGAAGGTCACCGGCCGTTTGATTATATCCTTTCCAATACCGATAAAAATTTAGTTAAGATGGAACTTGATCTTGCATGGGCCACGAAGGCAAAGCAAGACCCGGTTGCACTCTTTAAAATGCATCCCGGCCGCTTCCCGCTGTGGCATGTAAAAGACCTTAACAAAACAACCATGATGCCGGCAGAAGTCGGCACAGGCATTGTCGATTTTAAACATGCTTTTGATAACGCAAAAGAATCGGGCATGAAGTATTTTTTTGTAGAACAGGATGGCGCTCCGCAGCCTCTGCAAAATGTTACAAACAGTTATAACTATCTCGACAAAATGTTGCATGCTTAACAGGTTGAACAAATAATAAAAAAAGGGCTCTTTACAGGGCCCTTTTTTGCTGATATGCTTTAGTATTTGTTTACCGGCTTTGGTATTGCATGGCTTCTTCGTTGTGTCACTCACTTCAACGTCCGGAACATTATGCGGCTGCTGACAGCTAATCGCACGTTCAAGTGTGCGATGCAACGAAGCTTTCGTGAAAAACGGGTGCTGGGATCGTCATGTTTTGCAAATACTTTTCGCTGAAAACCTCCTGCTTGCCGCAAAGTTTGCATTGTTTACCGCATTCGAAACAATGGCTTCTGTACGTCAGCTATGTTTGCGCCATTAAACGAATGATACAATGAAACAGGTTAATGGCAGCTCTAAAAGAAATTTGCGCTGGTATATGCGGTACTTACACAATAAGATCGGCTTCTTTATAACCGGGCTGGTAATTATTTATAGTTTGAGCGGCCTTGTTCAAACTTACCGGGATACAGATTTTCTTAAACACGAAGTAACAAATGAAAAGAGACTTGTGCCCGGCCTGTCAGAAGCGCAACTTGGGCCGCAATTACGGCTGCGCGATTTTAAAGTGATCAAAACGGCTGGCGATACGCTGTACTTTAAAGATGGAAAATACAACAGCGTAACAGGCCAGGCAGTTTATACAAGCAGGGAATGGTATGCATGGATAAAGCCGTTTACCGATCTGCACAAAAGTTCGAGCAAAGACATTGGTCATTACTTTACAACGATTTTTGGTTTCGCTCTTTTCTTTATGTCCATCTCAGCTTTCTGGATGTTCAAGCCAGGAACAAAAGCCTTTAGCCGCGGTGTGTTGTTGACCGTCACCGGAGTTATTGCTTCGGTGTTGCTGTTATTGCTGCAATAATATTTAATGCGATCTTTTTACAGTGCTGTAAAACACATAGAGCTTTTCACGCTAGAAAATCTTGCCCGGATTCATGATATTGTTGGGATCGAGCACTTTTTTTATCGACTTCATAACGGCTATTTCCTCCTGCGATTTTGAAAAGCCAAGCCATTTTTTCTTATCAATGCCAATTCCATGTTCGGCTGAAACCGAGCTGGGGATGGATGCCAGCGGTGCATACAAAATTTTTTCCACAAGCTCTTTCGCCTGTTCATTTCCTTCGCCGCAATTGATCATGAAGTGAAGGTTTCCGTCGCCCATATGCCCAAATACATAATTGTTCACGACGGGAAAATGTTGTTTCAATTCACGGTCTACGGTTGCCACGTATTGCTCCATTTCAGAAACGGCAAGACTTATATCAAATGTAAAAACAGGGCTGTGTTCGGCCAGGATGTGATCAATTCTTTCGCGTATCTGCCAGAACTGTCTACGGTCGTCCTGCTGCTGTGCAAACACAGCATCCAGTATAAGCTGATCGTGTAAAGCTGTTTCTAAAAAGGCTTCCATTTGCGTGTGGAGTGAATTGTTTGCACCCGCGATCTCCATCAGCACATACAACGGGTTATGGCCGGGTATTACTTTCTTATTGCCTGATCTCTCGTTGGTAAGCAACTGGTAAAATGGAGGCCAGATAATTTCAAAAGAAGTGAGTTTGTCTCCAAAAAATACCCTGGCCGTGTTAAGCAATTCCCTTGCGTTTTCAAAGCTGTGAAGTGCGATAAAAACAGTGGAAAAAAATGCCGGTGCAGGCGTTAACTTAAGTATGGCGCGGGTGATGATGCCCAGCGTTCCTTCAGAGCCGATAAACAAATGTTTAAGGTCGTAGCCGGTATTGTTTTTTAATACCGGGTTCATGTTATTGAGTACAGTTCCGTCTGCCAAAACCACTTCAAGTCCGAGCACGAGGTTACGCATAACACCATAACGCACCGCCTGTAGGCCGCCTGCATTGCTGGCAATATTTCCGCCGATCATGCAACTCCCTTTGGCGCCAAGATCCAAAGGAAAAATAAACCCGCTTTCTCTTGCCTTTTCATGTAAATGCTCAAGAATAACGCCGGCCTCTGCTTCCACAAGGCAATTAACCCGGTCTATCTGCTGAATAGCATTCATTCGCTCCATAGATACCGCAATTTCGTCGCGGCCTGCGGTGGCGCTGTTCACTACGTTCGAAAGGCCGCCCTGCGGCACAACCGCCTGCCCGTAATCGTTGCAGATTTTTAATAGCTGCACCACATCGTTGGTCGAGGTGGGTAACAGCAATGCCTTTACATCCAGCTTGCGGGGTTTGCCATAAACATTTGCTATTCTTTCTGATGCCTGTTCACGGCGCATTACTTTATGCTCGCCCAGGGTTTTGATCAGGCTTTCAACGACAGGCAATTTTTCCAATTGTTACAGTTTATGTTTCAAAGATAATGTTTATGGCGGCGGCTGAAATGCTCACTCTTTTGTTGGGTTTTACAAAAACAAAAGTGTTGGTTCGGGGCGACAGTTATGGTAAATAAAAAAGGCCCGTGAAAACGGAACCTTCTGAATAGCAACGGCGTCTTGATAACCGGGGCTAATACTGACTAGGTAAAAATACGAACCTTCAGCGATATTTTATGAAAAGCGTGGACTGATTTTGTTGATGGAAAAAGCCTGTATCAAACAGCCACCTGGATAACCATTGTAAGTGATGATATCGCGGCTGCTTTGCCGGGAAAGTTTTGCAGTACAAGAGTGCGACGCAAGAAAAGTCGCTGGATATTCTGTAGCCGGGTACCAAAAGCGATTTATAAATTCAACTTGCGGCTGCCTGGGAAAGACTATTACCAGCCAGTAGTTCAATACAAAAAGAGTGTATTTATTGCGTAAAAAATACGTAATAAAATATTCTCCGCAATACCTATATTTGAAAATGCTCCGGTAACAATTGCTTAAACCAACGCCATTAATATGAAAATTTTGACAGGATCGTGCCGGCTTTATACTGCAAAATGGTATAGCCTGCTATGCTTTTCAGTGTTGCTTGCGACAACTGCAGGGGCACAAAAGAAAGATACCATCAGTTATATTCAAACGCTGGATATTACATCTGGTAAGATAGATACCGTACTGGCGGTTCACGAACATTACGAAGCACCGAACTGGCACCCCGGCGGATACCTTTTAATGAATAAGGCCGGCCGGTTGTACAAACTCGACTTAGCCACCAAAGCGATTACGCCGTTAAATACGGGAGCAGCCATAGAGTGCAACAACGACCACGGTTTTTCACCTGATAAAAAGTGGCTCGCCATTAGTAGCAACAACAGGAAAGACACCAGCAATAAGCCTTATCATTCCGCTGTATATATACTGCCCATCGAAGGCGGAGAGCCAAAATTACTCACGCAGTATTCTCCATCTTACTGGCATGGCTGGAGCATGGATGGGAAAACGCTTGCCTATTGTGCAGAGCGTAACAATAACTATGATATTTACACGATCAGTGTAAATGGTGGTGAAGAAAAAAGACTTACCTCCACCGATAGCCTTGATGATGGCCCTGATTATTCAACAGACGGGAAATACATTTACTTTAATTCTTACAGGACGAGGCACATGCAAATATGGCGCATGCATACTGATGGAAGTCAACCGGAGCAGCTTACTTTTGATGATTACTCCAACTGGTTTGCGCATCCCTCACCCGATAATAAATGGATTGTGTATATCGCTTACACAACAAATGAAAGGCAAAGTCACCTCTTCGGCAAGCAGGTTAAGCTGCGGTTGATGAATTTGTCTGATAAGTCGACAAAAGATCTGACGCCGGTCTTTTTTGGCGGCCAGGGCACTATCAATGTACCGTCATGGAGCGCCGATAGTAAAAAAATTGCTTTTGTAAGCTATTCGGTTCAATAAATTTACCAATCAATAAAATAACATGCAGTATATGTCAAAACAAAACCAATCATCGCGCAGAAGGTTTTTACAACAGATTGGCGCCACAAGTATGCTGGCCGCGGCGGCGCCTTTAACCAGTATGGCTGCTAAGGAAAAAGCAGAGGAGCGGACATTATTTTATGAAAAGAAAATATCGGCCGGGGATAAAATACGCCTTGCTGTGATCGGTTACGGTGTGCAAGGTCATTTCGACCTCGACACCGCATTAAAAGTACCGGGGGTGGAATTGGCTGGTATTTGTGATCTCTATACAGGCAGGCTGGTAAATGCAAAAGAAAAATTCGGCAACGATCTTTTTACCACGAGAAATTATAAAGAGCTTTTGGACAAGAGCGATATTGATGCGGTTATCGTAGCCACGACCGACTGCTGGCATTCCCGCATAACAAAAGATGCCCTTGCAAAAGGCAAAGCAGTTTATTGTGAGAAGCCGATGGTATATAAAATAAGCGAAGGCCCCGGAGTAATAGAGGCCCAAAAAAAGGCGGGAAAAATATTGCAGGTGGGAAGCCAGCGGGTAAGCAGCATCGGCCTTGCCAAGGCAAAGGAACTGCTGGCGGCTGGTGAAATTGGAAAGCTGAATATGGTTAATGCGGTTTACGACCGGCAAAGTTCTATCGGTGCATGGGAATACACGATCCCAAAAGATGCCAGTGCAGAAACAACCGATTGGGATAAGTTTATTGAAGTAACTGAGAAGATGGCGTACGATTCTAAAAAGTTTTTCTGGTGGCGCGCTTTTAAAGAAGTAGGCACCGGCGTTGCAGGCGACCTTTTTATTCACCTGCTGAGCGGTACCCATTTTATCACCGGTTCAAAAGGCCCGCAATCAATTTATGGCACCGGCCAGTTCAGTTATTGGAAAGATGGTCGCAATATGCCTGATGTAATGGCGGGCGTGATGCAGTATGCAGATACGCCTGAGCACCCGGCATTTCAACTAACACTCCAGGTTAATTTTATCAGTGGTACCGGCGGACAAGAGGTTATAAGGTTCGTAGGTTCTGAAGGTGTAATGGAAGTGCAGGGAAATAACCTTACCATTAAACACAGTCTGATGCCTGAAGCACCTGGTTTTGGTGGTTATGATTCGCTGTTCACCTTCTCTAAAAGCATGCAGGATGAAATGCAGAAAGAATACGATGCAAAATATACTGCTGCGCAAAAACAACGGCCTAAAAAGGATGATGTGATATTTAAAGCGCCCGTAGGTTACAGTGATCACCTCGATCATTTCACCAATTTCTTCGACGCCATAAGAACCGGTAAGCCGGTTGTAGAGGATGCAACTTTCGGTTTCAGGGCTGCAGCCCCCGCGTTGTCGTGCAATGAGAGTTATTTCCAAAAGAAAATCATTCATTGGGACCCGGTTACGATGAAGCTTTTATAAACATTGCCCGAAACATATAAATAAGGCCTGCATCGCAGGCCTTATTGCTTAACAATGGTCGCTCACTTTTTCCAATCCCATCTCGTTTAATTAGCCCCTTTACGGGCGAATTATTCAATCGGCTTATACCGGAACGCTTATATGAACCGTTGTGCCTTTGCCCGGGCTACTCGTTATGTTATAGGCGCCACCCATCATTATTGTTCTTTCCTTCATGCCCAACAGGCCAAGTGTCCTTTTTTGTGATATCGACCCAAGATCAAAACCTTTTCCATTATCATGGATGGTAAGGGTTAAAGCATTGTCTTCGTGCTTCAAAACAGCATCAACCCTCGATGCTTCGGCATGCCTCGCGATATTGGTGAGTGATTCCTGGTATATGCGAAAAATGGCGATAGCATTGTTCCTTGTGTCTTTCAAGTCGTAGTCTGATGAAAAGTGTACAATTATCCCCGTTCTTTTTTCAAATTCTTCGCTCTGCCACTGCAGCGCTGCATTCAGGCCCAGGTCGTCCAGTAGGGTAGGCCTTAGCTGCGTCGCGATTTTCCGGACCGACGCAATAGAACTATTCAGTAGTTCAATTACACCTTTCGCTTTTTCTTTGAGTGCGGCAGGCGAATCATCCAGTTTTTTTAATAGCCATGCCACATCAATTTTGATGGCAGTAAGCTCTTGCCCGAGGGCATCGTGAATTTCTCTGGCAATCGAACTGCGTTCTTCCTCCCTTATATTCTGCAGGTGTAAGGCCAACTCACGCAAATTTTCTGACGAAGCAATCAATTCCCGTTCCTTATTTTTTACGTCCGTTATATCCTGGCAAAATCCGATAATCTTATAAATAGAACCATCTGACCTTTTTAAAATCAATACCTCGGAATGTAAATATTTCACACTATTATTATTGTCAAATATGCGGAATACCAGTTCCGGTATGTTTTCACTGCCGGCATAAATTTTTTCTACGGTATCCCGTAACAGTTGCTGATCATCAACATGAACTTTCTTAAGAAAGGCAAACCGTGTTGGCGTTATCTCGCTTCGGTCATAGTCCAGTATCCTGTACATTTCATCCGAAAATATTAAACTCCGGGAATCAACATGGTATTCCCAACTTCCAAAATGTGCAAGGCGTTCTGCTTCTTTCATCAAAGAGGCATTGGCTATTACATTTTCTATAATCTTCTTTTGTTCCTTGGCGAGGTCTTGTTTTTCAATGGCGCTTATAATGGCATTTGGTAATCTTTGAAGCCTGTCTTTTAAAATGTAATCGGTAGCGCCTTCCTGCATCATGCGCACCGCAAATTCTTCGGATACGGTCGCCGTGATCAGTATAAAAGGAATATCAATCCCCTTTTGCCTGATGATCTTTAACGCTTCCAGCGAATTAAAAGCTGGAAGTGAATGGTCAGACAAAACGATATCGGGTGTAAACTTGTCAAGCGCTTCTATAAACTCGTCTTTTGTATCAACCACTATTTTGTCGAAGCGGAGATCGCTTTTTCTAAGTTGGCGATCTACAAATTCTGCATCACCTGGCAGATCTTCCAGGTGTAGTATTTTTAGCTTTTTTGTCATGATGCCAAATGATGTTTTTTACAGCGGTAACCTTATGAAAAATGTTGTACCCTTATTCACTTCGCTTTCAACCATTATGCTTCCTCCCATTGTTTCTACCTGTGTTTTGATCATAAACAGGCCCATGCCTTTTCCTTCCGTACCGGGATGAAATCTTTTATAAAGGCCAAATACCTGCTCGCCTCTTTTTTTCATATCAATACCCTTGCCGTTGTCCTTAAACTCAAACACGACATGATCCTCGCTCTTGCTGGTTGATATATCAATCACTAACTGGTCATTCTCCTTTTTGAATTTGATACTGTTTGAAATAAGATTTAAAAAGATACTGTACAGGTAACTCTTCAAACAGAATACTGTATCAGCCTCAGCAAAATCGTAGCCAAGACTTATGGTTGGTTTGCTGTCTATTGATAAAATGGCTTTAATCTCCTCTATCAGTGTATGCAGGTTCACTCTCTCCCGGCTTTCTTTCCAGATATTCCTTATCTCAAGAATACTGTTCAGGTCTGTAACAACGGCGTCGAGCTTTTTACAGGATTGATCCAGCATCTCAATCATATTTTGTCCATCTTCAGATCCCGGCTTGTCCTGCGAATTTTTAAACACTTCCAGTAGCCCCATGATGTTTGCCAGGTGCGAACGCAAATTGTGTGAAACGATATAATTAAACTGCTGCAGGTCTTTATTCCGAAGCATCAGGTTGGTAGTAATATTTTCTTTTTCTACTTCTGCTTTTTTCCGGTCCCCTATGTCTGTAATGGAAAGTATCAACCCGAGTTTTTTATTCATAATATTGGCTATGGGTATCCATTTAATGTCAAACCAGCGGGTACTGTTGTCTTTTTGCAGGTAATCAATTTCATAACTTATTTTTTCACCATCAGATACTTTATGCATGATCGATAAAATACTCTCGGCTCTGTCTTCCGGGAAATAACCAACGGCATATGCACCCTCATAAAGCCGTTTGCCTAATTGCTCCTGTGCAAAATTCCCAGCCTTCCTGTTGAAAGACAGTATCCTGAAATCAGGGTCAACAAGAATAAAAGCCGTGTCGGTATTATTAAAAATAGTTTGCAGGTTGGCATTCGACCGGTACAACGATTGTTCAGCCAGTTTGGTTTCTGTAATATCCTGGTTAAAACCGGTAAGGGCGATATCGCGTCCCGCTTCATCTTGTTCTGTGGCATACTGGCATCGGATATAGCGCGTGCTTTCGTCCTGCTTGCTTATGGCAAACTCCATGCTCCCTGTTCTGCCAGGCCCGGAAAAATGCTTAAACAAATCTTCCACTGCAGCAACATCTTCTTCCCTGATATATCTCAAAAAGCTTTGGGGAGAAGGGTTTACCATGCCGGGTTCATAACCAAGTATGCGGTAATTTTCATCCGACCATGTCGAAACGCCCTTTATCAGATCGTATCTCCACGTACCAAAATGAGAAATGCTTTCAGCCTGCTTGAACAACCGCTCGCTTTCAATTATTTCGTCAATATATTTTTGCTGCAGCCTTTTCATTTCACGCTTCTCCATCGCATTGATCACCGCTGCCGGAAGCCGCTGTATGCGGTCCTTTAATATGTAATCATAAGCACCCGATTTCATCATCTTCACGGCAAATTCTTCCGAAACATTTCCGGTCACCAAAATGAATGGAACGTCAAGCTCCTTCTGCTTAACTATATTCAACGCTTCGAATGAATTAAAGGCCGGCAGTGTATGATCCGAAAGAATAATATCAGGGCCGAAATGTTCAAGGGCATCAATAAATGCCTGCCTCGTATCAACCACTTTCATTTCAAATCTTATGGCATGTCGCTCCAATGCCCTTTTCACAAACAGCGCGTCACTTTCAAGGTCCTCAAGCTGTAATATTTTTATCATCAGTGTACGATTAAAAAATGGCTGATAGCAGAGATCGTAGCCTACTGCAAGCATTAGGTAAACGTCAGCTATCCGCTAAATACAGGTAATACCAGCAGCAGTATTCCATGGTTATCTTCGTTGCGTCGCAATCACTTCAACAGCAAACATTATGGCATCTGTTTATGGCTACTGGCATCGGTAATGCCCTTTGGCTTTTATGGTGCCTGGTTCATTAAAAGCCAGTAAAGTCCCAATTCAGTTACAGCCCTTGCAAAGTTTTCAAATTCAACAGGCTTAACTACATAACTATTCACGCCGAGTTGATAGCTGCTGATAATATCCTGTTCTTCTTTCGATGAGGTCATGATCACTACCGGAATTATCCTGGTAAACTCGTCTGACTTAACCTGTCTCAGCACCTCTATTCCGTCTACTTTTGGCATCTTGATATCCAGTAAAATCAGCTTCGGTAAATCGGTCGGAGAACGGTCCGAAAAATTGCCCCTGGCAAATACAAAATCCAAAGCTTCAGCTCCATCCTTAACATGAAACAACTTGCCGGCAAGGTTGGCTTTTCTTAATGCCCTGATGGTTAGCTCTGCATCACTGGCATTGTCTTCGGCCAATAAGATCTCCACCTGTTTGTTCATAAGTTATATTTTTAAGTCGCGGGAAGACTAAAATAAAATGTGGCACCAACTCCCTCTTCCCCTTCGCCCCAAACCAATCCATTATGCTTGTGTATAATGCGGCTTACCAGCGCTAACCCAACACCCGTGCCATCAAATTCATCATGACCGTGCAAGCGCTGAAAAACTCCAAATAATTTGTTGGCATATTTCATATTAAAACCGGCTCCGTTATCACGGATAAAATAGATGTTCACCCCGTTTTCTTTTTTATACCCGATCTCAATGAGTGGTGATGTTTTTTTTGCCGAATATTTTATCGCATTGCTTATCAGGTTTATCCAGACCTGTTTGATCATTGCATGGTCGACATTCGCTTCAGGAAGATTGGGATCTATATTTATCCGCATGTTGGAAGTGTCGGTCACCAGTTCTTTGACGCATTCGCTCACTATCGAATACATATCTACGCTAAAAGGCTGGACACTCATCCTGGCCATCTTTGAAAACCTTAGCAAATCGTCAATTAATAACCCCATTCTTTTCGAATTGGCAATAACGGCATCAATGATCCTTTTACCTTCCGCATCAAGGATTGAGCCATAGTCTTCCTCCAGTATTTTGGAATAACCACTGATGGCTCTGAGTGGTGCACGCAAATCATGCGACACAGAATACGAGAAGGCTTCCAGTTCCTTATTGGCTGTTTCGAGTTGTTTGGTTCGTTCGATAACCTTCATTTCTAACTGCTCATTCAGCAGCCGGTTTTCCGCTTCTTTTTTTCTGATGTCGGCTGTCCTGTCTTTAACACGCTGTTCCAGTTCTTCATTGAACTTGCTTAACGCTGCTTCCGCTTTTTTTCGCTCGGTTATGTCCTTGGCCAGTATTAGGTTGCCGGTAATATTACCATCTGCATCCTTTAGCCTCGATGCGGTGGCGAGTACATGCAACGGTTTGCCGGATTTTGTGTGGTAAATAACTTCTCCCTGCCAATACCCTTTTTCCTCAAAAGAAGCGAGGATTTGTTCTCTTGTCTCTGATGGATAGATGGTTTTTAATATCGCCGCGGTTTCTTTCGCAATCACTTCCTCTGCCTTCCATTCAAGCAACGCCTCTGCCGATTCATTCCATTTATTGATCAGCAGGTTGCTGTCTGTTGAAATAACAGGATCCTGTATGCTATCAGCGATCGTTGCCAGGAACCGCGTGTATGCTTCGGCCTTTCTTTTTTCCGTTATATCTTTTGTTACTTTGGCATAGCCGTATAGCATGCCTTCCTCATCATATAAAGCCGTTAAGGCAACATTCGCCCAAAAGGCAGTACCATCCTTTTTCAAACGCCAGCCTTCGGCCTCAAAACTTCCCCGTTCCAGCGCCATTTGCAAAATCCTTTTTGGTTCGCCACGCTGCCGGTCTTCCATGGTATAAAAAATGTCCATCGGTTTTCCAATGATTTCTGCCGCATTGTATCCTTTTATATTTTCGGCGCCACTGTTCCAGCTTGCGATAAGGCCGTCTTTGTCAAGCATAAAAATCGCATAATCCTTTACATTGCGTACCAGCAACTCGTGGTCCCGGTTTACCTTTTTTAGCTTTTCTTCCAGCTGCTTGCGCGCTGTTATATCTCTTATTGCTGCCGATATAAGGATGCCTTCTTCTGTAACAAGCGGGGAGAGGCTTATTTCAACCGGAACTTTGGCGCCATCTTTTCTTACAGCTAAAAGCTCCAGGCCTGCACCCATTGCTCTTACTTTAGGATTCACGAAGTAATCGCTGCGATCGGCGATATGCCTGTTGCGCAATTCCGCAGGAACAAGCATTTCCACGGGTTTGCCCGCTAGTTCCTCCTTTGTATAACCAAATAATTTTTCAGCCTGTCGGTTGATCAGTATGATCTCGCCTTTTTCGTTCGAAATAACAATCGCATCCGGCGCAGCCTCCAGTAACCCTCTGAATTTTTCTTCTGACTTTATACGTTGGCTTATCTCGGTTTCGAGATCGTCGGGCGTTTTTAGTGAAAAAAGAATGGGAAGGTACTTTACAATGAAAAACACGGTTGTCCAACTGATTGCGGCTGTGATAAACCTCACCAAAGCACTTAGCCTGTACATGGGAATCCAGAAGGCAAAAGCGTCGAGGAAATGAGTAGCGCCACAGGCGAGTATAAAGGCCGCAAATAAAAAATAAAGTCTTACAAATTTTGGATGCTGCCGGCGGGAAATATATTTAATGATCGTAACAGGTATGGCAAAATAGGCCGACCAGATAAGGAGATCGCTTATAAGATACAGCCATCCTTCGAAGCCTGTCCAATTGCCACAGTGCCAACGGGGAGGCCAATCGCTGCTATCAAATAACTTACTGAAAAATTGGTAAATCTCTTCCATGGGATCAATAAATAAGAAAGAAAACTTTGCTTAATATAAAAAACCATTCAGAAGAAAATGCTTAAACAAAGGTTGTAATAAAAAACAACAAGTGAGTGTTTTTTTTCAAAAAAAAACCTGCTTTTTTCGGGGCAGTAATTGTGCCATCTTTTTTATAATGGAATGGCCCCATGTCAGGAAACTGTGTTAGTGCTTATGTTAGCGCTTGCACAAAGTGGCTTTGCCTTGGTAAGGTTGTCGATAATTACAACAATTTCACTTTCAGGCCTATTTGTTTTACATTTATTTTGATACGGTTAAACAGGTTAAATGATGAAACTCATGTCGCCTGCATGTTACCTGTCATATAAAAAAACACACACTGTACGTAGCTTTAAGATATGGGTGATAATAACAATGCCTTCGCAGCACAAATGCTGCATTCTGGTAAACTAATCAGGAAACTTAGAATTGAAAAAAAAATGTCGCAGCTTCAATTGGCGGAGCGTTGCTATATGCAGAAGTCCAGTATCTCAAAACTGGAAGCCGGCCTCTCTAATCCAACCGTTTTTACCCTGCACAAAATTTCCGTCGTGCTGGAAGTCCCCATTAACGAACTCTTTTAATTAAACACCTGCCTGCCAAAGCTGTTCTGTTTAGCTGCTGCATACTGTACAGGAAGTACAAGTGAGTGACACAACGAAGCTCAATAGCCGTTCAATAGTCCGCCATAAATAATTCCGTAGTTAGCGTTTACAATGTCAATTCACCCCAGCCTTCGCGGTAGGTTCTTTTCACAAACTGGTTAGCTGCCTCAAAATTGGTGATGCGCATATTTTCGCCGTCCCATTTATAAGCGATATACCTGCCCGGCGTTTCATGATCTTCCTGTTCGCCATAAACTGCATCTTTTCTTTTGACTGTTTTGCGAAGGTTAAAACTGCGCAGCAACAGGTTGCCCATAAGCACAGTCTCTGTAAGGGGGCCGGCATAACCTTCAAACGGGGAATCGACCTGGGCATTGCCATAACCCGCAATGCATGCATCAATCCATTGCCACCAGTGGCCATCCATATCGCCCTCGACACGGGGATATTTTTTGGGAACATTCACGTCTTTATTCAACGAAAGCGGCAACAACCGCGGATGGCTTCCACCCCAGCCACATGACACTTTTCCTTTGCTGCCGATAAATAAACTGCCACCTTCATAATCGTTTTCTTCGGGCACATCAGCCAAAGCTTCGTTCATGTTTACATCAGCATCAAGTTCGTCGGGACGGTCGGGAACGATGCCACCATCCATCCAGTATAATTTCAGGTCACGCCCGTCTTTTAATTTGAACTTATAACAAAGCTTGCTCGATGGCGGAATACTTTCAGGAAAATCCGCTTCTTTAAAGATGCCCGAATAAACGGTGCTGGCGCTACAGGTAACTTCTGTCGGATAACCCAACTCGAGCAACTTGAATGCGGGGCCAATAATGTGGCACGCCATATCGCCCAATGCACCGGTTCCGAAACGCCACCAGCCACGCCAATTGAATGGCACAAGATTGTCAAAATAATCGCAGTATTGGGCGGTGCCCAGCCATAGGTCCCATTTCAATTCTTTGGGTACCGGCGAAGATTTACCGGGCCAGGGAATGCCCTGCGGCCATACCGGCCGGTTGGTCCAGTTGTAAACGGTTTGTATATCGCCGATAAGGCCCGCTTCAAACCATTCCCTCATGGTGCGCATGCCATCGCACGATGCACCCTGGTCGCCCATTTGTGTAACCACTTTATATTTTGATGAGGCTTGCGTAAGAATGCGTGCCTCGTAAATATCATGTGTAAGCGGCTTTTGCAAATACAGGTGTTTACGCAATTGCATGGCGCTTAAACCAACAATGGCGTGGTTATGGTCGGGAATGGCAACAGAAACGGCGTCAAAATTTTTATGCTCTTTTTCAAACAGCTCGCGCCAGTCGTAATAAAAACCTGCCTTTGGAAATTCTTTCCGGCGCGGCGCGGCCATCCGGTCGTCAACATCGCAGAGAAACGCGATCGTTGCATTCTTCTTCGGTGCCGTTGCATAATGGTGAATATCATTTTCGCCTTCTCCGCCACAACCTATGGCTGCTATATACAGCTTATCGCTCGGAGCAGTAAACCCTTTGCCGAGGACATGCCTTGGAACAATATAAAACCCTGCTGTGGCGAGCGCGGCGTTTTTAATAAAACTTTTACGGGTGGTTTTGTTAACGGAATTTTCTTTCATGGTGGCAGATTTCAAAAGCTAATAAAAAACAACCTGTAATGGCAGCGCGCTTTTCATATCCGGTTGCTGGGTTAAAGTCTTCTTATCCTGATATTCCTGAACCAAACTTTGCCATTTTCTGTTCCCTGTAAGGCTATATGCCCTTTCTTAAATGTTCCGAAATTGGGCATCTCTATAAACTTAGTGGCTGCAATCAATCTCTTCCATTCATCAGTCCACATATAGGCGTCTACAACCTTGTGCCCGTCTTCAAATAATTGCAGGTGACCTTTGTTGGCTTTTATTTCAAACTCATACCAGGTATTTGCGGCTTTTACATATTCAGAATCCACTGCAAAAAGATCGTATAAAGTGCCGGCCCTGTTCATTTTCGAAAGGTGGTCGGGCCCACATATAACATCATCGATTTGCATTTCCGGGCCCGTTTCCCAGGCATTCAGGTATTGCGCCGATTCATGCACGTAAAACATAATGCCGCTGTTGGCGCAATCGCCGGTTTTGAATTCCACCTTAAGATCAAAATTGTCAAATTCTTCATCCGTTGTCAGGTCGGCAAGGTCTTCATCAACACTTTGTGCATTTTTATCTAGTGCAATAACACCATCTTGTACCTGCCATGCTTTGCCGGGCGCTGGCAACCCGTAAGAATGCCAGCCTTTTAGATCTTTTCCATTAAATAGCAGGTGCCAGCCTTCCTGCTTTTCTTTTGCAGTAAGGGTATTTGTTTGCGCGTCGAGATGAATGCTTACACAGTAAAAAGCAAGGAGGATAATGATGCCCTTTTTCATACAGCTGATTGTAGACAACTAAGTTAATCATTAGTCTCCATTTACCGGAATGACAAAAAAGCACAAAAAGATTAATCGCTTATCGGATCACCACTATTTTCTTTTTGACTATTTGCATTTGATATCTTAGACTAAGTATATAAATTCCCCGCCAGACAACAGCGCTTAATTTCAGAACATTACTAGGTACGATACCGTCTGCAGTTTTTCGATCAGCCATGTCCGAAAATATATAGATTGTGCCCCGGGGCAGCGCTCTGATCATCAACACTCCGGCAACTTCAACACGATAAGATAAAATAGTTATGTTCTCATTTGTTGTTCAAATTAGGTCTTTACATTTGCCACTTCCTGCATGCCATTTTTTATCTTAACTATAATCACATGATGACAATTGCAAAGAAGTGTTTCTTATCTTTTGCTTTGATGAGTGGCGCAAACAGTTTTGCGCAAACGGCTAACTATGACCAACATGAGGCTTTCGCCCCACTTTTCTATCCGGCATACGGCGACAAAGTAAGGGCCGCCGATGGTACTCCCGGGCCCGAGTACTGGCAAAATCGCGCCGACTATAACATTGAAGCCACACTGGACGATTCTATACAAAACGTAAAGGGTGTTGTTACCATTACTTATACCAACAACAGCCCGCAGGCTTTGTCTTTTGTATGGTTGCAGCTTGATCAGAATATCTATAGCCTTCAATCAAGAGGAGTAGCTGCAACAGCCATCTCCGGAGGGCGTTGGGCCAACAGAAACGCATTCGACGGCGGCTATGCGCTGCAGTCTGTAAGCCTAATAACAAACGGGAAATTACAGTCCGCTAATTATAGTGTTACCGACAGCCGCATGCAGATAAAGCTCGCAGATGCGCTTAAAGCTGGCGGGGGAACGGTCCAGTTTAAAATTGCTTTCAGCTTTGCTATTCCAGAATATGGTACAGACAGGATGGGTCGGTTAAAAACAAAAAATGGTTGGATAGACGAAATTGCACAGTGGTATCCACGCATGTGCGTATATGATAACGTAAATGGGTGGAACACGTTGCCTTACCTCGGCCAGGGTGAATTTTACCTGGAATACGGTAATATCGATTATAGTATTACTGCACCTGCCAGCCAGATCATTGTCGGCTCAGGTGAATTACTCAACCCCAAAGATGTACTTACGGCAGAACAACTTAAAAGATGGGAAGCGGCAAAAAACAGCGATGCTACCGTTATACTCCGTTCGGCCGCAGAAGTTACAGATTCAACTTCAAGACCTGCAAAAAAACAACTGACCTGGAAATTCCGTTGCATCAATACAAGAGATGTAGCCTGGGCATCATCTGCAGCATTTGTTTGGGATGCGGCGAGAATTAATCTGCCATCGGGTAAAAAATCTATGGCCATGTCTGTTTATCCTGTTGAGGTGGCGGCAGACAGCGCGTGGGCAAGGTCTACAGAATATGTAAAAGCTGCTATTGAATTTTACTCAAACTATTTATACGAGTTCTCTTATCCCGCTGCTACCAACGTAGCGGGCATCGTTGGCGGCATGGAATATCCCGGTATTGTATTCTGCGGGTCCCGTGCCAAAAAGGGTGGCCTGTGGGGTGTTACATCGCATGAGTTTGGGCACAATTGGTTCCCGATGATCGTTGGCAGCAACGAAAGAAAATTTCCGTGGATGGATGAAGGCTTTAACACCTTCATCAACTCGCTTGCAGATACCGCTTTTAACAAAGGAGAATACCAGGATAAAAAACCAGTCGACCGTTGGTCATCTGCAAAAAGATTATTCAACGATAGCTCAGAAAGTATTTTAACCGTGCCCGACGTAACGCAGCCGCGCAACCTCGGCAATGTCGCTTATAGCAAACCGGCCCTTGGTTTAACCTTATTGCGCGAAAATGTTTTGGGTAAAGCCCGTTTCGATAGCGCATTTAGTTATTATGTGCACACCTGGGCATTCAAACATCCGACACCTTACGACTTTTTTCATTGTATGGAAAACTATGCAGGAGAAACGCTTGATTGGTTCTGGCGCGGATGGTTTATGAATCAATGGAAAATTGATCAGTCAGTTGAAGACGTTGCCTACATCAGCGGAGATCCCGCAAAAGGTGCCATCATTACCATTGCAAACAAAGAGCAATTACCCATGCCTGTAACGGTAGAAATTACAGAAGCAGGTGGTAACACAAGCCGTAAAATGTTGCCGGTAGAAATATGGCAACATGGCGGTACCTGGAAGTTTAGAACAAACTCAACAAGCAAAATTACCAGGGTGGTAATCGATCCCGATAAAAATTATCCTGATGTAAACAGGAACAACAATATCTGGTCCGACTATTAATTGCCATCATCACTCAAAAGCCGGGAACAACAGCGTTTCCGGCTTTTTTTTTATTTACACAGTAACTAGTTGGGAAAACAAATTTGTTTCCGGGCTTATGCATTTCATGGCATCCCGGTTGTGTCACTCACTTGTACGTTTGTAACATGGTGCGGCTGCTCCCGAACCTGCTGATGGTTTGCAAGCCTGTACATCGTAAGACAATACACAATCATTTTGAAGGCATCTTCCGCTGATCTTTCAGGTAGGCGGCAATTGCATCTTCCATGTTTATCTCCATAATATTGGCCAGCGTTAGCAGCCACATTAAAACATCCGCAAATTCTTCTTTTGCATTTTCTTTGTCGCCTTTTGCTATGGCAGAAGAAAGCTCGCCCACTTCTTCATGAAACCATAAAGCTGTGTGATAAATGCCTCTTGCATTATCGGTTTCGAAATACCTGTCTTTTACCAGTTGTTGCAATGTGGAAATTTCCATAAAAAATGGTTGATGATTATTGATGCAAAAGTCGGCTGTATCTGTTTCAGTAAAGTGATGCAGTACAAGTGAGTGACACAACGATGCTTAATAGCAAGCAGTAATGCAGCCGGCCTGCAAAATGATATTATACTGCTTTAGGCTCTTTTGCAACCGTTCTGCTGCCTGCATACAATTCGTATTCCAGCAAGCGGCAATCGATGGTGCTTGTATAAAATTCTATTCTTCGTTTGGCTTTCAGTCCTATTTTTTTGGCAAGGTCGAGGTTGCCGGTAAACACGTAGCCAAAATAGCCGCCACATTTTTGTTTCATAAAATCGCCGATGCGCCCGTATGTTTTTTCCAGTTCGGCGATATCGCCAAGCCGTTCACCATATTCAGGGTTTACATAAAAAACACCTGTGACATTTGGAGGTATTTCAGTCTCCGCAAAATCACAAACGTTGAACGATATAAGTTTGGCCACGCCGGCGGCCACAGCATTAAGCCTTGCATTTTCAACAGCTTTTTTACTATAGTCGGTGGCGATGATGCGCAAGCCGGGCACTTCGGTGATCTGCTCTTCCAGCAGTGCATCTTCACGCTGGTAAACAGTGTCGTCATATCCCAGCAAATGCATGAAAGCGTAATTGGTTCGGAAAAGTCCCGGTCGTCTGTTCGTGGCAATCATGGCGGCTTCAATGGCAATTGTGCCTGAGCCGCACATGGGGTTTACAAACGGCGAAACCTTATCCCAGCAGGTTGCATAAATCGTGGCTGCGGCTAATGATTCAAGCATAGGGGCGAGGCCTGGTATTTTACGGTAACCATGCCGCGCAAGCGAGTCGCCGGAAGTGTCGATAAATACTTCGGCTTCATCCAGTTTCCAGTATAAATGGATTACTGCACCGGTAAGCGCTGCGCCTGTTGATGGGCGTTTACCACGCTGTTCACGAAACCGGTCGATGATGGCGTCTTTAACCCGCAGGTTAGCAAACATGCTGTTATTGATGCTGTCGTTGTTTACATTGCTGGTGATGGAAAAATAACCTTCCTCAGGAATAATATTTTCCCAGGGGTATTCAACCAGGTTGCGATAGACCTCGTCGGCATTGCCGGCCCTGAATTGTTTCAGGCTATATAAAACCTGGCTGGCACAGCGCAGGTTAAGATTAAGTTTGATACAGTCATTAATGCTGCCACGCAGCCGCACGCCGGTTACAAAACTTTCTTCTACGTTGAAGCTGAGCTCCTTTACTTCCGCTGCCAGGTATGGCATAATGCGTTTGTGGCAGGTAATGGTAATGGCTCCTTGGGTCGTATATAAATTCATCGCGCTAAAGATAGAGCTTCCGTAAACGAATAAGAAAATAGCTTATTCCGTTCGCAGGCTCTTTACCGGGTTGGCGATGGCCGCACGGATCGCCTGGAAACTTACCGTTAAAAGCGTAATTAAAAGTGCTCCTGCACCTGATACCAGGAAGATCCATGCTGATATAGGCGTTCTGTATTCATATTGCAGTAGCCAGTTATGCAGGTAATACCAGGCCAGTGGAATGGAAATAAAGCAGGAAATAAATACCAGTAATGCAAACTCTTTTGACAACATACGCCACAAGTTGAAAATGGACGCGCCCAGCACCTTGCGTACACCAATTTCCTTTTTTCGCTGCTCTGCAACAAAAGAGGCAAGGCCGAATAATCCAAGGCACGAGATAAAAATAGCAAGTATGGTAAAAAATGTTGCCAGGTTTCCTACACGCTCTTCATCGGCAAACTTTTTGGCATAGTCTTCATCGTTAAACGTATAGTCAAAAGGCGCTCCCGGATTGTATTTTTTGAAGACTGTTTCTATTTTACTTAAAGCCGGTTTTACCGGCGATCCTTTTTTGATTGCAACAGTAATAACATTAGCCCAGTTTGGATTGTAAAAGAAGCAGGTGGCTGTTATGGGTTTGTATGGCGATTCCATGATCATGTCTTTTACTATACCAATAACAGTAAATTTCTGATCGTCTTTTTCAAGTATTTGCCCAACAATATCTCTTTTCATGCCGATCTGCTTCACCGCAGATTCGTTTAATACCACCGCCAGGCTGTCTGTTGCAAATTCTTTTGAGAAATCTCTCCCTTCTTTTAATTCCCAGCCAATGGTTTTGCCAAAATCTTCCCCTACAGCTATGGTCCCGAAACTGGGCAGTGTATTTGGATCTTTTCCTTCCCAGTTAAAACCAATCTGGTTAGACCATACGCCGGTAGTAGGGCTTGACGATGTCGCCATTGCATCAACCACGCCGGTAGCAAGCAGGTCGCTGCGCAACGCATCTGTATGGCCATAAAGATCGGGAGTCGACATATTCACTGTTATCAGGCCTTCGCTCCTGTAATTAACAGGGCGGTTTTTCGCATATTGAATTTGCTCAAATACAATGATGGTTCCGATGATAAGTGCAATGGAAAAAGTAAATTGAATAACCACTAAAACTTTGCGGGGCAGAGAAGCAAACTTTCCAACACGAAAAGTTCCTTTCAACACTTTGATGGGTTCAAACTTCGACAGGTAAAGTGCAGGATAACTACCGGATATCAGGCCTGTAATAAAAGTGAAAGACAATGCGATGAGCCAGAACAGGCCGCTGCTCCAGGGCAATTCCATATGCTTATCGGCCAGTGAATTGAACAGGGGCAGCAGTAATAAAACAAAAATGATGGAAATAACAAACGAAACGAATGCCACCAGCACAGACTCGCTTAGAAATTGCCTGATTAATTGACTGCGCATAGATCCTACGGTTTTCCGTATCCCAACTTCTTTTGCCCTCTTTTCACTACGGGCGGTTGACAAATTCATGAAATTGATACAGGCCAGCAGCAGTACGAACACGGCGATGATGGAGAACATCCATATAAACTGTATGCGCCCTGTTGTTGGCTTCCCGTCTTTAAAATCGCTGAAGAGCCGCCACCGGTTCATCGGGAATAAATAAGCTTCTTCCACACCGTCAGTTTTGGCATTTTTGTGTGCCATTACCACATTCTTTATCTTCTCTGTTTCTTTTTGCATGTCAATGTTGGCAGCTACCTGGGTAAATGCCTGCCATGAATGATTGTTCCACTGGGTTGCCGCATCTTTCAACCATTGATCTGTAGTAATATATTTCTTCCATGGCAGCAGTATTTTCGTATCGTTCAGGCTGGTATTGTGAGGGAAATCTTCAAATACGCCGGCAACTTTAAAATCAATTTTGTTATCCAGCTTGATGGTTTTATTCACCGGGTCTTCCACGCCAAACAATGTCTTCGCAAGTGATGCATTGATCATGATCGCAGAAGGATCGGTTAAGCCATTGATATTGCCCTTTAACATCCGCAGTGTAAACATAGAAGGAAAATTGGCCTCCACCCACATGCCGTTAGTTGTTATTTTCTTCTCACCAACAGCAAGCACATGACCAAAATTCCAGGAGGCCATGGAAATGTTTTTAAAATCACTTCCGAATTTGCTTCGTAATTCATCACCTAAAGGCATGCACACGGCCGGCCCGGTTTCCTTTTCGCCTTTTTCGTTTGTGTAGGTTGTCATAACCTGCGCAAGCGTGTCGTGGCTGCTGTAATATTTATCATAAGTAACTTCATCCCATATCCAGAGTGCAATGAGTATAGCTACAGCCATGCCCGATGCTAGCCCAAGAATATTTATCACAGAATATATCTTGTTCTTTACAAGATTTCTCCACGCTACCCTAAAATAACTTTTGAACATGTTTGTTGGTTTTAATGCGTTTTGTCGTGAGTGTATTGCTCCCTTTTAGTCGCCTTATGCCAGGCTTCTCCGGAATAGGGATGTGTTATTGATAAGCCGGAAATGTTGCCTGCAAACGACCACGATAGGTAAAATGCTTTTCCAAACATTATACCCAACGCCTGTGCCAATATTTAGGAGGTTGGTTTTTAATTGCTTAGCATGCAACCCAAAAGCAGGGTGTCCGCTACCGGACACTCTGTGTGCGCTGCTGGACATCACCGTGATGAACGGCATTCTTTGGAACAGGATGTCGCTGCTATGTTGGATTATTGCTGCATATGGAACAACGCATACAAAGAGTGCGATCCCGTATAAGCCGGCACTATCGCGCAACCATCCTTAATTCATATATTGCAGGCCGGTTCAAAAATCAGGCGTCAATAAATCAGGCATTATCAAATCAGCCATCGGTCATCATCCATCTCATTCTGTTCTCAGGCTCTTGATCGGATTTGCTACCGCTGCTTTTATTGCCTGGTAGCTGATGGTTGCCAGGGCTATAATAATGGAGACAAGCCCCCCTGTAGCGAATAACCACCAGCTCATGCTGATGCGGTATGCATAATCCTGCAGCCATTGCTGCATATAGTACCATGCAACAGGCGTGGCAATGATGAATGCAATGGCAATAAGCAGCATGAATTCTTTCGAGAACAGGTACACAATATTGCCCGAACTGGCGCCAAGCACTTTTCGGATGCCAACTTCTTTCACGCGCTGTACTGCCATGAATGAGGCTAATCCATATAGGCCCAGGCAGCTGAGGAATATGGCGATCGCCGCAAAGATTTTATACAACGCCGATAGCTGGGTTTCCTGCTTGTAAAAGCTGGCAATTTTATCGTCGAGGAAATTGTATTCATACACATTGTTAGGAAAGGTTTGCTCCCAGAGTTTTTTAACTGACTGCATGGTCGTCGCAATGTTTGCCGTGGAGAGTTTGATGGACGCCTGCCGGTACATGGTGCTGTTGGTGGCCATAAGCAGTGGCGCGAGTTCATTTCGGAGCGACCTGTTGTTAAAATCCTTCACCACGCCCACAACGGGGCATTTGATAAGGCCATCCATAATACTCACTTCCTTATTCAATATATCTTCAGGCCGTTTAAGACCCAGGCTTTTTACGAATGATTCGTTTACGATAAATTCTTTCGTCCACCCGGATGGCTCCAGGTTTCTGCCGGCTACCAGTTGCAATTGATAAGTGGGCACATAGTCATTATCAACAAATTTGGTAATGGCCTGGAAATCGGCATCTTTAATGGCATTGTCATATTTGAACGTGGTGAACATATTGTTGTTGTCTTCGATGGGAGCGTTGGAATTGAAACTTACGCTCAACGCACCGTTTGACGATAGTTGCTGCTTTAAATAATCCGTGAGTTTCCCACCGGTACTATCGGGACGGAACGGTACGTTTACGATCGCATCTTTATCAAAACCCAGTGGCTGATCCATAAAGTAGTTCATTTGCTGTATGATTACCAGCGTTCCAATGATGAGTGCCTGTGCTATGATGAACTGGAATACGACCAAACCCCTTCTTAAGGAAATGCCTTTCGCTGTATTTACAGTAAGCTTGCTTTTTAAAGCATGCGCAGGATTGAAATTTGACAGTACGATTGATGGATAAAAGCCGGCAAGCACAGTTACAACAACAGTAACACTTAACAGGAATACAATAATGGCAGGATTGTTTTGCAGGTCGAACGAAAGCGATAGTTCTAACAGGTTGTTTACGTAAGGCAAAGCAAGTATGGTGATAACGGCCGCCAGCACAACCGCAATGGCTACAATTAAAAAAGTCTCTGCAATAAACTGCAGTTGCAGTTGAAACCTGTTGCTTCCCAAAACCTTTCTTACACCAACTTCTTTTGCCCGGTTTACTGCCTGCGCAGTTGACAGGTTGATAAAGTTTACGCAGGCGATAAGCAAAATAAATGCGGCAATAAGCCATAGTACATTAATAAGATCGTGGCTGATTGTTTTATTGCTGTAGTTCCCCGCGGCTGCATCGTAATGCACGTCGTTTAACGATTGTAAAACATAGTTATCCTTATTGTCTGCCGGTTGTACTTTTCGTGCGAAGGCGCTTAACTGTTGATCCAGGTTGGAGGCTGAAACACCGGAGGGCAGTAAAACATAACAGCTAAAATCCGGGGCCGACAAATTCCATCCGGGTTGTTGAAACCCATATTGCGCATCGCCGGTAAAATTGGTGCCCCATGCTACTACCAGCTTCAACTGGAAATCTGTATTCGCCGGTATGCTGGCGAGCACACCAGATACTTTCAACGACTCCGCAGGAAACTGGAACAGTGCAGCACCCATGCTGTAATACCCCGTTATTTTAATGGTTTTGCCTACCGCGCTTTTCCAATCGCCAAAGTACGTCTCGGCAACTTCTTTGGTAAGCAACACATTGTTCGGGTCTTTTAGGGATTCATACGAACCTGCGAGCAACGGAAAATGAAATATGCTGAAGAAAGATGGCGATGTATAAAACACGCCGCTCTGCTCTTTAAAATTTTTCACAGGCTTGCCGTTGTCATCAACCACCTGTAATTCATCGTTGTGGCTTGCATAAACGGGTGCTACCTGTTGCAACTGCGGAAAAGCCGTTTTCAATCCCCCGGGCAGCTGAAAAGGAACATTCTTTGCATACGTGATGTTCCCGGCATCTGCATGATGCGATTCTGTCAGCACACGGTAAATACCTTCTTTGTTCGAATGAAAAGCGTCGAAGCTCGTTTGAAATTGAATGATCATGAAGATGATCATACACACGGCTATGCCAACAGCGAGGCCGGCAATATTGATAACCGTATAATTCCTGTTGCGGGCTAAACTTCTGAACGCTGTTTTGAAATAATTCTTAAACATGTGGTAAGGTTTCGTTTCTGTTATAAAAATTTATTGTGCCGGCTTTTGTTTCCCATGGCATCTTCGTTGTGTCACTCCTTTGCGCTTTCAGATCATTAAGGAACAAAGCGTACAAGAGTGCGACGCACCAATGCTTAATTCATAAACTACAGTCCGGTTAAAAAAATCAAAAATCAAACATTAAAAAATCAGGCATCTTACATCTCATTCTGTTCTCAAACTCTTCACCGGGTTGGCAACTGCTGCTTTTATTGCCTGGAAGCTTACGGTGAGCAATGTGATAGTGATAGCTACCAACACTACTATTACGAAAACGTAAACATTGATACTTGTTTTATTTTGATAACTATTCAGCCATTCATTCATACAATACCAACCAACAGGAATTGCAATTGCACATGACAATAAAACGAGTATCACAAAATCTTTTGAAAGTAATCGCCATAAATTAAATATACCCGCACCAAGCACTTTTCTTACACCAATTTCTTTCACTCTTTGTTCTGCAGTAAATGACGCCAGACCAAAAAGGCCAAGACATGAAATGAAAATTGCAAGCACCGCAATTATTGCAGCGAGATTGGCAACCAGTTCTTCGTAATTAAACTTCTTTGCGTATTCTTCATCGGCGAAATGGTATTCGAAAGGATAGGCAGGATTATATTTTTCAAAAATCGGTTTCATTAAAGCAAGAGCCTGCGATGCAGACATATCAGGGTTTAGCCGGACATCTACGTGGCCTACCCAGTCTTTATTAAATATAATAGTGAGTGGTGAGATTGGACGATAAGGTGATTCCATCTGTATGTCCGGTATTACGCCAATAACAGTCATAGGTCTGCCGTTCCATTTCAATTGTTCGCCAATGGGGTCTTTTAATCGCATGCGTTTTACTGCAGCTTCATTTAAAATGACGGAGTTAGAGTCTGCAAACGCTCTCGAAAAATCCCTGCCCGCTAGTAGTTTTATGCCTAGCGTTTTTGTATAATCATAAGTGGTGGTTATTGTTGAAAATGTAACCGTTTTTTCAACAGGCTGGCTTCCTTTCCATTCCCATCCATTGTTATTGCTTTGAAGTTCTGATGGAGAGGAATTGCTTTGACATATTGAAGTGGCTGCACCTGAACTTATCAATTCCTGGCGAAGTGCATCAATATGGTTGGCAATGTCGTCAGACCAATATACAGAGATCAATCCTTTATTATTGAAACCGATAGGCAGGTTCTTGCCGTATTGTATTTGCTGATAAACGATGACGGTTCCAATCATCAATACTACTGAGCTTGAAAATTGAATTACGACTAATATTTTTCGTGGTAGCGAACTTCTTTTGCCTGCTTTCAGATTTCCTTTTAGCACACGAACGGGGTTAAAAGAAGATAGATAAAAAGCCGGGTAACTTCCTGCAAGCAATCCTGTAACAATGGTAAACAAAATCATGATCAACCAAAAAACAGGATTAGCTATTTGTAAGCTCATCTCTTTATCAGTTAGTTGGTTGAAATAGGGCAATGCAAGTGCTACCATACCAAGTGCTAATACGAAAGCAAAAACTGCCATCAATAACGATTCATTTAAGAATTGATTGATGAGTTGTTTTCTTCCTGAACCAACTGCTTTACGAACACCTACTTCCTTTGCTCTTTTTTCTGAACGTGCGGTACTTAAGTTCATAAAGTTGATGCACGCGATCAGCAAAACGATGAGACCTAAAATACCAAACATCCTCACATACTTTATAAAACCACCTGTGTTTATGCCATTATCAAAATCACTGTACAATCTCCATTTAGACATTGGGTGTAGGAACAATTCCGGTTTAATATGCTTTAGCGTATTCTCATCTGTAAAATGAGATAGCACATCATCTTTAATTTTCGTGGTTACACTTGCAGCATCAGCATTATCATTCAATTGCACAAATGCCTGCCATGAATTATTACCCCAGTTTGTTTTATGATATTGTTTTACCCATGGATAAATGCTTTCCATCAACTGGAATGGAATTAAATAATCAAAAGAAAGCGAACTGTTCTTAGGTTCCTTTTCAACAACTGCTGTTACTTTCAAGTCAGTCTGATTATCGACTTTCACAGTTTTACCAATTGGATCTTCATTTCCAAAAAGTATGTCGGCCGTTTCCTTTGTTAATACAATGGAATAAGGATCGTGTAAAGCATCTGTACTTCCTTCAAGTATGTTTAAAGAAAATAATGAAACCGCGTCTTCACCAATAAAATGTCCATACTTGCTGATCTTCTTTTCACCATACATCAAAGATCGGTTTGCACCCCAGTCGCACATTGCCACAGCTTTGAAATCCGGATATTTACTTTTTAATTCATCACCGAGAGGAAAAGGAATCGCTTGCTGCGTGCCTCGAAATCCATCAAAGGTTTGATGCATCATTACCTGGTAGATCGAATCGTAATTTTTGTAATTTTTATTGGCAGAAACTTCATCATATATCCATAAGCCGATGATCATTGCCACTGCCATGCCTGTTGCCAATCCAAGAACATTAATAACAGAATAAGTTTTATTCTTTATAATGTTTCGCCATGCGGTTTTGAAATAATTCTTAAACATGTGGTAAGGTTTCGTTTCTGTTATAAAAATTTATTGTGCCGGCTTTTACTTCCCATGGCATCTTCGTTGTGTCAATCCTTTGCGCTTTCAGATCATTAAGGAACAAAGCGTACAAGAGTGCGACGCACCAATGCTTAATTCCTAAACTACAGTCCGGCTAAAAAAATCAGACATTAAAAAATCAGACAGCGTACAACAGACATCGACCATCAGCCGTCTCATTCTGTTCTCAAACTCTTTACAGGATTGGCATTTGCGGCCTTTACTGTTTGCAGGCTTATTAAAACACCTGTGATCAACGCCAGTAAACCTATTGAAACTACAAATGGCATGGCTGTAATATCGATCCTGTATGCATAAGCCTGCAACCAGTTGTGCATAATAACATATGCCAGCGGTCCGGCGATAATACCCGCAATTAACTCTATGACCAAAAACTCTTTCATGAATAAAGCGATAATGCCTGCAACAGAAGAGCCAAGTACTTTTCTTATACCTATCTCTTTGGTGCGCTTTTGTATGCTTAATGAGATGAGCCCAACCACACCAAGCAATACGATGATGAACGAAAGTGCTGTTGCCGTATAGGATGCTTTCTTTAACTGTAATTCTGATGTATACAATTTGGCAATAGAATCATCCATGAAAGTATATTCGAAAGGCGTGCCCGGTAAAAGTGCAGACCATTTTTTTTGCAATGCTTCCATAGATGCACCAATGTTTCCTGGCTTTAGTTTGAAAGACAATAGCCTGAAAATATTTATAGAACTGACATGCCCGAAGGTAATCGGCTGAATAGCGGTTTGCATAGAGCCAAAATGAAAATCTTTTGTAACGCCGGCTACCACTGCAGGCGGGCCATTAAAGCCCGGAACATATAACCGCTTCCCTATAGCATCCTGCGGATCTTTCCAGCCCAATGCATTTGCCTCTGCCTCATTAATGACTATTTTAGTGGAATCTGTAAAAGCGCCGGGCTTGCTAAAAAATTCTCCGGCAGCCATCGGGATTTTAAAAGCAGATGCATAGTACTCATCTGTAACCAGCATCTGCGAAGCAACTGCCGTTGTTGAATCAGCGCCTGCTTCATATAAAGCTATACTGCCCGAGCTATTGCCATCGGGAACGGTGAAAGACAGCGTAGCATCAGCAACTTCAGGCATCCCGGCAAATGCTTCGCGTATCAATTCCATTTTGCGCACCCCTTCCGGTGTCCAGTTTCGGGGCACTTGTGCAGAAACAACATAATCTTTATTAAAACCCAGGTCGCTGTTGAAGAAAAGATCTACCTGTTTTGAAATAATGATGGCGCTGATAAATACAACCGTTGCTGTTCCAAACTGTAATGCCACCAATGATTTGCGCAACAATACTTTTTCGCCGACAGAGCTTAATTTGCCTTTTAATGAATCAACAGATTTTAATGACGACAACACGAAGGCCGGGTATATGCCTGCAATAAAACCAACACCAACAGTCAACAGCAATGGAAATAAAATAAAGTATGGTGGAAAGTCTGTAATTGCCGGAATTTCTTTACCCAATACATTACTGAATATTGGTCTTGCCAGGATAGCTATCAATACAGCAAGCAATGTTGCAAAGAAAACCAATATTACCGATTCTATAAGAAACTGTGCAATGAGTTGTTTTTTTAACCCACCCAATACTTTCCGTATGCCGATCTCTTTCATTCTTGCAGCAGAACGGCTTACAGAAAGATTAATGAAATTAATAACAGCCATCAATAAAATAAAAAACGCAATACCGGAAAGTGTGTATAGCATTTTTCTTACAAGATCATTATTGGCAGAGAGATAATATTCTTTTAAAGGAACAAGATAGGGCTTCATTCCTGCTGCAACCTGTGGTTGTGCGTTTTCATTAACGAGGTACTGCATGGGCTTTTCAAGATCCTTTGGCGTTACACCTTTTTGCAATTGTACATAGCTGGCGATATATTGATTTTGCCATGCTTCCATTACCCTTCCGAAATAACTTATGTTTTGCGAAGCAATATAAAACTGGTTATTATTATCATCTGTAAGATAAGTTGCAGAATTTTTTGCAGGCATCTTCATCACACCTGTTATAATAAAATCATGTTTTGAACCGGAAAAATTTTCTATGGTTAATGTTTGCCCAACTACATCTTTCTTGCCAAAGTATTTAACGGCTTTATCTTCTGTAATCACAACTGAGAAAGGGCCATCAAAAGCCGTTGCAGCATTGCCATATAGTAAAGTAAAGCCATACATCGTAAACATGGTGCTGTCACAAATCTGTATGCCCTCCCTGAAACTTCTATCAGCCTTTGAAACGTTGGAAGTAACACCATCCCACCTGTAATAATTGGCCACAAGATCAGGGTATTTTTCTTTTAGTTGTTTTGCCAGCGGGCCAAGCGATGTTAACTCGATGCCCTGGTTTGGGTCTTTCCATTTGCTTTGTATAATGTACTGGTCATCCGCATTTTTAAGATTGCGGTTTACCTGCAATTCGCTCCATACATACGATGCGATGATAAGTGTAAACGCAATGCCTGCAGCAAGCCCAATGATCTTTACCATTGAATAAAAACGGCTCTTAATAATATTGCGCCATGCAATTTTGAAATAATTTTTTATCATGTCTTATGTATGATTGCTTTAAACTTAGCTTTTTGTTCCTATCTCATCTTCGTTGTGTCACTCACTTGCACTTTCAGATCATTAATGAACAAACCGTACAAGAGTGCGACGCAACAATGCTTAATTCATATACTACAGTCCGGCTAAAAAAATCAAAAATCAAACATTAAAAAATCGGGCATCTGACATCTCATTCTGTTCTCAAGCTCTTCACCGGGTTGGCAACTGCAGCTTTTATTGCCTGGAAACTGATGGTCGCCAAAGCAATAAACATGGCCAGCAAACCCGCCGAAATAAAGATCCATATATTGATGTCTGTCCTGTAAGCAAAATCGTTGAGCCAGCTATGCATGATATACCACGCAACGGGCGATGCAATTACAAACGCGATCAACACGAGTTTGATAAAATCTTTTGAAAGCAACAGGATGATGTTTGAGACAGAGGCGCCCAGCACTTTGCGTACGCCGATTTCTTTTGTGCGCTGCGCAGTTGCAAATAAGGAAAGCCCGAGTAGCCCAAGACATGCAATGAAAATGGCGAAGCCGGAAAATATGCCAAACACTTTTCCAAAGAGTTGATCACTTGCGTATTGCTCATTGAATTTTTCATCAATGAAATAATAATCAAATAAATTACCCGGGAAGAACGCATCGTATTTTGCTTTTATGGCCGCAATGCTGGCTTTTACATCCTGCGTATTGATCTTTACCGATATCGGGTTAGAAGTGCCATAAGTTGGAAACATTACCGTTGGCTCTAACGGGTAACGAAGCGATTTTTGATGAAAATCATTGATCACACCGACGATATCCCAATTAGAACCAAACACAGAAATGGTTTTACCGATAGCATCTTCTTTTGATTTAAAACCAAGCAGTTTTACCGCAGTTTCATTGATCAGCATGTTATGCAACTTCCTGAAATCAGGATCGTAATCAGTGGCTGTAAAATCGCGCCCCGCAAGAATTTTTATTCCGTATAGTTCATTGTAACCAATACTTACACCCATATTGCGCATACTAAAATGATCTTTGGAATCAACATCAGTTCTGTGTACATCAAATGCTCTTCCCAGTTCACTGCCGGCAACCCTGCTTGCTGTGGATGCGCCTAAAACCGAGGGTATGGTTTTTAGTTCAGCAGTTAGTGTATTTTCTTTCTCAATAAAAGTGGAATCGAATGAAGAAAGCTGTGGCGGTTTAATAATGAGTATTTGGGAAAGGTTAAATCCGAGGTTCTGATCATTCACAAATTGTATTTGCTTATAAACAACAACTGACCCGATGATCAGCGCAACTGTAATGGCAAATTGACCTACGACGAGCGCTTTGCGTAACACAATTCCCTTTGTTGATGCAGCAAATTTTCCTTTCAATACAAGAATGGGTGTAAAGGAAGAGAGCACAAATGCGGGATAGAAACCTGAGCAGAACACGCCAAAAACGATCAAACCTGCTAATGCTGCAGAAATATTAAGACCGTTCAATCCTTTTTCAAATAAATAGTTTAACGACAGATCATGCTGAACAAGATTATTGAAGCTGCTTTGGACAAGGGTAACCGTCAATATTGCCAAACCCAAAGCGATCGTGTTAATAATTACAGATTCGGTAAGAAACTGTTTAATAAGTTGCGTCTTTGTTGCGCCGGAAACTTTTCTTATGCCAACTTCTTTTGCACGCTCCATCGATTTTGCTGTAGCGAGATTTACATAATTGACCCAGGCTATAACAATGATCAATACGGCAATAATAAGCAAACCCCAAATCACGGTAGCGTTTGCAGTGTCACCAATTTCGTATTCAAAGTCAGAATACAGGTGCGCTTTTGATAGCGGTTGCAAATAGAATTTTTCTACACTTCCCGAAACTTTATTACCCTGGAAATATCTCTCGCTGAATGCAGGCAACTTTGCTTCCAGCGCTTTATAATCCGTGCCATGTTTTAACTGGATATAATGCCAGAAGTCAGAATCGGTGAAATCATAATCTGCCTGCGTATACGGACTTGGCCCGGAGAGCATAGTAACGTATGACGCAAGAATATCAAAATGCAAATGAGAGTTTTGAGGAACATCCCGGCATACACCGGTTACCTTATAGGGCAACGAATCTTTGCCCATTGTAAAAACCTTGCCCACAACAGTGGAAAAATCATGATCTCTTACTCCAAAGATCTTTCTCGCAGATGTCTCTGAAAGCACTGCTGTATAAGGTTCTTTCAAAGCCGTTTGCATGTCGCCGGCAATAAACGCGTAAGAAAACATCGTAAGAAAGGAATTGTCAACGGCCAGCACTTCTTCTTCCCCGATCCGTTGGTCATCTCTCGTAATGATCAACTTGCCGGCTGGCTCTACCCGTGCATGATTCACTACTTCGGGAAAGTCATGCTGCATGGCTTTTCCAATTGCCGAATAAGTAATGGTGCCATGTTGTATCAACTTCCCGTTTTGATAGCGGTCATTGTATACCCGATAAATATCTGTTACATTTTTGTTGAACTGGTCAAAGCTCAATTCAAAACTTACATATTGCAGGATCAGCAGGCAGGCAGCCATGCCAATACAAAGACCCGCGATATTGATGATGGAAAAAGTTTTATTCTTCACCAGGTTGCGCCATGCCGCCTTAAAATAATTTGTAAGCATAATCCGTTTTTTTCTTTTTCAATATTGTTTTGCGGTTAAGACTGGGAACAATATTTTTTATGATTATCTTTCTGTTCTCTGCCCTAAGACAGTTGTGCCGTGCTGTTAGCTTTCCCGGATCTCCGCGCTGTATACTTTGTTCATTGTTTTTTTGAACCAGGCAATACCAAATAGATTCAATACACCAGGCATCAGGCATCAGGCATCCGCCATTTTATTCCGTTCTCAAACTCTTTACCGGGTTCATAACAACGACCTTCAATACTTGTATGCTTATAGTCGCAACGGCAATAATGAGCGCTGCAATACCGGCAAAAGCAAATACCCACCAGCCAATATTTACACGGTATGCATAGTCCTGCAACCATTCAGTCATTACATACCAGCCGACAGGTATGGCAAGAAAGAATGAAAGCAAAACGAGTTTTATAAAGTCTTTTGATAACAGGATTAATATGCTTTGCACGGAAGCTCCCAATACTTTTCGGATGCCGATTTCTTTTGTGCGCTGCAAAACATTATAAGCAGAGAGGCCAAGTAATCCAAAACATGCGATAAGTATGGCAAGAAATGCAAAAACTCCAAACACTTTCCCAAAAAGTATATCGGCACTATACTGGTTGCCAAACGATTCGTCAAGGAAAAAATAATCAAAAGGGTCCTTTGGAAAATACCTGTTCCACGATGTTTTGAGTGAAGCAATTGTTTGCTGTGCTTTCCCGGGCTCAATCTTAACCGAATAAAATCTTCCGGCATTTGGTCTTAGAACAATGATCATAGGATCAATAGTTTTCTGCAAACCCAACTGGTGAAAATTTGATGTGACGCCTATTATAGTAACGCTGTCAGAACCTCCTCTTAATAATGTTTGATTGATGGCGCTTGCTGCATCTTTAAAACCGAGTAATTTTGCTGCGTTCTCATTTAATATTACTGCTCGCTGATCTGTGCCAAATTGCTGGGAAAAATTTCTGCCTGCAATCATTTTAATATCATATGAGGGAATAAAATCGTAATCAATGCCAAGGTTATAAAGTGTGACAGCACTTTGATCGGCACCCGGTCTTTTTGATCCGTTTGTCCAGTATATTTCATCTCCCATTACATTGGTTGATGCGGTAATGCTTTTTACGGATGCCTGCTGCAGCACTTCAGACTTGAATGGTTGATAAATGCCCTGGTACAACGAATCTGGCAATGTTTGCGGACCTTTAAGCACAATCGTTTGATCAAGATTTGCACCAATGCTTTGGCTGCGCATATAATTGACCTGTTGGTAAACAATGACAGTCCCTGCAATCAATACAACCGAAATAACAAATTGAACAACGATTAAACTTTTGCGAAGCAGCAATCCACTGGATGTGTTTTTAAATGCTCCTTTCAAAACAACAATAGGTTTGAAACCTGAGAGTACAAATGCGGGATATAAACCAGACAGCACCGTTCCTGCCACAAATAACACAGAAAATAGAACCCAGTAATTTCCGGTTAGCGCTATACCGGTATAAGTATTTCTTCCCGTAAAACTGTCAAACGGATGAAGAAGAATAAAAAATAGGAGGAGAGAAAGAGTCAGTGATATAAGATTCAATACAAGACTTTCCGTCATAAACTGCCTTATCAGGTTACTGCGCGCAGCGCCTAAGACTTTGCGTACGCCTACCTCTTTTGCACGTTCTACAGACCTTGCCGTAGCAAGATTTATATAGTTGATCCATGCAATGCAGATGATAAATATGGCGATCAAAAAAAGGAATGATACAGCCTGCCCATTTCCGTTTACTTCTGCTTCCTGGTTATAGTTGGAATAAAGATGTATGTCGTTTAGTGGGATAAGATGCAATTCATCACGTACATTATTTTTCTTTCTCCACTCGTCCGAATTAATGTATTTATCAGTGAAAGCGGGCATTTTGGCTTCCAGTTGCCGGTAGTCAATCCCCGGTTTTAATTGAACATAAACATAGTAATCATACCATCCCCACGCTGTCTCACTCGCGTTAGAACTGTCACCTCCTAAAAGCAATTCTTTTGCAAGTGTTGAATACGACACGAGGTAATCCAAAATCAAATGAGAGTTGCCCGGAAAATCTTTATATATACCTGTTACTTCAAATGGTTGTATATGTTCCCCGTTTCTGTTGACCAATGTTTTACCCAGGGGGTCTTCATTGCCAAAATATTTTTTTGCAGTGGATTCAGACAGGATAATCTTGTCTGGTGCACCCAAAGCAGTGTGAGGATTGCCTTTTGTGAAATGAAGCCCGAACATATCTACTGAAGCCGGGTCTGCATAATACCCTTTCTTTTCTGAAAATTTTTTATCCTGCGTATCGTTCGACAACAACAGTTCATCATCAATGAGTCTGCAAAAATTTTCTACTTCAGGGAAATCTCTTTTAAGTGTTGGCCCGATTGCGGGATAGGATGTTGCTGACTTATATGCAAGCACACCTTTCTGGTAACTGTCAAGCCTTACACGAACAATTTGACCCGGCGCCTGTTCAAAATCATCATAACTTTTTTCATACGACACGTAGTGGAATATCAGGAGGCAACAGCTCATGCCGATTGTAAGACCTGCAATATTCAGTAAAGTATATCCTCTTTTTTTGAAGATACTGCGAAAAGCCATTTTGAAATAATTGCTAATCATGTTATTATTTTTATACCTGCATTTTGTTCTTTACTCATCTTCGTTGTGTCACTCACTTATACTTTTAGTTCATCAATGAACAAAGCGTGCAATGGAGATGCCGGGTAATCCGGCTCTATCGCGCAACGATGCTCAATTCATATCCTGCAGTCCGCCAAAAAACACCAGGTATCGGCATCAGCCATCTTATTCCGTTCTCAAACTCTTCACCGGGTTAGCTATCGCTGCTTTAATTGCCTGCACGCTTACAGCCAAAACCGCTATAAGAATGGCAAGGCAGCCCGCAAATAAGAATATCCATACGGTAAGATCAATGCGGTACGCGAAATCCTGCAGCCAGGCTTGCATTGCCCACCAGGCAATTGGCGATGCAATTACGATGGCGATCATCACCAGCAGTATAAACTCCTTTGAAAGCAACCCCGTGATCTGTTGTACAGAGGCACCCAACACCTTTCGTATGCCAATTTCTTTTGTGCGCCGCTCTGCCGTAAATGCAGCGAGACCAAACAGGCCAAGCGCAGCAATAATGATGGCGATAAGCGAGAATACAAACATGAGTTGCGCTGTTTTTATATCGGTTTTATAAAGCGTGTTAAAGCTGTCGTCGAGAAAATGGTAATTAAAGGGCTGGTTGGGAACATATTTGGCCCACACGCTTTCTGCGGCGCCGATGGCTTTGGAAATATTCGCCGGTACGGTCTTGGCGAAAATATAAGAACTGTAACTATCGCCATTCATCAATACCATCGGGCCAATGGCTTCATGCATACTCTTGTAATGAAAATCTTTTACAATGCCTATTACCTGCCCGGTATCTCCGCCCCAGGTAAAACGTTGCCCGATAACCGGGGCATGCATATTGAATTCCCGGGCGGCGGTCTCATTGATGATATAGTTGTGCTCATCTTCCTTGCCACCGCGGAACCAACGGCCGGAAGCCATCTTAACCTGGAACATCTTTTGAAAGCCATCATCCACTGTAAGCCTTGCGATGCTTGGGTTATAGGTCGTGTCGCGGCCATCCCAATCCGCGTTGCCACTGCTCATACCCTCAACATTTACAATCTCTGAACTGCCTCTGCACACAAACCCAATGCTGCTCTGCGATTGCAGGTCATGTTTGAAATTTTCAAAGAAGCTGGCCTTTGCCTGCTCATCAAGTGCATCGTAAGCGTCGTAGGGAATTTGCAGCGACATAACCTGTGCAACATCGTAACCAGGGTTTGCCGTTTGAACATATTGCAGCTGTTTGTAAATAACGGTTGCGCCAACAATCAACAGCATCGACAGGGCAAACTGGAAAACAACAAGCCCTTTGCGTACGGATGCATCTTTAACGCTGATACTCCTGCCGCGAAATACATTAATTGGTTTGAAGGAGGAGAGTAGTACCGCAGGGTAAATGCCATTTAAGATCGTAGCGAATAGCAGGGTGCCGGTTAATATCTGCCACATAACAACCGATGTAATGGGTAACTCAAAATGTTTCTCCGTTACAGCGTTAAATGCCGGCAGGCATATCTGAATAATGATTACCGTTACAATAAGGGCAAGCAAACTTACCACGAGCGATTCCATCATGAATTGCATAAACAGGCTGCTGCGCCCTCCGCCAACGATCTTTCTTACACTTACTTCTTTGGCACGCAGGCTGGCTTTTGCCGTGGTAAGATTTACATAATTGATACAGGCAGTTATAAGCAACAGCAAGCCAAGCAGGCTGAAAATATAGCTGGTCTTTTGATTGCCGTGCGGCATATCAGATGACTGTAGATCATCTTCAAAATACATCTTGCTCAGGGGTGTAAGGCTTACCTTATCATTACTTTTTGTGCGGTTCCTGTCTATAAGCCCGTTGATCTTTGTTGCAACGGCAGCGCTATTGGCATTGGGCTGTAACTGCAGGAACGTGATATACCCGAAATTATTCCAACTCTTATCGTTTTTGTAGGTCTGCGGATTGGCGAGCCGGCCGTCCATTTGCATCAGCACATCAAACTGGAAACTGGAATTGATTGGGTTATCTTTTATAACTGCCTGCACCGTGTAATTCACCGTATCTACCCTTATAACCTGGCCAACAGCATTCGCATCTCCGAAATACTTTTTTGCTTTCGACTCGGTAAGAATAATACTGAAAGGGTCTTTGGCAAAAGCAATGGCATTGCCTGCGATAAAATCATAGTGAAACATATTGAACCAGCTTTTATCAACATAGGCGCTGGTTTTTTCGGTAAACAGTTTATGGTCTACGTTTAAAACGGGTCCACCCCAGGAGTTGATAATAACCCGCGACGATTTTTGTACTTCTGGTATTTCTTTAACGGCAGATGCTGCCAGCAGCATCGGCGACGATTCCCAAACCCACGCTTCGTTATCGCTTACCTGTATCGAGTTGGTGATACGGTAAATATTTTCTTTGCCCGGCTGGTCACTATCAAAGCTTACCTCGTTCTGTACCCACAGGAAAATAAATACTGCGGCGCTCATGCCGATAGACAATCCAAAGAGATTAATAAAACCGGTGGCTTTATTATTCCAAAAATTCCTGAAAGCGGTTTTGAAATAGTTTTTAAACATAAACTGGTCGTTTCTTTTTGTACCTGTGTTTTGTTTTTAACGCTTCACCTGTTGAGCTTTAATACCGGCTTATAAGCCATCAATTACCCATGCGATTGGCTTATTATTTTTTGTGCCCCGCAGCAGAATTTGAGTTCAGCTTATCTTGCGTCGCACACTTGTACGTTCAGCTCAATATTGTACAAGTGTACAGTAGTGCGACGCAACCATGTATCATGCTTGTACAACAGCCCGGCTCATGAAATGCTTCTTCCCGGATAATCTTGCCTTTCTATCCCGCCATGCGCAGCACCGGGAAACGGACTCAACTGGTATGCCAATATGCAAAGCCAATACAGGAAAGCGTTTGAGGGAAATGAGGCTGGTCAACTGTTCGTTTTCGGACACCGGTTGTTCGCAGGCGTGCGCTAATTGTTCGCTGGCGGACAAAAATCAATCTTCGCTGTAACGCAGAAAAAGTAAAACATGGACATTTTCGGCTGGCCGATAAATATTGCAGGTTCCATAAAATGAACAGGCATTTTTTGGAAAGCAGTAATGCAAAAACAAATTGGAACAACGTTTGACACATTAACTATATCCCGGCCCAAAACCTTGTATGCCAGATCAAAAACGAAAATCGCTTTCATTTCAATTGACAAACCAAAAAGTATAACCATGAAAAAAAACGAAAGGGAAATTAAAGGCGGCGAAACACACCAGTCCGCAGATAAACAGCACGGCGTGCTCACGACCAACCAGGGCATGCATATCTCCGATAACCAGAACAGTTTAAAGTCCGGCCAGCGTGGCCCTGTGCTGCTGGAAGATTTTGTGCTGAGGGAAAAAATATTCCACTTCGATCATGAACGTATTCCCGAACGCATTGTACATGCACGTGGCTCTGCCGCTCACGGTTATTTTGAACTGTACGAATCGCTATCTGCAATTACCAAAGCAGACATATTTCAGCGTGCGGGGGAAAAAACCCCTTTGTTTACCAGGTTCTCTACAGTGGCTGGCGGCGCAGGTTCGGTAGACACACCACGGGATGTACGTGGGTTCGCCGTAAAGTTTTATACAAAAGAAGGCAATTGGGACCTGGTGGGAAATAACATACCCGTTTTCTTTATACAAGATGCCATCAAATTCCCCGACCTGGTGCACGCGGTGAAAATGGAAGCCGACAGGGCCTATCCGCAGGCTGCCAGTGCGCATGATACTTTCTGGGATTTTGTTTCGCTGATGCCGGAGACATCGCATATGATCATGTGGGCAATGAGCGACCGCGCCATTCCGCGTTCCCTGAGAATGATCGAGGGGTTTGCTGTTCACACGTTCAGGCTGGTGAACGCGGAAGGTCAATCGACTTTCGTAAAATTTCACTGGAAGCCAAAGCTGGGTTTGCAGTCAACCGTGTGGGACGAAGCGTTGAAATTGCAGGCGGCTGACAACGATTACCACCGCCGCGACCTGCATGAGGCGATTGAACGGGGCGATTTTCCGGAATGGGAGCTGGGCTTACAGTTGTTTGACCAAAAGCTTGCAGATGCGCTGCCCTATGATGTGCTTGACGCAACGAAACTTATTCCCGAAGAACTGGTGCCCATAAAAATTGTGGGCCGCATGGTACTCGACCGCAACCCCGACAATTTTTTTGCCGAAACAGAACAGGTGGCCTACTGCCCGGCCAATATCGTACCGGGTATTGATTTTACCAATGACCCGCTGCTTCAGGGAAGGTTGTTCAGCTATCTGGACACCCAAAAATCAAGGCTTGGAACGGCCAACTTTCACCAGATCCCCGTTAACGCACCCAAATGCCCGGTAATGAATTTGCAGCGGGATGGAATGATGCAGACCGCCGTGATCAAGGGACGCGCCAACTACGAGCCAAACAGTCTCGATCTGGCAGGGGAGGAGGCAGGCCCAAGGGAATGCCCGGTGACTGGCTTCAGCAGTTTTCGCGGACGTCCCGAAATGCAGGAACAGGGTGATAAACTGCGGGTGCGTCCCGAATCATTTGCCGATCATTATAGCCAGGCACGCCTGTTTTTTAATTCCCAAACAGCTAGCGAACAGGCCCATATTGCTTCGGCTATCGTATTTGAATTGTCAAAGGTCAACCTTCAGCATGTGCCGGAAAAGATTGTGGCCAACTTCCGTAATATTTCGGAAGACCTTGCAGCCCGCATTGCCAATGGCCTGGGTATAGCAATGCCAGCCAAAGCACCCGCCGCAAAACAGCCACAGGATCTGGAAATATCACCGGCCTTGTCTATTCAGAAAAACTGGAAAGAAACATTGCAGGGGCGCTGTATCGGGGTGCTTGTTTCTGACGGATCAGATGCTGCAGCCATAGATAAGCTGAGAACAGCGATAGCAAAAAAGGGTGCCATCACAAGACTGGTAGCGCCAAAATTGAACGGGATAACCTTATCCGATGGTACAACCATCACCGCCAACGGGCAGCTTGCCGGAACGCCATCGCAGTTGTTCGACGCGGTGGCTGTAATACTTTCCGCCGATGCCACAGCCATGCTGGTAAAAGAAGCCGCAGCCGTTCAGTGGGTTATGGATGCGTTTGGGCATTTAAAAGCGATCGGCTATAATAAGGAAGCACAGCCATTGCTCGACAAAGCCGGCATTGTAAAAGATGAGGGCGTAACAGATTTGGGTAAGCAGTTTATTGCTGCTGCCGCCAAACGCTATTGGGAACGGGAGCCTTCCCTGCGCACACTTGCATAGATTATAACAGCACTTATATAAATATAGCTTTTATTGTAGCCCGGCATTACCTTCCTGGTGCCGGGCTTTTTATAGCAGCATGTTGATGCGTCGGGTTCATTATTCATGAAAAAGTTTTATCCGCTGTGTCTGTTTGCCGGTTGTTTTGAGAGACAGTATGTACAGTCCCTTAGGCAATTGATCACCAACATTAAACTGTAAAGAAATCCCGGCGTCGGTATAAACGGTTTCTTTAATTTTTCTTCCAGAAATATCTGTGAGGGTAACCATCGTTTTGCCGGTGATGATTTTATTGAACTTTATGAAAATATTTTTGCCAAATGGATTGCTCGCGGTAGCCAAATCGGTTATTGTTCCGGTCTCTTTTTTCAGTTCAGTTGGGGTGGTTGAAGATACAGAATAGGCAATGATGTGCTGCTGTAAAAACTTTCCTTTTAACAACGCAAGCGCACCGGAAAGCTTACTTGGTGGTAAGCCAACAGTGGCAATGATATCTCCCTTGCCGTCGCCATCAAAATCAGCAAAGAATGGTGCCGCAGTATTGTAATACAAACCGTATCGCATTGGGAAACTGAAGCCGCCATTTCCATTATTCAGGTAGATCGAAATATCATTCGAAGCATAATTGCCAACCATCAGGTCTATATCACCATCGCCATCGATATCGCCGGATGTAATACCAGATTCATTGCGAAGATCAGGCGAATAGGCACCATCATAGTTTTGTGCCGGTTGAAATGTGCCGTCGCCATTTCCAAGAATTACACTCATCCCCTCTGCATTATATTCCGTGCATGTAGCAATATCAGGATTTCCATCACCATTCAGGTCTCTTACAATAATATCATAAGGCGACTTGTTTAATGCGATCTTTAAAGGCGCCAGAAAGTCGCCTGTACCGATCCCCCGGTGCACATCTATTGAAAGTGAATGACCGGTAACAATATCGATCTTCCCGTCGTTATTAAAATCTCCGCCAGCCAGGCAACTCGGACCCGGGTCTATGGTTTTGATGAAGGGGGCAGCAAATACCCCGTGGCCATTATTCTTACTTATATATAACCGTTTCCCACCATCGGTAGAGCCAAAACATCCCAGCCATTCTGCTGCAACAACATCAAGGTCACCATCATTGTCCAGGTCAAACGCATCGATATCACTCCAGCCACAGGAATTCATGCTCCATGTCTGCACAGGACCGAAGGTTCCATCGCCTTTATTAAGCGCAGTATGAAAATCATAGGGAGCAGCATTGATGGCAGTCGCATATAAAAGGTCAGCCCTGCCATCTCCGTTTAGGTCGCGGAACTTAACCTGCACGCCACCTGTTCTTACAGAATAATCAACAGCCATCGCAAATGTTCCGTCTCCATTATTTTTTTGAACCATCACTCTTATCCCGGTGGCTGCAATGCCGGAACCGGAAGTAGCCACATCAGGATAACCATCGCCATCAATATCTGCCGCATCAAGCGCGCCCGGCACAATACTGTTTGTCTCAAACAGCGCCGGCGTTGGAAAAACGGCATTGCCAAAATTGCGGTGTACCGTAACCTGTAAGGAATAAAAATCTGAGCTAACGATATCTGTGGTATGATTATTATCAACATCAGCAGTAGTAATGGATTCAATACTTTCCCCTGCAGTATGTTTCTTTAACGATTGAAAATTGTCATTACCGTTATTCAGTACAACATTAAACCCAGCCGGTCCATAGCTTGCGGCTACAATATCCGGTCTGCCATCGTCATTGAAATCTCCAACAGAAATCAACCCGCCGCCACTGTCATTTTTTAATGGAATTGGTGTGTATGCTCCGAAGATGCCATTGCCGTTATTTTTAAACCACGCGACAATCCCACCAGTTGCATCGCCCGTATAGGCACTGGAATACAGGATGTCATTGTCAGCATCATTGTCCATGTCTGCTACCTGCACATTTTCCAGGGTGTTTCCCGATGACGTGTTCAACGACACCGAAAGTTCTTTCCGGGTAGAGAAATCATTATTGCCGCTGTTAAAAAGAATGTTCACTTTCTGGTTCTCATTGGCTACCACAAGATCTGGCAATGTGTCGTTATTGATCCTTGCCGCAACTATTTTAAAAGGCGTTATACCAGACGTAAATGATGCGGCGGCATTAAATGAGCCATCGCCTTTATTGATCAATACAGATACTGTGCCCCCGGGAGCCCTGTAATTCGTGACTGCCAGGTCAATATCGCCATCCTGGTCTAAATCTGACGCAGTGATCCCGGTAGGGCCTTTACCCACAATAACATTACCGGGCGTTGTAAAACGGCCTTTTCCACGATTCATAAAAACAGAAACACTGTTACCGGTAAACGCCTGCCCTGTGTTGGTAACGGCCACATCTTTAAGGCCATCGTTATTAAAATCTGCGACAACAATATCTTTTGCTGCAGCAGGGGAATGATATGTCACAGGCGCAGCATAGAATCCTTTCTTCAGGTTTTTTAACATCACAAAACCATTGGAGAAATTCTGTTGTGCCACAACAAGATCAGAATCGCCATCGTTATCAAGGTCTGCTGCCCTTACAACAGACGGGCTCTGCCCCTGCGGGTATACCCCGGTATTAAATCCGTAGTGAGTGCTGTCAAAAAGCGGTTTGGCTACCTGGGCATTCGCTGAAAACAAAATAAAGCTGCACACCGGCAGCAACAAATGTGTGGAGAACGGTTTCATAGATTAGCTGTTAATTGGTTTCAAATCAGGTTATCACAAAATAATAGGTGTCTTTTTGTTAGTGTTATTGAAAATAGGTGTCGTAACCCGGTGAGTCAAAATAAAATTACTCAAACCATCAAATAGGCTTCCGGGAAATAAGTTTTGCCTGCCGAACTTCCAGGCGCAAAAAACATGCAATTAGTTTATGCTGCAAGCTATCCGGAGGAAAAAATCATCAACGCTGCAATGTTGCACATAAAAGTGCTTTGGATCATCTTCTATGGCCAGGTCGTATAGAGGGAAATAAAGTTTTTGTCCCGGCAGCATCACGCTGTTAAGCTGCTGATGCGTCGCACACTTGAACAGTTGAATACAAATTGTAAACACCAAAGTTCAAAAGGCAGGATAAATGTTATCATTGCGGAATTGGTTTTCGGCCTTTTCGTCTTCGCTGACTTTCCGATAAAGTGCCTGGTTGAAGGTTTTCACACAATGATGTTCTCACCACAAATTGGAAAAGACACTTATTTTTACAAAATTCGTATTGCATCAATAACGGTAAATGACCGCTGGAAAAATGGCCGCACGGGCAACTGCACTTTACTACGCGACAAAACGCAATGGAGGGAACACGATTAATCTATACTGTATATGAGCATCTCCGAACAGATCAAAACCTATATTACCGGCCAGCCTGAACCAAAACGCAGTGAAATGCAGAACCTGCACCAGCTGATAATCCAGGTCTCACCCGGCTGTAAAGTATGGTTCCTCGATGGTAAAAACAGCGAAGGCAAAACCGTTTCAAATCCTAACATTGGCTACGGATCATACACCATCAAATATGCAAACGGCACAACCGCTGAGTTTTACCAGGTTGGCATGAGTGCAAATACAACAGGTATCTCGGTCTATATCATGGGCCTGGAAGATAAAACCTACCTGGCTGAAACGTATGGAAAAAAGATAGGCAAGGCCAGTGTCACCGGGTACTGCATTAAATTCAAAACACTGAAAGAGCTCAATATCGAAGTACTGGAAGCAGCGATCAGGTATGGACTTGAACAGGCAGCGCACTAAATATAATTGGCTCAATGCTGCTTCACAACAAGGTTCCCGGGGGCATCCGGCGCAAAAACATTGGTTTAATTTCAGGCAGATTCATGAGTGTCGGTTCGTTTAAGTTATCCGGGCCCACGTAAAAACTGTATCAGCCGTTTTAATACGGAATATCAATACTTGTTTTGCAGCCTTTGCCCGGGGTGCTTTCTATCCTGATAGCCCCGTCAAAAGATTCAACCCTGTTGATAATATTGGATATGCCGATCCCGTTTCGCTTTTTAGTTGTGTCAAATCCTTTTCCGTCATCGGTCACTGTAATGTTAATGTGGCGCTCATTTATTTCTACAATAACCGTTACATTTTCCGCGTCTGCATGTTTAAGGATGTTATTCACCAGTTCCTGCACGATCCTGTAAATATTTAGCTGAAGCTCTTCAGAAACTATTCCATCCGGAACGGTATAAACATAATCTGTTTTTATTTTTTCGGTTTGCTGCAATTTAGTGATTAGGTCTCCCAGCAATTCCTGCAGGTGAATATTATTAAGCGGGGTCACCATATCGTGGCACAGAGAACGGATCTCTTTAATGGAAGCATCGATCAGTTCCATCGGGTATTGGATCACTTCTTTCACTTCTTTATTTTTATGGCCTGCAAGGCTCAGGTATATTTTTGTGCCGGTTAGCAGTTGGTTGATGTTGTCATGAAGCTCCCTGCCGATATGGTTTCGCTCTCTTTCCTGCCCGGTGAGTATTGCTTTGGTAATTATTCTTTGCTCCTCTTTTTTTGCATGCAGTCTTTCCTGTTCCATTACCCGCAATTGCGTTACATCGATGTGCATTACAACGGCCCCGGCATATGCTTTGTCTTGCAGCGCTGTTGCTATCATCCTGGACCATCTTTTTGTTTCGTGCAAATGGCAGGCATACTCAAATACAAATTCTTGTTTTTTGTGTCGGAGAATGGCTTCTAACCCTTCGGCTACTGCTCCACTGTCTTCTGCTGCACCTCCAAACGATTTTCTGAAGATGTCAATATAATTTGCCCCAATACAACTGCTGGCGGCTTCAAATCCGTTTTCTTCGGCAAATTTTCGCCAGGAATCATTTACTTCTAAGATATTGCCCCCGGAATCAAGCAAAGCGATATTGGCAGGCAAAGTGTTCAGGATGGCCGACAATTTTAAAGCCAATGCCTGCTTCTCGTCAAAACTTCGCTTGAGCGCCTGTTCTGATTTTTTCTTTTCCGTAATGTTGCGGGAGTAACAGGCAGTTCCAATAACAGATCGGCCTTCATAAATAGGATAGAAGGATATCTCTGACCAGAAATTGGCCTGTTCATCATGTTCTGTTACCGTAAACGTTTCGCCGGAAAAAGCGCGCAGGTAATAATGCTTATGCCTTTCCTTTACCCGGTTACTCAATGCAGGGTAAAAGACATTGCGGTTTTTTTGGGGCTTTTTTCCGGTAATCCGGTAAACCAGCTTGTCAAAAGCTTCATTGGAGGTAATTAAGTTAAAGTTGCAGTCTACGCTCCATATCAGGTCATGGGTGTTATTGATAAGGGCCGACAAATTTTTCTGGTCAAATTCTTTTTGTTGCTCTGCTAACTTTTTGGCAGTAATATCAAGCTGAAACCCATCCCAGACAACCTGGCCATTGTTCAGCTTTCTTGGCGTGGAAATATTATTCAGCCAATGTAGGTTGCCTTTATAGTCCCTGCAGCGGATTTCAACGTTAAAGGGCGCTATTGCGTTGAAGCTTTCCAACTCAGCTGCTATCATCCCGGGTAAATCTTCTGCGGCTATCAGGCTGTAAAGAATAGCAGGGTCGGCGAGCACTTCTGCTGCTGTTTTTCCTGTTAATTGTGTAACACTGTCGCTTAGATACGTAAACCTCCTGTTTTCAAATGAATCGCCGGTTATTTGATAAAACATCATTCCCGGAATATGATCACTCAGCGTTTTAAGTTGCAGGTTTTGCTCATTTATTTTATCTTCTGTTACTTTTCTTTCTGTAACATCCGATATCACACCGTGCCACAATACGCTGCCGTCTGCTTCCCTTATCGGGATGGAATTCCCTTCCAGCCATACAATACCTTTTTTGGGGTGGTTGTACCTGAACTGTAGGTGCCATGGCGACAAATCCCTTGCTGATGCGGCGATGCTGGAAAGTAAAATTTCCTTATCGGGCTGATGGAATGCATTAATGATCAACTCAACATTATTGGCCGCCTGTTCATAAGGTACGCCAAACAGTTGATCAAATACATCACTGGCCCATGGGAACGACATAACGCCATCGGAAGCCATTCTGAAAGAATAGATCAGGCCGGGGGAAATAGCTGCTACTTTGGTGAATTTTAACCGCTCTTCTTCCAGGGTTTTTTCTGCGTCGATTCTTTTAGTGGCATCATGGAAATTAAATACAATGCTTTTAACGTAGTTATCGGACAACAGGTTGGTAAAGGTTCCTTCTATCCACAGATAGTGACCTTTTTTATGCTGCATCCGGAATTTCACACCAATCACTTTTCCAGGGTTTGCCAATATCTCCTTTACCGTTTCTGCTGCAGCTGCTTTGTCGTCAGGATGGATATTTTTTGTTGCTATGGCCCCAAGCATCTCTTCATTGGTCCAGCCCGTAACTTTGGCGGCAGCGGGGCTACGGTAAACAAGTTTAAACGAGTCATCCATCAGCGTAACGATGTCATCGCTGTTTTCAATCAGGGCCCGGAAAAGGCTCTCGCTTGTCGCTAACTTTGTTTCCGCATCGATTCGGCCCGTTACATCCCGGAAATTGAAGAGGATGGCCTGCACCGTGTCATCATGAAGCAGGTTGATCGCAACGCCCTCAAGCCATAAATAATGCCCCAATTTATGACGGCTCCTGCACCGGCATTCAACCGGCTTTCCGGGATTTGCCATCACTTCGCTCGTAATTTTGGCAATTTTGTCCTTGTCTTCCGGGTGTACGTTATTGGTAACATTTTCAAATAACACATCCTCGTCCGTCCAGCCGGTGATACGGGTCGATGAAGGGCTGCGATAGATGATTCTTAAAGACGAATCGATTAACGCAATAATGTCATGGTTGTTTTCAATTAAAGTCCGGAAACGTTTTTCTTTTTTCACAACATCTTCCGTTCTTTCCTTTATCTCCGCTTCCAGCTTTTCATTGTTGCTTTTTAACTGTTCCTCCAGCTGTTTATGTAAGCTAATATCCTTTATGATAAAAACGATAGATTTAGCCCCGTTTTGCTCATGCTGTATGGCATTCGCAGTAACAGTGGCCAAAAAGGAGGAGCCGTTTTTGGGATAAAATCGTCTTTCAAAAGTCCAGTTCTCATTTTCAAATATATGCTTCTCAGTCTCTGCCACTACTGAATCGTTAGCCCTGATTATGCCCAGGTCTCTGACCGTTTTACCAATGGCTTCTTCCCTGCCATAACCGAAAAGGCGTTCTGCCCCTTTGTTCCAACTGATGATCCGTTGATCGAGGTCCCTTGATATAATTGCTTCAGACGTTTGGTCTGCAATATCGGCAAGATGGGTTATTTGATCCTTCAGTTGCTTTTGCGGGCCGATGTCAAAGCTGACGCCCATAAACCCTGTAACTACGTCATTTTCATCTTTCACAACCGAAATGGAGGATCTTACATAAATATCTTTGCCGTATTTTGTTTTAATTGTCTTTTCGCCGATCCAATAACCATTTTCATCAAGATCGCTCTGCACAATGGCAAGGTTCTTTTGGGTTGATTGCGGCGATTGGAGGATGTCTTTTACTTTCTGGCCGATTGCTTCCTTTTTGCTGTATCCATAAAGCTTTTCAGCTCCCTTGTTCCAGCTTATAATGTTTCGATTGGTATCTGTCGAAAAAATAGCATCAATGGCTTGATCGACCTGCCGTGACAAAGTTTCCGGCGGTGACTGGCTTTTTTTTCTTTCCGTAATATCTTCCGGTTTCCCACTCCTTTCATCTAGCAAACTGTGAATGATGTATGCAACTTTATGTTGTTGATCGAACACAGCTGTATTCAATACTGCCCAATATCGTTCCACCATCAATCCGCCGGGTTTCCCGACAGCATATTTCCGGGCATGCATTTTATGCGGCTGGCCTGACTTCAACACGGTATTTAACGAATCGGCTAAACCTGCCGCGACTGAAATGGTTTTATCAACAGGATAATAAGGTGCTACATCAATGAAGTTTCGGCCCAGTAACAATGGCCTTTCAGTCATCGTGGCCTCCAGGTAACTGTCACTCACTGCGATAATCGTAAAACCGGGAGTTAAGATAAGGTATTGCCCGGGCAAGGATTCAAATATGACCCCAAAGTCAATTGCAGGCATTGTGTTCACGACAGTATTGATTTAGATCCAGGGTACAAGCTGTAATTCCCGGCAATAATACGGGTTATTTCGCGCCGCTCTTATGATGCAGGTCAACCACTGCCAACCGTTTAATAATTAACCCCGGTTAAGCCATGCTGTAATCATCGTATACCCGGCATCAGCGGAGGTTTGGCAGCAGCGCATCGTTTGTCAGCCAGGCCTCTGCCTGTTCGTTACATGGTGTGAAGTTTGTTTATTTTATTATTTTATAAAGCCCTCATTGTTCTTAATACAATCAGCAGCTTATGGGCTGCCGGATAGTAGTGGAAAGCCCGGTGAAGATATGTGCATGGATCCGGTGCCGGACTTGTAACGATAGCCGGGACCGCTGCCGGGAATATTTCAAAAGCTGGGAGCCCCGTAACATTTCTGCCTGCTGTTTATTCGGAAATTTTTCTGTTTGCTGCTTTGATCAACAAGAACAATCGCCGGGTGGCCGATTACTTGCTGAAAAAGGAACTACCTGACGGCGGTATCTTTCATAACCCACCTGTTTAAATAATTATGAGGGGCTTCCAATACAATTTTATAAAAAGGAGAAACGGGAATGCTTTTCAGATCAATGCTAAAAGCTCCTTTTGCAACCGGCAATTCCGCTATAAGCCGATAATCATCCTGGCCGCCTGTGTTGTAGCTATTGGTCGTGGCGAGCCAGATTTTTGCGCTTCCTTTTTTGTCAATGGCCTTCCAGCTCAACCGGATCTTATCATCATCGATTGTCGCCTGCATAGACTCAGCGGAAAGCTGGCCCGTGAAGGAAACCCCGTCAATTTCCATCAATTGTTCGCGTGGAATTTTCACACCAAGAAACGAAGCAATGGTGGGCATAATATCAACGATTCCGGGTTGCTGTTTAAAATGCGCATTCAGGTTTTGAGCATTGGTAACGATCCAGGTGTTCCGCTCCCTGTCTGACTGGCCGCCATGGTCCCTGCCGGTTTCCTGGTTGCGCCCATGGTCTGTTGTGATAAATATTTCCCAGTCTTCATTAAAATTTGCTTGCCTGTATTGTATCGCTTTCCACAAACGGCCTATTTGCGCATCCATGATTTCAACTGCATCGTAAAACTGTTTGCTGTCGCCATAACGGTGGCCCATTTCATCGGTATACTCCAGATAAACCCAGGTAAGATCAGGTGATTGATCTTGTATAAAAGCAGCTGCACTATCCACAACCGCATCATCTATACGATGATAAAAATTGCCGTCGTTATCATGTGGGAAAAGAACGGTATCAAGTTCCATTCCGTCAAAATGATGATCGGGCTGAATATTGCCGGTTGCAGCAAGGCCTTCGCCAATAAGCTTGGTGCGGTTGTCAACCCAGGTAGAAAAAATGGCAATCTTTCTTTGCGGTTGCTGTGTTTTGAGTAACCGGAAAATCGTTGGATAATAATAATTGGGTGCCTGTATATCATTGTCCCATACATTGTGTTTGTTCACCCATGTACCTGTAAGCAGGCTGTTATAGCCAACCGCAGAAATGGTAGGTGTTTGAGTGTAGGCATTTTTTTCGCCACCCACATGTGCCCTTGTATAACCACCCACTTTCGCGATAACGTCAAGGGAAGGCGTCGGCAGCTTTTCAATGACATCAGCAGGAATGCCATCGGCAATCACAAACAATGCTTTTTTCGTCCTGTTTTGCGCATGAATGACAGTAACAGCCAAAACACAAAGCCCCAGGCAAATAATTTTTTGCAACCTCATTTTTTCAGCTTGATTGATAGATACAGGCATAGGCACCTGTGCGCATAAATATAACAAGATTTTATTTGCTGATTCAGTAGCAATGCAGGGTCTTTAAGGCTTTTAGCACCATTACCAGTGCAAAAATTAAACTTGCCAGGATCATCAAAACAACGGTGATGCGTTGCGCTGGCCGGACCAATGCGCGGAGCCCCTGCGTGACGCCGTCAGGCAGGGATCATGTGGTCCTTGATTTTTTAACCTGCAAATTAATATTGCTGAAAATTAGCCTTCAACCTGAACCTTCCATTTGTCAGGCGAATAACATGCCCGCTATCATCATACAGGTTGCATTGAAAACTGGCGGTAATAAGCGTGCTTTCAGTATAGTCAGCATACCCGGTTAGGAAAGTAAACGGGAGCGAAATATTGTCGGTAACGGTAAAAAAACTATTGGCCTGGTCTCCGATGCCCTTTGTGGTTTGCCAGAGAATACCCCTGCTGTCAACCCAACTGAGTTGCATACCGCTGCCAAGTAATTTTCTCGTCACAGGATCTGAAAAAGGAGTAAAGCTAAAACTGGTGTCTTTAGACATACCGGCAGCATAACCATAATTGCCTGGCTGGAAAAAACTATCGATAAAACTTTTCTTGACCAAAGGCGTCCACCATTGTTTTGAATTGATATACGCTTCAAGGCTTAATCCATAACTGTTTTTAAGAAAATAGAAGGCCGGTACAGCAGTCGTGTCACCATTCTTCAACCCGCTTTTAAGGCTGCTTAGCGGGTAATACAGCGAGTCTGGAAATTCAAAATTCCCGGGAGAACTTACCGGGTACCAGTTCCAGTTGGAATGGGCGGCAGCAGTAGTGCTGCTGATTTCAAAAATGCGGTCCCCGTTTAAGGTAATATCGATGAATTGTGTGGTATCGGTAATGGTAGAATCAATTGTTGGGAGATCCTCCCTGTTTCCAATCCCTTTCTGGCAGGAAGTAAAACCAACTATCAGTAACAGGAATAATACAGGCAGAAGAGACAAATAGATTTTCATATGCAGACTTTCACTTTTAAGACAAATCTACCGGGCAAATTGCTGCTTAAATCCGGTTATTGATTCCTCAAACCCAGCCGCGCAGGATAAGTACAACGAAAAGAGCAGGGCAGCATGTAAGGTCAATGCTTTCCCTGCTCCTCCCTGCCTGTCGGATGAAGCTTTATCCGGTTGTTGCAGGACTGTTATTTTACAAGTCTTCACTTACTGTGCCAGCATCATCATTTGTTTTGTAGCAACAATTTTCCCGTCCAGTACCAGCGAATAGCTATACGTTCCGGACGCCAGGTTAGATGCATCAAGATTAATGCTGCCCTTGCCTGCTCCTGAAATCGTCACCTGTTTTATAAGTTGACCGGCCTTATCTGTAAAAATGATCTGTGCCGAACTGAATTTCTGTGGCAGTGTATATTGTATGGTTGTACCATTATTAAATGGGTTCGGTGCATTCTGTTCAAGTCTTGCAGAAGAAAGCGTAATACTGCTTATTGATGATGCGTTGCTCAATGCAGAACCCTGTACAATTGCCTTCAGCGCATTAAGCTGGTTTTGAAGATCATCCAGCTTTGCATCTTTCGCAGCAAGTTCTTTTTGCAACGTGGCTATTTTGGAATCTTTATCATCACTTGACCTGGAAAGTTCCTGCACCGCCTTTACAAGGGGCACAACAAAGTTGTCATATCGCAGGCCGTAAAGCCCATCTTTTGTTTGAGGTTTGTCTACACCGCTAAAATCAAAATTTAATTTGTTAGCTGCCGCTTCTACTTCCTGTGCTATAAAGCCACTGTAGATTACTTTTGATGCTGCGTTGTCAGATTTTGCCATTTCTGCATTTACACCACCCGTATTACCTGCTGCCGTTTTGCTGTCTGACTGTGAAAAATATCCGTTCAGGCTTTTTGTATCAACGGTATAGGTTATTGGTCGCAGGCTGTTGATAAAAGAAAGTCCTTTTACATCTTCCTTTATATTCTTTTTATAACGGCCATCAGAGAAAATACTCCAGCCAACCTGGCCGCCAATAGAAGTGACAGCGGTATTCCCTATTCTTACTTTGTTGGATGCATCTACTCTTGCATTAAAGCCTATTGCCGTTGCGTTGTTAAGATTGCTGGACGTTACATCTGCACTATCGCCGATACCCGTGTTATTATTTCCGGTGTTCAGGTTGTACAGCGAATATTTACCCACGGCGGTATTGCCATAACCATGAGAAACCCAGAGAGACCAATCGCCCACCGCTACGTTATTTGAACCGGTTGAATTGGAGTTCAGGGAAAAATGGCCAATGGCTACATTCGCAAAGCCGGAAACATTTGCCGGCAATGCACGTGTACCGATTGCGGTATTGTTATATCCCGTTGTGTTCCCATAAAGGGCTATTTCACCTACGGCAACATTCCCATATCCATCAGTGTTGCTGTAAAGCCCATAATTTCCTACGGCAACATTTTCTACTTGGTTAATGTTTTTATAAAGCGCAAATGCACCTACTCCAATATTCGACGTGCCATTCTTATTGCTGTAAAGTGCATTATACCCCAACGCAGTATTTAGATTTCCTTTTAGGTTGGTATAAAGTGCCTGGTAACCGGTCCCGGTATTGCCATTACCAATGCTGTTGCTAAACCCTGCATTTGCGCCGGCATACAGGTTAAACAATGCCTTGTTGGAACGGAACACCCTCACACTATCCGTATAAAGGGCGCCGTTAAAATAGACATTGTTCCACGCCGCACTGCTACTGCCAAGATTAAGTTTCCCGGTTACACCCGGCAGCAGGTGCTGGTTTACGGCGGTTGGTGAACTAAGGTTGGATAAATTTAAATTGGCCTGGGCAACCGATGTTTGGCTTATGATGCAAAAAATTGTTGTCACCACAAGCAGCGTAAGCGTTGTTTTCATACTTTTTTGATTTAGTTAAAGGAAGTGATAAAAAAATATGGAGGCTTGCCTGAATTACCATTTTTAAAAAGTAACAGGCAATAATACGCTGTCCCGCACACAGGTCTCATTAATGCAATTCAGTTTCACCGTTCCAACGCGATCACTGCTTGAATCCAGGTTTTTAGCAGCGATTGAAATAACGCTTTGTCACCAATGCATTTTATTCTTTAAACATTTTTAGCTGCAACTTTTCCTGCCGGGTCATCACATTGATAATATACATACCCGCATTGTACCGGCTTACATCAATCGGGATACTGTTCGTGCCCGCGCTTAGGCTGACTGCTTTTCGCAGCAGTAATTTTCCATTCAGGTCCAGCACTTCGATCCTGCACGCTGATTGTTGCTTTGTATAAAAACTGATTGTTGCTGTTGTCCGGGCGGGATTTGGAAATACTTGCGCGTTGTTGCTGCTGATTGGCAATTCAGCAACGTCACTCGTAATAATGCTGATGCCGGGCTTGATGCCAACATTCAGGATTTTTCTTGCCGATGTGCCGCAGGCATTGGAGGCATTTACCGAAATACTCCCCGCCGACACACCCCAATTCACGGTGATGCTCGCAGTGCCCTGTCCTGAGGCAATTACCGCTCCGGCAGGAACAGCCCAGTTATAAACATTGTTATGATTGTTATCATTCACACTGTAGGTAACATTGGTTTGGTTGGCGAAGACTTTCTGCGGGCCTGCGATCCTGGCCGGCATGGAGGGTTTGCCCTGCAACTGGACGGAATCTGCAGCGCCTGTTCCGCAATAATTCGTGCCTCTCGCAGCAAGCAATCCTCTCGAAAAGCCTGCAGGAACGCTGATAATAATGCTGTCATTTTTATTGGCTACAAGGCTGCAGGAAGCTGGTATCTTCCATGCATAATTGGTAATGTCATCCCAGGCAAAAACATAAAAACTATCAATGCCCCCTTCGCAAAGATTGCCCCTGCCGCCCGGTTGCACAGGATAGATCTGCGGCCTTGCAGGAATAGCATTTACGGCAACCGCGCTGCTTTGTGCCGTGCACCCGCTTTTGAACACAGCTTTCACCGTGTAAGAACCGGTTTGCGCAGGAATAAATTTGTTATCAACAACACCGTTGCTGGGAATATATTTTTGCACCCTTGGATTATAAGTGCCATCAAGCACATAAATAGCGCCATTGCTCAATGCAACGCCGGTTGGATAGCTCAGCACATCCCATCCGCTGCTATGCCCGCCCGCTACAGTAGCGCCAACGCCTGTCCCTGGTAACCATTTTTGTACACGGCTTACAGGCGTACCGCTAACACCATTGTCCGTTGTGTAAAGCGTGCCGTCTGGCGAAACATAAATAGCCAGCAGGTAACCAAACTGGCCGCTGCCACCTGCAACGGTAATGCCGCTGACCGCACCGGGTGCCCATCGCTGTACACGATGATAGTCGGAACTTTCAGTGTTGATGTCCGCCACATAAATGTTCTTTGCCGCATCAAGATATACATCCACAGGATAGTTAAACTGGTTGGCGCCTGTGCCAAAACCATTGCCACCTGCAACAGTAACGCCGCTTGTTGCACCGGGCGCCCATTTTTGAACGCGGTAATTATACTTGTCCGCAACATAAACATTGCCCTGTTCATCTGCATAAACGCCTTCCGGTGCATTAAACTGGTCGGCCCCGGAACCACCTCCGTTCCCGCCGGCAACAGTTACGCCACTGCTTGCGCCAGGTGACCATTTTTGAATGCGTTCGTTGTTTTCATCAGCGATATACAGGTTGCCTGCACCATCCACAAATACATCTTTTGGCCGGTTGAGTTGATTGGCTGCATTGCCCGCACCATGGCCACCGGCTACTGTAACACCTTCCGCTGCACCCGGCGCCCATTTTTGTATCCGGTTGTTCTCAGCATCTGCCACGTAAACATTGCCTGCGGCATCCACGGCAATGCCTCCTGCGGGAAACCCAAACTGGTTGGAACCGTTGCCGCTGCTATGGTTACCGGCAACGACAGCGATGCTGTTGGGCGAACTCACGGTGTCCGCACCAAACACATTAACGGTAGACGCATACCAGTTCAGGCTGCTCAACGCTCCGCCCGTTGTGGTAGCGGTTAGCTGACTGCGCACACAACTGGTACCACTGATAGCTACACTGCAATTCTGCGCATTGGTATAAAAAATAAGAAATAAGCTAAGGCCAGTAAAGAGTAGGTTTTTTTTCATACAGCAAGGGTGTTATCGGTTAATTAACTAACAACAAATTAGAACAATTAAGTCAAAGCAGCGACCTCGTCCCTGATTAAATTTTTCCAGTAAATACCTGGTGATTTGTTGTGCCGTATCTTTTTAGTTAAGGAATGGATGGTAGATATTTTTGGACCGGGCTTTTGTTCCATGTTGCATCTTCGTTGCGTCGCACACTTGTACGCCTGCACCCGGTCCCGGCAACAAAACTTATGATGAACCATGACAACCGGTCTGTCTGGGCGATCGCCTTTGGGTTGTAGGTTGAATGGAAAAAGATAAGCAGTAATAGCAAGGTGATTAACTAATACTTCACTGGTACTATAGGGTAAGTGTAACCGTGGTTCCTTCGTTCATCCTTCGCTCATCCTTCGTTTATCTTTCGTCTTTTTCGAAGGTATTTACGCCCACGGTTGTTGACACCGGATCAGCAAAACGCCACTTCTTCAAATATAAAAAATGCTTTCTTTCTAACAACAGCCACGGGATATATTTTTCAACCAATACATCTGCCAGGTGCATTACCGGGTTCCGGCATACGCATGGCTTTGTTACAGCGGCTCAGGGCCTGGCTTGTTTTTCAACTTTTCTTTCGACGGACTTGCATCTTTTTTCATGCTTGGTGGCGACCATGATGGCGCATGACAGTTTAAAAGAATGCCGGCAATACATTTGAAAATTCAAACTTGTCATTCATGAAAAAATTACTGCTGTTTTCTCTTGCAACGGCCTTATCTGTTTCAGCTTTTTCGCAGGTAACCACTTCCTCAAACGACCCGGTATATAAAGGCTTCGTCAATCCCCCGAATGCTGCGCAGCCCCGCGTCTGGTGGCATTGGATGAATGGCAATATCAGCAAGGATGGTATCCGTAAAGATCTCGAATGGATGCACCGTGTTGGCATCGGCGGCTTCCAGAATTTTGATGCTGCACTTGCAACACCTCAAATTGTGGAAAAGCGGCTGACCTATATGACCCCTGGATGGAAAGATGCTTTCCGGTTTACAACAAAGCTGGCAGATTCCCTGCACCTTGAAATGGCTATTGCAGGTTCACCGGGCTGGAGTGAAAGCGGTGGTCCATGGGTAAAACCCGCGGATGGCATGAAGAAGATCGTATGGACAGAAACACGGGTAAAAGGCGGTGCTTCCAATATTGTTGTACCTAAACGTGCCGGCGTAACCGGACCTTACCAAAACATTCCAAAGTCAACAGATTTTGGTGAGACTGAAGAAAGCCTGAAGCAAAATGATTTTTATAAAGACATTGCGGTCATTGCTTACAAATTACCCGCGGCAGATAAATCATTGAGTGACCTGGGTGCTGTGGTTACTTCAAGCGGTGGCAATTTTACGTTGCAGCAATTGACCGACGGCGACCTGGGCAACACCAACCTTTTGCCACGGGATTCCGCTACAGGTTATGGCTGGATAAGGTTTGCCTTTCCACAGCCACAAACAATCAAGGCGGTGACAATGGTGGGTGGCGGCAACCCCGGCGTTTTCGGAATGGGTGCCGACGCAAAAGATGGCCGCAGGCTCGAGGCCAGCGACGATGGTATTAATTACAGGTTCATCTGTCTCATAACCCCCGGTGCGGTGTTGCAGCAAACCATCAGCATACCCGCAACCACCGCAAAATATTTTCGTGTTACAGTAAAGAACCCGCCAAAACCGGTGAACCTGGGCGCAGCCTTTGGTCTCGGCGGAACGCCCGATCCAAAAGACCCCGGGGGTACGGCCATTGCCGAGATCGTGTTGCATCCGGCCGACCGCATTAATATGATTGAAGAGAAAGCGGCATTTGCTCCCGTCGGCGACCTGGATAAAAAAACAACCACAACAGCAAATGATATTGTGGCCACAAACGATATCATTGATCTCACCGGCAAACTCAATGCAGATGGAACATTGAACTGGACAGCTCCTGCGGGTGAATGGAACGTAGTGCGTTTTGGTTATTCTTTGATGGGTATCAACAACCATCCTGCTTCTCCGGAGGCGACAGGACTCGAAGTTGATAAGCTCGACCCTGTGGCCATCAAAAACTATTTTGAGAACTATCTCTCCCAGTACAATAATGCAACCGGCGGCTTAATGGGTGCAAAAGGTGGGCTGCAATTCATGGTTACCGACAGTTGGGAAGCCGGCGCCCAGAACTGGACTGCCAACCTCCCCGCTGAATTTCAAAAACGCCGCGGCTATAGCATGCTTCCGTGGCTGCCCGTGCTCACAGGCCAGGTGATTAAAAGCGCACAGGCAAGTGAACAATTCCTGTTCGATTTCAGGCATACCTTAAGCGAAATGGTTTCAGACTATCACTATGATGGCCTTACAAAAATTCTTGCAGCGCATGGCATGAAACGTTATTCCGAATCGCATGAAGATGGCCGCGCAATAATTGCAGATGGCATGGAAGTGAAAAGAACAGCCGCCATACCAATGGCCGCATTATGGACACCGAATATATACATGAACCAAAACGACCAGACAAAATATACCGCAGACATTCGTGAGTCTGCATCCGTAGCACATATTTATGGACAAAATCTGGTGGCTGCCGAAAGCCTTACCGCGCTTGGCATTGGAGGGACGGCCTGGTCATACTCACCTGAAAATCTAAAACCGAGTGTTGATCTCGAAATGGCGAACGGCCTTAACAGGTTTGTGATTCATTGCTCCCCGCATCAGCCGGTTGACGATAAAATCCCGGGCCTTGGCCTCGGGCCATTTGGTCAGTGGTACACGCGTCACGAAACCTGGGCAGAACAGGCCGTTGCATGGAATGCTTATCTCTCTAGAAGCAGCTACATGCTGCAGCAAGGCAAATTTGTTGCGGATGTCGTATATTATTACGGTGAAGACAACAACATCACTAACCTCTACCGTTTTGGATTACCTGCAATACCGGAAGGCTACAACTTCGATTTTATTAATGCAGACGCGCTCATCAATATGCTTTCCGTAAAAGATGGCAAACTGGTTACAACAAGCGGCATGGCCTACCGCGTGTTGGTGCTCGACAGTAATGCAACAAAAATGTCGTTACCTGTATTACGTAAAATAAGTTCACTGGTAAAAGCAGGTGCTACCGTTACAGGAGTTAAACCAACTACAGTAACCGGGCTTGCCGATGACCAGGCCGAATTCAATAAGCTCGTTAACGAAATATGGTCTTCCGCCAATACAAAAGTTTTGGAAGGCAAATCATTAAAAGAAGTACTCAATATTACGCCCGATTTTACCTATACAAAAGCGAACGGCAATACAAAGCTGCTTTATGTGCACCGCAAAACAAATGACCGCGATATCTATTGGGTCAACAGCCGCACAGGTGATGTGCAGGATATCGAAGCAACATTTCGCGTGGATGGCAAAGTGCCTGAACTGTGGTTTGCAGAAACAGGTAAAACAGAACCACTTTCCTACAGCATCGCCAATGGCGTTACAAAAGTTAAACTGCACATGGAACCAAATGATGCCTTGTTCGTGATCTTTAAAAATAAGGCAACAACCAACACGCTTGAGTTGCCGGCAGTAAACGCTAATGAACTCGCCACTGTTGACGGTTCATGGAACGTAAGCTTTCAGAAAGACCGCGGCGCACCTGCAGCGGCGACTTTCGATAAGCTCGCCTCTTTTACAGAAAATGCTGACGCGGGAATAAAATATTTCTCGGGCACTGCTGCTTATACGAAAACGGTCAACGCGCCTGCAAGCTGGTTTACCAAAGATGCAGAGCTATGGCTCAACCTCGGAGAGGTAAAAAATATTGCGGAGGTAAGCGTCAATGGAAAATCACTCGGCATTCTCTGGAAAAAACCTTTCCGCGTCAATGTCACCGGCGCATTAAAGCAGGGCGACAACACAATAGAAATAAAAGTTACCGACCTCTGGGTTAACCGGCTCATCGGCGATGCACAACCTGGGGTTACCAATAAAATCACCTATACAACCATGCCTTTTTACCAGGCGAATTCAAAATTGTTGCCGGCAGGTTTGTTGGGGCCGGTGCAGGTAATGTCTGTTAACAGGAAATAGCAAATGATGATGAACCCGGCTGCATTGCATGCAGGAGGCTTTACTTGCGTCGCACTCTTGTGCTGCATAACGCAACTGTGCAAAACGAAAGCCCGGGAAATAATAACCAGTGCCTGAAAAAGGCTATTCTTGATCGTGAGCTTGCCGGCTCATATTATGCCGTACAAGTGTGCGACGCAACAGGTGCTGACAAGCGGTTTGCAGCCCGGTAAATAATCAATATCTTCCGTCTTGTAAAATCAACGATCATGAAAATACGGTCATTTGTTGCCTTTGTATTACTACTCTGCCTCAATGAAAATATACATGCCCAGAAAGTTATTCAACTGTACAATGGCGCGGCGCCCGGCTCTGAAAAGTGGAACTGGCAAGAGCAGCAGGTAAAGGTCGACATCGGGTCGATTGCATCAGATGTATCGCAACCTACGATAACGGCTTATGTCCCGGCAAAACCAAACGGCACCGCGGTGGTCATCGCCCCTGGCGGCGCATTTCATGTGCTTGCATTCGATCTTGAAGGAACGGAAGTGGCGAAGCGTTTGAATGCAAAAGGCATCACCGCTTTTGTCTTAAAATACCGCGTGGTGCATACCGATCCTGCACATCCTGAAAACAGCATCGGCAACTTGTTTGCAACAAAGAATTTTAAAAAACTTGATTCGCTGAATGCGCCTGTTGTACCGCTGGCCATGCAGGATGGATTAACGGCGGTTAAATATGTTCGTGAGCATGCCGCAGACTACCAGGTAGATCCCAACAAAATTGGCTTCATGGGTTTCTCCGCAGGTGGCACGGTAACTATGTGTGTTGCATACAATGCGACAGAGGAAAACCGCCCGAACTTTCTCGCACCCATTTATGCATACGAAGGTGCCATCATTGGCTCAACAGTGCCTTCGGTGCAGACGCCCATATTTATTACTGCAGCCAGCGACGATGATCTCGGACTCGCTACACACAGTGTTCATATTTACCTGAAATGGCTCGGGGCAAACCAGCCTGCAGAACTGCACATGTATGAAAAAGGCAAGCATGGCTTTGGTACCAAAACACAAGGCCTGCCGGTGGATTCATGGATGGACAGGTTCTCGGAATGGTTAACCATGCACGGGTTGATACAATAAAAAAATCATTGGCCGGTGATGTACACAGCACTGTTGCCAACTTTTAAAAACATAATATAAATGATTCGTCATTCTGTCATTTTTACATTAAAATCATCGGTAGACGCTGCAGGAGTAAAAGCGTTCTTTGAAGCGGCACATAAACTTGCCGCTATTCCGGGTGTGCAGCATTTTGAAAGCCTGAAACAGGTCAGCAAAAAAAATGGCTACGGGTTTGGCCTGTCAATGGAGTTTGCCGATGAAGCTTTGTATGAACAGTACAATAACCATCCGTTGCATGTGCAGTTTATACAGGATCATTGGTTGCCTGCTGTTGCTGAGTTTATGGAGATTGATTACCTGCCCTACGAACAATAGCCGATAGATGGACAAGGCCCCGAAGGGAGTGACACAACGAAGTTGAACAGTGTTACATAAGCCGGCAACATATAAAGCATTAAACAGGATTATGGAAATAAAATATAACAGCGCTTATCCATCTATTGATGACCTGAAGAAACAGGCACGCAGGAAGATTCCCCGCTTTGCTTTCGAATACCTCGACGGCGGCTGTAATGAAGATGTGAACCTTTATAAAAATACTGCCGAGTTAAGACAGGTTGAATTAAAGCCATACTATCTCGATAACTACAGCGCGCCTGATATGCGCACGGCATTATTTGGCCATGTATACGATGCGCCATTTGGTGTTGCGCCGGTCGGGCTTCAAGGCCTCATTTGGCCCGGTGCGCCTGAAATACTTGCCAGGGCTGCATTTGATCATAACATACCATTTATACTAAGCACAGTCTCCACATCATCCATCGAAACGATCGGGGAAATAACGGAAGGCAGGGCCTGGTTTCAATTGTACCATCCCGCGGAGCCGGAGATAAGGGACAGCGTTATCAAACGCGCAGCCGCCGCAAATTATCCGGTCCTTGTTTTGCTCTGCGACGTGCCTGCCTTTGGTTTCAGGCCAAGAGACATCCGCAACGGTTTGGCCATGCCGCCGCGCATGACCGCTAAAAACATATGGCAGATTATGGGCAGGCCGGAATGGGCCTTGCGCACATTATTCCATGGACAGCCGGAGTTCGCAACAATGAAACCCTATATGCCAAAAGGCCTCAACATGAAACGGCTTGGCTTGTTCATGAACAAAACATTTTCGGGAAGGCTGAATGCCGAAAGAATAAAACCGATCCGCGATATGTGGAAAGGCAAGATCGTTTTAAAAGGTGTGGCGAGCGAAGAAGATACAGAAATGGCACTATCGCTTGGATTGGATGGCATCATCGTTTCCAATCATGGCGGCAGGCAACTGGATGCGGGGCAGTCAACAATAAAGACATTGCCGCCGATCGTTGAAAAATACAAGGGCAAACTCACGATCATGATGGATAGTGGTGTGCGCTCAGGCCCCGATGTGGCGAGGGTTTTAGCGAGTGGCGCTGATTTCGCCTTTATGGGCCGGTCTTTTATGTACGGTGTTGCGGCACTTGGCAAAGACGGAGGCAACCATACCATTTCTATTTTAAAAGCACAATTGAAACAGGTGATGGAACAGGTGTGCTGCGCAAAGGTCAGCGATTTGCCAAAGCATATCATCTAAGCTTATTGGCGTTGCTTTGCCAGGCTGTTGTTGAAATAAAGCATACAGCACAAGGGTGCGACGCAAGAAAAGCTCAATAGTATTACTGGCTTATGGTCAACAAATCAATTGAATTATGGCAAAAGCATCTGCGCTGAAAATTGGATTATTTGGAATCGGCCTCGATACCTATTGGCCACAGTTTGAAGGATTGAAAGAACGCCTTGAAGGCTACCTGCATGTTGTTCACGAAAAGCTGGCCGCTATTCATCCTGCCGTGATCAATGCAGGGCTTATTGATACAACAGATAAAGCATTTGAGGCGGGTCGTCTTTTCAGGCAACAGGATGTTGACATTGTCTTTTTATATGTAAGCACTTACGCATTATCGTCGACTGTTCTGCCGGTCGTTCAAAAGGCAAAGGTTCCGGTAATTATTTTAAATCTTGCTCCCGCGGAAAGTATAGATTATGCCGTGTTCAATGCAATGGGCAACCGGACAAAAATGACCGGCGAATGGCTGGCCTTTTGCAATGCCTGTCCTGTTCCCGAGATCGCCAATGTGTTTACCCGAACCGGTATAAAATTTCAACAGGTAACCGGTATGCTGCATGATCCGGCATGCTGGAAAGAGATAAGCGGGTGGGTGGAAGCCGCAGCAGTGGCGAACATCATGCAAAACAACCGCCTTGGCTGCATGGGGCATTATTACAGTGGTATGCTGGATATTTATACAGACCTGACCGAACAATATGCTTATTTCGGTGGGCATATCGAACTGCTCGAAGTGGAAGAACTCGCAGCCTTGCGTAAACAGGTAACCATTGAAGCGGTAAAAGGAAGACTCAAACTTTTTGCTGAAACATTTGATGTGCAGCCTGATTGCCCGGCAGGTGAACTGGAAAAAGCTGCCGTCACTGCTGTCGCCCTTGATAAACTCGTTGAACAATACCAGCTCGGTTCCATGGCTTATTATTACAAAGGCACAGGTAATAAAGAAAATGAAGAAGCTATCAGCTCAATTATCCTTGGTAACTCAATGCTTACTGCAAGAGGCATTCCTGTCGCAGGGGAATACGAGATAAAAAATGCACAGGCGATGAAGATCATGGACAGCTTTGAAGCCGGCGGTTCTTTTACCGAATACTATGCAATGGATTTTAAAGACGACGTGGTATTGATGGGGCATGATGGTCCCGGCCACATAGCCATTGCAGAGGGCAAAACAAAAGTGCGCCCGCTAAAAGTATATCATGGCAAAGTAGGGCAGGGGCTGTCCGTGGAAATGTCTGTCAAGAATGGCCCGGTAACTTTATTAAGTGTAGTCGAGCAAAAGGATAAATTAATATTGCTGCTTGCAGAAGCGGAAGCTGTTTCCGGCCCTATTCTCGAAATAGGCAACACAAATAGCCGCTATAGATTCCCAATAGGCGCCAGGAAATTTGTAAACAATTGGAACAGTCAGGGGCCTGCACACCATTGCGCGGTGGGCGTTGGCCATATCAGTTCGAAGATTGAGAAGCTGGGACAGTTACTCGATATGGATGTAATCAAAGTTTGCTGAATACAATAATCAAAGCCACATGAAAAGAGACTTGCGTTTTATTTACAGGCATTTGCTCACGCTGACAACCGCTGCGTTATTTATGACAGCCATTCCTGCACAGGAAAACAAGCTCATTGTCGACTGGAATAAAGTGGAGCATGTCTCCAAGACAACCGCCACCTTACAGGTGGTAGAAAATCCCATGGTAAGGCCGCCTTCACCGATTCACCAGGGAACATTTAAAGCGTTGAAAAACCTGGGCGCCGACTATGTTCGTTATGTGCCCTGGTTCCCTTATCCAAAGATGGCTGTTGCCGAATTAAAACCTCCAACCAAAACAGAAACCTTTTGGGATTTTACTTATGCAGACAGCACAATGGAAGCAATCATGAACGCAACTGCAGGCCACTCTGCCGTCATCAATTTCAGTACAACGCCGGCATGGATGTGGAAGACAGAAAAACCTGTTACCTACCCGGAAGACGCTTACCAGGTCTGGTGGGATTATAACCAGGGAGAGGTGCTCAGGGATGAAACTGCAAAAGAACTGGCAGGCTATTATGCAAGAATGTTAAGCTGGTATACAAAAGGGGGCTTCACCGACGAACTGGGCGTTTTTCATCAGTCAAATCACCACTACAATATATCTTACTGGGAAGTGTTGAACGAGCCCGATCTCGAGCACAATCTTTCTCCAAAGGATTATACAAAAATCTATGATGCAGTTGTCTCTGAGATGAAGAAAGTATCGCCTGCAACTAAATTCATTGGCATATCGGTTGCATTTGAAAGCAACCCGGAATACTTCGAATATTTTCTTAATCCCAAAAACCATAAAGCAGGCGTTCCGCTCGATGGTATTTCTTACCACTTTTATGGTACACCCTCTTTTGGCGGGCAAAAGATCCAGGACCTGCAATATGTATTCTTTGAAAAGGCCAACTACTTTTTGGATCGCGTACGGTATATTGAAAATATCCGGAAACGTCTTTCGCCAAATACGATCACGACCATCAATGAAATCGGCACGATCATCAATGCAAAAACGGGCAGCGATATTCCCAAGGGCTATTGGAATTTGTCAGGCGCCATGTATGCTTATCTTTTGCTCGAGCTTACCAAACTCGGCATAGAAGTGGCCGGCGAATCGCAACTCGTCGGCTATCCCTCTCAATACCCCGATGTGAGTATGATGAACTGGGAAACAGCGCAGCCCAATCCGCGTTACTGGGTACTCAAATTATTAAAAGACAATTTCGGGCCCGGTGATAAACTCGTCAGCACATCACTCAGTGGAAGCGACGTCATTAGCCAGGCATTTATTACCGCAACCGGAAAGAAAATATTATTCATTAACCCACGCAACAGCGAAGTAAAGATCGCATTACCTGCCGAAGCCAACGGCGCCGGCCTTGCTGTTACCGATATCAGTACCGGCGACAATGAGGCAACCAAATCTACATTGCCCGCTGCATCTCTTACGCTTAAGCCTTTTGCTGTTGCCGTTGTTCAGTTAAAGTAATTTTTTGGGGCCGGGCCACAATGCTTTGCCCGGCTTTTCTTGCGTCGCACACTTGTACGGCAGCAAACAATCGGCTTTTAGTTACAGGCTTGCTTTTTATGCCCTGGGGTTACCCAGGTTTACCCAAAAACCAGGTGCTCATGTTTCGCCGCTCACGGTGATGCAGTACAAGAATGCGATCCCGGATCGTTGCTCCCGGAACAAGCGCTGTATAAGCCGTACGATCAAACAAATGCCGGGCGCAAAAAATAAATATCATGACAGACCATGATGGTTGTGAGGACAACGCTGGCTACTTTTACATAAGCTTATTCATTGCCATATAGAAAAATCAAAAGAACATGCAGGCTATACTAGGAGTCTTTTTTCATTTCATCGGAGGTTTTGCATCGGGCAGTTTTTACATGCCCTATAAAAAAGTAAAGGGCTGGCATTGGGAAAGTTTCTGGATCGTTGGCGGGCTCTTTTCCTGGCTTATTGTTCCGCCGCTTGCGGCATACCTCACTATCCCCGGCTTCGCAGACATTATACGTGGCGCAGGTCCATCAACACTGGGTATTACTTTTCTTTTTGGTGTGCTCTGGGGAATAGGTGGCTTAACATATGGACTTGGTGTTCGCTATCTCGGTGTGTCGCTTGGCAGTAGTATCATCCTTGGGTTGTGCATGGTCTTCGGCGCATTGATTCCATCGATCTATTACGACCTCTTTCCCAAAGAAGGTAAAGACACTTTCAGCATGCTCACAGGCTCTGATTGGGGACTGACTGTTTTAACCGGTTTGGTTATCTGTATCATCGGCATCATCATTTGCGGCAAAGCCGGTATGATGAAAGAAAAGCAACTGGCAACGGAGGCGACCGATCCACATGGCATGGAAACAAAGACCGAATATAAATTTGCGTTGGGCATGTTTGTATCTATTGTATCCGGTGTACTCAGTGCCTGTTTCAATTTTGGCCTCGAAGCAGGCAAGCCAATGGCCGAACTCGCCAACCATTTATGGCAGGCCGCCAATCCCAACCAGGGTAATTTTTTGTACCAGAACAATGTTACATACGTGGTAGTGTTGTGGGGCGGGCTAACAACCAATTTCATCTGGTGTATGATATTGAATGCGCGCAATAAAACATTCGGTGATTACACAAACAGGAAAACACCATTGGTTGCCAATTATATTTTCTCGGCACTGGCCGGCACTACATGGTTTCTGCAATTCTTTTTCTATGGAATGGGCGAAAGCAAACTCGGCAACGGTGCAAGTTCATGGATACTGCATATGGCATTCATCATACTAACGGCAAATATGTGGGGACTTGTGTTGAAAGAGTGGAAAGCTGCAAACAGAAAGACCATTAGCACCATTGTGCTTGGAATTATTACCATCATCATTTCTGTACTGGTGGTTGGTTATGGCAATTCAATAAAATAAGGGTTGCTGTATAGGTTTTTGTGGGCCATTTAAAGGGTAAACATAGTCTTTTCTATAGCGCCTGGTCGCGTACCTGCACGCAGGTGATGAAGGGTAACACTGCATTATTGCACAAAAGGAAATGAACAAAAAGCAAAAGTCTTACAATAAAAAATATTAATAGCTATGAGCACAGCGACAATAAAATTTAAACATGTAAGCTACCTGTGGGATGAGGCGAAAGCTGCAGAACTGGCGGGCGATGAAGTAGCCTTACTGGTATACCGTTCGAATTTATTAGGTGCGGATTTGCGCCTGACAAATTATGGCGGTGGCAACACATCGTGTAAAGCGTTGGCAAAAGATCCGTTGACGGGCAAAGAAACAGAAGTGATGTGGGTGAAAGGCAGCGGCGGCGATCTCGGCACTATGAAACGCAGCGGACTCGCTGCTTTGTATGTTGACAGGTTACGCAGCCTCAAAAATATTTACCGCGGCCTTGAGTTTGAAGATGAAATGGTAGAGCTGTTTAATCACTGCATTTATGATCTTGCATCAAAAGCACCGTCGATCGATACACCGCTGCATGGCTTTCTTCCATTCAAACATATCGATCACCTGCACCCCGATGCTGCTATTGCCATTGCTGCAGCAAAAGATGGTGAGCGCATAACAAAGGAGTTGTTCAACGGAACAATCGGTTGGGTTAAATGGCAAAAGCCTGGATTTGAATTAGGCTTGATGCTCAGGCAATGTCTTGATGAAAATCCCGGCATTCGTGGCATTATGCTGGGATCACATGGATTGTTCACCTGGGGCGATACGGCATATGAGAGTTATATGAACACACTTGAGGTTATTGAGATATGCGCTCAATACCTCGAAGACAATTATGGAAAGAAAGGTCCTGTTTTCGGTGGACAAAAAATAGTGTCATTACCAAAAGAAGATCGGCTCGCAAAGGCCGCGACACTGGCCCCGATATTGCGTGGCTTCTGCTCCTCCCAAACAAAAATGATCGGTCACTTTACAGATGATGACCGCGTATTGCAATTCATCAATTCCAACGACCTCGGGCGGTTGGCGCCTTTGGGGACAAGCTGTCCCGATCACTTTTTGCGTACAAAGATTTCTCCGCTGGTATTAAATCTTTCAACACAGGAAGATGTTACGAACACCGCGGCCATCAAAGAAAAGATTGCTCCATTGTTTGAAGCATATCGCAAAATGTATGCAGACTATTACAATAATTGCAAACATCCCAACAGTCCGGCCATGCGGGATGCAAACCCGGTAATTATTCTATATCCCGGTGTTGGTATGTTTTCATTTGCCAAAGACAAACAAACAACAAGAGTAGCAAGTGAATTTTATATCAATGCCATCAATGTAATGCGGGGCGCAGAAGCCGTGAGTGAGTACACTTCGTTACCAAGACAGGAAGCATTCAACATAGAATACTGGCTGTTGGAAGAAGCGAAGTTGCAACGCATGCCCAGGCCTAAATCATTAAGCGGCCGTATCGCTTTAATTACCGGTAGTGCAGGCGGTATTGGTAAAGCCATAGCGAAAAAGTTTGCAGAAGAAGGCGCCTGCGTGATCATCAACGACATCAATGAAGAGCGCATGCAGGGTGCCATGGAAGAATTTCAAAAGCAGTTTGGAAGGGATGCTGCAGCCTCAACATTGCTTAATGTTACAGACAGTGCGTCTATTGAAAAAGCATTTGTAAATGCAGCACTTGCTTTTGGTGGTGTCGATATCGTGGTAAACAATGCCGGGATCAGCATTTCGAAACCTGTTGCCGATCATTCGATAGAAGACTGGGATAAACTGTATGATATTTTGGTGAAAGGGCAGTTTCTTGTATCAAAGCTGGGCGTTGAAGTAATGCGTAAACAAGGGTTTGGCGGCGACATCATTAACATTGTTTCAAAGAATAGCGTTGTCTCAGGCCCGAATAATGCAGGCTATGGTTCTGCAAAAGCGGCGCAGGCACACCTGTCACGTTTGCTCGCTGCGGAGCTTGGACCTGACAAGATACGCGTAAACAGTGTCAACCCCGATGCGGTTATTGCAAATAGCAATATCTGGGCCGGCGGTTGGGCCGAAGGCCGTGCGAAAGCTTATGGCATCACCGTTGAAGAGTTGCCTGCTTATTATGCAAAACGCACATTGCTCAACGAGACGATTTTGCCTGAAGATATTGCCAACGCCTGTTATGCTTTCGTCGGTGGGCTGCTCAATAAGTCAACCGGCAACACATTAAATGTTGATGGCGGTGTGGCAATGGCCTTTTTGCGATAGCATTTTTTTATGTAGTCAACATTAGTGCTTTATGCATCGTTCCTTGCGTCGCACACTTGTACTGCATAATGTCAAGCAGCAATTGTGTAAAGCACGATTCCTGTAGTTCAAAACCAAAAGTCAATAAACATATGCAGCGTGTCGCATTTAGAATGAAACTCTTTAAAGGGTGTGAGGCCGAATATAAAAAGCGCCACAACGAGATATGGCCCGAGCTGAAAGACTTACTGAAGCAGGCAGGAATAAAAGACTATTCCATCTTTTTAGACGAAGAGACAAACACGCTGTTTGGATATTTAACAATAACCAACAAAACAAAGCTGGATGAGTTGCCGGATGAGCCCATAATGAAAAAGTGGTGGGCATATATGAAAGACATTATGGAAACCAATGACGATCATTCACCTGTTAATATACCATTGAAAGAATTATTTTATCTGCCATAAAAAGATGGATATGCAAATCGAAAAGATTAAAATAGAAGAACACAATCAAGAGCTGCTTAAAGCACATCAAAGAAAATTTGATTTTATTGCTGCAGATGTAAAAGATGTGGATGAACTGCTGCAAAAGCTTATCGATTTCCAGGTGGCTATTCCAAGCTGGGCGCTCGGTACGGGCGGAACACGCTTTGCCCGTTTCGGCGGTGGCGGCGAACCACGCAACCTCGAAGAGAAGATTGAAGATATTGGTTTGCTGCATGCATTGAATAAAAGCAGCGGAGCCATCTCGTTACATATTCCGTGGGATATACCGGAAAATGCTTCGCACATAAAAGCGTTGGCTGCACAAAACGGTTTGAAGTTCGACGCCATGAATTCAAATACTTTCCAGGACCAGCCAGGCCAGGAATGGAGTTATAAGTTTGGAAGCATGCAGCATGTGAACAAGGCGGTGCGCAGGCAGGCTGTTGAGCACAATATTGAAGTAATCAGGCATGGCATTGAGCTGGGTTCAGAATCACTCACTGTGTGGCTGAGTGACGGCTCCTGTTTTCCCGGCCAGTTGAATTTCAGAAAGGCATTTCAACATACGTTGGAGAGCCTGCAGGAAGTGTATGAGGCCCTGCCTGCAGATTGGAAAATGTTTGTAGAATATAAGGCATACGAGCCTAACTTTTATTCCACCACCGTAGGCGATTGGGGGCAGTCGCTGCTGTATGCGAACAAACTTGGCGATAAAGCTTACACATTGGTTGACCTTGGACATCATTTGCCTAACGCAAACATAGAGCAGATTGTTTCCCTGCTATTAATGGAAGGAAAGTTGGGTGGATTTCATTTCAACGATTCAAAGTATGGCGATGATGACCTTACCGTTGGCAGTATAAAACCTTACCAGCTCTTTCTCATCTTTAATGAATTGATCGAAGGCATGGATGCCAAAGGCATGAACCATGCGACCAGTCTCGGCTGGATGATCGACGCCAGTCATAATGTAAAAGACCCGCTGGAAGACCTGCTGCAATCTGTTGAGGCGATCATGGTCACGTATGCACAGGCGCTGTTGGTTGACAGGGCACAGCTTGCCGCGGCACAGGATAATAATGATGTGGTAACTGCACAGGAATTGTTGCAACAGGCTTTTCGTACCGATGTACGCCCATTGGTTGCAGAAGCCCGACGCCGGTGCGGTGCTGCACTTAATCCGCTGGGATTGTTCCGCAGTGAAAAAGTAAGGGAAAACCTCGTAAGGCAAAGAGGGTCGAAAACAGTTGCAACTGGCTTATAATTAATTTGATAACTTGCAGGAGAAAGGTAGGTTGGAAAGAAGCGCTGAACGTTGATAGTACGAACCCGAATCGTTACTCCCCGAATAGGCGCATCAGAAGCATTATAGTAGTAAAATAGACCGGACGATATATGCCTAAACTTCCTGTCGCCGCCATCTTTGATGTTGGCAAAACCAATAAAAAGCTCTTGCTGTTCAATGAACAGTATGAAGTTGTTCATGAAGCCATCCGGCAAATACCCGAGACAACTGATGAAGATGGATTTGCATGTGAAGATGTGCATGCGCTTACGCAATGGGTGCAAACATCCTTTTACGCTGCTGCAAATGATGAACGTTTTGAGATCAAAGCGGTGAATTTTTCCGGCTATGGCGCAAGTTTCGTTTACCTGGATAAGCATGACCGTGTTATTCCGCCCCTGTATAATTACCTGAAACTTTATCCTGAAAACCTGCGGTCGCAATTCTATCAAAAGTATGGCGGCGAAAGCCTTTTCTCGAAGCAGACCGCTTCACCGATGCTCGGAAATCTCAATTCGGGCATGCAGCTATACAGGATGAAATACGAGCAGCCGGAAACTTTTTCCAGCATTGCCTTTGCGCTGCACCTGCCGCAATATTTAAGCTTCATCCTTACTGGTAAATCAACGACAGATATTACCAGCATTGGCTGTCATACCAACCTGTGGAATTTTGAAGCAGCAACTTATCATCATTGGGTGGTTGATGAAGGAATTGACCGCCTGTTTGCGCCACTGCTTCCTTATGATACCACAGTGCCTTTTGTGTTTGATGGGAAGGAATATGTTTCAGGTATTGGTTTGCACGACAGTTCGGCTGCGCTTATCCCTTACCTGTCTGCAGGCAGTGAGCCGTTTTTATTACTTTCTACCGGGACATGGTGCATAAGCCTGAACCCTTTTAACCATGCAGCACTGAGCGACCGGGAACTCCACAATGATTGCCTCTGTTATTTATCGTATAAAGGTAAACCGGTAAAAGCAGCGCGTTTGTTTTCGGGCCACGAACATGAGCAGCAGGTAAAAAGGCTCGCTGATCATTTCCAGAAGCCCATCGATTATTTCACGACCCTGGCCTATGATAAAGCTATCGCCAGCCATTTGATTCCCTCCGATCCGCTGCCTGCCGCCGCAAAGTCAGGATTGCTTCAATCACATTTTGCCGGGCGCAGTATTCATTTATTTGGCCGTTACGAAAATGCCTATCACCAGCTGATGAGTGATATTGTCGCATTGCAGGTTTTCTCTGCCGGCTTAATACTCAATGATTCTCCTGTGAAAAAGATCTTTGTGGATGGGGGCTTCAGCAAGAACAATATTTACATGTCGCTGCTCGCAGCTGCTTTCCCCGATGTTGAAGTGTATGCTGCAACGGTAGCGCAGGCATCGGCGTTGGGTGCTGCATTGGCTATTCACAACAGTTGGAACAGCCAGCCACTGGTAGCTGACCTGATCAGTTTAAAGCGATTTGGTGCAGCATAGCCATATCTCTGGCATCAAATATTTTCGTCTCCTTTAAAAGAATATGAGTAGATTTATCTGCTCAATCTAAGTCATCATTCATTTTGTCACTACAAAAATTAAGTTATGAAAAAGACGCTTATTGGTTTTTCCCGGCTTGCCACCCTGTTTGCATTCTTTATGCTGGTTTTTTCCTTTGCCTCCACTGCACAGGACAATAAATCAATTACCGGAGAAGTGCTTGATATGAATTGCTACATTGGTCATGGAGCCCATGGCGATGATCATATGTCTTGCGCAACAGCGTGTATCAAAGGTGGTGCCCCGATGGGATTGCTTACCAGTGATGGAAAAGTTTACCTGTTGGTAGCCGATCATTCCAAAAAGGATGTGTACGAAGAAGTGAAAAAATATGCAGGCGGACAGGTGACCATTACCGGCGCAGTTTCTGAAAAAGATGGCATCAAAGGCATCGTGGTTACAGAAGTGAAAGCAAAGAGCTGATAAGCTTCAAACCCCGAAATCTTCTTATATAAAAGCTGCAATAAATGCGGCTTTTTATTTGCCCGGCATTGATAAGGCGTTGAAGTGTGCGACGCAAGGAACGGCGCCCGGAGCGTTGAAGCAGGGCACACAAAGAAAATATTCACAGACGCCATTTATACACTTACTACATTCACCCAAAAAAATAACGATGAAACAATTTGCCTTTTTACTTTTAGCCGCCTCTTTAATTTTCGCAGCCTGCAACAATGGCCAGCAGGCAACTGCCGCGGCCGACACTTCTTCGACCACTGTGACTGTTGACCCCGCGAAAGATTGGAGGTTTGGTATTGCGTTATGGACATTCCATACCGTAAACTTCCCATTGTCGCTCGACAAAGTTGATTCCGCTAAACTCACGTATATCGAGCCCAATACTTTTCACAGTGCGGGGCCTGAATTTAAAGACAGCATTATTGGCCAGCTTTCAATGGAAGGCATTGCAAAGCTAAAGGACATGATCGCCGCAAAAGGGTTGAAGGTCGAATCTGTTTATATTGTCGGCGATTCAACGCTTGCCTCGTGGGTACACCAGTTTGATATTGCCAAAGCGCTCGGCGTGCAGTTTGTAACAACGGAGCCACCACTGAATATGTGGAACAGCATCGACAGCCTTGCCGGCGCATACGGCATCAAGGTTGCCATTCATGAGCATTGGAAAGGCTTCAGCCATTACTGGAATACCGATACCACTTTAATGGCATTGCAGGGCCATCCCAACTTTGCCGTGTGTGCCGATCTTGGCCATTGGCCCAAGAGTGGTGTTGATCCATTGGATGCGGTTAAAAAGCTTAGCGGCCACATAATCGCGGTGCACCTGAAAGATATCGCTGGCTATAATGATCCCACGATGAAAGATGTGGTTGTAGGTACCGGTGTGGTAAAGTTTCCCGAGATTTTTGCTGAGTTGAAGAAGCAGAACTTTAACGGCCACATTTACATTGAAAGAGATTCTGTGGAGCCTACCGGTAATCTTTCTTCTGTGCTGCAGGAGGTAAAATATTATAACGACCAGGTGTCGAAAATACCATAGTCAAATTGTTCAAGATCAGGGCCCGCATCAGCATGCGGGCTTTTTTGTTTTATGGGCCCGACGTAAGTACAGGGGGGCAGCTTCCGTTGCGTCGCACACTTGTGCTGCAACAACCCGGGGGGCGCTGCTGTTAATTGCTGGTATATAATTCCGGCTTAAATCTCCCGGCCAGTTTACCGGTTGCCTGCGTGGTGTCTATATCTGCAACAACAACAACCGCCTTGCCATAATCCTGGTAAGCAATACAACTGCCGTCAGGGGCAATGATGGAAGAGGCGGATTCCTGGAATTTGGTGGCATAGTTGGCGCTGGCGAAGTAAATCGTGTTTTCCAGGGAACGCATCATCATTGCCTGTTCGTAATAAGGATTTTTGTTGCTCCTGTACTCGGTAAGCTGCACGCCAATGGTATTGCTGCCGCTAAAATGCGGATGAAAAACGATGGCAGCGCCGTTTCTTGCTGCCCATCTTACAGACTCAGGGTAACGAAAGCCCTCATGGCAAATGGTGATGCCAAACTTTACCCCATCAATTTCAAAAAGCCTGCGCTTTGTGCCGGCCTGCCAGGTATTGTCTTCCGACGGATCTAACTGGTTTTTTGATTGGTAGCCTAAAACTGTTCCATCCGGAGCAATAACCTGTGCAACATTCAGGAACTTATCCTCATCAAACCAGTCCATCGGCAGTATAACCGCGATATGATATTTTTTTGCAACATCGCATGCCTGTTGCAACGCAGCCTCCATGTTTTCTTTTGTTGATCTCTCTATATTGAATTCTGCAGATGGATAACCGGGTATATAAGATTCAGGAAAGCAGATGATCCTTGCCTGTTGCGCTGCCGCAGTTTTTACCAACTCTTCCAGTTGAGACAAGCCGTTTTGGATTGAGGTCGGGAACAGGGGTGATGCAATAGCTATTTTCATGCGCAAGGAATTATCGGATGAAGATAAGTTAGATTTTTGTTGCAATGCCTGTTAGAGCAGTCCGGTCAACAACATTCCCGGTGTTATTATTATCGTGCTGGTCATTCCTCCGGCGCAGCACTCAAGAGCTCGAAATCGAATATGCCCTTTATTTGTTTGTTGAGAAATGTCCCCTTACTTTTTGCCTTGGTGAAGCCGGTGTACACGTGTAAGGGCACATCGAGGTATTGGTAAACCGCCCCTGAAGTATAAACGATTTTCAGAATGTTGTTTACGGCATCGTATCTGAATGATTGAACAACAGTAGAAGGCAAAGTCCGGTGTTTGTTGTTTTGCACACAAATGTTATGCCTTAGCATTTGGTGCCATCCCGAATCGTTGCTCCGCGGACGGGCGCATGAGGTGATGCTATTGATACTTTAGCCGGGATAAAAACAAATGGCAGACAAAGACTTTTTACCGTTAATGTCATTTTCCGGTACGGGCATTAAAAACGGGCATAATATTTAATGCGGTATTTGTAAAGCAAACGCATGAGCTTATCCTTATACCGCAAGAAAAGAAGTTTTACCAAAACGCCCGAGCCAACGGGTGGCAAGTCAACAGATGACGCATTACTTTTCGTGATACAAAAGCATGATGCCTCACATTTGCACTATGATTTTCGCCTGGAGATGGCTGGCGTTCTTAAAAGCTGGGCGGTGCCCAAGGGCCCTTCTACTGATCCGTCGGTAAAGCGGCTTGCCATGATGGTGGAAGACCATCCATTCGATTACAGGACTTTTGAAGGCGTTATTCCAAAGGGACAGTATGGCGGCGGCACGGTGATGGTATGGGATGAGGGCACTTACGAGCCCATGAACGAATATGCTTCAAAGAAAGAAGCCGAGAAGGATTTGTTGAAACAATTGCACAAAGGCAAGATCATGTTTCAGCTTCACGGGAAAAAACTGAAAGGAGCGTTCGCCCTGGTGAAATCATCATACCAGGGTGAAAACAGCTGGCTACTGATGAAAGCAAAAGATAAATATGCCAAAGAAACAGATATCACCAAAAAAGAAAAGTCGGTACAGTCGGGCAGGTCGTTGTCGCAGATAGAAAAAGACCCAGAACGTATTTACGGCCAGAAGACCATAAAACCAGGCAGCACAGCAAAAAAAGCTGCCGCGAAAAAAAGCCCGGTAACCAAAGCCGGCACAGCTAAAAAAAAAGCGGTAGCGGCACCCGCTGATCCCGCCATGGCAACAGCCGGCAGGAAGGAACCATTCCCGCTGAACATAGCGCCTATGCTGGCCACATTGGTTGACAAGCCATTTGATGCGGAAGGCTGGCTGTATGAAATAAAATGGGATGGCTACCGTGCATTGGCTTATCTTAATAGAGGGGAAGTGGAGATAAAGTCACGCAACAATAAATCATTCAATGAAAAGTTTTACCCGGTATATGATGCTTTAAAAAAACTTGACATGAATGCTGTGCTCGATGGCGAGATCATAGTAGCAGGTGAGAATGGGATCTCCAACTTTGGTAACCTGCAAAACTGGAGAAGCGAGGCCGACGGGGAGTTGCTGTATTATGTGTTTGACCTGCTTTGGTATCACGGGTATTCACTGATGGGCCTGCCTCTTTCGGAAAGAAGAGCAAAGCTGGTTGAGCTGCTGCCCGAGAGTGAAGTAATAAGAATCAGCCAGGCCTATGCAACCAGTGGTACCGAATTTTTTGAAGCTGCCGGTAAGCTAAACCTCGAAGGCATTATGGCAAAAAAGGAAGACGCTGTTTATGTGCCGGGGGCAAGATCAAAAGAGTGGCTAAAGATAAAGGCTAATAAGCGCCACGAGGTAGTGATCGGCGGGTATACAATCAATGAAGATACTTCCAAGTTATTCAGTGCGTTGCTGGTGGGCGTATTTGAGAAAGGCAAGTTGCACTATACGGGCAAGGTGGGTACGGGCTTTAATGAAAAGATACAGCAGGAAATAATGCAGGCTTTCGGTCCGCTTGAACAAAAGGAAATACCATTTGATGAAGTTCCCGATGTGAACAAGCCATCGAGGTTCAGGCCCAATCCGCCCCATGCAACAGTGGTGTGGCTGAAACCACAACTGGTATGCGAGGTGGCGTATGCCGAAATAACCAGCGATGGCGTGATGCGCCATCCATCGTTTAAGGGTATGCGGGAAGATAAAAAAGCAAAAGATGTGCATACAGAAAAAGCCGTAGCGGTGGAGAAAGCAGTCAAGCAGGATGCGTCACTTATTGAAAAGAATAAAATGATCAAACCCGTGAAAACAGGCCGCAAGACACTACTTAATCCGGGTGACGAAACACAGGTCCGCGTCATTAACAGGCATGAGTTGAAATTCACCAATCTCAGTAAGATATTCTGGCCAAAGGAAAAGATCAGCAAAAGAGACCTGATCAACTATTATTACCAGGTGGCCCCGGTGATGTTGCCTTATCTGAAAGACAGGCCGCAATCGCTCAACCGGCATCCCAATGGCATAGCAGGAGAGAGCTTTTACCAGAAAGATGTTACGGGCAAGGTGCCGGAATGGATCGATACCTTTCCTTACCATAGCGAAGCGGATGACAAAGACAGGAATTTTATGGTATGTACCGATGAATCAAGCCTGCTATATATCGCCTCCCTTGGCTGCATAGAGATGAATCCCTGGAGCAGCACGATACAGTCACCTGATAAACCAGACTGGTGTATCATCGATCTTGATCCGGACAACAATACGTTTGACAGCGTAATAGAGGCTGCGCTGGTTACAAAGGATGTGCTTGACAGCGTGGGTGTTCCCTCTTACCCGAAAACATCGGGATCAACGGGCATGCATATTTATATTCCGCTTGCCGCGAAATATACTTACGAGCAGTCAAAAGAGTTTGCGCGGGTGATCGTAAAGCTGGTGTATGCGCAAATACCTTCGTTTACGAGCATAGAACGCGCTACCAGGCTGAGAAAGGGAAAACTGTACCTGGACTTCCTGCAAAACCGCCCCCAGGCGACCCTTGCTGCACCCTATTCAGTGAGGCCAAAGCCGGGGGCCACCGTTTCTGCGCCATTAAGTTGGGATGAAGTAAAGCCTGGCCTTAAAATGAAAGACTTCAATATTTTTACTATGACGGAAAGGTTGCAAACAAAAGGTGACCTGTTTAAGCCTGTACTGGGTAAAGGGATTAACATGAATGCCGCGTTAAAGAAATTATCTGCATTGGTGGAGCAGGAGGAAGAATAGCGGCTTGTGCGGGTTTCGGAACCTCATAGGCCTGAACCGGGATTTCCGGGCTTTAAAAAAGATGGGAGGGATGGAACAATTTTGCGGTACTGTGAATTCATTAATCTTTTGCATATTGATTATGATCGTAGTGAGCATACGAAGAATGGGAACCACATAGGCACATAGGTTTGCCTGAAGCAGGATTTAAGGATGGGAGGATGGAGCAAGTTTTCGATGCTGCGAATTCATTAATCTTTCGCATGCTGATGCTGATGGTAGTGTGCATACGAAGAACGGGAACCACATAGGCACATAGGTTTGCCTGAACCGGGGTTTCCGGGCTTTAAAGATGGGAGGGATGGAACAATTTTGCGGTACTGTGAATTCATTAATCTTTTGCATGTTGATTCTGATCGTAGTGAGCATACGAAGAATGGGAACCACATAGGCACATAGGTTTGCCTGAAGCAGGATTTCCGGGCTTTACAGATGGGAGAAGATGAAACAAGTTTGCGGTACTGTGAATACATTAGTCTTTTGCATGTTGATTCTGATAGTAGTGAGCATACGAAGAATGGGAACCACATAGGCACATAGGTTTGTCTAAACCGGGATTTCCGGGCTTTAAAGATGGGAGGGATGGAGCAAGTATGTGGTACTGTGAATACATTAGTCTTTTGCATGTTGATTCTGATGGTAGTGTGCATACGAAGAATGGGAACCACATAGGCACAGAGGCTTGCCTGAAGGGAGGATTTCCGGGCTTTACAGATGGGAGAAGATGGAACAAGTTTGCGGTACTGTAAATACATTAGTCTTTTGCATGTTGATTCTGATAGTAGTGAGCACACGAAGAATGGGAAGCACATAGGCACATAGGTTTGCCTGAAAATGGATTTCCGCGCTTTAAAAATGTGGGGATGGAACAAGCTTGCGGTACTGTAAATACATTAGTCTTTTGCATGTTGATTCTGATAGTAGTGAGCACACGAAGAATGGGAACCACATAGGCACATAGGTTTGTCTAAACCGGGATTTCCGGGCTTTAAAGATTAACAGGATGCAATTGTGTTATACTATCCTGCAAATCCTTAAATCTTTTTCATCCTGATTCTGACAATGGCGAATAGCGAGACAGCCGTGCAAGTGAGTGATCCCGAATCGTTCCTCCCGGGACAAGCGCAACGGAAGTCTAATAGTAGTACTGCTGCCTGGATCATAATTCTACTGGTTTAAAGATCAACAGGGTGAAGTTAAATGAGCGATCCCGAATCTTTCCTCTCGGGACAGGCGCAACGAAAGCCCAATGGTAGCGCTTACAGCCGGGCACATGTAAAAACCACCGTTTATTCCCTGGCGAAATATTCTCCGGATGATTTTATGTAATCGATCAATTGCTGCACGGAGTTATTTCCCGGATCCAGTTGCTGCGCGCTTTCGAGGGCAGCCAGTGCATACTTCATTTGCGATAACTGGTAGTGGGCTATTCCCTTCATGAACCAATATTCTGCATACTGATCATTGATCCGGAGCGCATTTTCTTCAGCAGCAATAGCTTCTTCGTAACGTTGCAGTTTTATCAGGCAACTTGCTTTTAAATTGTAATGGTCCGGGTTAGCGGGCGCCAGTGAGATGAGTACCTCTATGTCAAGGATTGCGTTTTCAAAATCGTCAGTTTCGTAAAAATGCCAAGCTCTTTTATACAAAGCCTGGTAGTGTTTTGCCTCTATTTTAATAGCCGAACACAGATCGTTGAAGAAGGCTTGTTTATCGGTATTTTCATAGCAAAGGGCCCGATAATAATATGCGTCGCTGAATGCAGCATTAAGCTCGATTGTTTTTGCCAGGTCGGCGATTGCTTTGTCAAATTGCTGCGTATGATAAAGAGCGAGGCCACGCCACCAGTAGCTGTTCACAACAACCGGGTGTTCGGGCCTTACGCGGATCATAGAACCAGCGATACGTATCACTGCTTCATGGTTACCCTGGTCCTGCAGTTGATGCACTTTGTTTGTAAGAACAAACAGGGCATTGCGGACACTCATAATTTCATCGATGGCAATGCTAAGTTTTGATTCATCCTGCCCGTCTATAACTTGCGAAATGAGCGGTTCATACAGGTCCGGGCGTGCCTTTCCGCCTTCCATATTTGCTACCAGACTAAGGGAACCGTCCTCCTCCATGATCTGTATGCCGGCAGGAGGTTGTTCAAACTCATGAATGTAAACAAGCAGCGCCCTGATATGATTTCTGTAGGTTGCCGTATCACTTTGCAACAGCGCGCTTAATATGTTACCTGCGACCTCTTTATCTTCATGAGCAGCGAGCGCTTTTGCGGCTTTATCCCGCACTGATTCTTCCGGGTCATCCAACGCCAGGGGCAACAACATGCTGATCACATGCTCCGCTTTCCAACCACCGGCGGTCCAACTATTGCCAAAAACTTCCAATATACTTCCCAATATGGTTGCCAGCATTTTTCTATGTAATGCACCGGGTTGTTCCATTAAAAAATGCGCAACAGACGACAACAGCGCCCGTAAACCGTTTCCCCTCCCATGTCTCAGCAGTTCACCAAATGCCAGGCTATTGTTTTCAACAATGTTTTTATTTGTTTCTTTCATTAATGCCTGCAGGAAAGGTTCAAGCAATATATCACCCCTTGATGAGTGGCTACATTGCACAAAGGCCTGCCACCTTACCAGGTCGCGTTTATCTTCAAACGCTCTCTTTAAGAATTCGGCGCCGCCTGCGCTATTATACAACCCGCTTGCTGTGCAGATCATATTTCTTGCAGCATTTTCGGAAGCCGTTTCGAATGTGTTAAGGAATATTTCGATCAAATCGGTATCACCCCCGATTGCATCCAGGAAATTAGCAGCCGTAAACCTTAAGCCCCGTCCTGTATCAAAGTCATCCTGTTTCCATTGTGCAAGAAAAATCCCTGTCTTTAAAGCGCGAGCTCTCAATGGTTCATCCTGCCCGGAGGAAATTTTTGTTGCAAGTTTAGTGCTGAATACCCTGAATTGCCTTTCCGCCTGTGTCAATTCTTCTTTGCTGAGCGGCGTACTAAAAATTTTTTCAAACCACTCACCCGTAAAGATGAAATCAGCAGCAGCAGAGTTTCCCTTTACATAACTTGCCGTAATGCGGTGCAATGAATATTGCCGTGCAGCAGGGTGTTTGGGATCCTCTGAAACATTTATCCAGCTCCGTTTTAAGAGTATCCCAAGATCGCGTTGCTCACAGCCCAGCAGCAATAATTTTTCCGGTACCGGTGCAACAGCGATTTGAGAAAGCGTTTTTAGCATACGGAATGCCTGGGCATAACTGCGCAGTGCCTCAAATGAAAAATGGAATAGTTCAGCGATACTTCTTACATAACCTTCGGCCACTTCCTCTTTAATGCTATCCACTTCTTCATCAAGCGCTATGGCAGGTTCTTCTCCATTCACTTTCTTCATAAGCGTATCAGCGGAAAGATAATGGTCACCCAAACTTGTGTGTAATATGCGTAAGGCCAGCGGCAGGTAACCAACCCATTTTGCCGTTTTTTTCCAGTTCTCTTCGCTAAGCCAATGTTCATCCACCGGTGGCTGAACCAGCAGGTCAACGGCCGCATCTTCGGTCAATTCCGTTAGCGCAATAATGGTATCTGCATCTTTTATTCCCGCCTGTCTTGATGTTCCCAGTAAACTGACTTTATTCCTTACGGGGCACCAATAATCCAGGCGTTTTGGTGATGTGCCTTTTCCTGGTTCGGGTATATTATCGACTACCCACAATATTTTTTTATCAGCCGGTATGGAGTTAAAGCATTGTTGCAGTTGTGTCGAAAGCTGTTGCAGTGTATTGGCGGGCTGAATGCCTTTTGACAAAGCCATGATCACTTCTTTAAACTGCGCGGCCAGTTGTTCCTCGTCACTGCCTGCATCAATCCAAACAATGCCACCTTCATAATAACGAAAACCATAACGCCACACATATTCTGCGGCTAATTGTGTTTTGCCCATGCCGGCGGAGGCCTCAATAACAACGGCGCGGTTTGCATCAGCCGCCGCTTTCAATTCCAGGCCATTATATATTTCCCATAATTTTTCCGCACGGCCGATAAATTGTTCTTTCAACGATTCGGGCAACGAATAAAGATAATTTGGGACAGCGGTTGATTTTGACGCCCAGGGAACAAGCCCTCCATTCAGCAAGCTTTCAGTAAACGGATCATCAACTACAGTTAATTTATCCTTTGCTACAGCAGGCGCATTTAAGATCCCGAGTGCCATGGCTGCTGCTGCTTCTGTTTGATCTTCTTTTAGCCAGGACTTCACTGATAAAGGCGGCGGGAGCAATGCCGAAATTTTATCTATGGGGCCTGATGATGGTAATAAGATCATTATCCTGTCGAGCAGCCCGCCTGCAGGTTTGCTTTTGTTAACTGAATTGCGGTAAGGCCCGAGCGCCGATTGAAATTCAAGCACACACCATGGCTTGCTGAAATAAGTTTCTGTTGCAAACACAATCACCATCCGTGATTCAACCAGTCCTTTTGCGAGGTGCCGGGGAAAAGTTGAGCCGCCAGGTATTTCATTTTCATCAAAAAAAACACTACATCCTTTTTCGATAAGTTTATCACGCAAAGCTTTCGCCTCCTGCGCTGAGGAACTTCTTGCATACGAGATAAAGACATCATTCATGTTGCATGAATTAGTGACGGACGATTAATCGTATGACAAGATAAATCTTTATCTTTTCCCCTGAACCGACACTTTTTGTTACAAACTTTATATCCTTCCCCGGCTTAGGTTGTGTCACTCACTTGTACAGTTGCACGAATGTCATCTTAAAGAATAAAACTGCTAACCGGCAGCGTTCCAATCCGCGCTTGTTGGTTTTTTCCTATATCTTAGGATTGCGAATCTATCTACACAGATATTGTTCCATAAAAATTCAGATATGAAAACGTCCAGAAGAGTTTTTATTAAAAGGTCATCCATGGCAGTAGCTGCAACAGGCTTAGCTTCAGCACTGCCTTCCGTGCTTCACGCCAACCCGGCAAAAAGTGAGTTGCCCTTCAAACTGGCCTTGTCACAATTTTCCCTGGCAGGGCAATTCTGGACAAAACAGTTAGACCCGCTTGATTTCCCCAAAAAGACCATTACGACCTTTGGTATCCCGGGCCTCGATTATTGCTCTATGTTTTTTGCCGATAAAGCAAAAGACAACAGTTTTTTAAATGAATTAAAAAAGCGCTCAGCAGATAATGGCTGTTTTAACCTGCGTATTATGATCGATGGGGAAGGTGTATTAGGCGACCTCGATAAAAGTATAAGGGCAAAGGCTGTAGAAAATCACTACAAATGGATTGATGCCGCAGCAACACTTGGTTGCCCGATGATACGTGTAAATGTGGAAGGAGAAGGCGACCCGGCTGAAGTAGCAAAAGCAGCTATAGAAAGCCTGCACACATTGATTGATTATGGAAGGAAAAGCGATGTCGATGTAATAGTAGAGAATCATGTTGGCATTTCGTGCAATGGTGCATGGCTGGCCGCTGTAATGAAGGCGATGAATACCCCACATTGCGGCACGCTTGCAGACTTTGGCAATTTTTGCATTAACAGAACCAAGCCTCCCACAAATGATATTGCCGGATGGATGCAAACAAAATGCCTCGAAGAGTATGACCGCTACAAAGGAATTAAGGAACTGATGCCCTATGCGAAAGGAGTGCACGCAAAAACACATGTGTTTGATGCCGATGGTAATGATACGGAAACAGATTTTGCAAAGATGTTTATGATTATAAAGGAATCAGGCTTCAGCGGTTGGGTAAGCGTAGAGTATGAAGGAGGTTTGATAAAAATGTATAGTAAAGATGATAAATACCTGGATGATGATGCAGGTGTGCTTGCGACAAAAAAACTCATTGAAAAAGTAGCAGCAGGTTAACTGATCATGCAGAGGAGCCGATATCACCGGATTTCTCTTATGCTAAATGCCGCCCGGGAGCTGTATAGAAAAAAATACTTATTCGTGATTGGTAAAAGCAAATTGTTTAATTTCCGTGACCATTCGCATGGAAAGCAGCTTTCTGTAACCCTATGTTTTCCCTTTAGGAATTAATGCCGCATGGCTTAAGGTGATTTTAATAAAGCACGCAGTTAATACCGCTTATCTACCAAGTATCTATTAAGTATCTACCGGGTATCTATTGCTTTAGGGACAAGCAAAAGCTGCCCAGGTATATTGTTTTCCTTTTTTTTGTTTATTTGTCTCACCGGCAAAACTTAAGCCGGGGAACAATCACAACCATATGGCCATACAAACAACCGACAACAATTATTTCAAGTCACTTACTGTTTTATATACCGCTTTGCTGGCAGGGCAGGTGATCTTTTTGCTGCTGTCTGTATTCCTTGTCTTTTCCGGCAATTTTGTCAACCGCATGCCGGAGCTGGAGAATATTTTCTTTATTGCGGTACCCGCGTCGATTATTATTGCAAGGCTGGCAGGTAACCTGTTGTTTAAAAGAAAAGTGCAAGACGCGGTTAACATGACTTCCAACAGCGACAAACTAAATGCCTACCGGGCAGCATTTCTCACCCGTTGCGCATTGCTTGAATTTTCCACCCTTTTTGCCATCATCAGTTTTTTGCTGACCAACAGGATGGAGCTGCTTGTTTTTGCTGCAGGCGGCCTGTTTCTTTTTGTAACGCTGAAGCCTTCCAAAGAAAAAGTTGCCAATACTTTACAGGTAAGCGAGGCGGATATTTCGTAGCTTTTTATACCACTAAAGATTCGCTGACAGCCATGCGTGGCGGTAGCGAAAACTCCTCCCGGTGTATTCATCCAAAAGTCCATACCAGTTATAAAAAATTGCTGTATAAAAACGCAGCATTCCGATAAAGCAACACCAGTTTATGTGTAGCTTTATCAAACAGGATTTTAATTAAGCTAACAAAACAACTATTATGAAAAAACACCACAGCCTGCTGGCATTGGCCATGCTATTATCGTCCATTGCATTTACACAAAACAGTTTCCAGAAACAAATCAACGCCGTTGGCGGTTCTGTTTCCGATCCCAGGATGGCCGCTATTGACGGTGGCGGAACCATCATCACCGGTAGCTATGTTTCCAGCCGGGTTTCCCTTAACAAGGTAATGCTGGCAAAGCTTGACAAAGACGGGGAGCCCTTATGGGCAAGAGCCTTTGGGTCAGACAATGCCAACTATTACCCGCTTGCTGTAATACCTTGCCGCGACGGTGGATTCGTGGTAGCAGGGGAGTCGCTCGACGTTGGTTTTAATGTCTTTGTAGTAAAATATACCGGAACTGGCGTGTTGTCCTGGCAGCGTAAATTCAACTACAGTGCATCGGGTTACTATTCCATGTATTTAAGGGCTGGCATTGCCGCTTCGGACAGCACTATATTACTTACAGGTACAACCAACCTGTCTTCGCTCGGCGATGCCTTTGTGCTGAATATGAACCAGTCAGACGGCAATGTCAACTGGTTCAGGGCAGCAGGGACAGCCGGACTTAATGAAACCGGTTACAATATCAACAGAACACCTGATAACGGGTTTGTCATTGGCGGCTGGTCAGGTTATCCCGGCAGCCTGGGCGACAACTTTCTCGTGGTAAAATATAACCGCAAGGGCAGGCCGGAGTGGAGCAAGACTTTCTGGAATACCAATGCTACCGGTAATGACGAAATCACCGGCATTGCGGCGGCGCCTGATGGCGGTTACGTATTTACCGGCGATACCTATACCAGCAACAACAGTTACGATCGCGTACTTGTAAAACTGGCTGCAGATGGCAGCCTGGAATGGGGCAGGCAATTGAAAATGCCTTCGTATGATGTAAGTGCGGATGTTATTAACACAAAAGACGGCAGTTATATCATTGGCGGTTCCAATGGCAACGGCAATGCGGTCGTCACCCGTTTTACGGCGGATGGGGATAGTGCTTTTACTACCAGGTTTGATACCTTTCGTAATTATGGTTCGCTGATGCGGCAGGGCAAAAAAATATACAGCGTTACATCATCGGCTATCAGCGCAAGGTCGGCCATTGTTATTACCGGTTACGACAGCCTTGTGCAAACCTGTGATGCGGTAACGACCGTTGATACTGTATCCAATTTCCCGCTTAATACCATCAGCAGAACATACCACAGTGCCGACCTCACCGACTCGTTGATCAGTTATCCGAGCCTGCTGTCAGACACGGCTATCACACTGGTTACAAAATTGCTCTGCTGGGATAGCGTGCCGGTGCCCGTTACCCAAAACGATGTTTCCGATATCACGGCTAAAGGCGCAACGGCTGTTGCTGTAAGCGTTTATCCAAACCCGGTTGCGGGTAGCAGCCTCCATATCCGGCTCAGTGGCTTTACGGGGCCCGTAACGGTGTTGATCAGTGATATGCAGGGCCGTGTGGTTGCACAGCAAAATATCCGATCTGATGCAGCGCTGTCAGCAACTACCATCAACATAGGCCAGTTAACACCGGGCACTTATGCGCTTACCGTAACAGCTGCCGGGAGGAAAGGCGTCGTGAAATTTATAAAGATGCAGTAAGAGACTATTTGTAATGACTGGCCAAACAACTGCACGGGCAGCAGCTGTTGTTGCGTCGCACACTTGTACTGCAACAAGTAACGCTGCTTCTTTTCGTTGGAGTTAAAAATGGCCTTGCGAAAAAATACCGTAACCATGTCATCGAAAACTTTCCGGCTGCTTATTTAAAATTTCTGCCGTTTGGAAAATGTTCTTCCCCTGCAGTTTGCCGCACCTGTGTTGTCCTGTTTGCGGTTTCGAAGGGGAAGCCATTGTTTTCATCCCGTGGAGATAAAGTAAGAACCGGGAGGTTTTCTTTGTTTGCGGCAGTTAAGCCACGCAACAATTTTGTAAAGTCAGCACAGGTTTGCACGATCACATGAATCACTTCTCCTTCTTTCTGGAGTTTGCCTTCCACCATTATTAATTTCGATTGCAGGATCTCTTTCCTGTAGGTAACTTCAAACAGGTTGCGGAAGATGACCAGGTTGGCTGTGCCGGTTTCATCTTCAATGGTCATAAAACAAATGCCGCCCGCGGTTCCAGGTCTTTGTCTTACCAGCACCAGTCCTGCCACCCTTACTATATCACCATTATTGCCTTTTGTTAAATCACTTGTTGGTATCACGGAAAACAACTGCAGTTTTTCGCGTACAAAACTCACCGGGTGTGCTTTTAAAGAAAGCGCTGTTGCTGCATAATCCTGCACTACGTGTTCTGATAAAGTCATCAGCGGCAGTTGTATGTTTTTTTCTGTGGTGCTTTCTGATGGCTGCCCTTTGAATACCCCGGCAGGATTATCGTTTAAAGAAGTGATCTCCCACAAAGCCTGCCGCCTGTCGATACCAAGCGAGCGGAAAGCATCAGCATCTGCCAGTTTCTCCAATGCAGCAATGGATACACCTGCATCCAGTATTTGATTGATACTTGTAAACATTTTGTTTCTTGCCGATACCAGTATCTCCATCTCTTCCATACGCAAGCCTTTCACCTGCCTGAAACCAAGTCTGAGTGCACAGTTGGCCTTTGAAGCTTTGTCCCCATCCGCTTCCCTTGCATGATCCGAAGTAGGGGGCAATGGTTCGAGTGTATTGTCCCAGTAAGCATGATTTACATCCACAGGCCTTATTTCAACGGCATGATTGCGGGCATCACTTACAATTTGTGCAGGGGCATAAAAGCCCATGGGCTGACTGTTTAATAAGCCACAGGCAAATACATCGGGATAGTAACACTTGATCCATGCAGATACATATACCAGCAATGCAAAACTTGCCGCATGGCTTTCGGGAAAACCATAACTCCCAAAACCTTCGAGTTGTTTAAATACCCTTTCCGCATATTCCTTGGTGTAACCGTTCTTCAGCATGCCATTGATCAGTTTTTCGTGGAATTGTGAAACAAGCCCTTTGGCTTTGAATGTGGCCATACTCCTGCGTAAGCCGTCTGCTTCTGCAGGGGTAAAGCCTGCTGCAACGATGGCAATGCGCATTGCCTGTTCCTGGAAGAGTGGCACGCCCAATGTGCGTTCCAGTATATCTTTCAGTTCCTGTGAAGGGTAGGTTACTTCTTCTTCGTTATTTCTACGCCTTAAATATGGATGTACCATGTCGCCCTGTATGGGTCCCGGCCTTACAATCGCCACTTCAATAACGAGGTCATAGAATTTTTGAGGCCTTAGTCTTGGTAACATGGATTGTTGTGCACGGCTTTCTATCTGGAATACCCCAATGGTATCTGCATGGCTGATCATGTCGTATACTGCCTTATCATCCTGTGGAATGTTTGCCAGCGTAAGATCGAGGCCATAGTGTTTTTTTACTTCATCAAAACATTTGCGGATACAGGTAAGCATACCGAGGGCAAGTACATCTATCTTCAAAAAGCCCAGCGCATCAATATCATCTTTGTTCCATTCTATGCAGGTCCGGTTTTCCATTCTTGCATTGAGTATGGGGCAGAGATGCGAAAGCTTTTGTTGTGTAATAACAAAGCCACCGGTATGCTGCCCGAGCTGCCTGGGGAAGCCAATGTATTGTTGGGTGAGTTGCAATACTTTTTTCAGATGCGCATTACCGGTATCAATGCCCTGCTCCTGCATGGCTTTATTGTCAAACGAGTCACCGGTAAATTCCCAAACAGATTTGGCAAGACGGTTTACGGTATCGGGTGATAAACCCATTGCTTTGGCTACATCCCGCACTGCACCTTTCTGGTGTTGTTGTGTAACGGTAGCAACAATTGCTGCCCTGTCACGCCCATATTTGTTGTAGATATATTGCATTACTTCTTCCCTGCGTTCGTGTTCGAAGTCAACATCTATATCAGGTGGCTCATTGCGTGCAGCAGAGAGAAACCTTTCAAACAACAGATCAAATTTTATTGGATCTACTGATGTAATACCCAGGCAATAGCAAACAGTGGAATTGGCAGCAGAACCCCTGCCCTGGCAAAGAATGTTTTGCTGCCTTGCAAAACGCACAATATCGTGCACCGTAAGAAAGTAAGCGGCATAATTCATCTGTTCAATAAAAGCCAGTTCATGCTTTATTGTTGCGGATGTTTTTGCGGGTATTGTCTCCCCGAATTTTTCTTTTGCCCCTTCCCAGGTAAGCATGGTTAATTCTTCCTGTGCTGTTCTGCCCCCTGTCGTTATTTCTTCAGGGTATACGTATTTGAGGCTATCAAGACTAAAGCGACAGGCTTCCGCGATCTCCTGTGTGCGGTTTATGGCATCAGGGTACTGGCGAAACAGGCGTTGCATTTCCTCACCTGGTTTTAAATAGCGTTCCGCATTTTCATGCAAACGAAAACCCGCATTGTAGATCGTACATTTTTCGCGGATGCATGTCAGCACATCCTGTAATTGCCGTCTCGACGGGTGATGATAGTGTACATCGTTTGTCGCAACCAATGGAATATGGAAGCGTTGTGCGAGTTGATCAAGGCGAAACAGTTTTTTAAAATCATCTCCCTGGTAAGTGCGTATAGCTCCGATGTACAGGTCCCTGCCAAAGGCTTCGTGGTATTCTGCTATTGTTTGTTTAAAGGGGTTATCAAAATCAAAAACAGGGTTTAAGGTAGCAGGGGGCACAATTATAAACTTCATGCCCTTTGCATGTTCATACACATCCGCTTTAAAGAGTTCGCATTGGCCTTTTTCCGTCCGCCTGTTTCCCTTTGTCAGCAGCATACAGAGTTGTGCATAGGCATCGTTATTGGTCGGGTATGCCAACAGGCTTACGCCATCAACCAGGTCAAGCCGGCAACCAATGATGATCCTGGTGCCTTTTGTTCTTGCGGCAGCGTGCGCACGAACCACTCCTGCCAGTGTGTTGCGGTCTGTGATCGCTATGTCGCGGTAACCATACCAATGCGCCTGCGCTACCAGCTCTTCAGGGTGTGCGCCACCGCGCAGAAAGCTGAAATTCGTTGTTACCTGTAGCTCGGTGTATTGCATTGTTTTTTATTTGCTGTTTTACCAGCTGTATGTTCGTAACTCATCTGCTGTTGTGTCACTCCCTTGTACTTCCTGTTCATTAAGGAGCAAAGCGCTGAAGAGTGCGACGCAACAAAAGCATTATTGATATTCTTTGCCGGGTACATAAAATATCCTCTTCCTGTTCATGCAAAAAAGCCATGAATAAACCATCCAGGATCATTGTCTCCTTCATAATGCCCGGCCCTGAAAAGCCAGAAACGTTTTCCTTCTTCATCTTCCACCACGTAGTAATCTCTCAGCAATGCAGGTTGTATCCACCATTCCGATTCGATGCGTTCCGGTCCATCTGCTTTTTTGATGATGTGCAATTTGTTATTGTACCTGAAATTCATCGGCGGATAATCAGGAATGGGCGCCGTAACCATCACCGGTTGTGGTTGTGGTAATAATTGTATCGGGCGGCGTTTATCGGCACGCCATTCAATGGCCGGCCTTTCTTTTAAGGAACCCGCAAGTTTAACCGAACGCTCAGGCAAATGATGTTCATCGGGCAAATAGCGATGGGCGACCTGGCTGCCGAACCTGCTTTCGAGGTTGTCGAGCAGTTCGGCTATTTCGGTAGATTCAAGGCTGCTGTTGGCTGTCCAGAATGTCTGCTGAAAGGTTTGAAGGTCTTCCAGTTTTGGTGCTTCCAGTACAAACAATTCAATGCCCAGGGCAGGTTCGATGTATGGGATCTTTAATGCAAAAAGGCGGGACAGGTGACTGATGTTGTGCGACGGGTGGTTGGTGCTTACCTGTACCTGTTGCAGCTTGCCATCAATGCGATACCCTTTTAGTATGGCCACGCGCAAACCCTTTCCTTCTTTTTGTAACCTGCTGCACAAGGCCTGCAAGAGTTGCTCCAGGGCGATCTCGATCCCAGTTGCTGCCTGGATCGGTTCTAAACAGGGCAACCGTTCACTGTATGGTTCGATCGGAAAAAGGGGTTCCCGGAACTCTTCTTTGATACCCAGGGCCTGGTCAATCCGTAATAATAAATCTTCTCCAAAACGGCGGCGCAGTGCTGAGCGTTGCATGTTCATAAAATTGCCGGCATTGTGCAGGCCTAATTTCAGGAGGCGTTCCACTGTGCCGGGCTGTAATCTCAACGAGGCAGGCGGCAATGGCATTAATGCAGCTGCCTGTTCCCCTGGTTTTATGATGGCTTTTATTTTACCGAACCTGCATACTGCCCAGGCACAGCCGATGGTATCGGACATGGCCACCCGTATATGGTAGCCAAAGCCTTTTAGTTTGTTGCTGAGGTCGCGTAAATAATGCTCTTCACTGCCCCATAAATGTGTACAGCCTGTTACATCGAGTATTAAACCATCGGGTTCATCCATCACAACAAAAGGCGTATAGCGGATGCACCAGAGCCCTAACTTTTTCAGCAGTTGTTCTGCATAACCTTGTTTATCATCAAATACTTGTAACACCGGAAGGATAATCCTTGCATCAGCCACGACCATTCCCGCATAAATACCTTTTGCTTTAGCCAGTGCGGCAGGTTCGGTTACCAGCATACGCCCATGATCAGGAAAGGCCAGTACAAAGGGCACCTCTTTCAACGCCTGTTGCCGACGGATCATAGTATCCGTCTTTAGGTGACGAAACCATATGGCTACGAACCGTTTGCCCATATCATCCTGTTTGTTGTCTTTCGTGCTGTGTAATAGAAAAAACCGGTTGCTTTGTCCCCTGTAGCCGGTTATGTGACCATTCAAGGTCCCATTTGCCGGGCCTGCCATTGCGCACTTTGAGCAACTCCACCTGCCATTTGGGAAAACCAACACCGGGCAGTCCTTCACCGGGTTCACTTGGTAATGTGCTAATCCGCCAGCGCGAAACACAGGCTATAGTATTGATTAATCCCGGCTGGTGCCGTATGATAAAACCGGTAACCCTGCTTTGTTCCGCTGCCAGCTGTAACCTTCTTGATTCTTTAAAACTTACCTGTTTTATTTCTCCCATTACAGCCGATAACCTTTTGCATTTCAATGCTTCTTCCACTGCATAAAAAACATCCCGTTCCTTTTTCATGTCTATAAAAATGAGTTTGTCGGGAGCTATCCCATAGGATTTGAGCGCAGCGGGGAATAACGTTCTTGAGGCACTTATCCAGGCAGCGGCGCCATCCAGCTGCATCAGTTTGCTTAGCAATACAGATACAAAACCATTGGTAGCGGCTATGTCAGCCGGAGAGGCGCTAAGAAATTCATGTGTAGCGCCGATGGGGAATTGCGCATGAGGGAATGCCTGTTCCATTGGGCGAAAACCAAGATTGATGGTATTGTCCGTGGTTAACAGTTTTAGGCCCTGGAAGGGTAAGATATCCCTTTCGAGGCGGGCAATAATATCCCTTTTGACCGCATCCATAATGCTAAAATAGTTAGTATTTTGCTACCAATAAGGATTGAACAGTAAAAAAGCTATTAAAAATCCTGCGGATGGGCAGGATAGATTGCCTGAACCAGGATTTGCAGGATTTTAGGATTGGGAGGATGGAATTGTCTGAATCAGGATTTACAGGATTAAAGGA
>DLKC01000079.1 GCA_002478885.1 Chitinophagaceae bacterium UBA7600
AAATACGGTTGTAAAGAATCATTGGTTGATGCGATCCGCCGTGCAACAGATGTAATGCTTGCTGGTAAAGTCGCAATTGTTGGCGGTTATGGCGATGTGGGTAAGGGTTCAGCTGCTTCACTGAAAGGTGCAGGTTGCCGTGTTATCGTTACGGAAATCGATCCTATTTGCGCTTTGCAGGCTGCGATGGATGGCTTTGAAGTAAAGAAAATGATCGATGCGGTAAAAGAAGGCGATATTATTGTTACGGCTTCCGGTTGCCGCGATCTCATTACCGAAAAGCATTTCCGCAACATGAAAGATAAAGCGATCGTTTGCAATATCGGCCACTTCGATATTGAAATCGATATCGCATGGCTCAATACAAACTATGGCCATACAAAAGATACCATCAAGCCACAGGTTGACCTGTATAATATCGAAGGCAGAGATATCATCGTGCTGGCTGAAGGCCGTTTGGTTAACCTGGGTTGTGCCACAGGCCACCCTTCATTTGTCATGAGTAATTCTTTCACCAACCAGGTACTGGCGCAAATTGAGTTGTGGAATAATCACAAGAACTACGAAAACAAGGTTTACGTGTTACCAAAGCATCTCGATGAAAAAGTTGCCCGCCTGCATCTTGCTAAGATTGGTGTGGAGCTCGATGAACTCAGCGATGACCAGGCTTCCTATCTTGGCATTCCTAAAGCAGGTCCGTTCAAGGCCGATCATTACAGGTATTAAAAATAAAAGCGACATATTCGAACAAACCCGTCAATTTTTGGCGGGTTTTTTTGTGTGCCCGGCTTGCGAAACTGCTATTAAGCTTCGTTGCGTCGCACACGTGTACGCCATAAAACATGGCGGCAGCAAACAGCAACTAAATGTTCGCTATTAAAAATTCCTGCTGATAAGCACCCAGGACGATGAAGTGAGTGACACAACGCAGTTGCCATGAAAAACTGCTGCCGGCAACCAAAAAATATTAGTGTTGTTTTTACAATTACAATATCTTACAGGCTGCAATTTCTTCTTACATGAGACTTACATTTTTTCTTATCCCGATTTGTTTTTGCCAAAACATTTTTGCGCAAAACGGTGATTTTAAAGCATACAAACAAGATATCCCAGGCACCGGAAAATCATTTTCTATGGTTGCTGTCCCCGCAGGCAGTTTTATCATGGGCAGCGATGAAAAAGCTATTATAAAAAAAGTCGATGAACAGCCTGCTCATAAGGTTACGATCGAAGCTTTCTGGATGGGGGCATACGAAGTAACATACGATGAATATGATGAATTTTCGAAAGATCAAACACTTTCGCACGACGTAGAGGTAGACGCCGTAGCAAGACCCACGCCCCCATACATAGATCTTACGCTGGGTATGGGTAAAGAAGGCGGGTTTCCTGCCAACAGCATGCAGCAGTTTGGTGCGATCATGTACTGCAAGTGGCTGTACAAAAAAACAGGTGTATTTTTCCGCATACCCACCGAAGCGGAATGGGAATATGCGTGCCGCGCCGGTAGCACAACAGCATATCCGTTCGGCAACGATAGCTCAGCTTTGGGCAAATATGCATGGTATGCAAAAAACAGTGGCGGGCATTATCACAAGGTAGGAGAACTGCAACCCAATAACTGGGGACTATACGATATGCTTGGCAACGTTGGTGAATGGACACTAGACCAGTACAATGAGAATTTTTATAGCAAGACAACAGATGGTGCTAACAGCCCTTTGCTCGTGCCCACCACCAAACACCCGCGGGTAGTACGTGGAGGCACGTATCGGGATGATGCCGATATTACACGCAGCGCGGCACGCATAAAAAGTGACGCCGTGTGGAACCGCCGGGACCCGCAAGTGCCAAAAAGTAAATGGTGGAATGCTGACGCGCCTTTTATCGGTTTCAGAATTATTCGTCCTTTAAAACAGCCAACCGCTGACGAAGCTGCAGCTTTTTATGACCAGTATTTGAAGAAGTAAGGGTCAAGACTTTATAAATTAAAAAGTTCGCAGTTTAATGGAAGACCGGTCTTATGAGACTTGCGAACCTGTACACAGGTAAACTATCAAACTTTAATAATAAAACCGAAACTTGCCATGCAAAAAAATCAGGAGACGCCAAAATCGTCAAGAAGAGATTTCGTAAAACAAACAAGCCTCGCTGCAAGCAGCATACTCGCGGCGCCACTTTTTTCCAGGGCTAATTATTTTTCCGGTGCCGATGATGTGATTAAAGTTGCCTTGATCGGTTGTGGCGGCCGTGGCACTGGCGCCGCCATGCAGGCATTGCTTACAAAGCAAAATGTAAAGCTGGTAGCAATGGCTGACGCTTTCCGTGACAGGCTGGATGAATGTTATAAGACACTGAACGCTGATGATCTTTCCGATTGGAGCGGTGCAGGCGGCAATGTAAAAGCGAGAATCGATGTTCCTGAAGAAAGAAAATTTGTTGGCTTTGATGCCTACCAGAAAGCCATTCCACTGGCTGATGTGGTGATACTTACAACGCCTCCGGGCTTTCGCCCCATGCACTTTGAAGAAGCGGTAAAACAAAACAAACAGATCTTTATGGAAAAGCCTGTGGCAACTGACCCTGCAGGTATTCAGCGCGTGCTGGCTGCGGCGCAGGTTGCCAAACAGAAAAAGTTGAATGTGGTAGTTGGACTGCAAAGGCATTACCAGAATTCTTATCGCGAACTGTACAAAAGAAAAGATCTCATAGGCGATATCACTTCTGCGCAGGCATGGTGGAATAATGATGGAGTTTGGGTGCGTGAGCGCAAACCCGGACAAACAGAAATGGAATACCAGATGCGTAACTGGTATTATTTTGTGTGGCTTTGCGGTGACCATATTACAGAGCAACATATTCACAATATTGACGTGATCAACTGGTTCAAAGGTGGTCACCCTGTAAAGGCACAAGGCATGGGCGGCCGTGAAGTGCGGAAAGGAAAAGACAACGGCGAAATATTCGATCACCATTATGTTGAATTTGAATATGCAGATGGCAGTATCCTTAACAGCCAGTGCCGCCACATTCCGAAAACAATGAGCCGCGTTGATGAACTGATGGTCGGCACGAAAGGAAAAATTCTTTGCGATGCAGGAACCATCCTCGATGCTAAAGGAAAAGTTATTTACCAATATCCATTCGATAAGAATGGGGAGAAAAACCCTTACCAGACCGAGCATGATGAGCTGTTCGCCGCTGTTGCAAAAGGCGAATATAAATTTGACAATGCAGAGTATGGTGCACACAGCACCATGACCTCCATTCTCGGTCGTATGGCAACTTATTCAGGCCAGGTGATTGAGTGGGATAAAGCAATCAACTCCGGTATCGACCTCCATCCCAAAACATATGCGTGGGATGCGATGCCGCCGGTACTGCCAAATGCAGATGGTTATTATCCTGTGGCAATTCCCGGGGTAACCAACTATAATTTATAAAGCGGCTCGTTTAGTTATTTATACCCGTTGAATTTTCAGCGGGTATTTTTTTGTTACCAGCTTTTGAACTTTGCTCAGCCGTTGTTGCGTCGCACTCTTTTACTTAAGCACTGCCACCGGCTTTTTTTGAAGAACGGTGTGTAACGCAATGCCGTAAATTTTACAAAATACATTCGTTGCTAAGAGATCAAAAGCAGAAGTGTGCGACGCAAGAAACGATGCCATAAGCACAAGTGCCGGCTGCACACAATGTATTTCATAGAAAAACTGGCTCGGTAAGCTGGCCGGATTTTATAAGATATTATGCGGGTGGCTATTTCATCCACACATTATCACGCTCGTTGGCATCAAGGAAAATGCCTCCATCTAACGTAACAGATGTGATCGTCTTTTTTGTTTTCAATTCAACAGATGCAACCTTAAGATCGTTTTTCCAGATTGCAGGAGTCTGGTGCACTGTTTCGCTGCTGCCATCGCTGTATTTTACTACCATGTCAACCGGCGCCGGGTAGCCGCCGATATTACGAATGACAACATTGTAATTGCCTTTGGATTTTGACACGTCGCTTACACCGAGATCAATATAATTTGGCTGAAAATACCATGCATTCCAAAACCAGTTGAGATCCTGCCCGGACACATCGTTGAACGTATAAAAGAAATCCCAGGGCGCGGGATGTTTACCATTCCAGCGATCCATATAGGCATGCAGGCATTTTTTAAATTCGTCGTCACCCAGCATATCTTTCATGGCGAGGTAACCTAAAGCAGGCTTGCCGTAAGCATTGTTGCCATACCCGGGGCCAGACATTGCATTGCCCGGGGTGATGATGGGCACATCTTCTTCGGCCTGTGCGTCGTATATCCAGCTGTTCACGCGAAACTGCTTAAAGAAACTCTCAGCTGTTTCTTTACCAAGGTCTTCCCGGCCGATCAGCAATTCCAGCGTGGTAGCCCAGCCTTCATCCATGAACGGGTAACGGCTTTCATTGATGCCCATATAAAAAGGAAACCATGTATGCGCGATCTCATGTTCGGCCACAAATCTCGAGAAGACTGTGTCTTCGTTGGTTCCATCGTTCACCATCATCGGGTATTCCATATCGGCGTAACCCTGAACAATGGTTGTTTTAGAATAAGGATATGGAACGCCCGGCCAGTTATGAGAAAGCCAGTCGAGCGCATGCTTTCCAAAACCAACCATTGAGTGAAAATCTTTCGCCGTGTCGTTGTAAGCCGCCTGCACACTTGCCCGGCGTTGTGCAGCATCGTCCACCATCACGCTGCCTGCATCCCATACATAATGGTCGCTGACATTTACCGTAACGTCGGGAATATTGTTTGCTTTCCACTTCCAGGCGTTCATAGCATTTTGTGCGGTAACTGTTTTATTGGCTATATCCTGCTTTGTTGCCACATGAATAATTTCATCCGAAGTCAGCGAACTGTTCAACTTTTTTGCGGCATCTGCACTCAGCACTTCGCCCGGGTTTTGCAAATCGCCTGTCGCCCACACGATATAATTTTTTGGAGCATTTACGGTGAGGGTATAATCGTTGAAGTCGCTATAGAATTCCTGCATGTCGATGAACTCGATTCGGTCCCAACCATAATAATCATCAAATACAGAAACACGCGGATAAAAATAAGCTAGGTAATAAGTGGTTGAATCGATCATACCCTCGCGACCACTTTCCAATGATATTTCATAATGCCAGTCAAAGCTTAGCTGAACAGAATCATGCGGTTTCAAGGCTTTTGGAAGTTTCACGCTTTGCCATGTGTTAAGATAAGGCCTTTCTGTCCATTTTTGCTTGGTACCATTTACAGCAAAAGCGTCTACCTGCATGCCGTGGGTAAGGTAGTCATCGCTGGCCTTGCGGCCGCGTGCTGCTCCTGGTTTATGAATGTTCAGCGTAAGCCTTATCACCATGTTTTTCAGTGTATCGGTGCTGTTGTTGAAATAGGTAACCGTCTCCGTTCCTTTTACATTTCTGTCGGGAGGTGCCACGGTCACATTTATATCATATCGTGCGTGGTTTTGCCAATAGTTTTTACCTGGTTTTCCATCTGTTGAGCGGGTATTGTTAGCATAGGCTTCTTGCATATTGCGTGGCACGTAAAGGCCACCATACTGCGCATTGCCCACTAAAGCGACCGACATTAATCCGGTAATAAGAAATACTTTCATGAATTGAATTTTATAAAGCGGGTAAGATAGGCAGAATTCAGGCCGGCAAAGGAGGCTTTTTACAAAAGGTTTTGACGCCGGATGAGCGAAACGATAGCAGGGTTTTGACGGTTCATTCCAGGTAACAGCAGCCGACAGGTTTGTAATTTGTGATCATGTCTTAAGACCCTGTGCCACTAGTTGTGCCGCTGCCCTCACTCCAATCGTAAAACCAAAGAATGGACCAAAGTCCTGGCCTGCCATAAAACTGGTAAAGAATAAACCCGGCACATTGCTTTGGAAGTGCGTATCCAATTGAGGAAAGCCATTGGAGCATTCCAACGAAGCAAGCAGGTCGGCATGAAGAAAAGGTAATTGTTTTGTTTCCACTTTATAACCGGTTGCAGTGATAATGTGGTCAACTTCGAACGAGGCCCCGTTATTCAAATAAATTTTTATTGCGTTGTCGTTGGTTATTGTTGTTCTTTCTACCTGGGTATGGGGGTGTAGGGTAATGTTGTCATGCTGCACGCGTTCTTTAAGCCACGGCTCAACTTTCAGGCGGCCTTCTGCCCACAATTTATAACGGTATTGTTCTTTGCTTTCCTGGTCTAACTCCCGGAACCATGAAGGATGTAGTGCGATATTGTTTACCACATCCATTACCCAGTTCCAGTCTGACGCTACAAAATCCGGCGTATCGTGCCGGTAGCTAACATGCACTTCTGCCGCGTGTTTTTCACGGAGTAAAGCGGTCCACTCAAAGGCACTCTGTCGTCCGCCAATGATGAGCACCCGTTTACCGCTGAACTGGCTTAGTTCATTTGTATTGCATGTGTGGGAATAGCGACCTTGCGGTAAAACTGCGGCTAACTCCGGAGGCGTGCAGGTAAAATATTTAAAACCAGTTGCCACTACCACATGCTTTGCTTCAATGCTGTCGCCATCATCAGAGGTCGCTGTAAAACCATTTTTAGCCTGTTTTAGCGTGGTTACATAGGCGCGTTTGATATTTAATCGTGTTTGGCCGATAAACCAGTGCGCATACTTCAGGTAAAAGTTTAAAGAAATTGGCTCCACTTCTTTTATCGTATGTTGTTGTGTTTTCGCGAAGGCATCTATTGTATTAGTATTATTAACGTCTAGATGCCAGTCGCAGCCAGACCGAAGGTACATGCCTTCCGGCATGTGTTTCTCCCAGAATTCCATTGGTTTGCCGATAACAAGATGTTCTATGCCCTGGTTTTTAAGATGAGCGGCAAGTGCCAGGCCAAATGGCCCTGCACCAATAACAAGCGTGTCAGGCATGTTTGCTGTTTTGAGTTATTAGCGAGTAATAAATTGTGTGACTGCGCTAGGCAGAATGCTGTTTTTTTCGGTGGTCAACAGCGTTGCTAATGATCTTTGCGAGAACGGCCTTGTCAATATCCTCCAGCTTTTGAATATAAAGGCATCCTTTACCGGTTTTGTATTTACCGAGTTTTGCCAACAATGCGTCTCGGTCGTTGAATTCTGATCCAAGATAGAGTGTAATTGCATTGGCTCTTGCTGCAACGCCAGCCAGTGGCGCATCTCCTTCCCGCCCGCTTTCGTATTTGTAATGGTAACTTCCGAAGCCAACAATACTCGTTCCCCACATTTTTGGTTCGTACCCTGTGTACTCACTGAAGAGGTCGATTATTGCGGCAGTCTCTTTGCGTTTTTGTTCGTTGGCGACCGTTCTTAAAAAGGCGGTGACGCTGTTTTGGTTTTCTGTGGTTTTATTTTTTGCCATAAGGTTATTTTGCAGGCGCTTTATTGAATACTGAAAGAAAAAATAAAGGGTGTTCTTTTGTATCGAAGGCCTCCGGGTAGCTGTCGCCCCTAAGGTTGTAACAAATAGTCAATATGCCATTTTCGTGCTTGTAAATAGCTGTGAAATGCCTTCCTGCATTTACACCCTCATTGCTGTAAATATCCATTTTATCGCCCGTAATTTTTACAATGCCTTTGTCGATACTTTCTGCAATAAATGTATAAATACTGTCATGAATAATCAGTTGTTGTTTTTCAAAAGCTGCTTTAGGTAGTGTTTTTCCACCAATTTCCTGTGCAGACACTGCCCATGTTCCGTATAACCCGCGGGGTGTTGAGGATGTGCTTTTTGCGTTGCTACATGCCATGCCAGGCAGCATTAATGCCATGACCAGAAGCGGCTGAATTTGCTTTTTTAGCATAACCGGGTTCACCAGATGAATTGTGTAGTTGGCAGGACTGTGTGTCTTCTAAAATTGAGGCAATTCTTTGAAATTTCAAAAAAAACAGCCATGAAAATGGCTTCCGTTGAGATTGACACCATCCCTGACGGAACGTTGCAGAAGACGAATGCCTGCTGCCAGATGCTGCCTTGCATTTCACAGGAAAATTATGTCAGTAATAAAATCTGTTTGTAATTTACGGCTTCAAAAAAATAAAGTATGAAAAGACACGCAACTGCCGTATGGAACGGCTCCGGAAAAGAAGGCAATGGTCATGTATCGGTGCAAAGCACTTTATTCAGCAATGCCCAGTACTCATTTAATTCGCGTTTTGCTGAAGGGGTGGGAACAAATCCTGAAGAACTGGTGGCTGCTGCTCATGCCGGTTGCTTTAGCATGAAGTTGACTTTTGTTTTGGGCGCCGCAGGGTTTACTGCAGATACGATTGAAACGAAATGTATCATTACTTTATCGCCTGAGCAGGGAGCAGTTACCAATTCACATTTAGTGCTGAAAGCAAAAGTACCCGGCATAAGCCAGGAAAAATTTGATGAATGTGTTGCCGATGCTAAAGCTAACTGCCCAATAAGCAAATTGCTGAATGCTGATATTACCATCGAATCAACCCTTGAAGCTTAATATGGAATTTGCGATTCGTAAAGCGACTGTAAAAGATGCGGCCGATGTTGCAAGGCTTTTTGATGATTATCGTGTGTGGTACCACCAGAAACCTGATTACGACGGAGCATTGCGTTTTCTCACAGAAAGGCTCGGGAACAACGAGAGCACGATCCTGATCGCCATAGTAAATGATGAGCTTGCCGGGTTTACCCAAATGTACCCTATCTTCACCTCTGTGGGCATGGGGCGTGCGCTTTTGCTGAACGATCTTTTTGTTGCAGAAAAAGCGAGAAAAAAAGGTATTGCAAATAAGTTGCTGGAGGCTGCAAAAGCTTACGGCAAAACGCAAAACTGTAAATGGTTGATGCTGCAGACCAATAATGATAATTATGCCGCCCAGGCACTTTATGAAAAAAATGGCTGGATAAAGGAGTCTGACTTTTTTTATTCGGTCACGATATGAATGTTGTGCTTCGTTGACACAAAATCCTGCTGCCGGCAGGGTTTTGTGTTTACAGGGGGCAGGTTTATCGATATTATCGTCCGTTTATCTAAAAAAATAGTTTGCCTTCTGCCGGTTTGTTAATTTTGGAACATGCTGAAATCACTCGCCATTCTCTGGAACAGTTTTAAAATGTCTGTCCAGGAACTTAACAACAATAAGCTCCGCAGTTCCTTGTCTCTTATAGGCATTGCATTTGGCATTTTCTGCATTATTGGAGTGCTGGCTACTGTTGGCAGCCTTGAAGGCAAGATTCAGTCTGATATTAAGTCTCTTGGCAGCAATACTATTTATGTTGACAAGTGGGACTACAGTGCAGGCGGTGGTCCTGATTATCCGTGGTGGAAATATGTAAACAGGCCTATGCCTAAATACAACGAGGTTGGGTTTATTAAGAATGCGAGCACGCTGGCAAAATATGTGAGCTATTTTAATGGTACAGGCGCCGATGTGACCTTTGAAAAATACATCATGAACAATACCAATATTTATGGTGTAAGCGAGGACTTCTCAGAAATTCAAACTGTTGATATTGGTAATGGCCGGTACCTGAATGAAACGGAATTTAAACGGGGAAATCCGGTGTGTGTTATCGGCTATGAAATAGCTAAGGGATTGTTTGATGATCCTGCACGTGCGTTGGATAAAGAGGTTGCTTTCGAGGGAAAGCGGTTTAAAGTTATTGGCGTTGTTAAAAAGCAGGGCCAGAGCTTTGTGGGTGGTTTTGACTATGATCACTGCCTTATCATCACCTATCGTGCCTATGCCGGCATTTATGATGTTAACCGCGAATGGAGCCAGCCCTTCATCATGGTAAATGGGCGTGAAGATGTATCTACCAAAGCGCTGATCGATGAACTCGAAGGGATTATGCGGCAGGCACGCAGATTAAGCCCCAGGGAGGAAGATAATTTTGCGCTTAACGACGTAAACTCATTCAGCCAGGCGGTAAGTGGTTTCTTCGGTACCGTAAATATTGGAGGCTGGGCCATTGCCGGCCTGAGTCTTATAGTAGGCGCTTTTGGTGTGGCCAATATTATGTTTGTTACAGTGAGGGAACGAACGAGCCAGATCGGGCTTAAGAAAGCTATTGGTGCGAAGAGCCGAACCATACTTACCGAATTCCTACTCGAAAGTGCATTCCTTTGCATCATTGGCGGTTTGATAGGACTGTTGATGGTCGGATTGCTCGCACTGGCCTTAAGTGGCGTCTTGCCATTTCCTATTATCATCTCACCGGACATTATCACGCTGGCCTTCACTATCTGTGTCATACTTGGAGTGCTGTCAGGAATAATACCTGCATCCATAGCAGCAAGAATGAACCCCGTTGTTGCAATAAGAAGTAAATAAAGCATTGAGCACTGTCTGTTTCATTAAATTTGATCCATGTTCAAGTCGATCACCATATTCTGGAACAGCTTCAAGATGTCTGTTCAGGAACTGAACAACAATAAACTCCGCAGTTCACTCTCGCTTATCGGTATTGCATTCGGCATTTTCTGTATCATCGGTGTACTTACTACCGTAGGCAGTCTTGAGGCCAAAATACAATCTGATATAAAATCACTCGGCACCAACACTATTTACATTATGAAGTGGCCTATCGGCGGCGGTGATGAATATCCCTGGTGGAAATACGTAAACCGGCCACAGCCGAAGCTCAGCGAGTTGAAATTTGTAAAAGAAAAGACCACACTTGCCAAATACGTGTGCTCTTACAATTCTACCGGGGCTAACCTCAATTATGAAAAGTATCAACTAAGCAACGCAAGCATCTATGGTGTCAGCGAAGAATTCTCGCTGATGCAATCCATCAAAGTTGTATACGGCCGCTACCTTACAGAAGCGGAATTTTTAAGAGGTTCCCCCGTTGCTGTGATCGGTTACGATAACGCAGAGAAACTATTTGGCAATGCCGAAAAAGCCGTAGGCAAACAAATAACCTTCGATGGTAAAAAAGTTACCCTGATAGGCGTGTTGAAAAAGCAGGGACAAAGTTTTGGCCCAGGCTTCGATTATGATTACTGTGTCATTATTTCAAGAAACTTTTATGCAGGCATTTACGACATTAACAATCCTTACAGCGATGCGTTCATCATGGTCAATGGTAAAGACAATGTTAGCACCAAGGCATTGATAGACGAACTGGAAGGCGTAATGCGGCAGGTAAGAAGGCTTAGTCCAAAAGACGAAGATAATTTTGCACTTAACGATATCAATGTTTTCAGCCAGCAGGTAAGTGGTTTTTTCGGTACGGTAAACATCGGCGGCTGGGCCATTGCCGGCCTTAGCCTTATCGTGGGTGCGTTCGGTGTAGCAAATATTATGTTTGTTACCGTAAGGGAACGTACCAGCCAGATCGGCCTTAAAAAAGCCATTGGTGCCAAGAGCCGCACCATACTCACCGAGTTCCTGCTCGAAAGTGCATTCCTTTGCATCGTGGGCGGGCTCATCGGCCTTGCGATGGTAGAACTGCTTGCCCTGGCGCTTAGCGGCGTATTACCTTTTCCTATCGTTATTTCAACCGATATCATCACACTGGCATTTTCTATCTGTGTAATACTTGGGGTACTTTCGGGTATAATTCCCGCATCCATTGCCGCAAGAATGAACCCTGTTGTGGCCATTAGAAGTAAATAGTTGTAAGCAATTCATTATTGTGCCGGCTATCGTGTTTCATGGTATCGCCTCTTGCGTCGCACGCTTGTACTTTTGGTTCATTGCTGAGCAAAGCTGCACTTATACTGTTCAACAAATATTCCTGTCCATATCGGCAGAGTTTTATTTTTGCGCTTCGGTATGAAAAATGAAAACGATACTTCGGCGAGCACAAAAGAAGCATGCATTCTTGCGATCGAATCGTCCTGCGATGAAACTTCGGCTTCCATTTGTGTAGGTGGGAAAATTTTATCCAACTTCATTGCCAACCAGACCGTACATGAGCAATACGGTGGCGTGGTGCCCGAACTTGCAAGCAGGGCACACATGCAGCATATTGTACCCGTTGTTGATGCTGCTTTAAAAACAGCCAATACATCGCTTGAAAATATAGACGCAGTAGCTTTTACACAGGCACCCGGGTTGATCGGCAGCCTGCTGGTAGGCGCACAGTTTGCCAAATCATTGTCACTTGCACTGAATAAACCATTGATCGCGGTGCATCATATGCAGGCACATGTGCTTGCCAACCTTATTGCTGAGCCAAAACCATCGTTTCCATTTTTATGTCTAACAGTCAGCGGCGGACATACACAGATCGTCCTGGCAGCATCGCCATACAACTTAAAAGTAATTGGAGAAACGATCGACGACGCAGCCGGTGAAGCATTTGATAAAACTGCCAAGTTACTCGGGCTTCCCTATCCCGGCGGGCCGCTGATTGACAAATATGCCAAAGAAGGCAACCCGCTTGCGTTTAAATTCGCGGAGCCGCAAATACCGGAAATGAATTTCTCGTTCAGTGGGCTCAAGACTTCTGTGCTGTATTTTTTACAGGCAAGAAAACTCGAAGACGAGCAGTTTATTCAAAAACATTTGCCTGATTTGTGCGCATCTGTTCAACACACGATCATCAATATTCTTATCAAAAAATTAAAGAAGGCGGTAAAGCAAACCGGTATCAACCGGGTTTGTATTGCAGGCGGTGTAAGCGCCAACAGTGGGCTTCGCAATGCACTGACGTCAACCGGTGAAAAAGAAGGCTGGCAAACGTTCATTCCCTCGTTTCAATACTGCACAGACAATGCCGGTATGATCGCCATAACGGCTTATTATAAATATCTCGCCGGTGATTTCGCGGAACTTGATATTAGTCCTACAGCAAGAGCGGAATGGTAACAAGGCCCATCCATAAATTCAAAATAAGAACAAGTGCAATAAATTAATGCAGCAGTTGTATTGTGTTGTGTAAAGCGATGCAGTACAAGTGTGCGACGCAACGGAAGCCGGGCAAAGTATCTGCTGTTGGGAACACCACAGGTCTCTTAGAGCGCTTCACTCGCATCAATCGCTTTGGAAATATTTTCAAGCCCCGTTTTCAGTGTTGGTTGATCGATCCATCCGAAACCGATGCGCATATAAGTATCGGGCATCGCAAACCAGTGACCCGGCCCAACCATTGTTTTGAATTGCTGCATAAGTATGCGGTAAAATTTTTCGGTATCAACTTTAATATTACTTACAAATCTTGGGAAGCATACCACACCACCTTGCGGCATTACGCACTCAAGCCGCTTTTCTTTTTGTAACCATTGCTGCAGCACTTCAAAATTCTGCATGCATTTATTGTTGATGGCTTTTGCGAATCTTTCTTTTTGCGGCCAGAAGCGATAAGCAACTTCTTCGTCGATGGCTGAATTGCTGATGTGGATCATTTCCTTCGCTGCAAGAAATTGTTCCATTAACTCAGTATGCTGTGTAATAAGCCAGCCCATTCTTAAACCGGGTAAGCCAAAAGCTTTTGACAAAGAAGAAACACTGATCACATTCCTGCTTTTCTGTGCCATGATAGGGTAGGGCGTTTTAAAACAGGCATCGCGGTAAGTTTCGTCAACAAGCAGGATAAGGTTGTTGCTTTCTGCAACAGCGATCAGTTGTTCTATTTCTTCTTCTTTCATCAACATTCCTGTCGGGTTGTGCGGCGAGGTGATGCTAATGAGTTTTGTGGCTGTAGTTATTGCAGCTTCAATCGCGGCAATATTTACTTTCCATGACTTTTCAAATGCCAGGTCAATAAAAGTTATGCTGCAACCAATGGTAACCGGCACTTCAATATTGGTGGCATAGTTTGGCCGCACAACGATCAAATGGTCTTTTTCAGTAAGCAGCGATGTGTTGATGATAAATAAAGCGCCCGCCGCGCCTGCGGTGAGTAAAACGTTGTTTTCATCGTCAAGGCCTGCTTCTGCAGCGATCATTTTTCTAAAAGCTGTATGGCCCCTATGACCAATGTATTCGAGTTTAAGCGCCTCCAACGAAACATTCAATTCTTCAAAACGGATATCAGTGACTGAACTTTCTGACAGGTTATAATCTATCGCATCGTAACCCACTTCTTCAGGAGATTCTTTTTCTATCGGCATTCTTTTATACAGCATAAACGCATTTTTTTAAAATTAAGCATTCGCTTTTGTGTAACGCTTTCAACAAAAAAATATTCCTGCATGTGCGGGATTGCGTCGTACAGTTTTGCCTTTCATTTTCATTGCCAGTGCCAATGCCTGTTTCTTTTGGGCAAATCCCTATCTTCACATTATGTACCTGTATTTACATCAGTATTTTGCTACCAATAAAAGATTGTCATTACCTGGTATCGGAACGTTTGAGACCAGCTATACACCCGCCGATCTTGACTTTGTTAACCGTTCATTAAAGGCACCTGTTTTTAATATTATATTTCATGCTGAAGAAAAAATAACGGACGATAACCTGGTTGCATTTCTTGCTATGCGAACCGGAAACAGCGTTGAAGATTGTGCCGCTGCATTTAACGATTTCAGCAATGCGATGCAGCAAAAACTGAAAGCCGGCGAAACAGAAAACCTGCCAGGCATCGGATCTATAAAGCTTGAGCAAAAGCATTATGTGTTTACGCCCGATAATGCCGTTCAGCAATTTTTCCCTGCGGTTACGGCAGAAAAGATTGTGCGGCCTAATGCAAGCCACACGGTAAAAGTTGGCGAGGAGGAAAAGACTTCTGAACAAATGCACGAATTGCTGAACACGGCTGTAAAAAAAGATCCCTGGATGCTGGCCGCCACCCTACTCGCCGCCGCTGGTATTATAGCCATCGCAGCATATTATCTTACGAAATAATATGCCCATTCAATACCTGACGTGACTTATCAGGCGATGCCTGGAAGCCAACATTTCCGTACAGGTAAATCTTCACTGACGATAAGAAAGGCGGACTAAAAACACTATTCCTGGTCTGTAGAAATATCCTGGCCAAACTGCAGCATGTAGCCATTGTTGTCATAGATAGCGAACTCACGCATCTGCCATTCGAAATCTTCGAGCGGGTAAACAATTTTTGCTTTGTCTTTTAACTGCTTCCACAAAGTTGACGCATCATCAGTTACAAAATAAAAAGTACCGGTAAAGGTTGGCCTGTCAAAGGGCGTGTGTTCATTTGGTCTTGAGATCATTAATTCTATCCCATCTCTTTGCATCGCAGCCCAACCAAGGTCTGCGTCCATCGACACGCAATCAAACCCAAGATGCGTTTTATAAAAGTCGATTGTTTCCCTGAATTGATCTGTCCACATCATCGGTGTTAATTTTAGCAATCCCATAGGTGAATTTTATTTCGAAAGTATACAAAATTAATTACCGCCTTTCGCCAGTTCCCAGCCGATGATCGCGGTTTTTCTTGCCGGTCCCCACATGTAGCCACCAAAGTTGCCGCCGGCTTGTATCACGCGGTGACAAGGAATTAAATATGCCACGGGATTGCTACCGATAGCCGTACCAACGGCCCTTGCTGCGTTGGGGTTATCAATATGTTTTGCAATCTCGCCGTAAATACTCAATTGTCCCATTGGAATTTTCAACAGGGTTTGCCAAACCTTTAACTGGAAGGCGCTTCCTTTCAGGTGCAGTTTAACCTGTTGCAACTTGCTCCAGTCATCACGGAAAATATTCAGGGCATTTTGTTGCATAAGATCCACCACCTGATTGAAGTGTGCTTTTGGAAAATGATGCAGCAGGTCATGAAAGGCTTTTTCCTGTTCATCGGCAAAAGCCATGTAGCAAATGCCTTTCGCTGTAGATGCAACGATGATGTTTCCAAAAACTGTTTCAGCAAAGCTGTAGTTGATATAAAGATTTTCGCCGCCGTTTTTGAATTCGCCGGGAGTCATGCCTTCGATGTTGATGAAAAGATCATGCAACCTTCCCGTGCCGGAAAGGCCTGTTTCAAAAGCCGCATCAAACAAGGTGCTGCCGGTTTCTTTCAATATGTTTTTAGCATACTCCACGCTGATGTATTGGAGGAATTTCTTCGGGCTTACTCCCGCCCAGTCCGTAAAAAGCCGCTGAAAATGGAATGGGCTCAGGTGCACTTTTTCCGCCACCTTATCAAGATCGGGTTGCTCTTTAAAATGTTGCTTAATGTATCCGATGGCGTCGGCAATGCGATCGAAATTGATGTGTTCCTGCGTATTCATCCTGCTAAATTTATAACACAAAAGTATACGGGATGCGTGCGCTGCAAAACCCGATACTTGCGCAATTGAAGTGTACGTGAATTTTGTTAACCGGCTACAGCAACTTTGGTCAACGCCGGTTGTGTCACTCATACCAGGTTTCGGATCATGGGTGGGCAAACGCCGGCGCAGAAGCTACAGATGTTGCGACGTGCAATGCTCCTCAATGCGATGCAGTACATAAGTGTATAATCCCGAATCGTTCCTCCTGGGTCATGCGCAAGGGACAATGCCGTTTTTGCAAAAGCCCGGCACATATAAGCAAAATAATAACATGGGTTCCCTTAAACAATCGTTTTCGTAAAGTGGCCTGTTGCAGTATAATTCCCTTAATTTGTGCAGCCTTATAACGATTTAAATATGACAATGAAAACACTTTTGAAAGCGTGGCCGCTTTCATTGCTGATGATTGCTGCCTGCAATACGCCTGAAAGCACCGCAACGAACATGCCTGACCCGCTTGCTGCGCATATCGACAGCTCGGTCGACCCTTCGCAGGATTTTTTTCAATACGCCAATGGTAAATGGTTTAAACAAAATCCCGTTCCGGCAAGCGAAAGAAGTAATGGGATTTTCCGCACGATACAAGACACGATCAACGACCAGGTAAAAAGAGTCTGCGAAGAATCTGCCAAAGCCAATGCCCCGGCGGGGAGTAATAAACAGAAGATCGGCGATTTTTATGCCAGCGGTATGGACACGCTGAGTATTGAAAAGGCAGGCATTACTCCATTGAAAGCAGAACTGGCAAAAATAGATTCGGTAACCGACCTCAGTTCCATGCTAACCGTAACAGCTCACCTGCATACCATCGGGTCGTCACCCTTGTTTAACTTTTATGTTGGGCAGGATGATAAGATAAGTTCAAAATATGCATTGCTGTTTGTACAGGGCGGCATAGGCCTTGGTGAACGTGGTTATTATTTCGATAACGATGAGCGCACAAAAAATATCCGCAATGAATACAGTAAGCATATTCAGCAGTTGTTTTCGTTAACGGGTACTGACTCTGTAAAAGCGAAGGCAAATGCGGCGGCGATCATGAAGATTGAAACCGAGCTTGCATCGCACAGCCGTAAGCGTGCCGAGCTGCGCGATCCGCAGAAGAATTACAACAAAATGACTGTTGCACAGTTCAGTAAGCTGGCACCGGGTATTGACTGGAACAACGTGCTATCCGCATTAAAAGTTTCCAATGCTGATACTGTTATTGTTGGCCAGCCGGAATTTTATTCGGCACTAAGCAGTACGCTTAAGAAATACTCCATCAGCGATTGGAAAGCTTACCTGGAATTTAAGCTCATCAACAGTTATGCGGGTTACCTCAACAAAGCCATCGATGATGAAGATTTTCATTTCTGGGGAACTATCATGAGTGGCGTAACAGAGCGCAAGCCGCGCTGGAAAACCATTGTAGAAAAAACCGACGGCTTTCTCGGTGAATTGATCGGGCAGGTATATGTGGCTGAATATTTGCCTAAAGGCTCTAAAGAAAAGCTGGAAGAGATCGGGAATAACATCCGTGATGTGTATGCTGAGCATATCAAAAAGCTCGACTGGATGAGTGACTCCACCAAAGCAAAGGCGCTTAATAAATTGTCGAAGATCATCATGAAAGTGGGTTATCCCGACAAGTGGAAAGACCTCAGCGCTTTGCAAATTGATCGTGCTGCATATGCAGCAAATGTTATAGCAGCAAAAACCTGGTATTACAATTTTATGCTGTCAAAGTTTGGCAAGCCGGTCGACCGCACAGAATGGGATATGACGCCGCAGACATACAATGCTTACTACAATCCAAGCAATAACGAAATTGTTGTGCCTGCCTGCAACATTATTGTTCCCGGTTTTGAAGGCCGTTTGCCCGACGACGCCGTCTTGTATGGTATAATCGGCGGCTCCACTTTTGGACACGAAATAACGCATGGCTTCGATGACCAGGGCAGCCAGTACGACGAACTGGGCAACCTCAGCAACTGGTGGACGAAAGAAGACCGTGATAAATTTGTTCAGAAAACAAAACTCATCGTTAAGCAATTCAATGGCTATACCATGCTCGATAGCGTGCACCTCAATGGCGATGCCACGCAGGGTGAGAATATTGCCGACCTTGGCGGCGTGATCATGGGTTACGAAGCGTTCAAGAAAACAGACCAGTACAAAAACAATGTAGTCATTGGTGGCCTCAAACCCGACCAACGATATTTTCTTGCATATGCCTATGCATGGATGGTGGATACAAAACCTGAATCAATCGCCATGCAGATAAGAGTCGATGAACATGCGCCTGAGCAATACCGCGTTAACGGTCCACTGAGCAACGTGCCTGATTTTTACAAAGCCTTTGGCATAAAACCCGGCAAACCCATGTATGCAGCCGACAGCCTGCGGGTTGCCATCTGGTAAAAGATTTTTGCTTTATAAAAAAACTCCGTGCTTGTTGTAACGCGGAGTTTTTTTATGTACCCGGCCACCGGGTCTATGGGCAGCTTCGTTGCGTCGCACACTTGTACCGTAGCACAGCATGCAGCAAAACACTACCAGCCGATGCTTATTTCCTTTGAATCGTTTTCAATGGTAAAAACTTTAACCTGCGGTGCAGGTATTGTGTTTAGCAGTGTTTGGTAATACTGCTTATCATACACATCATCGAGGTTGTCGAGCGGGTTCAGGAGCCTTGCCGTTGTGTTAAGCACACTGCAGGGATGATTGCCTGCGGAGATATTGTTCATTGCATCATCAAAGCCGTGTAAAATGAATTGTATATGCCTGAACTGTGAAGTATAGCTCCCTTCCTGTTGCTGCAGTGCGATCTTTTTGTGCCGGGGGTCAAAGACTATATTTCTCCTGCAAAATATTCCCTTGCTGTAGTCAAGTGATTTGCCATCGTCTTCGTAATAAGTAAAGCTGTTCTTATCAACGCCATTGTAAACATACACGTACAAAGTGTCTGACGGTTTTTCTTTTGTTGACTGCACAAGGCTTTGCATAGGAATAACCGACGATGCCTTTACATAAACCGGCAACTGGTATATGGGAAACTCCTTTGCGTAGGTTTTTTCGCCATCGGTTACCTCGTCGGTGTACAGGTCGAACCATGTTCCTTTCGGCAGGTAATATTGCTTACTCTTTTCCTGGCTGGTAACGGGAACAACCAACAAGGCATCACCAAACAGAAACTCGTACTGGAAAAGATTGTCATAGACCTTTTCATCAAACGGGTGATCGATGCATAAACTTCTTGCGATGGGCATGCCTGTTTGTGAAGCTTCATAAAACTTTGCGTAGATGTAGGGCATCAAACGGTAACGGAGTTCAATATATGTTTTAGATATTCCTTCAGCCTCTTCGCCATAAGCCCAGGGCTCATTGGCAGCGGCATAAGCTTCGCGGTGATTACGAACAAAAGGAGAGAAGACACCTACTTCCACCCAGCGTTTGTAAAGCTCTTTGTTTCCATCGCCGATATAGCCGCCGAGATCGGGCCCGACAAATGGAATACCTGACAAACTCATTTGCGTATTTAATAACTGGCCCAATAACAAGTGCTCGTCTTTTGCCTGGTTATCGCCGCTCCATACTGCCGCATAACGTTGCACGCCGGCGAAAGCAGAACGGGTAAGAATAAACGGCCTCGTATGCTGCATATTTTGCAAGGCAGCTTCATAAGAAGCCCTTGCCATTTGCATACCATATACATTTCTAGCTTCTGTTGTGCCGGCTTTTCTTCCGTCGAAATCAAATACGACATTGTCGGGAATGTACTGGCCTGAGACTGCCGGTTCATTCATATCGTTCCAATAGCCGTTGATGCCGGCATTTGCATACACTTTCATTTTGTTGCTCCACCAGCTTCTTCCTTTCTGCGAGGTAAAGTCTACGAAATGATCAAGGCTTGGATCGATCGGGGCCGTGTATAAACTACCGTCACTGTATTTCAGGTAAACATCTTTTTGTAACCCGTCTGTGTGCGCTTCATAACTGCTGTCGAGTTTAATGCCGGGGTTTACGGAAGCTGTCAGTTCGATGTTGAGCTTATTTAATGTGTCAGCAAGGCCTTTCATGTCAGGGAAGCGTTGCGTATTAAAACGGAATGGCTCATAGTCCTGCAGGTAATCGGCGTCAAGCACCACGCAATCGATGGGGATTTTCTTCTGGCGGAAAGTTGTTGCAATCCATAAGGCTTTGCTTTGCGGGTAATAGCTGCAGCGGGACTGATGGTAACCCATGCTCCACACAGGCGGCATCTGCATCCTGCCTGTTAATGAAGTGTAGTGGCCGAGTATGTTTCCTATGTTTTTGTCGTAGATAAAGAAGTAATCCGCATCGCCGCTTTCAAAGCTTGCAGAAGTAAAACTGGTGTTGGCATTGCCAAAATTGAAATAAGCTTTTGCACTGTTGTCGTAAAACATGCCGTACACCTGGTTGTGGTGAATGCCTATATAAAAAGGCACACTGATATACATCGGTACACGCGGATCGCCATATTTATAATTGTCTGTGTTCCATAAAGTGATGCCCATGCCTCTTTTGTCGAGGTTGCCAAGAGATTCTCCCATGCCAACAAAACGTTCGCCTTCCTGCAGTTTTTTATACAGGGTTACCTTGTCACCGTTAAAACTGGTGCCGAGGCCATTGCCTGAAACGTCTTCATTGATGCTGTTCCCGCTTTTGTCTTTGAAGATGATGCGAAAGAATGGCGCTTTTTCTATTACCGCCGTAATCGCTTTGGTGGAGAGTATGATTTCGTTGCCTTTGTCTTCAATGCTTATGTCGTTGAAGAGAGGCATATCGTTGCTGACGAGCGCATAGGAAAAATTGTCAATGTTTTTATTTTGGGAGACTCTTACGCGGATGATATTATCGTTGTAAGCGTGCACGTCAAAAATAGCGTTGGTCGCTTTGCCTTCTATACCGGATGCGACTTTTTTATAGGATATTATTTTGCCAACAGTAAGCTGAGCGTAAGATGTAACAGTGTTTATACAAATGAGCAGCGTTAGTACTGTATGGATTTTTTTGTGCATGGCAATCATGCTGATGAAGATAAGCTTTTTTGCCAGCGCCCAAATGGAGGGCCGCTGCATATAGCGTTGCAGTACAAGAGTGTCCCGAATCGTTCCTGCCGGGGCAAGTACACCTTCCACCAGTGGCAATGGCGGGAACAAAAGAACGCATTGGATATCGGTGTTGCTAAACAATGGTTCGTTCGTGTTTCGCAGCCCGCCGTTTGCCAGCCTTAACTTACTTTCCGAATTTCTTCTTCAACATGCTCAATGCATCGTTCATGTTCATGCCGCCCAGGTCGGCTGCTTTTTTTTGAGGCTGCGGTTTAAATCCCGGGCGTTGCTGCTTTGCAGGCGCATCCTGTGTTTGCTTAATGGAAAGCGCAATGCGTTTACGCATGCGATCGACCTCGAGCACTTTTACCTGCACTTTGTCGTTGAGCTTTAAAGCCTCGTTTGGGTCGGTAATATAACGGTGCGAAATCTCGCTCACATGCACCAGGCCATCCTGCTTAACACCAATGTCGATGAATGCGCCAAAACGGGTGAGGTTGGTCACGACACCGGGTACCACCATGCCCACCTGCACGTCGTCGATGGAATAGATGTTTGCGAATTCAAACTGCGTTACCTCGCTCCGGGGATCGAGACCGGGTTTTTTTAATTCGCTGAGAATATCTTTTATCGTAAGCTCGCCAAACTGTTCGGTTACAAATTGTTTTGTATCGATCTTGCTGATGAACGCTTCATTGCCAATCAGCGATTGCACTGTTGTGCCGAGCTTTGCTGCCATCGATTCAACAAGACCGTATGCTTCGGGATGTACCGCGCTTGCATCAAGGGGGTTTGAGCCATCTTTAATGCGCAAGAACCCCGCGCACTGCTCATAAGCCTTTGCACCAAGGCGGGGCACTTTTAATAGTTGTCCGCGCGTTGCAAACTTTTCGTTTTCGTTCCTGAACTTAATGATATTCTCTGCCAGTGTTGCACCGATGCCACTCACATAGCTCAGTAAATGTTTGCTTGCCGTGTTTAAATTCACGCCGACTGCGTTCACACAACTCACTACCGTCTGATCGAGTTTTTCCTTAAGCCTCGACTGGTTCACATCGTGCTGGTACTGGCCAACACCAATGCTTTTTGGATCGATCTTCACGAGTTCAGCCAGCGGGTCCATCAATCTTCTTCCGATGCTGACCGAGCCACGCACGGTAACATCATGCGCGGGAAATTCTTCCCTCGCTGTTTCCGATGCCGAGTATACAGAAGCGCCGTCTTCATTCACCAGGAACAAAGGCAGACCAAGGTCCAGTTTTTTGATAAACTGTTCCGTTTCCCTGCCCGCGGTTCCATCACCAATGGCAAAAGCTTCGGTACGGTATTGTACCACCAGTGAGCGGATTTTGTGTTCTGCATCATAGAGCTTACCGGGTTCATGAATGTAGATGACATCATTATGCAGCAGTTCGCCTTTTTCATCAAGGCAAACCACTTTGCAACCTGTTCTGTAGCCCGGGTCGATGGCCAGTATTTTCTTGCTGCCCAATGGCGAACTTAGTAACAATTGCCGCAGGTTTTCTGCGAATACATTGATCGCTTCTTCATCTGCTTTTTGTTTGAGCATGGTCCTGAATTCAGATTCAAGGCTCGGCTGCAACAGGCGGCGGTACGCATCTTTAATCGCTTTGCGGATATGATCGCCTGAAGGCGTGAGACCTTTTACATATAGTTGTTCGATTATGTACAATGCATCTTCTTCCACCGGGGCAATACTCATGCGCAGAAAACCCTCTAAAAATCCACGCAGCACTGCAAGCATCCTGTGCGATGGGATTTTTGCAACAGGCTCATTAAAATCAAAATAGTCTTTGAATTTGCTGCCTTCTGTTTCTTTATCAGCCAGCACTTTACTCTGCACCGTTGCTTTATCTTCAAACAGCCTGCGCATTTTAGCACGCACCTGTGCATCTTCATTCACCAATTCCGCGATAATATCCCTGGCGCCCTGTAATGCTTCATCGGCAGTTGTTATTTTTTCGTTCAGGTAACTGGCAGCCTCGGTGTTAATATCCATTTGCTTTTGTTCAAGCATCAATGTGGCAAGCGGTTCAAGCCCGTTCTCCCTTGCAGCCTGCGCTTTCGTTTTGCGTTTGGGCTTATAAGGCAGGTAAATATCTTCGAGTTCGGCAATCGTTAGGGCCTTGTTTATTTTGTCCTGCAGCGCATCGGTCAGCTTGCCCTGTTCCGTAATCGTTTTTTCTATAAAGGCCTTGCGCTCATCAAATTCTTTCAAGGCCTTTGCCTCATCCTGCACCTGCTGGATCTGCACTTCATCCAGCGCGCCCGTTTTGTCTTTACGGTAACGGGCAATAAACGGAATGGTGGCGCCTTCTTCCAGCAGTTGCAGCACGGCTTCCGCCTGTGCCGGGCGGATATTCATTTTAAATGCAATGGTATTGCTATATGCAGACATACTTTTTTAATTTGAGGGCTGCGAATGTAAACGGGAAGCGGGAAAAGAAAAAATTAATACAGGTGATTGGGGATAAGAAAAATGATGGGACCGGCATATGGGTTTTTATGCCTGTGCCATACGTTTGGGTTTGCGTCGCACCCTTGTATCGCATAGGCAACAGAAGCCAAACAGGGCTAAGATTCTTTGCTTGAGACCGGTTTACAATCGTATCTTGCATGCACCCGTTTCCCGGCCCGCAACTGTGCAGCAGCACCCTCAAGACAGGCAATCCCCGGCCAGGACCAGTTCAGGCATCGTTTAACAGACATTCAAATGCAAAGCACGCAGTAACTACCAAGTATCTACCGAGTATCTACCAAGTATCTACCA
>DLKC01000075.1 GCA_002478885.1 Chitinophagaceae bacterium UBA7600
ATGTCGACGAAGGCACCATGGTTGACACATGGGCCACCGTGGGTAGTTGCGCACAAATTGGCAAAGCGGTTCACCTGAGTGGCGGCGTAGGAATTGGCGGCGTGCTGGAACCCTTGCAGGCAAGCCCGGTGATAATAGAAGATGGCGCTTTTTTGGGAAGCAGGAGCATTGTTGTTGAAGGGGTAATTGTTGAGAAAGAAGCGGTGCTTGGCGCCAACGTCGTGCTTACGCAATCAACAAAAATCATTGATGTTACCGGCACTGAACCTAAAGAATACCGGGGCCGTGTTCCTGCAAGAAGCGTTGTTATACCGGGCACATACAACAAAGATTTTAAAGCCGGATCGTTTGGTGTAAGCTGTGCCTTGATCATTGGCCAACGCAAACCAAGCACGGATCTTAAAACAAGTTTAAACGACGCGCTGAGAGAATTTAATGTAAGTGCATAGCCCATCGCTTTTATTAACTGTATAAACAGGTGCGGCTTTGACAGGAAAAAGCCGCACTTTTTTTTTGGAAAAAAAATGAACGACAAAAAACATCGGGAAAGTCTGTTGGTCGGTTTTATTATTGCCTTTCTCGGCTCTGTATTATTCTCTACAAAAGCCATTATCATAAAAAAAGCTTTTGCCGACACCGGTGTAAGCGCAGTTACCTTGCTGGCCCTACGCATGCTCTTTTCGTTGCCGTTCTATCTTGTTGCTGCGTTGATCAGCAGCAGGCATAAAGACAATGAAAAATTTACCGGCAAAGAATGGCTAATGGTAAGTATTGTTGGTTTACTGGGTTATTATGTTAGTTCCCTGTTTGATTTTCTCGGTTTACAATATGTTTCGGCCGGCATTGAAAGGCTTATCTTATTCTTCTATCCCACCTTTGCTATTTTCATTAATGCATGGCTATTTAAAACCAAGGTTACGCGCAACCAGAAGATTGCGCTGGCGCTGACCTATACCGGAATTGCCATTGCTTATTTTGGTGAGCTGCGATCAGCAAAAAATAACCCTGATTTTATTTTCGGAAGTATCCTCGTTTTTATTTGTGCCATTACCTATTCATTGTATATCGTGGGTAGTGGCAGGCTAATCCCAAGGGTCGGCGCATCAAAGTTTACGGCTTATGCTATGCTGTCCGCTACGGTTGGTGTGTTAACCCATTTTTTTGCAGTATCAAACATTGCCGAAGTTCAGTGGAGTGCCGACCTTACTGCTTACGGCCTCATGATTGCTGTCATCTCAACAGTCATTCCTTCTTTTTTACTCTCTATTGGTATGAGAAAGATAGGCTCCAACAACACGGCTATCGTCACGAGCATCGGCCCTGTGTCTACTATTCTGCAGGCCCACTGGATTCTTGGTGAAAACATCTTTACCGAACAGATCGTTGGAACCATATTGGTAGTAGGCGGCGTTTTCCTTATCGGGTGGAAAGCTAAAAACAAGGAAATCGTGTCGGCGGATTAGTGTTGTAGTTTTTTCACCGACTCCTTTACCGTGTTCACCGACAATAATGTTGAACAAACCTACCGGGCATTGACCAACACTTTTTTTCAATATATTTTTGGTTCATCAATCAAAATTAAAATCCTGTTTATGGAAAAGGATGCAACAAAAAAACGGAGAAACGATAGTGCCTTGAATGGCTTGGTGTTTATCGCAGCAGGTGGTTTATTACTTGCTTATAAAATGGGCGCGCCAATACCAACATGGGTTTTTACTTGGCAAATGCTGTTGATCGCAATTGGTATTATTACCGGTTTAAAAAGTAATTTTCAAAACCGCGGCTGGATGATCCTAATACTTGTTGGCGGCTTGTTCCTCGCAGATGATGTTTTTACCGGCATCGACCTGCACGATTATATATTGCCGATTATATTAATCTCCGTAGGCCTTATTGTAATAACAAAACCTAAAAGAAATCCTTCATACGAATTCTTCGACAAAGACAAATTCAACTATAAAGATACCGCCTCTTATTCGGCCGGTGCAGCTGTTGACAACAGCTATACAAGCGAGAACGGCGAGTTCATCAACATTAACGCAGTGTTTGGCGGTGTGAAGAAAATGGTTTTATCGAAAAACTTCATCGGCGGCGAGATCAATTGCTTTATGGGCGGCGCCGAAATAAACCTTAGCCAAAGCGATATTAAGAAACCAGTTAAAATGGAGATCAACAATGTCTTCGGTGGAACCAAAATAATTGTGCCATCCGACTGGGATGTTAAGAGCGAAGCCACCACCGTATTTGGCGGCGTGGAAGACAAACGCGCCATCACCTCCATTGCGCCAACAGCCGGCAAAACGCTGATTATCGAAGGCAACTGTTTCTTCGGCGGTATCGAGATTAAAAACTTCTAATACAAAAATTATGTTACCGGCATTTGTAGCGCTCCTCAACTTTTGTTGCGTCGCACTCTTTTACAGCCTCTTTTAAATCAACAGAAAAACATATTAAGCCAGGTGGCAATACAACTGCATAATGATGACAACAGCTTTGCCGCATAAAGTGAAGAACGCTGAAGCGTGCGACGCAAATAAAGCTGCCAGGTGTTGTAAAAGCCGGGCTCCAAAAAATTAAAATTGCTTTTATGAAATGGTATATTGTAAAATTAGTTTACCAGGTACTTAGCAGTGAAGGCAAACCAACTTCACAGTTCGACGAACAGTTGCGCATGATAAATGCTGATGATGAACTACACGCTTTTCAAAAAGCAAGACTGTTGGGCCACCGGGAGCAGGACAGCATATTAAATGGCCTTAATAAACCCGTGTTGTGGAAGTTTATTGATGTGACAGAAGTGCATGTATTAGGCGGATTGAAAGATGGAACTGAGATAACTTCGCACATATCTGAAGAAGCAAATGCGGCAGCATTCAAAAAATCAATTTATTTGCGTGCAGCACACCTGCTGGAAAACTGTATGATGCAAACAATACACAATAATTAAAATCACAAGCAGTGACAGGCTCCATCTTATCCGATAAGAATTTCAAAACCGCGTTTGCATCGTGGTGGCTGATATGGAGTTTCATTCATTACCTGGCACTGAGCGATAAAGGTATCAGCGTTGAACAGGCCATCACTGATAGCGTTATCAGTAATCTTTTATTGGCCGGAGCATGTTTACTCATTAGCAATAACATGCGCTTTTATCTTCCACGGCGCGAAAAATACTGGTATTTACTTATTGTTGGGCTGGCGATAAGTGGTTTGTGGCTTGCATTCGACAGACTTGTACTCGGCCTCGTATTTTCTGACCCGGCTTACAAACAATTGCTTTCAGCATCGCTGAACCTCAGGTTTGGAGAATCGTTTTTACTGCTTAATTGCATGAGCATGCTTAGTCTCCTGCTTTATAACCAGCAAGAGCAAAAAGAAATGGAAAGCAGGAAACTTGAAACAGAAAAACTTTCAAAAGAAGCAGAGTTGTTAAAACTGCGCCAGCAGCTTCAACCGCACTTTTTATTCAATAGCCTTAATTCGATCAGCGCGCTCACAGGTGGTGACCCGGTCAGAGCAAGGCACATGATTCAGCAGCTATCAGATTTCCTGAGAGGAACACTTAGAAAAGATGACCAGCAGTGGAGTGCGCTCTCTGAAGAAATAGAACACCTGAACCTTTATCTTGAAATAGAGAAAGTACGTTTTGGTTACCGGCTCCAAACAAACCTGGAAATCTCAGATGATGTTATGGCAATGAAAATCCCTGCATTGCTGCTGCAACCCGTTGTTGAGAACGCCATTAAATTTGGATTGTATGACACGATCGACGAAGTGACGATTGAAATAAAAGCAAGGAGTATTGATGGCGCACTCACCGTATTCGTTTCTAATCCCTTTGATGAAAACACCTCACAACCTTTACATGGTACGGGTTTTGGACTCGCATCGATAAGAAGACGGCTTTATCTTTTATTTGCAAGACAGGATCTTTTGACCACCGCCAACATTGACGGGAAATTTATTACCACGATAAAAATACCACAGGCAAAATGAAAGCAATTATTATAGATGATGAACCATTGGCAAGAAGTATAGTAAAGGAATACCTGCAAGCATATAATGAGATAGCGATAGTAGCCGAATGCGACAATGGGTTTGAAGGGCTTAAAGCCATTGCACAGCATCAACCCGATATTATATTCCTCGATATCCAGATGCCGAAGATCAATGGCTTTGAAATGCTTGAACTGGTGGAAAATCCCCCGGCCGTTATATTCACGACCGCTTTTGAAGAATATGCCATAAAGGCCTTTGAAACACATGCAATAGATTACCTGCTTAAGCCTTTCAGCAAAGAAAGGTTTGATAAAGCCCTGCAAAAATTATTGCAACAGCAGAAAACTGCCGTCGAAAAAACAAAGGAGTTGCTGGAAGCGCCCGCCGAATCGCCGATTCAGCAGAACAGAATTGTTGTAAAAGACGGCAGTAAAATAAAAATCATACCAGTAACGCAAATACAATATCTCGAAGCCGCGGATGACTATGTAAAAATTATTACGAATGAAGGCACCTATCTCAAAAAAAAGACGATGCAGTATTTTGAACATAGTTTGCAGACAGCGCAGTTTGTAAGGGTTCACCGTTCCTTTATAGTGAACATCCAACTCATTACCAGAATAGATGCATATGAAAAAGACAGCCATATCGCACTCCTAAACACAGGCGCAAAAATATTGGTCAGCAAGACCGGGTACGCTAAACTTAAGGAAGTACTTGGGCTATAAATCCGGTAAATTTTATTTTATTTTAAAGCTTGTTTTGGCATAATGGAATTGAACCCTATTTTTGCAGCCCCTTTATTACCCCTGAAGGAATTGGATTGCGATAGATTAATTACGATTAAACAGGGGAATTAGCTCAGCTGGCTAGAGCGCTTGCATGGCATGCAAGAGGTCACCGGTTCGACTCCGGTATTCTCCACAAGCTTTAAACCCCGAAAGGGGTTTTTGCTTTTTCATCAGCTTTCCCGCATTTAGTTTTTTTCTCTGCCAACAAAGGTGTCACTATCCACAGGCTGACAGCCAACCCTTCCCAATATTGAATATTTTTTTCCCAAAGTGAAACAAATCGTGATCCAAAAAAATAAATATAATTGATTTTCAATGATTTAAATTTCTGGCACAGCTTTTCGAATAGTGAATGCATACTTTTTAAACCCTTATAAAATGAACAAGTTTACCCTAATCATGCTTTGCGCAGTATTTGCATCTTGCAGCAAAGAAGCCGTACTCCCAACAAACAATCAACCAGCTACAGCTACCGTTTCCGACAACGCTATTACAGCCTCTGCTACTTTCGTCTCTTCTATACCCGGAACTATTTATCTCACTCCAGGTCTGAACACGATTCAACAAGGCAATTTTAGCATTGCAGGTCAAAATTCATATATATCTAAATTTTCTTTTGCTGTAACGAATTTGCCATTGCTTGCTGGTTTCAAATTTTATATTGATGGTGCACAATTTCCGGCAACAATCAGCTATTCAAATAACGAGGTTATCGTTGCTGTGAAAAAAGCTATTGCTATTCAGCCTGGTGATCACAGCTATATTTTGCAGGCAAAAACAACCAGTAGTTCAGGCAGCAGTTTTTCTATATCACTAACCAGCGCAAATATCCTGACAGCTCAAAGAACTGCTGTCGACGTATTGAACCTGCCATCGGTAGGCAATACTTTTATCATGAATTAATCAATATTCAATAGCTATTATTAAAAAGAATAACAAGGCTTAGGGCCATTAGCCTCGATCATTCAACCTTACAAGGCATTCCACCTCCAACGTAAGGAACAAAAATTCAAAATTGTTTATAAGGGGAAAAAAGCAGGAAGCGGATCAGTAAAACGGTTCGCTTTTCTGTTTTAATACACTATCAAATGCTGAAATTTATTGGTTACAAGCTTCAACTCTTGTTTAAGCAGTTGTTGCGTCGCACACTTGTACCGAGGTAAAAAAAAGCGACAAGCACTTAGGCTTCAAGCCAGGTAGTTTGCCCTTTTCATTGTTGATTAGTGTTAAGAACGTTCCAGTGAGTGACACAACAAAAGCTGAATAGCATTGCTACAGCCGGAAACAATAGCTATAGACTAACTCCCCGCTTCCAGGGGATGAAATCGTCTTGGCCGTGCTTTACTGCAGCCACTTCAATATTTCCGCTTGCAACCTCGATTACGTAATCGAGGATCCTTGCCCCTGCTTCTTCAATTGTTTCGTTGCCTTCGATGATTGTTCCGGTATCGATATCGATGATATCGCCCATTTTTTTGAACAAAACTGTATTACTCGAAATTTTCACAACCGGCACGACAGGATTTCCTGTTGGTGTTCCGAGCCCAGTGGTGAACAAAACAACTGTGGCGCCCGATGCGACCTCAGCGGTAGTTGATTCCACATCATTGCCGGGTGTGCACAACAAATTAAGACCTGGTTTGGAGACCTTTTCGGGGTAATCAAGCACATCTGTAACAGGCGAAGTACCGCCCTTTTTAGCCGCACCAGCTGACTTTATTGCATCTGTTATGAGGCCATCTTTTATATTGCCAGGAGATGGATTCATATCAAAACCAGACCCAACAGCTTTGGCCCTGTTGTTATAAGTGATCATGAGATGACCAAACCGCTCGGCCGTTGCTTCATCAATGCAACGGTCGCTTAAATTTTGTTCCACTCCACACAATTCCGGAAACTCGCTTAAAATAACAGTACCCCCTAATGCTACGAGAAGATCGGATGTATATCCGATCGCGGGATTCGCGGAAATACCAGAGAAGCCATCACTTCCTCCACACTCAAGACCAATACAAATCTTGTCGACCGGTGCAGGTCTTCTTTCTTGTTGGTTGGCGATCATTAAACCGGCAAATGTTTTCTTTATGGCCTGGGCAATCAACTCATTTATCTCCCCTATTTTTTGCTGTTCCAAAATATAGATGGGTTTGTCAAAATTGGGTGAGCGCCTGGCAATCTCACTTTCGAGCATCGCCACCTGCGCATTCTGACATCCGAGACTTAGTACCGTTGCTCCCGCCACATTAGGATGTGTTACATAGCCCGCCAGCAAGCCACACAAAGCCTGTGCGTCCTGCCTCGTTCCCCCGCAACCTAACTCGTGTGACAAAAATTTGATTCCATCGACATTTGGAAACAGGCGGTCTGATTTTTTCATGGCAGCATCGACCTGTATATCGGCGTTAAGAATTGATTCCACATCGCTTCCTGCCTGGTACATTTCAATCAACTGCTTTGATTGCTGCCGGAATGACTGGTTATTCCCATAGCCTAATTCATTTACCAGTGATTGTTCTAAAATATCCAGATTCCGGTTTTCACAAAAAACCATAGGTATCACTATCCAATAGTTAGCAGTTCCAACAGAGCCATCGCTTCTGTAATATCCATTAAAAGTTCGCCCCTGGTATTTTGACACATCAGGAACCGACCAATGAGTATTTCTCTCGCCGGTTTTAAAATCACCAGATGCATGTTTCACGTTGGTCGTGTTTATCCATGAACCACTGGCGATGGACTGCTGCGCTTTTCCCACGAGCACGCCATACATAATAATCTCGGCCCCCGCAGCCAGGTCACAGATGGCAAACTTATGTTTTGCCTTGATATTGTCCTGTAGCTGGTAAACCGATCCATCAAATGCTATGCGCTCGCCCTTTAACAGGTCGGTAAGTGCGACCAATACATTGTCCGACGGATGAACTTTTAAAACACGATGTTTCATTGAAATTATATTTCGGCATTAAGATTATTGTTCCTGCATTTGCAACAAAGCCACTAAGGCTCCTTTCTGTATAATTTGGCTGAGTTGCCCCTGCACTGCTGCGATAAATTCATAAAAATAGCTAAGATCGACGCCCCACAATTCTTTCGAGTGAAAGACCTCTACAACCACCTCATCGGCGCTTTTAGTTTTCCAAAGCTCATAAAAGAATGCAGCACTATCATCACTAATCCGATAATATTGCCCATTTAGGGATCCGAAATATGCGCCTGCTTCCTCTTTCACCGCTTTCATAAATAAGATATACGCGGCAAAACCCAACGCGAAACGTTGTGGTACCGTTTCGTACAACTCATAGTACCTGAGCAGCACTGGTATAGCCCGCATTTTTATTTTAGAGCTGTATTGGAGAGTGATATTGATCCATTGATGTTCCAGATAAGGATTTCGAAAGCGGTCGAGCACCTGGTATCCATAACCGGAAGCAATCCCATCAGGCAAGGGACACGGTATCGCCTGCGCAATTTCTCTTAACATCAGATCGGAGATAAAAGCAGACAAATATGCGTCCCCCATTCCATCTTTGACTGTATTACTACCACAAAGACATGCTAGCCCGCATGTAAGGGTATGCGTGGCATTGAGCATCCGCAATTTCAGTTCTTTGTACACTTCAATATTCGGTTCGATAACCACGGCTTTGTCGGCACTGAAAAAAGAAAGCATCGACTGCTCATGATAATCGCCTTCTATTGCCCATAAACGATAGTGTTCACATACTTCCAGCAACTCATCTTTATACCCTAGCTGATGTCTCAGTTCTGTAAGCTTATTTTCCGGTGGCTTACCGGGAACAATACGATCGACAAGCGAATTACAAAACCGGTTGTGTTCTTTCAGCCACGTAGTAAAGTCACTACCGAGATTATTATAATGTGCCAGTTCTTCAACTATGGAAAATAATTTCTTTCCATTCTCAGAAATTAATTCGGTCGGAATAATGACCATCCCGGCCTCCGCACTTCCCGCAAATGCAAGCCAGCGATGATATAAAAATGCCAGCAGTTTTGCAGGGTATGATGAAGGAGGTTTTTGGTGAATCGATTCTTTCACCAACTGCAATCCCACCTCTGTCGTGTTCGAAATAACAATCTGCATCTGCCTGTTATGTGCATAGGCAAGCACATCATTCCATTGGTCTTTTGCAGAAAGCACTTTGCTTATCGCAGAGCAAATAATATTTTCTTCTACCTTCTGGCCATCTTGCACACCACGCACACAAATCGTGTATAAATTATCCTGTTCCTCAAATACATGTATATCGCCACCACCCGTAGATTTAACCACCACTACCCTTCCGTTAAAGATGCCATTGCGGTTAGCTTTATCAATAAAATAATCGCAAAGTCCGCGAAGCAAAACACCCGTACCAAATTGCAACACTTTATCCGGAAGATCAAACATTTCATCTGTAGGCTTAATTACATTCGCTGCATTTATTTTGGGAAGATTGTCTTTCGAGAGTTGCATATTTTTTTGTTTGTCAGCTTTTGTTTTTCATGGCATCGCCGGTTGTGTCACTCACTTCATCTTTCATACGACCTGCGCCAATCGTGAAACGTAAGAGGTGAGACGTAAGAAAAGTTCACGTTTGTGGTCTCACGGCTCAAGATGATGATTTATGTAATGCGGTACAAGTGTGCGACGCAACAAAAGCATCATTTATATTCAAAAGCCGGGCCCATGATTTACCTGTTCTCTTTTATCAATTGCAATACTTCAATAGTTTTATCATACAACAAATCGTATTGTTTATGCTGCAGAATTTCTTTGCTGATGAGTTTGCTGCCCATGCCAACCGCAATCACACCCGACCTGAACCAGCCACTGATATTTTCTTTGGAAATTTCCACACCACCGGTTGGAATAAACGCCTGCCCCGGAAACACTTCCCGCACCGCGCTTACAAAGCCGGGGCCTAACACGTTTGCAGGAAATATTTTTATGAGCATTGCCCCGTTTTCCCGTGCGAATTGAATCTCTGTGGGTGTCATACAGCCCGGAATCCATAACATGCTATTGTCTGCTGCCACCGCTGCAACAGCGGCACTGAGGTTGGGCGCGACAAAAAAATCGGCCCCGGCCTTTTGAAAATCGATAGCATCCTGCATGGTCTTGAGTGTTCCTGCTCCAAGTATCATTTCGGGCATTTCTTCAGCCACTCTTTGTTTAAGTGCTGAGTAAACCTGCAGTGCTCCCACGGCGCGGTTGGTAACTTCCATTACCCGCACGCCTGCACGATACAGCGTGCGCACCACTTCCACGCAAACATCCACATCGGGATAGTAGAACAAAGGCATTATGCCCTGCTTAACGATCGCATCATATGCCGCTTCTTTGGTTATCATATCAGGCAATAAAATTTTTTATCTCGTCTGCAGATCTCGTTGTAATATCTGTCTCCAAAAACAATTTCGTAAACCCGGCGGCCGCGGCATATTCCAACGTTTGTTGTGTACTGAATTTATTCACCATTCCATAAATTAAACCGGCCATAAAGCAGTCGCCGCTACCAACTTTGTCTACAATCTGTGCGGCATTGTGCTCCTTTGAGACAAGCAATTTCTGGTCGCTGTATAAAGTTCCGTAATATTTTATTCCCTGCCCGCCATTGTCGAATCGAAAAGTATTGGCAACAACCTTCACTTTTGGAAACCGGTTGACAATCTCTTTACTTGAAACCAATGCCTGGGTCAGGTAGTCGTCTTTGGTTGCATTGCTATTGATTATTGTTTCATCGATCGCCACGCCAAGTAAGTTTGATGCTGCCCAGATATTGCCCATTACCACATCACAATACTGAACCAATTCGGGCATTACGTCGGCCGGCTTCTTACCATATTTCCACAGCAGCGAACGGAAATTAAGATCCACGGATATAGGGATATTTTTAGCTGAAGCAATTTCAAAAGCCTCTTTTAACACAGCACCAAGGTTATAAGAAAGTGCGGGTGTAATTGCGCTGAAGTGCAGCCACTGAATATTTTCAAAAATATTATTCCAATCGACCATGCCGGGTTGCAGCATTGAAAAAGAGGACCCGGCTCTATCATATATAAGCCCGGCACTTTTTATGTCTTTACCCTTGGGCAAATAGTAAATGCCAACGCGGTTACCGGTAAAAAGAATATTGGATACGTCGACATTTATGTCTGCGAGATAGTTTATCACATGATGCGACACAAAATTTTGCGGCATTGCCGTAAGATAGGCTGATGGCTGGTTCCATCTTGCCAGGTTTGCAGCAACATTTGCTTCGGAGCCTGCCGGGCAGGCAAATACATTGCTCTTTTTCAACCATTCGCCATCGCCATCAGGAGAAAACCTGATGAGTATTTCACCAAAGCATAAAATCTTTTTTTGTTCACCTGCATTCATCGCTTATCGTTTAGTGACTACTTTTTTCAAGAATTAATCCATATGCACCATTGCTTTTATTGTTCCAATTTCCGGGTTCAACAGCGATTCAAATTCCTCTTTCAGTTTATCAAAGGCAATGCGCTGCGTAATAAAATCAGCGGGTTTAATCAAGCCTTCTTCGATAGATTGCATCACATGCTTAAAATCCTTCCGCGTTGCATTTCGGCTACTCATTAACGTTGTTTCCCGTTTGTGAAATTCCGGGTGCGAAAATATTAAATCAGCTTTTTGCAAGCCGATCAATACATATCTCCCTCCATGTGCAAGATACTGCAAGCTGTTATTAATTGCCTGCTGGTTACCCGTGCAATCGATTGTTACCGTTGGCATATCGCCATTTGTTATGGTAGCTAGCTGTTCGCTAACATTACCAGATTTTGCATTAATTACCTGTTCAACACCAGGTAATCTCCGGCAAAACCCGAGCCGCTGCTCATTCACGTCAACGACGATCACTTTGGCACCTGCAATTCCGGCAAAAGCAATCGTACCAAGCCCTATTGGGCCCGCACCTATCACCAGCACATACTCACCTGCCAGAACATTTGCTCTAGCAATACCATGCGCGCCTATTGCCAGAGGTTCAATAAGAGCCAACGCATCTTCATCTAAACCATCGGCACGCAATAAAGAATAAGATGGCACAAGAAAATGATCGCGCAAGCCGCCATCAGTATGTACGCCGGCCACTTTTATACTGCTGCAACAATTGGGTTTTCCGTTTCTGCACGCGATACAGTTGCCACAGTTGAAATAAGGAATAATAGTTACCAATTCACCGTTTGAAAAACCGGCTGCATCGGTATCAACAATTTCGGCAGCCAGTTCATGACCTAAAATACGCGGGTAGTTAAAATAGGGCTGTGTTCCTTCGTATGCATGCAGGTCTGTTCCGCAAATACCAACACGTTTTATTCTAAGCAACGCATGACCCTTTTGCATGGCGGGCGATTCAACGTCTTTGTATTCGAGCTTTCCCGGCTCGGTTAAAACCAGTGTCCGCATTTTTTAAAATATTTTTTTATTGCCAGCTTCAGTACTTGTGGCATCGTCCCTTGCGTCGCACTCTTGTGCATAAGCACTACATTGTGCAGCGCATAAATATTTATTGTTGCTCATGCATTGGCAAGCGCGCGGTCTAAATGAACATAGCCGCCATCAACATGAATTAACTGTCCCGTGGTATGACTTGATTTTCCACTGAGCAAAAAAGCAACTGCATTGGCAATTTCTTCCGCGGTTGTCATCCTGTTTTCCAAAGGAATGTTTTTCACAATAGATGCCAATTTTTCTTCCGGGTTAGACAGCGAGTTGATCCATTTTTCATATAACGGGGTCCAGCATTCAGCCACCACAACAGCGTTTACCCGAATGCCATACTTCAGTAATTCAACAGCCCATTCTCTCGTCAACGCATTACGGCCTCCGTTAGCCGCAGCATAAGCTGAAGTTCCCCCCTGGCCTGTCTCTGCAGTTTTCGAGGTTATATTTACAATCGAGCCTTTTGATTGTTTTAATGCTGGTAATGCATAATGGGCCATGAGATAATAATGCACCACATTCTTGTGCAGTGAGGCCATAAAACCTTCATAACTGCCACTCTCGAGGCCAACCCCGTCATTAACACCGGCGTTATTTACAAGGCCATCGATCCTGCCATATTTTTCCAATACAGATTTTACCGCCAGTTCACTTGACGCAGGGTCGGTTAACTCAGCAACCACCTGGAATACCTCTGCCCCCAACGCAGCTACTTCGGCCTGTGTCTTCAAATTGTCGGCTTCACTGCGGCCAACAATAACAGGGATGGCTCCTTCTGCCGCAAGCACTTTAACAATACCCTCGCCAATTCCCTTTGCAGCACCGGTAACGATGATCACTTTATCTTTTAATTGCAGGTCCATAATATGTTTTCAAATTTATAAATGGTAGAATAACGAAGCATTGCCTCCGAAAAAAGCATCCTTTTCACCTGCTGTAAACGATGAAAAATATTTTTTTACAATGCCCAGCATTTTCTCATACGATGCCGCCACAAGGCATACAGGCCAGTCTGAGCCATACATGATGCGCTTTATTCCGAAGGTGTTTACAATAACATCGAGATAAGGATAAAAATCTTCCACTTTCCATGACTGCCAATTTGCTTCTGTAACCATTCCGGATATTTTACAATATACATTTTCAAAACAGGCCAGCTCCTCCATATCTTTTTTCCATTGATGAATAATTCCATCTTTTATCTGCGGTTTCGCTATATGGTCAATCACAAATTTTTGATGCGGAAATGCGGAAACAAATTCGGGGATATATTTTAACTGGTCGTGATAAATTAAAATATCGTAGCTGAACCGGAATTTTTCCAGGAGACCAATACCGCGCATAAATGCAGGCTTCAACATCAACGACCTATCGCTTTCGCCTTGCAACACATGCCGAAAGCCTTTCATCTTTGAAAAACCCGAATAAAAAGCAAGTCTCTCTTCCACACTATTAGCCTGCAGGTCGACCCATCCCACGATGCCTTTGATAAATTCAGCCTGTTCTGCATTATGCAAGTGAAATACATTCTCCTTTTCTGATTGATCTGATTGCACCACCACTGAACCTGCGAACCCATTCTGTTTTAACAAAAGCTCCAGGTCAACCGGATAAAAATCTTTTTGTATAACCGACATTTCATCGTTAATCCAACTGTCCCTTACGGGATCAAATTTCCAGAAATGCTGGTGTGAATCGATGTACGGAATTTCATTCATTTGCCAGGTCAGCTTTATTATTTCAGGCTAAATATTTTTTCCATCAGCATCCACTTCTCCCCTTGTTTTGCTGCAGGTAATGCCTGCTGGTATTTCCACATAAGTTGTTCCCATTCCTGCACTTTTTCATTTGCAGCATCTGCTTTAGCTTTTGCGCCAAATGAAAAACCACCTGTCGTCTCCATGATCATAAAAAGCCTGTTGCCTGTTCTATAGATCTCCATCTGGACAATACCTGAATCAGTTATGCTTCTTAGTATTTCAGGCCAGACATCTTGGTGGTAAGTTTCGTACTCCGCTATCAACTGCTGATCTTCTTTCAGATCAAGTGCTAAACAATATCTTTTTGTTTCAACCATGATAGTATTGATTTATCTGATCAACCTGATTTATTCAGTAAAACAATGCTCATTAACGTTCAGAACGTTGAAGTGAGTGACACAACCGGCGACGCCATGAAATGCCGGTGCCGGCTTCCAAAACTCTCTAAACCGTTTCCATTGCTTTTATTTTGTGGCCTCTCCAGCCAAAATATAATATTACCGCGAAGCAAAAAACGGGTACTATATATGCCGACTGAATACTTCCGGTTGCATCTGAGATCAAGCCCATAATCGGGGCTATTACACCGCCACCGATGATTGACATAACAAGGAATGATGAGGCAATTTTTGTTTCTTCTCCAAGCCCTTTTATGCCGAGTGCAAAGATTGTCGGGAACATAATCGACATGAAGAATGGTGTTGCCATCACTGCGTACACCGAATACTGATTGTGGTTTACCAATGCAAACACAATTAATAGTATACTGATTACTGCATATAAGGTTAACAGCTTTGCAGGCTTTATAAAGCGCATAAAAAATGTGCCGGCAAACCTTCCTACCATAAAACCCACCATAGCGATAGAACCCCACCAATACCCAGCGTCTTTTTCCGGCAAGTCCATTAAATATTTTGAAAACCTTACAAAGAAACTCCCAACACCAACCTGAGAACCTACATAACAAAACTCTGCGAACACAGCCCACCTGACATGACTGAACTTAAACACATTCAAAGAAAATTTTGTACCGTGTGCGGCGCTGTCATCCTCTTTTACTTCGGGCAACTTGGTAACAGCGAAGAGTAGTATTACAATAATAATCACGCAGCCGATAACGAGGTAAGGTATTTTAACGGTAGATGCTTCAGCATTAAGATAAGCATTAAGCTGCTCAGGCGACATACCCTGCAATTCTTCTTTGGTATGTTCAACGCCGGAAAAAATAAACCTGCTGCCAATAAGTGGTGCAACGAATGCTCCAACACCATTAAATGATTGAGCAAAGTTTAAACGCTGTTCGGCAGTTGATGGATCACCGAGCACCGTGGCGTAAGGATTAGCTATAGTTTCCAGAAATGTTGCACCACATGCTGCAACAAAAAGTGCAAAGAGAAAAAACCAATATTGTCTTACATCAGCGGCAGGAATAAAAAGTAATGATCCCACAGCGAATAAGGAAAGACCGAATATTATTCCCTTCTTATAACCCCAGCGATGTATAAATAAACCTGCAGGAATTGCCGCTAGAAAATAACCCAGATAAACAGCAGAATCGATAAATGATGATTGCGTATCACTAAGCTGACAGGCCTTTTTTAAATGCGGAATCAAGATTGGATTCATATTGTGCAGAAAGGCCCATAAAAAAAACAGCGAACAGATAAGTATAAAAGGCAGCAGATAGTTATTCTTTTGCATGTTGGTCAGGTTGCTTACGTTAGAAATATAATTGTTGATTGTTCACTTTAAGAAGGCGACTAAAGTTAACGTAAGAAACTAAATTGCCACTTAATTTTATAAAAATAAATACTGCAGTACAGTTACGCTATAACAATAAATAACTAAACATATGAGTGATGCACTCATTAGCTGGAGCGATTTCGAAAAGGTCGACATAAGAAGCGGCACTATCATTGAAGTGAATGACTTCCCCAAAGCAAGAAAGCCTGCGTACCAGCTTGTCATTGACTTTGGGCCACTGGGTATCAAAAAATCATCTGCGCAGTTAACGCACCATTATCGAAAAGAAGCGCTGATCAATAAACAGGTTGTTGCCGTTGTAAATTTCCCGATGAAGCAAATTGCCAGTTTCTTCAGTGAATGCCTGCTACTTGGCGTATATGATGAAAACAACGACGTTGTTTTATTAAAACCCGACAAACCGGTGACGAATGGACAGAAGATCGGGTAAGTTCCCATGAACGGTAATCCGTAAAAATAAAGCGTGAGACTAATGCAATCTCACGCTTTATTTTTATTTTCAACCAATTGATCTATGATCTCAATATCTTTTCAATTGCTGCCAGTTCTTCCGATGTAAATGCGAGATTATCTAATGCTCCAAGATTATTATCCAATTGCTGAACAGAGCTTGCACCAATTAACACAGTGGTAACACGTCTATCTTTCAACAACCATGCAAGTGCCATTTGCGCCAGTGATTGTCCGCGTTTTTTAGCAAGATCGTTTAAGTCAATAATTTTATGTAGTTTCTCTTCAGTTATCTCACCCGCCTTTAAAAAACCCCATGATTTTGCCGCACGTGAATCTTCGGGTATGCCTTTCAGGTAACGGTCGGTTAGTAACCCTTGTGCCAAAGGTGAGAATGGAATACAACCCACTCCATATTCACCAAGCACATCAAGCAACCCCGCTTCCGCATCTCTTACAAACATGGAATATTTTGGTTGGTGTATTAAACATGGCGTACCCAAACTCTTTAAAATTTCGATAGCCTTTTTTGCCTGCACAGCGTCATAGTTGGATAGGCCAATATACAAAGCTTTGCCTTGCCGCACGATCGTATCAAGTGCCATCATCGTTTCTTCAAGAGGCGTGTTTGGATCGGGCCGATGCGAATAAAATATATCTACATAGTCGAGGCCCATGCGTTTAAGGCTTTGATTGCAACTGGATATCAAATATTTCCTGGAGCCCCATTCGCCGTAGGGCCCCGGCCACATCAGGTAGCCAGCTTTTGAAGAAATGATCAACTCATCACGCAGGTAGCCGGGAAAATCTTTGGCCAGCATGATGCCGAAGTTTTCTTCCGCCGAACCCGGAACGGGACCATAATTATTTGCAAGATCAAAATGTGTAATACCCCGGTCAAATGCGCGGCGCACGATAGCCCGTCCATTTTCAAAAACATCAACGGAGCCGAAATTATGCCACAGTCCGAGCGATATGGCAGGCAATTGTAAACCACTGTTGCCACAACGGTTATATTTCATTGAGTCGTAACGGTCAGATGAAGGAACGTAAGCCATAGAGAAAGTTTTAGTGTAATTGTTAGAGGACTGTAAAGGTAGAGCAGAAACGATCTGCTGCTTAAAATTTGAAAGCCTAATCTTTAACTGATATGAATATTTTTTTACCCGGCTGCAGTGCTGCTATTAAGCTTTGCTTGCGTCGCACTCTTGTACTGTTGATTCGTGAATGGGCAAGTGTGAACGACCGGCGAGAACTCGCACATTTTCTTTCATGATTCACGATTGCTGCATATAGTTCTGAACGGTGCAGTGAGTGACACAACCGGCGATGCCACAGGGAACAAAAGCCGGAAAAAAAATAAATTTTGGAGTAGAGAAAAATGCGACTATGAACTACAGACTTTTTACTTCGTTCACCAATTGCTGTAATACAGATTTTGCATCACCAAATAGCATCGATGTTTTCTGGCGGAAAAAGAGTTCGTTTTCAATGCCTGCATAACCAGGCTTCATAGACCGCTTGTTAACGACAACCATTTTTGCTTCTTCCACTTCCAGGATAGGCATACCATAAATCGGGGAATCGGGGTCTGTTTTGGCAGCCGGATTTACAACATCGTTAGCACCAAGTACAAGGACGACGTCGGTAGATTTAAATTCATCATTAGCATGCTCCATTTCAAGCAATTTATCATAACTCACATCGGCCTCGGCAAGTAGTACGTTCATATGCCCCGGCATACGGCCCGCCACGGGATGAATCGCATATTTTACTTCTACGCCTTTTTCTTCCAGCATTTTTTCCAGTTCATGGCACACGTGCTGAGCCTGCGCGACTGCCAGTCCATACCCTGGAACGATCATTACCTTTCGCGCATAACTCATAGCCACTGCGCAATCGCTAACGGAAATTTCTTTGTAGTTGCCGGCTGCTTTTTGAGCAGTAGCGTGCGTAGGTGTTGCACCAAATGAACCGATCAACACATTCTTTAACGAACGGTTCATAGCCTTACACATGAGTATAGTCAACAGCGTTCCGGCAGCGCCCACAAGAATGCCGCCGGTAAGCATTAGTTTGTTGTCATACAAAAATCCACCACAGGCAGCAGCAACACCGGTGAACGAGTTAAGCAATGAAATTACAACGGGCATATCTGCGCCACCGATGGGTAACACAAAGAGCACTCCGTACGTAAGTGCAAGGGAAAACACGCCATAAAACAACAGGTGAAAAATGTTTTCGGGAGGAGCGACTACCAACCATGTTGCGCTGAGTAATACCAAACCTAACAGCAGCAGGTTAAAAATGTGTTGGCCCTTGAATGCATAATCTTTGAATTTACCATTCAGTTTGCCCCATGCTACAATACTTCCTGCAAATGAAACGGACCCGATGATAAGTCCCGACATGATAATTACAACTGTAGTTTTATCAAGATCGTAGAGCATTGCAGGGTTTCCGGTTTCATACCCTCTTACCAGGTGATTGAACTCAACGATAGAAATCAATGCTGCACATGCGCCACCCATACCATTGAACAAGCTCACCATTTCAGGCATCGCGGTCATCTTTACCTTCTTCGCTGCCAGTGTACCAACAACTGCGCCGATGACGATGCCTGCAAATATCCATGCGTAGTTATGTAGTGATTTACCTTCTTCGTCTTTGTATAAAAAGATGGTGCCGAGAATAGCGATGGTCATACCCGAAGCCGCGATAAGGTTACCTTTTCTCGCGCTATCAGGATTTGACAGCATCTTCAACCCCAGTATAAACGTTACTGAGCCAATGAGGTAAAAAACGGTTAGAATATTTATTTCCATGCCCTAAATCCCCGCAGGGACCTTTGATTTTTTAAGAATTGTTTTCATTTGCTTTTGAAGCCCTTAGCTAAGCACCTTTTGGCGTTTGAGGCTTTTCTTTTTTCCTGAACATCTCGAGCATCCTGTCTGTAACAACAAAGCCGCCAACAACATTAAGTGTTCCGAGAATAACAGCAAGAAAACCCAGGATTAAAGCGAGATAATTGTCGCTTTCTGCTTTTCCCATTACAATAATGGCACCGATGATCACCACGCCATGTATCGCATTGGCACCGCTCATAAGTGGCGTATGCAAAACACTCGGCACACGCCCGATTACTTCAATGCCCAGAAACACCATTAATATTACTATGTAGATGTATTCCTGGTGCCCATAAATCCACGAAAGAAAGTTTTCCATAAAGCTTTTTTATTTTTCTCCTGAAGAAGAAATTATTTATGCCAATTAACAGTTTTATTCAATGCTCCTAAACTCATTACAGTATAAGTGAGTAATGCCGGATAATCCGGCACTATAGCACAACAGGCAATGGTAATTGTACAGGTGCCGGTTAACAAATACCATCAGTTGACAACAAGTTCAGCGTTGGAAACTGATTAGGCCACCAGTGCCTTAACCCGTTCGTTAACTATATTTCCGTCATGTGTAATGCAGGTGCCTTTCACGATATCGTCCTCAAAATTCAAGTTTATGTTAGCCTCTTTGTCGATGATGAGCTTTAAAAAATTAAGCAGGTTCCTGCCATACAGTTTGCTTGCATCCGCAGGCATTGACGAGGCTAGGTTGCTGTTGCCAACGATTGTAACCCCGTTGTAAACCACCGCTTCATTATTCACCGTTCTTGCCGTGTTGCCGCCTGTTGCGGCTGCCAGGTCGATAATGATAGATCCTGGCTTCATCACGTTCAAAGAAGCTTCGGTAAGCAATACAGGCGCTGCCTTTCCCGGAATTTGGGCCGTGGTAATAATAATGTCGGCCTTCGCTGCAGCTTCTGAAATTTTCTGTTGTTGTTTCTGTTTATACTCTTCGGTTTGATCAACCGCATACCCCCCGGCCTTACTTGAATCTGCTGCACCTTCGACCTCAATAAATTTTGCACCCAGGCTCATTACCTCTTCTTTAACTGCCGGCCTCGTATCAAATACTTCCACAACTGCCCCAAGCCTGCGCGATGTAGCAATTGCCTGCAAACCAGCAACGCCTGCACCGAGTATCAGCATCTTTGCAGGTGCTATGCTCCCTGCGGCGGTCATCAGCATGGGAAAATATTTTGGATACAAATGGGCAGCAAGCACAACCGCTTTATAGCCTGCTATGTTTGCCTGGCTGCTTAGTACATCCATACTTTGCGCACGGGTAGTTCGCGGAATCATATCCATGCTAAAAGTTGTAATCCCCTTTTGAGCCCAGCCGGCAATAATGTTGAAATGGTATAATGGCAAAAAAATACCCAGCACAATGGTGCCGGGCTTTAGTAAATCGGTATCCTCTTTTGAAAGCAGGCTCAACGAAAAAATCATATCGGCCTGTTGCAACAACTCTTTTCTTGACATAATTCCGCAACCCTTTACCGTGTACGCCCCGTCGGCGGCGAATGCTGCTTTGCCAGCACCCTCTTCCACAACAACCTGCACTTTTTGTTTTATCAGCGCCTCAGCCTGTTCAGGTAGCAACGAAACCCTGTTCTCTCCAGCCGGTTCTTTTAAAATTCCTGCTATCATAATATTGAATTATGCCGTGCTCAAATTATCTCATTAATTACACATGCCGAAAATAATTTATCCAAGGATGAAAAAAAAGTGTGGAAAAAAATGGAGGCCGGGCAAATCAACCACGACTCGCCTTTTGTTGCGTCGCACTCTTCAACGTTCTCATCGCTATGCAGCACATAAAGAGCGTGCGCAAAATGGCTTCCGGCCGCAACAATATTTCAAAACCTTATTACAAAGTCCTGTTTTATTTTTTGTTCCGGTCTAAAAAAAACAATCCCAACAAAAAACAGGTCAATCGAAAGTGTAACACGTGAATGTGCCTTAATTAGATCCCAGGCGGCCTCCATTTCACTGCTCCAGTGCACATCATCAAACACAATGATGGAATTGTCGTGAATCTTCTCAAGCAACAGCTCAAAATATTTCAATGTAGGTTCTTTGCGATGGTTCCCATCTACGTACACAAAATCGACCTTGGCGGCAGTCTTTATAAATTGCGGCAACCTGTAGTCAAAATTTCCCTCAATAATGGAAACATTTTTCAGGCCAAGTCTTTTAAAATTATTGCCGGCAAGGGCAGCAACAGCTTTAGCGCCTTCCATTGTTGTTACAGGCTTTTGTTCATCTGCACTGGCCAGGTAGGCGGTTGTAATACCAAGGGAGGTTCCCAATTCCAGTACGCTGTCAGGCTGGTAATAGTTAACCATCCTAAAAAGCAACCTCGCAAATTTTCTAGGTTTTAGCGAGCTGAGTGCAATTTCATTTATTCTTCTTTTGTACGAAGCGTGCATTCTTGATCCCGCGCCAAAGTCTTCCAGTTCAAGCAAGGTTGTGTTTTTCAGCAAATCCTCCCGCAGCTGTTCAATGGAATTGTAACAATAATATTCGCCCTCGTCATTCAATACTTTGCTGATAAAATCAAAAACAAAAGGGGAATGAACGCCATGCCCTTTGCCGTTTTCGGCGGAAAACCAGTAACGAATAAATTTAATACCTAGTTTAACGGAAGAATACATCTGCAACAAATATTAATATCCGGTTGTAAAACCTTCAAAGTAAAGCATTCAGCTTTCAAAGAAAAAATCAAAGCTTATCGCCCGGAAAATTCATTTGGAACATTTTGTTCATGCCCCTATTTTTGCAGCCCGTTAAAGGATTGGCCTATTGTGTAACGGTAGCACTACAGATTTTGGTTCTGTCTGTCTTGGTTCGAATCCAGGTAGGCCAACGTAAACAGCGAAGTTTTTTTTCTTCGCTGTTTTATTTTGTACGATTTGCAGCGCACACTTCTTGAGCCAGGCTTTTTCCAAACTTAAAAATCAATATCTTTTTCTGGCTTTTCGATTGCAAAACAACCATTGCCCTTAAAAAAAAATAAAATTAGCTACACAACTTTGTCAATTTTCCCGCCAATCTTGGGCAATTTTATTTTTATATTATATTGCCTTTAAATCCCCCCAGCTGTATGATACAAAGTAAAGTCGCCGGTGTTGGCAAATACATACCCGAAAAAACAGTAACCAACGATGAGCTCTCCCAAATAATGGATACAAGTGACGCCTGGATACAGGAGCGAACAGGCATAAAAGAACGGCATTATGCCAAACGGTACGAAGAATCCAGTACCACCCTGGCATACAACGCCGCTAAAATCGCGATTGAAAGGGCTGGCATAACAGCTAAAGACATTGACTTTATCGTTTTTGCTACCATCACCCCCGATTATTATTTCCCTGGCTGCGGCGTTTTATTGCAACGCATGTTCGACATGAACGAAATCCCCGCGCTTGACATAAGAAATCAATGCAGCGGTTTTGTTTACGCACTTAGCATTGCAGATCAGTTCATAAAAACCGGTACTTATAAGAATGTACTTGTAATTGGTGCCGAGGTGCACTCCTTCGGGCTTGATTTCTCCAATGCAGGCAGAAATATAACGGTTATTTTCGGCGACGGCGCAGGTGCAATAGTGTTACAACCGACAGAAAAACCCGGGCAGGGAGTCCTGAGCGCCCATTTGCATAGCGATGGAAAAAATGCAGAAATTCTCAGCATGCTAAATCCTGGCTTTCATTGCGGTGTTTGGCTGCCAGAAGATCAAAAACCGGTAAAAAGCGACAAACCCTATGCCGACGTTTTCATCAACCAGGAACAAATTGCAAAACATGATTTTTACCCACAAATGGATGGGCAGGCAGTATTTAAAAAAGCTGTTGAAAAATTTCCCGAAGTAATCATGGAAGCGCTTACCAGAAACAATCTTGAAACCTCCGACCTGGCATTGCTTGTTCCGCACCAGGCCAACCTGCGTATCTGCCAGTTTGTTCAACACAAAATGAAGTTGCGCGATGACCAAATTTTTGTAAACATTCAAAAGTATGGCAACACCACCGCCGCATCTATCCCGATTGCTTTATGCGAAGCCTGGGAAGAAGGCCGGATAAAAGAAGGCGACCTTGTTTGTCTCGCCTCCTTTGGCAGCGGTTTTACCTGGGGGAGCGCCCTCATACGCTGGTAAAATTTTACAAGTATATTTTGTAGCTGGCGTTTCGTTCCCGGTGGCATCTTCCGTTGTGTCACTCACTGCACCGTTTAGAACTATATGCTGCAATTGCGTGTGATACAGTACAAATCGTAGCCCTGCGAAGCCGAATGAGTGATTTTTTTACCATGAAAACAAAACTGCGCGGTTAGTTATGCTCAGCATCGATTACCCCACGCAGGGTTGCTTTTGTTTGCTGTTCGCCAAATGACAAATTCTTTATGGGCTTTTTCTCGTAAGGATCGTCTTTGATATTATAAAAATTATCTGAGCTGTCGTAGAGTTTGTACATTTTGTTTTGCGCCCAACGTTTTAATGTCTGATTTTCTCCATCCTTTGAAAGTGGCTGGTAATGATTGAACAACCACGAACGCGATGCCGAGTTCACATTCGATAATTGCTTGTAAAAACTAACACCATCCACAGTTCCGTAATCGGCCGGAACACTTATGCCCGCAGCTTCTGCGAAGGTTGGCAGAAAGTCTGTGAAGTCTACCAAATTACCATTCACTGTTCCCGGCACAATCTTCGACGGCCAGGTTATCATCATAGGTATTCTTGTGCCGGTAATATTAGATTGGCTCTTGCCACCAATAAGATCTTTGTTATTGAATTTAGACACGATTTCGCTTGGTGTTCCGTTGTCACCTGCAAATATGATGATCGTATTATTGTACAGGTCCCATGCTTTTAACGAATCGTTCAACTGACCGATTTTTTTATCCATGTATTTAATCATGGAAGGGAAAAATGTTGCATCGGAATTTGAATCGCTCGGATCCCAATTAGCAAATGCCGCAGCATCATCCGGAGTCGGGCCGAAAGGCTTATGCGCCAGCGTAATCGGAAAGTAAACAAAAAATTTCCTGTTGCGATTCGCGCTTACAAAATTGAGCACCCTGTCAGTAAAAATGTCGTCGCCGTATTTATTCAGCGTGGCGCTCGCAGGCAAAAGTGCCCCGTTTTCATAAATGGCCGGATTTTTATAATGTGAGCCTAAAAAATTATCGTTTTCGTACGCATCCCAAACACTATAATCGTCAAAACCCAGGCTACGTATTTCAGCATCACCACCATCGAACTGCCATTTGCCGGAAACATAAGTAGTGTAGCCCGCAGATTTCAAAAGCGTGGCCAGTGTTTTCTCATTAGGGTTCATTACACCCCAGGCGTTATAGTTTCGAAAATTATACTTTCCTGTCATCAGCATAAATCTTGACGGAGAGCAAAGCGGCGATGCATACGCCTGTGTGAAACGCATGCCTTGCTGGGCCATGCCATCAATATTAGGTGTTTCATATGATCTTCCGCCATTAACCGTAGGAATTTCAAAACCAACATCATCGCCAAGAATAAGAATGATATTAGGTTTACCGGTTGCCCTGCTTGTAGTGATATCATCGTAGCTGCTGTCTGTCTTTGCCCTTAGTTCATTCGTTTTTTTACAGGAACTGGTGTACGCAATAATCGACAAAGCAAAAACAGAAAATAGCAGCAGTTTTCTGAGGTTGAATTTGTGGTGCATAGTTTAGCTTTTGGTTTGAATAAAAGAGGTGTGCTCAATATGCATAAGTTGGTTATTTTATGCGCAGGGAGAATTGGTTTTCGAATTGGTTTTAAAGTATAAATATAAAATTTTATCCAGGTATATGAAAACTTTTGTTTAAACAGTTTTTTGCAAACAGCAACACAGCAAGGCTTCCAGGCATTTTTACCAGTTGCTGTGTATTTTTACGCACTTAAATCTTTTGAGGTTTTATGGCAGCGGTGTTGCATTTACAATATTACTGAAACTGCCAGTTGTATAAAATTGTATGATGTTTTCCGCTGCCATTCTCGACATTTCCGTTCTTGCTTCCACCGTAGCTGAACCAATATGTGGCAACACGCAAACATTTTCCATCTGCAATAAAGGATTCTCCTTATGCATTGGCTCAGGATTGGTAACATCAAGCCCGGCACCCCAGATAGTTCCATTTTTTAAGGCATGGATCAAATCCGTCTCGTTATGAACACCACCTCGCGAAGTGTTTATAAATATGGATGTTGGTTTCATTTTCTCAAACGCGGTGCGATTGAAAATACCTTTTGTTTGTGTACTCAACACACTGTGCACCGAAAGCACATCACTTTGCCCCAGGAGCGTTTCAAAACTTACATAGTGGGCATCCAGCAACCGCTCGGCTGTAACATTGCGGTTTCTGTTGCAGTATATGATATTCATATCATAAGCAGCTTTACAACGTTTTGCCATTTCGAGCCCGATTGTTCCAAGGCCAAAAATACCAAGCGTTTTATTTTTCAATTCCATTCCAAGATGGGCAATCGGCCTGAAGAAACTCCACGATCCATTTTCGATAGTCTTGAACATATAAAACATCTTTCTTGAGACACCGATCATTAACCCAAATGCAATGTCGGCAGTTGCATTACTCATTGCGCCGGGCGTATTTCCTACAGGTATTCTAAGTTCTGTAGCAGTGGAAATATCAATATTGTCATAGCCAGCCGCGAATTGCGAAATAATTTCAAGGTGGTTGCATTCATGTAGAAAATTGCCGTCAATTGTATCAGCACTCAGGCAAATGATTGCATTGGCATTTTTTGCTTTTTGAATGAACAAGTCTTGTGGTATTGGCCTGTCTTCCTGCCAAATGTCAACAACATATCCTGCGTCTCGTAATAGGGTAATACCAGCATCGGGAATAATCCTTGAGATAAATATCTTCTTTTGGCCTTTGTTCATGGTAGCTTGGTTTGAATGGAAGATTTAATATGGCGATGGGCTTACGCTGGTCCAACCGCCGTCGATAACAAGACTCTGCCCGGTAATATGTCTTGAAGCAGGTGCAACCATAAATAAAGCAGCGTTGGCTATGTCAGCAGTAGTTGCCGGCCGGCCCATGGGTGTAATGCGGCTCCAGGTTTTTTCGTAAGCTGTATCGTGCAGTGTTCTCTCCGTAAGCGTAGCTCCCGGTGCAATTGCGTTTACGTTAATATTGTATGGCGAGAGTTCAACAACCAGGTTTTTTGCCAGCATTTCAAGGCCAGCCTTTGTAATAGCGTATGCAGCCAGGTTTTTGTGCGCCTGGTGCCCAACTACAGAACTCATGAACAATACACTTCCGCCTTTTTGCTGTTCTTTCATTTGTGCGGCTGCAAATTGTGCAAGGAAAAAACTTCCAGCAAGGTTTAACTGCATCACTTTACTGAATGCTTCAGGTGTATAATCAAAAAAATCTGCAAACAGCGTTATGCCGGCGTTGGCAATTACGATATTCAGCTTACCAAAACGGGATACGGCAGTATCAACCATTTGCTGGATAAAAACCACGTCTGATGCGTCGCCGATCATGCCCATGCATGTTCCGCCCTCTCCTTTTATTTTGTTTACCGCTTGTTCTGTAAGCGCCTCATCCATGTCATTAAGCAAAACAGCCGCCCCCTGTAATGCAAGCTGGCGGCAAATCTCAAAACCTATACCTTGCCCGGCTCCGGTTACAATAGCAACAGACTCATTAAATATTTTTATTGACATATACCCAATTTAGTTTACCCCGATATTTTTTATTGCTGCCACATTCTTGCCGAAGAAAGCGCCTTTGTACAAGTGTGCGACGCAACCGGCGATGCTATGAAATACAAAAGATCGGCTGACAGAAAATCAATGCGAATCACGAGTAACATTTGCACCAGAGCCGCCCTGCAAAAAATCAAGGTCGGCGCCTTCGTGGGCCTGCAAAACATGATCAATGTAAAGGCTTACATAACCTCGTTCGGTTGCCTTTGGCGAAGGCTTCCATGCCAGCTTTCTGCTGGTCAACACTTCATCGCTTACCTTTAACTGAAGTGTGCGTGCAGCCACGTCGAGCGTTATAAGATCGCCGTTCTCAACAACGCTGAAGTTACCACCCGCGGCTGCTTCGGGAGAAACGTGCAACACTACTGTTCCAAAGCCGGTTCCGCTCATGCGGCCATCTGAGATGCGCACCATATCTGTAATGCCTAATTGCAGCAATTTTTTTGGCAAGGTCATGTTGCCCACTTCGGGCATGCCGGGATATCCTTTTGGCCCAACATTTTTTAACACAAGGATACTGTTTTCATCCACATCCAGGTCGTCGCTGTCAATTCGCGCCTTAAAATCTTCAATATTTTCAAACACTACCGCTTTGCCTGTGTGTTGCATCAGGTGCGGGTTTGCCGCAGATGGTTTTATTACCGCGCCATTTTCGCAAAGATTGCCATACAATACGGCAAGGCCTGTTGCATTGTTAAAAGGGTCCCCGGCAGTTGCAATAACATCGCGGTTGTAGCATTCGGCCGTCGCAATATTTTCTTTTACGGTTCTTCCATTTACAGTAATGCAATCGCCGTGTAATTGTGTGTCTAATTCTTTCATTATGGCAGGCAAGCCGCCTGCATAAAACAGGTCTTCCATAAAATACATTCCACTGGGCTGGATATTGGCAAGCAGAGGAATATTCCTGCACAGTGCATCAAAATCTTTGAGGTTAAGCTCAACGCCAATTCTTCGTGCAATGGCGATGAGATGAATCACAAAATTGGTAGAACCACCGATGGCAGCATTCACCATTATTGCATTTTCAAAGGCTTTCCGGGTGAGCACATCGCTAAGCCTTAAATTTTCTTTTACCATTTCCACGATACGAAGGCCGCTGAGTTGTGCAAAGGTTTTTCTTCGCGCATCTGCTGCCGGAATTGCCGCATTGCCCGGTAATGTAAGTCCGAGTGATTCCACCATGCTGGCCATCGTGGAAGCCGTGCCCATAACGGCGCAATGTCCATTGCTGCGGCACATAGCTGATTCGATGGTAACAAGTTCATCTTCCTGCATTGTTCCTTCTTTAATCGATGCAGCATAACGCCAGAGATCACTTGTACCAATTTTTTTCCCTTTGTAATTACCGGTAAGCATCGGTCCGCCTGATACAACCAACGTTGGAATATTAACGCTGCATGCGCCCATTACTAACGAGGGAGTTGTTTTATCACAACCACACAATAGCACAACGCCATCGACAGGATTGGCACGAATGGATTCTTCCACATCCATGCTGGCGAGGTTACGATAAAGCATGGCCGTTGGCTTAATCAGTGTTTCGCCGAGCGACATCACGGGAAACTCCACCGGAAAACCGCCGGCTTCCAGCACACCGCGCTTTACACTTTCGGCAAGATCCCTGAAGTGGCCGTTACAAGGAGTTAATTCACTCCATGTATTACAAATGCCAATTACAGGTTTGTTATTGAATTCGTAATCAGGAATACCTTGGTTTTTCATCCATGCCCGGTAGATAAAACCATCTTTCCCTTTGCGCCCAAACCATTTGGCACTTCGTAAGTTTTGTTGCATAATTGTGAGGCCTGTGATATGCAGGCAAGCGGCTTAAAGATAAGTCTTTTGATATTTTTTGTACCGGGCTTATGAATAAATATTGAGCTTTCGTTGCGTCGCACTCTTGTACTGCGGAGCATTACGAAGCTAAAACCGATACAAAGTGTGCAGTTGATAGCTGAGCGTTGTTTTACGGTACAAGGGTGCGACGCAGGAGCCGATGCCAAGTGCACTACAGCCCGGCTCCCAAAAAAAGGCCCCGGCCAAAGACTTGGCCAGGGATTATCGAAAACTAAAACTCAGTGACTTTATTTGCGCCTGTAATTACCCGTCATTTCAGCATACCCTACAATATGCCAGCTCATTTCTTTTACGAACTCTTGCTTAGTAACTGTTACAGGCAGGTTAAGCAACGCGTCTAATGCATAAATTTTAAAAGTGTAATAATGCAGGCCATCGGGCGCACATGGACCGCCATAGCCATAACGACCAAAATCGTTGATACCTTTTTCTCCATGAACATCGCCTTCTTTTAAATGATGCGTTACAGGGATATTCCATAGCAGCCAATGCAGCCAGCCACCTGAAGGCGAATTTGCATCATCGGCAACAATGGCCAGGCATTTTGCCGTAGCAGGAATTTTATCGAGGTCAAATGGTGGGTTAATATTTTTGCCATCGCACGTATATCGTTCGGGAATAGCTTCGCCATCCGTGAATGCAGGACTTGTCATCTTCATTTCCCTGAAATCGGCTACGCTCAGGGCTTCTGCATGCATTAACGGAATCGTCATAAAAGCTTCTTTGTTCACCTGTTTAGTAGTATCAAACCTTTACTGTGCTTGTGATGAGATCGGGTGGTTCGTTCCGGAGTTTTGTGTGCTCGTCTAAACGCTTTTTAACTGCATCCATCAGCAATCGCGAAGCTTTCTCAAAACTATCAGACCCACGGCTCAGGAAAACGGAATCGCCAAAAATTGCAAGTGCTATTTCACATATTTTGTGGCCGCCATCTTCGGGGTTCTCTTCGCGGAAAAAAACCTCGGCTTTCGACATTGATTTGTCTTTCTGGTGAAGTTGAACCAACTGATCTTTTACATAATTGATTATCCAGCTATGCACTTCATGCTTCGGTGTGTGAAAATCTATATTCATAAGCGGATATTTGCAGTTCGAGCTAAAATTACGCTGGGGCTAATACCTAACTAATGAGTTTTGTCACAATACCTGATGATAAGAATCATTAAAGACCGAAAGAAAAATGGGTTATTTTTGTTATCTTTTTTAAAAGCAAAAAGCCCTATTGAAATCAATAAGGCTTTTTACCAAAGACTTGCTTCTTTCCTACTCATTCTTTTTGTAAGCTTCTCTATAGTTTTGCAACTGTTCTAATGTTAAGCGGCTTTTGATAGACTTTTCCGTTTCCGGAAGTTCAACAAAAGAGGAACTCAATGCTGCGCCATTGTCAAGAGAAGCGGTCCAGAATTCATACCCGCCCATTTGTTTGGTAGAAGCCGTTTGGTTATAAATACCACTGCCATACTTTTTATGCATCTGCAGGTAAAACATTTCAAGTTCGTACATTTTACCACCTGGCGACCAATCCTTACCATGCATGCCGGGCGCATCGCCTGTGCGAAGGCCGTTGTTACCAAGCACGGCACGGTTGCCAAAACTTTCACATACATATTCGCCGATTTTCTTTGACACTTCGTTATCAGGAAAAGTATTTTGGTTAAGGTGTATATAGGTATTCAGTGCCAGGCCAATATTTGTTTGTTTAAAAACTTTCATCGCATCGATACTGCGATAAATGGCGTGTTGCATTTTTTCATCTGTACAGCCTGCCTGAAGGTATGCATCCCTTCTTTCGGCACCTTCACCGCCATTTGATATAGCAAGACTCAATGGTTCGGCAGTACCAGCTGCCGTGCCACTAATAACGATCTCGCTGATGTATGGATTATTATCGTACCTCGCCGCCACCTCGGCCATGAACTGCGCCCATGCATCGAGATACCCATCATCCCACCATTTTATGCAATTGGGATCGGCACCTTCCGTCCAGCCAGCATCTTCAAACATCTTGCCCGGAAGTAAAAACTTACCATACTTTTCTTTCATCCACTGCGGTGCAAATATTCCAGTTGCAAACCGCAGTTTAAAATGAATATCTATCCCCTTTTTCTTTGCACGATCGGCAAACGCCAGCACAGTATCGATCGCCGTCCAGTCGTTTACAGCAGGCGCTTTGCTTACCTCTTCAAACCTTACGTTTATCACATAGTTATCTACGATCTTAATAAAGCTCCAATCCGGGTTGGCTGTGTTAAGCCAGTTAAAGCGGCGCAAGCCAATGCCCGACAGCTTTGGCTTTGCAGTGCCGTCGCCGGCTTCAAAATGGTAAGCAGCATTTACACCGCTACAAGCCGATATTGCCAGCAGCATGCAAACCAATATTTGTTTTCGCATGATATTACGTTTTAAAAAATAACAGTCAATTCGACTGCCACAAGGCGATTTAGTTAAAATAGTTACCGCAAAATTTGGTTAAGATTTTTTGTGCCGGGCATCGGTACCAGTGGCAACACCAGTTGCGTCGCACTCTTGTACGGTAAATCTATTCGCTGCAAGTTTAGATGGTAGGTGGTTATTTAATCCAGGGCCACAATTCACGTTGAAGCGCAAAGCTCATGGCTGTTCAGACGTACAAGTGTGCGACGCAACAAGAGCTGAAGCTTGTTTTTTGCGCGGTTCAAAAAGCTGTATTACTATTTAAATCTTTCCGGGTCAAAGCCCCGTACACCGGGCTTTGCCATAAAAAGGCCTCCACTAAGTGGATATTTTATTTTGTCTTCTTCTGAAAAATTTTCCTGTGCTGTGGTAATGATCATTGTATCGAGTTCGGGGCCGCCGAATGCGCATGCACTCACCTGCGGCACTGGCACCGATATTTTACCGAGCAGTTGTCCGGTACCGGGATTGTAACGATACACCCCAAAGCCATTCCACTGGGCAACCCAGAGCATGCCTTCTTCATCAATACACATACCATCGGGCGAACCGGTAGCTTTGTCAATTTCAACAGCATTTTTTTCGAACTGCAGGGCTCCTGTCGCCGAGTCAAACAAAAATGACCGTACCGTATGCAGCGGCGTATCGATAAAATACATTTTCGTGTGATCGTAGTTCCAAACGAGCCCGTTCGATATGGTAACGCCTTCGAGTTTTTTTTCGACATTGAGTTGTTGATCGATGCGGTACAGCGCACCAGCGCCCTGTACAAACTGCCGGTGCATAGTTCCCACCCATAAATTTCCATTACAGTCAACCGCGCCATCATTTGTCCGGTGCATGAGTATTTCTTTTTCAATATCTGCGTGCCAGGTAAATGTTTCGGTGGTTAGATCGTATAACGCAAGTCCACCCTGTACCGCTAGCAACAACCGGTCGTTAAAGTGTTTGTATTTCGTTACCAGGCTCACCCTGTGATTGAGCTGTCTTTTCTTTACATCGCCAGTAAGAAAATTGTACTCATAAAATGCTTTACCATCAATATCGACCCAGAAAAAACTACCACGCTCTTTGTGCCACATGGGGCCCTCTCCTAACAAACAACCTGCGGCGTGAAGTAAAACAGCTTCCATACTTTTATATTATGATTTTGAAAGATAACGAACTAATGCTTATCGCCTTTTAAATGACTTTACCTATCTTTTATTTTTAAAAAAATAGTCACGTTCATGTATTTCAATGAAAGAATAGAAACAATGCCTGTTAATGCATTGCGGAAAATACAATCGGAAAAACTTGTTCAGCAGTTACAGTACATGTACCGCAACCAGCCTTTTTATAAAAAGCTATGGGATGAAAAAAATATCAACATAAACAAAATCAAAAGCATTCACGATATACAGCTGCTGCCATTAACAACCAAAGATGACCTGCGCAACAATTACCCATTCGGATTATTTGCAGCACCACACGAGGATATCATTCGCATACATTGCAGTTCGGGTTCCACCGGCAAGCCAACAGTTGTTGGCTATACAAAAAACGATCTTGATATTTTTTCAGAAACAGTCGCACGGTCTTTATGTTGCGCCGGCGCAAAACCCGGTATGAAATTACACAACGCCTATGGTTATGGTTTATTCACCGGCGGCCTTGGTTTACACTATGGAGCTGAATTACTGGGCATGTCAGTTATACCAGTTTCGGGCGGAATGACCGAACGCCAAATCATGTTACTGCAAGATTTTGGCGCAGAAATTATTTCATGCACACCATCGTATGCGCTGGTGCTTGCAGATAAAATAAGGAACGAAGACCCCCGGTTAAAAAAGATCAATCTTAAATATGCAGTGCTTGGCGCAGAACCATGGACAGAGGCCATTCGCAAAGAGGTGGAACAGAAACTGGGCGTTATTGCCACCAATATTTATGGCCTTAGTGAAATATGCGGCCCCGGCATTTCCCAGGAAGATTTTGAAGAAAAAAACGGCAGCCATATTTGGGAAGATCATTTTTATCCTGAGGTAATTGATACGGAAACAAAACAACCATTGGCAGAAGGCCGTGATGGAATTCTTGTCTTCACAACACTTACCAAAACCGGCATGCCGCTGATGCGCTACATGACCAACGATATATGCTGTTTATTTTACGACAAAGCATCAAAAAGGACCCACGTTAAAATGAGCGGCATTAAGGGCCGTCATGATGATATGCTTATCATCCGCGGCGTTAATTTATTTCATACACAAGTAGAAGCCTTGCTAGAACATCATCCCGAGTTTTCCAACAACTACCAGTTAATTGTAGAGCGTGAAAACAATCTCGACAAAGTGACGGTTGCCATTGAGTTAAGCGAATATATTTACCGCGAAATAGGTAATTCTATTGAAACACTTGGCGAGAGCAATCTCTATCTCGACAAATTGAAACATGGCTTGCACGAAAGAATAAAAAGCAATATTGGCTTAAGCATGGATATTCAACTCCGCGACCTCAGCAGCATTCCCAAAAGCGAAGGCGGCAAGCTTAAGCGTATTGTCGACCTGAGAAAGTAAAATAGAATAATTTGTTATCTCGCAGTGCACAAATACTTTTGGCATTCTGAAACAGCATCCAAAACATACTATCAGGCTTTTACTTGCAGGCATTTGCTTTTCCATCTTATGGCCTTCTGCCGCTGTTGCCACAAGAATTGGACTTGAATCGGCTCAGCCATTTGTAATTGCAGTAACGCGCTTTTTTATTGCCGGAACGCTTATGCTTTTAGTGTCGCATGTAGTATTCAAAAACCGCTTGCCGCAAAAAAATGAATGGAAACAGCTTGCCATTTACGGTTTGCTTAACATCAGTATCTATCTCGGCCTGTATGTTATCGCCATGCAACGCATGGCCGCGGGGCTTGGATCTTTATCGATCGGAACAAACCCGGTTTTTATCAGCCTTCTTTCGGCGATATGGCTAAAAAAGCCAATTAAACCTGTAACAATTCTAAGTCTTATTTTATGTGCTGCGGGTATTGTTATCGCCGCGTTGCCATTACTCGAACAAAGCTACGCCACACCTGAAAGCATGGCCATTCTGCTCATAAGTATGATCTCTTACTCTGCAGGCGCCATTTATTTTTCCGAAAAAAAATGGAACGACCTGAAGATGCTTACCATTAATGGCTGGCAAACACTACTCGGTGGCGCATTTCTTGTGCCCTTTCTCCTTTTCTTTTATGATAGCAGCAAAAACAGTTATGACCTCAAATGGATCGGGTCGGTCTTGTGGCTTGTTTTCCCTGTGTCGATTGCCGCCGTACAACTGTGGCTATACCTGCTAAGAGATAATCCCGTGAAAGCTTCCTTCTGGTTGTTCCTTTGTCCAATCGTTGGATTTGCCATCGCGGCTGTTGTAATGCACGAGCCCATCAGTTTGTACACTTTCATCGGCGTGACATTTGTTGTTACCGGTTTATACCTCGTTCAAAAAAGTAAAACAGCTTAGCATTTGAATTTTATTTTTATGGGCCGGGCTTTGGAACAAGCATGAGGCTTCTGTTGCGTCGCACACTTGTGCAGTAGCAAGTTTATGCAACGGCAATTCTGTATTGCGACACAGCAACTAACAATTTGACGTTATTCAAACGCCGGCTGTTCAGTTTTGTTCCAAAAGCACAAGTGAGTGACACAACAGGCGATGCCATAGTATACCAAAGCCGGCACCAAAAAATTTATACTCAATGCGCAGGCGCGCAGCTGATCAATCCTGAAGCCGAAGAAGTAAAATCAACTCGCCGCAGAGAAATACTTGCATATACACTGTTACCTTCTTTTATTTTTAGATTTTGATTTGGCCTTACCTGCGTGAATCGCTGGACCGTATTACTTACCGGCCATTTTATTTCTATGCTTTCGATCTCTGTAGCACTGCCAATACCGATGTGTTGCAGCAATGGATTTGCACCAAAACTGCCACCGGAATTCACATCATGATAAACAGATCTTGCAATACCATTTTCTTTAAACGTAACTTTTATTCTTGCGCCAATGGCTGTCTTATTACATTTGACTCCTTCGAGTGACAGATTAATCCAATTATTATCGTTCTGCCCAGGATTGATGTATAAAGAATTCTGGTAAGCATCGCCAGGATAAGCGCCACCCATTTCTTCATAAATGTCTTCGTCGCCATCGTTATCGAGATCGGCGAAGGAAACGCCATGGCCCTTCTGCAGGTTTCCCACCCTCGCAGCCGATGTAACATCGATAAATTTTTTGCCGTCAACATTTTTAAACATCTTGTTTGGAACAAGCGATTGGTAAAGCGGATTGCCGGTGCCAAGATAAATATCGGGATACCCGTCATTGTCTATGTCTCCGAAGTTGGCGCCCATTGTAAAGGCAACTTTGTTGAGTCCTACCTTATCGGTAACATCTTCAAAAGTTCCGTCGTGTTTGTTTCTAAAAAGAAATTGCTTACCCGAATTTCCAACAGTCATATGCAACGCTTCTGCTGCGGAATAGTAGGCTAGTGAATTTTTGAACTGGTAATTGCAAACTAGTAAGTCAAGCCAGCCATCATTATCATAATCCCAGAACCATGTAGGGAAAGTGCGGGCCTGGCAGGTGCTCAGTCCTGCCTGTTGCGTAACATTTTTAAAATGTACAGTGCCATCGCGGATGCCTTCATTGTGCAACAATATTTTTTTATCGTCCATTGTTGACAGAAAAATATCCGGCCATCCGTCATTATCATAGTCACCGGATGTAACACCTTTTACAAAAGCGTTGATATTGGCATTACTTTGCTCCGCTACACTACTGAAAGTGCCATTTTTATTATTAATAAATAATTCACAAACCTGATTATCGTATACGCTTGCTGATTCATTGCCAATGAAAACATCGAGCCATCCATCGTTGTTAAAGTCGTTCCATGTAGCCGTTTGAGTAGGATGAAATGAAAGCAAACCGCTTTGCCTGGTAACATCTGTAAAAGTTCCGTTACCATTATTGCGCAATAAAGAATTGGGTTCTCTTCCATACATGCCTTTCCACGCGCCCCGCAAAACAAAAATATCTTTAAGACCATCGTTGTTATAATCTGTTTGCATAATATTCAGTCCTCCTGTGAATGCCTGCAGCCCCGATGAGTCAGACACATCTGTAAAACTTCCGTTGCCGTTATTGCGGCAATAGTGCATGCCTTCGAGAAGATCCCAGGAAGAAGTAACGATATCGAGATAGCCATCATTATTGAAATCTTCAATGATGCTGCCACCGGCCATATTCTTTGTATTTAGCCCGGTGTTTACTGCCGCATCAACAAATGGTTTTACTATGCGGGAAGTATCATCATCATCCAAGCCATTAATAAGATAATCGGCAGGCACCCCTTGCGGATATTTACCAACAGTCATGTAAGCGATATTGAGCAACCATCTTGATTCAAGATCGCCCGGATCACTCTTAAGAAGTTCTTCATATATCGCGATTGCTTTTTCCGGTCTTCTTTTATCAAAATATACACCGTTGCCTTTTATTGGAAAAAGGCAGGACTGAGAAGCGTGGTTGTATATGCAGTTTGATCTCTCGCCAACACGCAGGTAAGCGATTGCAAGGTCTTTCTTCATCAGTCTAACATGCGAAATATCTGCGGGATTAATAAACGTGAGTAACTCTTCGAGCATTGATGCGGACTGTTGTTCATCGCCTAACTGAAGCAATGCGCTGGTTTTACAATATTTTGCTGATAGCATTTCAGACGTGCTATATGTTGTATTAATCACCGAATCGTAGTACGCCAATTGCGCTTTGGGGCTAAAATTATTTTGTACCTGGTATTCATATTTTGCAATAGAAGAAAGCAGGCCAATCATTTCTGTGTTTGAGTTTGTGTTATCACCACATGCACAAAACATGGTGAGCAGGATAAATATTGATATTTTAGTTTTCGTATTTCTCTCTTTCATAAAAAATTAATTTATTGCCTGCCTCAATGCAGGTTGAATTACAAACTAGTCCTCTCCACATTTTGTAACAGCTCGCATTTGTCGCCATGACGATGTTATAAACTTTGCACGCAAAAGATGCTTAGCAAACTTTCGCCGGCTTAATATGAGTAAACACATACCACTTGCATTTGTAGCAATCAAAGCCATGCATAAAACATGGTTATTGCGGGGCAGTGTGTGGTATGTAATGTATGTTCAGGCTGTTACAAAAAATCGGCAGCAGATTCAGGAGGTTTGGACGGCGAGGCGATATAGCAGTAGGTTAAAGGAGAAGCGAATATGTTTTCATGCACAGCAGCGCACGCAGGCACAGGTGCAAACTGTGCCGGCTGCAATTGCCTGCAATACTCATGAAGCGATAAGTTTTTCTTTGCCGGAGACTCTGCAGCTTTTTTGCCCGGGGTAGATAAATCGTTACTGACAGCGTTTGCCGCGTAATCATCTCTGGCTTTATACAAATCTGTTTTAGCATAGTTAGGCAAACAGAAAAGATATAGCGTATCGGCAAATATTCTGCGCATAACAAAATTGTAGTGAATTCCCCCAACTTCAATTTCACCATCATATCGTTCAAAATCACTTTCATTATAATAAGGAAGCTGCACAGGAATTTTAATTTCAATCAGGTCTTCTCTATCGTAGTTGCCATTATCGAGTTGCTGCACAGTTTGCCTGTCGTTCGCATCGGCGAGGTATTCAAAGAAAATGGAATACCCTGTTAGATTAAACAGTTGTATCGTTAGTAAGAATATGGCAACTACTTTATTCAAAGCAAGAAAAGTTATTCATGACAATAGTTGTTATGCAAATTTTTGTTCGGCCAATGCTGTTCCGGCAAGTCTTGCTTTTATTTTTTCAAAAGCAGTTTCCCTTGAAGTGGATGCATCATCTGCAAATGGAGAAAAGCCACAGTCATCGGTAGTACCCAACTGTTGTATTGGAATTATCTCTGCAGCTTCCAATATAATGTCTCTTATCTCCTCTGCGGTTTCAATTCTTGGATCAAGCACATTGGTTACACCGATAAAAATTTTCTGTGTGGGCTTCGCGGTTTCTTTTATGGCCCGCAGTACAGACTGCTTATCCTTTTCTGCTGCATATTCCAGATAAAAATTGCCCGCATTCAGTTCAAAAAGATGAGGCAGAAGTTCTGTATAACTGATATCTGCGCTATGCGTTGAATCATGATCTCCACCCGGACATGTATGCACTCCAATTCGTTTTCTTTCTGTTTCAGTAAAACGGTTAAGCACCTGGTTATTCAAATCAATGAAGGCCTTGAGCAAACCTTTTGATGGATCAAGTTTTACGGAGAGTCTTGCTTCTGTAAAATCAATCTGCACATTATACGCCCCAGCATTCAAGCAGTTTCTGATATCCGCTTCCGCTGCATTCAGCAGATCGGCTATAAATTGATCCCTCGTATACCCGTCGATACCTTCCTGCGGATACAAAAGGCTTAATGCGGAGGCGGAGATCACGGCTTGTTTTACCGGTAAACCGGTAAGACTTTTTGCTTTCTTTAAATAGTCGCCTGCATAATGCTGGTATCTAAATGGCCCGCTTGTTATTTTAGGAAGCTGCCTCGTATGTCCATCGGCAAAAGGTATTACGACGCCGTTGGGAGATAGCGTTTGCAAGCCATGAACGGGGTAAGTTGCAAAGCTTGGTTTTGTCTGTTCACCATCTGTAATTACCGGTGACCCTGTTGCTTCAAATAGGCGTATGGTTTCCTCTAGCGCTCTATCAAAAAGCCCTGCAAGCTCATCTTTTTTTATTTCGTTTATTGCAAATGCACGCATGGCATCTGTTAAATACCCCGGACGTGGAATACTGCCAATTGGCTCTGTAGAAATTTTCATAATTATACTTTAAAAAGACTTTTGGATGAATATTTTTAATTGATCCACCTTTTATTCATTGTTCGGCTTTACTTGCGTCGCACCCGTGTGCGTCCGTAACAATATGCACCTGAACCTGGCAACAAATGATTTTACCGGCGACGAACAATTGGTTCATTGCAGCAAAGATCAAACTGCCAATACAGCTCAATATTATTCTTTATAAAGCCATTGTTCATTGCTGCCTGACCATGCTCGTACGGCAAAAACAGCAATTACAAGCCGGAATATTGCCGGCAATGATGAGAAAGGCAAAGACATTAAACTTGTGTAGATACCGTGCTATTGAAATTAGCCGAAAGATTCCGGTGGTTTGCAAGGAACGGCAATAAAGTAGTCGGGAAGATCAACAATAAAGTAGCCGCTCACACTCAGTATCGGCGAAAGCGGAATATTCAGATTAGGATTTGCAATACAATTATAGTCTGTATTAAAGATATTTTTCTTACCCTGTGGCTCGCTTTGCCTTTTGCCGGAAGGAAAATCGCTCGCCTCTTTGGCATAGTTATTTTTCACATCGGTTATTCGGGTTTTATCCTGGTTAGGAAGGCACAGTAAGTATAATGTATCGTTACATATTTTCCGTTTTACATAGTTGTACTGAATTCCATCCAATTCAATTGCGCCATCCACACGGGCATATTCTTTTTGATCAGTGAAATAAGGTAGATTAACTGGAACTTTTATCTGTACAAGATCTGCCTCACTATAATCATTCTTTTCGAGAGACAGAATCATTCTGTCATCGGATTGCGTTACGAAGTATTCAAATAAGAGAGCATACCCACCGATAGTGAAGAATTGTATGATTAGCAGTGTTATGGCTATCAGTTTTTTCAGACTGAAATATTTTGTCGAAAGTATAATAATTATGTGAATTTAGAATTTTCAAGCCAAACAAACTTGCCAAGCCGAATATTTTTAATGTCATAGTTTAGCAAACTCATAATTCAATTTCAAGCTGATGATCAATCAATTTTCACTTGAAGAAAGGCTGGAAAAACTCGGCCTTCGTTTGCCTGCGCTTTCGAAACCCGCGGGCAACTATGTTGTCGTGAATGTTCGGGGCAATATCGCTTATGTAGCTATACAGTTTCCTAAGTTTAATGAGGAGATGTTGTACAAAGGCGTACTCGGCAAAGATCTTACAACAGAAGACGGCTATAAAGCAATGCAGCTTTGCGCGATTAATGTGCTCGCCCATATCGATGCAGCAATAGGCTTAGATAAAGTTGCCGGACTTAATCATGTTGATGCGTATTACCGTGCAACTGCTGATTGGATGGAGGCGCCAAAGCTGGTTGATGGCGCTTCAGATCTTTTTGTGAATATTCTTGGAGAAAGAGGTGTTCATTCGAGAGCCATATTTGGCGTAGATCATTTGTCAAGAAATTTTTCCGTTGGCATTACCTGCACATGGACGATATATGCATGATGGTTTAACGCCGATTATATCAGCCACTTTTGTGAAAGCTGAAACCCTGGCAGTTTATTTCTGCCGGGAAAAGGATCAACCGTACAAGTGTGCGACGCAAGTAAAGCCTAATAGCAACACTGTAGCCCGGTACATAAAATTCTCCTCGAAAAATCTGCTCAATTTATTTTGTAAGCTTTTTTATAGGACTGATTTCGAGTTTCCTGAATTCAACTTCTGAACCTTCTGCCTGCACGGCAATGTTGCCTCTGCTGGCGGTGCAATCGTAACCGTAATTTACAAGATCGCCGTTCACCCAAACCTTTATGGAGCTGCCCACACATTCTATAATCATTGTATTCCACTCCCCAACTTTTTTTTCTGAGCTATCGGTAAGATTTATGATCCTTCTGCCTTTGCCTTCGGTTATTCCCCATTCAGCTCTAGGCCCACGCCGTTTTTCCATATCGGGCACAGTAATATCTTCCACGATGCACCAAAAATCACCTGCATTGTCGTGCATCATTTGCGCTTCAATTGATTTCGGGAACATTTTATATAAAGCCCTTGGCGTAGATGCGTGGAGCAACACACCACAATTGCCCGGCATGCCGGCAAACCGGTATTCGACCACCAACCTGTAGTCGTGATACACGGCGTCGGTAATGAGGTGTCCCTGAGGTGTACCAAGGCTCACAAGCATGCCGTTGCGCACGATAAATGGGTTGATGGCATTTGCGTTTGTATCCATTTCGGGAACATCAACATGCCAGCCACTGAGGTCTTTGCCATTGAACAAACTCTTTGTTTGCGCCGAACCAATGATTGCAACGATTAATAATAACGATAACAGTGCAAAATTTTTTTTGTAGTGCTGCATGCGTAAAAGTTTGAATAATTTAATCACTTCTTAAGGTAAATCAAGTGTTGCTGATTTGCTTTTTCACATGATCAGAAAGTCGCAACGACAACGCTATTAATGTCAGGGTTGGATTTGGCGCAGCCGCGGTTACATAGCAGGAGGAGCCAGCCATAAACAGGTTGTTTATTCCGTGCACTTTGCAATTGGAATCGACAACAGCTTTCTTTGGATCGTTACCCATACGTGTGGTGCCCATATGATGCCACCCGCCCCCTGTGAATTTTGGCCAGCTTTCATCTTTAGCATCGTGAAGATAACTGAGCATCTGTACACGCCCATTGGCAGCCCGGCCAACCTCCTGTCCTATCAGTTCATGAATTTTACGAATGCTTCTTTTTTCAAATCCTGTCAGCTCCCAGTGCAAGGAAGCGCGGGGTACGCCGAGTGCATCTTTCTCTGTGCCGAGCGTAATGCGGCTGTTGGGATTTGGTGCCTGCTCTATCCGTGTAAATAGTTGGAAAGCGTTAAAGTCCGAAGGGATTTTCAGGTCGGCTTTCTTAGAGCCATAGCCACTCATCGTCCTTTTATTTTCGGCTTCATCCTCTGACCATGTTTCAATAAATGATTGCTGGTTTCTTGCCAGTTCAAGCGGAATAAGTGAAGCCGTACCGTTAAGAATTTTATGCTGCTGTTGCATCTTTTCGCTGATAGCCAGTTCGGCCCTTGCTTTTACACCTTGCTGCCACATATACAACTTCACTGAAGCCGGGTTAGCAAGCCATAGCTCTGAAGCCTTTATTTCAATATGCTCCATAAAGTAACGGCCAACATTATCATTGTCGTTGCCAAGGCCTTTCGGTGACTGTTCATTGGATGCAAGTAACAACCGCGCATTTTGAACAGCGCAACAAGCAATAATAAAATACTTTGCTTTTACCGTATGTTGCTTGCCTTCAAAATTTTTTATTATTAATTGTGTAATGGAAGATACATTTTCATTTGCCGCGATGTTGGTGACATTGGCATAGGTATACAAGTGAATATTATGTGCATTCACAATAACATCTTTATATTTCTGGTTGAACCTTGTCGGAGGGCTAAACTGCCACATCTTGTTCCAAACAATTTCTTCATTTAACGGCAAGGGCTTTATTTCAGGGTCTTGCGCTTTCCAGTAATCCAATCCGTATTCATAAGGGCCGAGATCTAGTATACGCTGGGTGCGTGCATAAAACGGATCCATGTCTTCCCGTTTTATTGGCCATCCGCTATGCGGCACCCAGTCTCTCTCTTTAAAATCCACCTGATCAAATGGGGAGCACCAACCCGCCCAATGGCCGGTTGTGCCGCCGAAATAATGAAGTCTTACCGACTTCAATGGGAAATAATGCTGGCCTGTTGTTTTGCCTGCATAAAGATCCTGCATTTTATCGTCGTATTCAAAACCTCCACCTTCAAGTAGAATCACTTTATACTTTGTGTTCATCCATTCCAAGGCTATGCTGATTCCGGCAGCACCTGCACCAACAATACAGATGTCACCTTCAATTATCGTGTTATTGTCGAGTTGTCTTGCATCGGTATGCATGGAGTTAAAAATTAGAGCAGTGAAAAAAGTGCACATTGCCGTGCTTCGGTTAGGGATAACACCCATCCATCTGAAATAACCGTGAAGCCATTATCGAAGTCAAGCTGCACTTTTTTATCAATAGCAGATTGAATATGCAAATTGTCTCTCGCAGAATCATCGACTCCTTCTTTTAACAGGTCCTGCAGTTTGCTTTTGCTGTTTTCCGAAGGAAAAGATTTGAGATAATCAATGCCGGCGTTATGAATCGTTTGTTGATCGGCAAATCGGGAAAAAAAAGCCGGTTTAAAAAGTGCCGTTGTCAACTCATCATCTGCGCAACCTTGCAACGAAAGCCCGATAGCCGCAGCGCTAAACGATGAAAGTTTTAAAAATATTCTTCTATCCATATTTATTACGCTTTTTAGAAGAGAATCGAAACTGCACAACGATTTAAGCAAACGACTATGCTACTTGCTTTTACGCAACATATCCTGGTATTTATCCATAAAGTTCAGTTCTGCCCGCGCGGCTATTAGTTGCATGGATTGCTTTCCGGTGTTCAACAGCATTACCTGTGTTTGATTTGGATCAAAAGCTTCCCAGTTTGAAAGCCCCTTGCCATTTGGATTTCCCGTTGTTGCGAAGTTTACCCAGTAGCTTGACATCACTTCTTCCAGCATGTGATCTTCATCGGTGAATGGAAGCTGCCATGTATGTAACGTATGTAAGGCATAACAAATTTCTGAGGAGTGAAACGCGCCCCATTTTTCCTGCGCCGGTGCAACATGATTAAATTGATAGAGATAGGCTTTGTTCTTTCCATGCATTGACTGCATTTTAGCCCAGGTGTAATTCTGCCAGGCAAAAATATTGTCACGGCCATAAGCAAACTGCGACTTCTTTATCTCCGCTTCATCACTTCCGGGAAAAGCTTTTAAATATTCTCCGGCCAGGCTTCCGTATTTTTTCTCCGCATCCGTCTTATAGGCTTCAGGCGTAGGTACTGTTTGTGGCGGGAAACCTTCATCGCCATTCCATCCAGTTAGTAAGGGCACATCGTTTTGCTTTGCGCTGCTAAATATGTCATACACACTTGCCGGCAGCACATAGCCATCTATTACGGGGCTTGCAGCAAAAGAACCGGATGCCTTTTGCAGATCTGCGGCGCTCATTTTGCGCATCTCGCCAATCGAAGTCGCATGTACTGACTGCATAAATTTTACGCCATTATCTTCCGCTGCCTGCAGGCTAAGGGCTCTTCCATCAACATTGAACATGCCCCCGCTTTCGGCAATAGCACGCTGGAACAAACCTTTCGCCAATGGAGATGCCATTAACGCGTTTACACTGAATGCACCTGCACTCTGGCCGGCAATCGTTATCCTACCCGGATCACCGCCAAAAGCTGCAATATTTTCTTTCACCCATTGTAAAGCTGCAACCTGGTCGAGCAATGCAAAATTGCCAGAGCTTTTTCCGCCCGATGTTTTTGTCAGGTCAGGATGGGCCAAAAAACCAAACACACCAACGCGATAGTTGATCGACACAAACACCACTCCCTTTTTTGCCAGTTGTTCACCATCATAAATTGCGCAGGCGCTGCCGCCTGATACAAAACCACCGCCATATATCCACACAATTACGGGCCGCTTTTCTTTTGACGATTTTGCCGCGGTCCATACATTCAGGTATAAACAGTCTTCGCTGATAGGCTTCTCCGGAATCAAATACTCCGCCGTGTACATCATAAACGGCGAGGGTTTGTTCTGCATGGGGCTAGCAGAAAATGCATCGCACGCTTTAACACCCTGCCACGATGCTGCCCGTTGCGGTGCCTTCCACCGAAGATCACCTACCGGTGGTGCCGCGAAAGGAATGCCTCTAAAAATTTTAATATCACCGGTCGCATTGTTTGTGCCCGAAACGAGTCCGTTCATCGTCTTTACAACATCAAGCTGTGCATTGGATTGTATGTTGCAAGCGAAGATGGAAAGCGCAAGTATTATTTTTTTCATGAGATTATTTTTGATCCGGGCTTTTGAATAAATATCTGACTGCTGTTGCGTCGCACTCTTGTGCAATTAGTCCGTAAGTCAGCAAATACGGAAAGTCATTAAACCAATGCCGAAATAATTAAGATACCTTCGGACTCTTTGCTTTCCGACTTCTATTCTACAGTACAAGTGAGTGACACAACAGGCGATGCCACCTGCATTGCAGCTGGCAAACCACATCATTTCTGCTTCATCGCTGCCGCTATCGCTTTCTCTGCAAGTGGTTCCATTACTCTATAACCTGCAAGGTTTGGGTGAATGCCATCGCCCGACAAACTTTCGGGAAGGCCATTGCGATCATCTTTCATCGCGGTGAAATAGTCGAGATAAACAACATTGTTTTTCGTCGCATAATCTTTAAGCATCTGATTCAGCTTAATTACTTTTTCCGCAGGCTGCATTCCCGGCCTCCATGGGAAATCAAACGCAGGCAGTACCGAAGAAATAACCGGTTTTATTTTATTGGCTTTTGCGAGCTCGACCATAGAAACAATGTTGCCAAATGTTTCTTCAAGCGTCATCGGGCCTGTATTTTGCGCGATATCATTTATGCCGGCGAGGATCACCACCACCGCGGGTTTCAGGTCAATTACATCCGGGCGGAAGCGAATAAGCATTTGCGGTGTGGTTTGCCCGCTGATGCCGCGGTCGATGTAGTTTTTACCAGCGAAGAAAGAAGAGTCTGCATTGATCCAGCCATCGGTGATGGAGTTACCCATGAATACTACCCGCGGCTTTGTTGAAGTTGTTGAGGCGAGTGCAGTGTTTGCATCCCTGTAGCGGCCAAGATTCTGCCAGTCGCTGTGAAATCTTTCTTCATCTTTTTTCTTCCATTCATCAAGCTGCCAGTCTGCAACATTCTTCATCCAGTCGGGCGGATGCAACATTTTCAGGTAGCCGTTCAATCTTAGCCAGTCGCCAAAGCGGTCGATCCAGGTATCGCTTGGAAGATGTTGCACACGCATGCCGAATCCGTGGTTCCCGGTTGAATAAATATGAAGCTCAGCCGAATGCTTTGTGTTCAGCCATTGCTGATAAAGGTTAACACTCTGCGGTGTCAATTGAAAGCCGTCATCAGAAGCCACTGCAATAAACATTGGCGGCGCATCTGCGGGCACATTGTTAGCCATTTCATTGGGGAAAAAAGGGTAGATAGGCGCTATAAAATCGGGCTTGTTCTCAGGAGTATATCCAAATGCAGTTGATGTGGTAACAGTGCCGCCAGCTGAAAAGCCGATGATGCCTATTTTGCTTTTATCAATTCCAAATTCGCCAGCATGGCTGCGCACATAAGCAATCGCATTTCTGCCGTCAGCAACGGCAAAAGGTATTGCATCTTTCATTTGGATTTCCAGCTCAGGCTTGCCAATTTTACCCATAAACTCTGCTGCAGGATCGTTTGTAACACAATGTATCAGCCTGTATTTAAGCACGAAGCAGGTAACACCTTTTTTTACCAGCCATTGCGCCACATCAAAACCTTCGCTGTTGATGGAAAGCGCATGAAAGCCGCCCCCGGGACAAATGATTACCGCTGTTCCTGTTGCCTGCGACGCAGGAGGTTCAAACACAGTGAGTGTTGGTTTCGAAACATTGTACACCACGTCAGTCTTCCAGATGTTGTTGGTATTGAGCGCTTCGTTCCATGTCCACGATTCAGAACCAGGAGCAGGCCCGTTATACAATGGAATTACTTTGTTTTGCGCATGGCAAACAACAAATAAAAAAAGTAAAGCAGTCAATAATGGCAATGATCGTTTCATGATTTAAGCTTATAAAATATGAGTGACAAATTTTTATGAACCTGGCTTAAGATATACTGTTCAACTTTTGTTGCGTCGCACACTTGTACGTTCTTTTCGTTACGCAACAGGCAACACTATTCAGTTTCAGCTTTCATAAACTGGCCTGCCATCTGGAATAACCCGTTCAGCTTTAACTGGAAACTGCTATTGTCCAGATAAAACAACTGCAACCTAAAGTATGGCTGGCCAATCACTACCGGCTTTTCTTTTAATTTACTTTGCAGCACTGCTGACATTGGTTTTTTTGTATGAAAATAAAAACTGATTTCTGTAATGCTCGAACTTCGCACGAGAATCAAATTACCTGGCGTTAACAACAACTTTTTATATTCAAGCAATTCAGCATTGGTGGTTGTATCAAGAATTCTTCCCCACCCATCATTCAATTCCATATTTAACCAGGATCCTGTTTCAACTTCAGTGAAAACGGAATTTTTTATAGCGTCCATTACTTCCGCATTTATCTTTTCGCTGGAAGAATCCAATTTCAAAACAAAGCTGTTGTTCATGAGTGAATCAATGGGTATCTCCAATGGTGCACGCTCGTAACAAGGCTTCGTTGTAAAAGATGATGCAGCCGAAAAATAAGCTGCTCCAAAATTTCTGGGATCAAAAACCTTAACCGGCTTCATGGTTTTCATGTCTACAATACTGCCCAGCAGAAAAGTATCTTTTGTACGTATAAAAACGGCGTTTACAGCGTAAGAGCTTCCCATGCAGCTGTCGTGGATCTTTTTTCTTTCATCCCATATTTTCCCATGAGGTACGGCGAAAGAAGAATCGGCAGGAAAACTAAATTCGTTTTCGCTCACAGGTTTAAAAACGATGTGCTGCTTACTGTTTCCCGTTGCACAACCCAACAACAAGAACATCAAAATAATGATAGGCGATGAATAAAAAGGTTTCATGTTGAGTTGTTCGTTATGCATTTACAACCGGGCCTTAAATTTATTCAAATATCATCTTACGCAGGAAAATAAATTCATAGCAACTTACTAAACGGGCGCTAACTATTTAAACAGCATTGGAGCAAACTCGTAAAGATTATGGCGCCACGTGATAAACGTATGCCCGGCAGGGTAAGTATTTGTTTGGTATTTTATGCCGTACCTGTCAAAGAGCGCATTTACGTTTAATCCATTCTGGTAAGCGATGTCTTTCTCCCCACCCATTGCGATCCAGAATAGTTTAAGCTTATTGATAGCTGGGTTTTTGAGCGCATCAGCATGCTTTTCTTCGAGCTCTTTCAGCTGATCTGGGAAATAGCCTGTGCTCAACGGTAGTATATAACCAAACATGTCAGCGTGATAAATGGCCATGTTCAGCGCCTGAATGCCGCCCATTGAAAGCCCGCAAAAGGCTCGATCTGCTGGCTTATCAGAAACATTGTAGTGTGATTCGACAAAGGGAATAATATCAGTAAAAAACTGTTTGTAGAAGGGGTCGGTGTCCGTATCCGGTGACATAAAAAAACCTTGTGCAGGGTGGCCCATTGCCATTACCACTATCATGGGTTTTATCTTTCCTTCGGCAAGCAGGTTGTCAAGAATAAAATTTGCTCTTCCAACAGTTGTCCATGAAGCATCGTTATCTCCCCCGCCATGTTGAAGATATAAGACCGGCAATTTATTTTTCATTTTTTCATAACCCGGAGGAGTATAAATATGCAAGCGACCGGTATTGTTTAATACAGACGATGCAAACCAAACCGTTTCAATTTTGCCATGTGGCACGTTTTTAACAGCGCAGTAATCGCTTTCCTTTCCGGGCATTTCAAAAATATTAGAAAGCCCATTCTGCGATTCTTTGTACTGCGGGTTTTTTGGATCAAAAGTTTTTATACCATCAACTGTAAAGTCATAAGTATAAACATCAGGAGACAAAGGACCGACGGTAACTGACCATACTCCATTATCAGCCTTAGTTAGTTTATCTGCACCAAAAACCTTCACATAGTCACCCATTACTGTGGCATCTTTGGCGTTAGGTGCGTAGATGCTAAAAGTAACCCTGTTATCATTTAATATTCTAACTGATTGCAGTGTATCGTTTGGTGTTGGATTGGGATTTCTGAACTGGGCTTCAGCAGATCCACAGCTGAGTATAAAAAATATTGCGATGAGTTTTTTCATAACTGGTCTTATTAGCAAATGATAAAACTTGAATTAATAAAAGAGGTACACCGGGTAACCGTTCTGCTGACGGATGTACCCGGCGTACAAGTGTGCGACGCAACGGTAGCCGGATTGATATTCTAAAAGCCGGCTACAAAAATTATACTTTCAACGTCTCCGTAATATATTTATAACTGGCTTTAATGCTTTCCATTGGATCTTTTGGCATGTCGTGTTCAATGTAAAAGTGTTTCATTCCCGAAGTGGAGGCAGCATCGAAAATGCGTTTGTAGTCGATAGTGCCGCTGCCGACGGGAAGAATGTTTTCTTTTGCAGCATCAAGATCTTTTACATGCCACAAAGGAAAGCGCCCGGGGTTTTGTTTAAACAATTCTACGGGGTCTTTTCCGCCTTTGGTTGCCCATGCAAGATCGAGTTCCATCTGCATAGTGGTTTGCGATAAAAACATTTCGTAAGGCACACTGCCTTCTATGTTATGAAACTCCGCATCGTGATTGTGGTACGCAAAACCAATACCCGCTTTTTTACAAGCTGCATCCGTTTTATTGAGCACTTCGATAGAAGCTTTTATATCGTCAAGTGTGTTGATCGGTGTGTTGGCGCATACCAAATATTCAACTCCACCTTCAGCTGCTTCGTCGACGAGCTCTTGCATATTATCGTTAAGATTGCGCATGGGCGGAATTTTGAGCGGGTTGCCATTTGCGTCTGTTGGCATTTTGGCGCCCGGGGGCATTTTGAAAGGCGCGCCCAGCACATGGTGGGAAGTCCATTTCATGCCGAGATCATTAATAGTCTTGGCAAACTCTTTCGGCTTCATGCCGTAATACCCTCCCTTCTTGCTGAAGGCCGATTCAATCTCTTTAATGCCCACATCGGCAATCTTTTTCAATGTACCCTGAACATCGTCGTCCATAACATTGAAAAACGTAAATAACTGTAATCCCACGGGGTGGTGTTTCTTGAATATCTCAGCAAGAGATGTATTTGAAACGAGCATTGCGCCGAGCGCAGCCGCGCCGGAATGCTGAATAAATTTTCTTCTGTTATACATTGCCTTGAGTTTTAGCGGGGTTATTTATTTGTTTTTTCGAGGAAGAGATAACGGTCACGGTTAGTTTCTTCAACAGCTTTTGTTGTTACATCGATATGCATATACTGAACGGTTTTGCTGTTATCAACTGCCGGCCAAACAGGGACGCCCATACCATTTGGGTTACCGGTTTTTATAAAGTTCTCGAAGTATGCCTGCATGATTGTAGATACGGCAAAATCCTCGGGCTGCCAGTCATACACACGGTTCGTTGGCAGGTTACCTAAGGCGTATTCGATCTCAGCAGAATGCACTGCTCCCTTTGCAGCAGGCGCTTTTGGAGCTTTGCCTGTTGTGTCTTTTGTTACACCTCCGGCAAGGTTAGCCGTTGCATTACCCATTTCAGGGCGCATTTGCGGACGTGGCCGTGCATACAAATAGCGGTAAACAGGTTTGCCTCCAGTTTTGCTTTGCAGGTCGATCCATTTCCAGGTACCGTAAGCGATAAAGCGATCGGCTGCCAATTGTGTGGCCACGGCTTCTGCCTCTTCATCTGTTGAGGCGCTATATGCTTTCAGGGCCTCTTCTGTATTGTTAGGGTATAATTTCTGTAATGCCTTCTTTAAATTTTCCATTGTTGGCTTGTCGCCGCCGAGTACCATCTGGTAAACCATTTCCTGTGAATTCCACCCGGCAAGCATAGGCACATGCGCCTGCTTACCCGATTCAAAAATGTTCTGTGGAGATTCAGGAAAAAAATAGCCATCCACGCAAACAGGAAATGTTCCGAAAGCGGCTTTGGCAGTGGCTTTCATTACGTCATCGGCACTCATGGCGCGAAGTTCTGCCAACGAATTTTTGTTGATGCCTTTAGCCCAGGTATCGCCCGATTTTTCTGCATCCGCCAGTGATGTTGTTCGGTTAGATCCCAGCAGAGAGCCGCTCTCACCGATTGCACCTGCAATAATATTTTTTGATAACGGAGAAGCCATCTGCGCGCTCACCGAAAATGAACCTGCAGACTCTCCAGCAATGGTTATCTTTTTCGGATCACCACCAAATGCAGCAATATTTTCCTGCACCCATTTTAAAGCTGCAGCCTGGTCGAGCAAACCATAATTGCCAGAGGCATGATGGGGTGACTCCTTTGTCAACTCAGGATATGACAGAAAGCCAAAAACCCCAAGTCGGTAATTTACGGTAACCGAAACAATACCACGGCGGGCCATGCTCTCGCCATCATATCTTGGCTCGCTGCCATCTCCGGCCAGGTAGCCACCTCCGTAGAAATATACCAGCACCGGCAGTTTGTCTTTACCGGTTTTAGAGGGCGACCACACATTCAGGTATAAACAATCTTCACTAACACCATCTGAACGAAAAGCCATGTCGCCAAAAATCGGTAACTGCATGGCACGTGGTCCAAATTTATCGGCCTTGCGCACGCCGCTCCAGTTCTTAACGGGTTGGGGTTCTCTCCAGCGAAGATCGCCCACAGGTGGAGCTGCGAAAGGCACCCCCCTGAATACATTAAGGCCAGACTCAAAAACTCCTTCCAATGTGCCGTTCGCTGTCTTTACCTGCAAACCCGGCTCGGCGTTTTGCGCAGTAGCGGTTACTGCAACAAAGAGCACTGTACATAAAACGAGTGAAAATTTTTGCTTCATAATGGCTTGTTTTATAATTAAGGTTTTTATTGTCCCTGCTTCAGCAACATCGCCCGGCACCTGTTGCGTCGCACTCTTGTACTGTACCAAAAACAGCTGCGTGATTAAAATAGCCCTGCATGCGCAGGGGCTATTTTCACTGTTGGTTTAGAAAAAGTTCAGGTAATTAAAAGTCAGCTGTTTTCCGATTCGTTTAGCGCTGGCGGCCTTCAATTGCAACCCTTACGCCTTTAGCATTGCGGCGCTTATTACAAAGACGCTACCTCATTTTCATTTTAGTGGCATCAGCAACCGGCTTCGGGCAGCTAAGAAAACTTCAATTTATTGCAAAATTATTCTGTAATTTATACGCAATGAAGATACACGAATTTTAAATAGTATATTTTTTCAGGTTATATAAATTTTTACTTTTATCAAATGAAAACGGAAAAGGACAAGGTCGACGCGATCAAAAACGGCGAAAAGCACTTTTTGCATCATCTTTCAATTGACTGCGTTTTATTTGGCTATCATGAACATCAGTTGAAAGTGCTGCTGTTGCAATGGAAGCACTCGGGGAAATGGAGCCTGCCGGGCGGATTTATAAAACTCGATGAAACCCTCGAAGAATCCGCAAAACGAATTTTAAAAGAAAGAACCGGGCTCGATGACATTTTCCTCCAGCAATTCCAATCTTTTGGCGATCCAAAACGTTCTCACCGAAGTAAACAGGACATTGAAACGCTTGCAATTGTTAGCGGTTCACTCATAGATGAAACTCATTGGATACTAAAGCGTACCGTTTCTATAGGGTACTATGCCGTAACAGAATATTCAAAAGTTACGCCCCGGCCCGACCCGCTTTCTGAAATATGCGAGTGGTGGGATATAGATGAGCTCCCCCAACTGGTATTTGACCACAATATTATTGTAACAGAAGCCTTGAAAGCTTTGCGTTTGCAGATCTATCACCAACCAATCGGTTATAACCTGCTGCCCGAAAAATTTACCCTGCCTGAAATACACGCTTTATATGAAACCATTCTTGGCAAAGAACTTGACCGCCGCAATTTTGCCAAAAAACTGATCTCGCTTGGCATCATTAAAAAACTGGATGAAATGAGAAGCATCGGCGCACATCGCTCTCCATTTCTTTACAAATTCGACAAACGCAAATACGATAAGGCTTTAAAAGAAGGCATTGCGCTTGCATTCTAACAATGCCTTCCCATTTAATTTATTTGCTGCACAAAGAATATGGCGCAGAAGAGTGCGACGCAAGTAAAGCCAAATAGTACTACTGGCCCATGGCTCCAAAATTATTTAACTCATAAATGAACCCTGTGCTGTTTTTGGCAGGCTTGTATTCCTGAATCTCAACCTGTGGCACTATTACCTTGTGCACTTTTTCGGTAACAATATCTTTCGCCAGCGTAAAGCTTGCCTTACTTTTTACATTGAGCGATGAGGCCGCAATTTTAACTGTGTAGGTGCCTGCGGCAGCAATCCACGATGAGCTGTTCGTATCGAACGATGCAAGGTCGGTTTCAGCAATAGTGAATGTGATCGTTTCTGACTGACCAGGATTAAGAAGCTTTGTTTTAGCAAAACTTTTTAACTCTTCAGCCGGCTTGTCCAATTTTCCGGCAGGCGCGCTCAGGTATAATTGCACCACTTCTTTACCAGCAACACTGCCGGTATTCTTTACGGTTACGGTAGCTGTAATTCTTTTGTTGAAGTTGTTGCTGCTGAGCTTTATGCTGCTGTATGAAAAGTTGCTGTAAGAAAGACCATATCCAAATTCATATGCGGGTTTTACGTTGAATGTATTGTAATAACGGTAACCAACGTAAATGCCCTCTTCATAAATAACCTCTGCCGGTATAGCTTTTTGACCGAACATGCCAGGGCCTGCTGCTCTCTCAGGAAATTCTTTACCTGGAAAATTTTTTGCAGAAGGCACATCTCCATAAGCTACTGGAAAAGTAGTAGCTAGTTTCCCGGACGGGTTTACTTTACCGCTGACTACATCTGCAATTGCATTACCACCTTCCAGGCCCGGTTGCCATGCAAGCAATATTGCGTCGGGGTCATCTCGCCATTGTGCTACATCTATTACGCCGCCGATATTCAATACAACGAGCACTTTTTTATTGGCTGCATGAAAGGCCTGCGTTACGTTTTTAATCAATGCTTTCTCTGTATCGTTGAGATAAAAATCACCAGCAAGGTTCCTGTCTCTTCCTTCCCCGGCATTTCTGCCAATGGCGATAATAGCCATGTCGTTATTTGCTGCAGCCCGGGCCAAGAGGTCGTTACCGGCAACAAATTCACCGGCCGGTGGCGTTGGGTTCATAAATTCCTGTATAAAACCTTTCTTCGGATGTTTTATGTGATATTCGAGCAGGTAGCCCTGGTAGGTATTTTTAATAACTGCATCAATATTATAGGCAGCGTTGGCAAGACCTTCTGAAAGCGATACGGTGTATGCTTTGTTCACGTCACCGCTGCCTGTTCCACCGGCAATAAGTTCGTAACCATTGTTGCCAAACAATGCTACTTTGTTTGCTGTTTTCAGTGGCAAAGCTTCGTTGTTATTTTTCAGCAGCACCATTCCGTCTGCGGCGGCTTCTCTTGCTATTTGAGCATCTTTTTTCAGGTCGGGCTGATCGGAATATTTATAGCCTTTAAATGCCGGCGACTGAAGTATGACACTTAAAATACCAGCCACATTTTCATCAAGCATTTTCACATCGAGGCTTCCGTTGTTCACAGCGTCAATGATCTTTTTCGACTGGTCGCCTGTTCCCGGCATTAACAAGTTATTGCCGGCCTTCATTTGACCAACAGGGTCCTTACCTCCAAACCAATCTGTCATTACAAAACCTTTAAATCCCCACTCCTGCCTGAGTATCTTAGTCAGCAGGTCGTAGTTTTCTGATGTGTACGGGCCATTAAGATAGTTGTAAGAACTCATCACAGTCCACGGCTGAGATTCTTTTATGGCGATTTCAAAACCTTTCAGGTAAATCTCTCTCAAGGCTCTTTCACTTACAATTGTATTAACGGTGTTACGGTTTGTTTCTTCATTATTGGCCGCAAAATGTTTGATGGAAGTGCCCACACCGTTCGACTCAATACCATTTACCATGGCCGCTGTTATTTTGCCAGCAACGAACGGGTCTTCTGAATAATATTCAAAGTTTCTTCCACCGAGCGGGTTACGGTGAATATTCAATGCTGGTGCCAGCAAAATATCGATACCGTATTCATGCACTTCAGATCCAAATGCTTTACCAACTTTTTTCACCAGTGCTGTATCCCATGACGATGCGAGCAATGTTGCCACCGGCCATGCGGTTGCATAATATTTTTTTGTACTGTCGCCATCTCTCACGGGGTCTATCCTCACACCGGCCGGGCCGTCTGATACAACAATAGAAGGAATACCGAGCCTTGGTATGGCAAAGGTTGTTCCGGCGGCGCCGGGTACCTTGTCTTTGGTTTGCCCGATAGTTGGGCCCTGGTTGGGCATGCCGGGCATGTGAAGTCCGTTGCCTACCACAAATTTCGCTTTTTCTTCTAGTGTCATTGCGGCAACAATATCTTTAACCGGGCTTTTACCGAGTTGAATTTTTTGGGCATTACTATATGTGGCTATGCTTAAGGAGAGCAGTACCAGGCAGAAATTTTTCATAATGATTGTTTGAGATAAAAATCTTATTGCGTATAATTTACGGAATGCAAATTTATACACGTGCTGCTGGTTATGCAATTAATTTTTTGGCCCGGCTGCATATCGCTATGGCACTTCCGTTGCGTCGCACACTGCATCTTTCAGAGGCTGGCGCGGCAGATAAATTTGTCCTTTTCATCAAACAACCTCACCAATTGATGACTCCCATAGATATGGGGATGAAGTGATTGCGACGCAAC
>DLKC01000028.1 GCA_002478885.1 Chitinophagaceae bacterium UBA7600
GTGACCCCGCAGGGACTCGAACCCTGGACCTACTGATTAAGAGTCAGTAGCTCTACCAACTGAGCTACGGAGTCGCGGGTTGCAAATTTAGGGATGCCGTTGTTATTTTCAAATAATTAGTAAATGTTTGCAGTTAATTTGCATTTGCAAAACGCAGCTCATAAAGCGAATATGAAAAAACTCATTATTATTACAGCACCTTCAGGAGCAGGCAAAACTTCCATTACAAAATACTTGTTGAATAAGTATCCACAGCTGGCGTTTTCTGTTTCTGCCGCTACGCGGAAGCCGAGAGAGCAGGAAGTAGAGGGCAAAGATTATTATTTTATGTCTGCCGAAGCTTTTCACAAAAAAATAGGCGAGGACGCTTTTATTGAGTGGGAAATGGTTTACGAGGGTAAATTTTATGGTACATTAAGGAGCGAGTTGGAGCGTTTGTGGGAGCTGGGAAAAACCCCTGTACTCGATATTGATGTAAAGGGTGCGATACATGTTCGTGAGCAATATGCAAATAATACACTAGCTATTTTTATTGAACCCCCATCGATGGCAGAATTGAAAAAAAGATTGGAAAGCCGTGGCACAGAAAATATGGAAAGTATGCAAACAAGGCTTAGCAAAGCTGAATACGAGGTGTCATTCAAAGGCCAATTTGATAAAGTTATTGTAAATGACGACCTGCAGAGGGCTTGCGAAGAAACAGAAACTGCAATTATAGAATATCTTGGCTGGCAGTAAAAGAACGGAATGCTTAACTACTAATATACCGATACTGATGAGCTTTAAAAACCGAACCATATTTATTACCGGAGCCAGCCGGGGTATAGGGAAAGCCATTGCACTAAAACTTGCTGCTGCCGGTGCGAATATTGTTATTGCATCGAAAAGTACAGAAGAGAACCCGAAACTTGGAGGCACTATATACAGCACTGCGTCAGAGGTTGAAGCGGTCGGCGGTAAGGCTTTGCCCATACAGGTAGATATAAGATTTGAAGAGCAGGTACAGGCGGCAGTGCAGAAGGCTGTAGAAGTGTTTGGTGGTATTGACATCGTTATAAACAATGCCTCAGCTATTCAATTGACCAATACATTGCAAACAGAAATGAAGCGCTTTGACCTGATGCACGACATTAATGTAAGAGGCACTTTCCTGGTCACCAAACATTGTATTCCTTATTTGAAAAAAGGTACGAATGCACATATTCTAACCTTATCACCGCCGCTTAATTTAGATTTAAAATGGTTATCGCCGCATGTTGCCTATACCATGAGCAAATACAATATGAGTATGATGGCTATGGCGTGGTCTGCTGAACTGAAACCATTTAATGTCGCGTCGAACGCGTTGTGGCCAAGAACTACTATTGATACGGCAGCCGTCAGAAATTTGCTTGGTGGCGAAGTGCTTGCCAAGATGAGCCGAAAGCCGGAGATACTAGCCGACGCAGCTTTTTTCATATTGTGGAAGACATCGCTTCAATATAGCGGCAACACTTTTATTGATGAAGAGGTTCTGGCGAAAGAAGGTATTACCGATCTCGACCAATATGCAGTTGTACAAGGCGCCAAGCTCTATCCAGATCTTTTTATTTAGCATCTTTTTGTAACCCTAACCAATATATTTGATGGAAAAGGTATTAACAATTACACTAAACCCGGCAATCGATAAAAGCACTGTTATTCAAACAATGGCTCCGGAAAAAAAATTAAGATGTGCTCCCCCAAATTTTGAGCCGGGCGGAGGCGGTGTAAATGTATCAAGAGCAATAAGAAAACTCGGGGGTACCTCAACTGCACTCTTTTTTGCTGGTGGCCATACCGGCTCATTCTTCCTGTCGTTGCTACAAAGAGAATCTATCGATGCTGTAGCAATTCCTATTAATGCTTTTACAAGGGAAAACCTGATCGTTTTTGAGGAATCGACAGGCCAGCAATATCGTTTTGGAATGCCTGGCCCTTCTGTGACAGAAACTGATTGGAATGCCGTGCTTCATTTTCTTTCTAGCGAAAGTGGATATGAATATGTAGTTATAAGCGGCAGTAATCCCAACGGTGTTCCACCGGATTTTTACAAAGAGGCTGCTAAAATTGTAAGAAACAAAAAGGCAAAACTCGTTGCAGATACTTCGGGCGATACTTTGAAAACTATCCTCGATTGCGGCATTTTTCTTGCTAAACCTAACCTCGGTGAACTGGCTGGCCTTGTGGGCACCGAAGAACTGGATGCTCATTCTGCCATAGATGCTGCAAAATCGGTTATTAACAATGGAAAATGCGAAGTGTTGGTTGTTTCTATGGGCGCTTTTGGGGCCTTGCTGGTAACGGCTAACGAGGTATTTCATTCACCATCGCCGGCTGTTAAAAGAAAAAGTACAGTGGGTGCGGGAGATAGTATGGTTGCTGGATTAATAACCGGGTTTACAAAAGGACTATCACTTAAAAACGTATTACGATATGGTATCGCCAGCGGAACAGCGGCAACACTTAATTCGGGAACGGCCTTGTGCAATATTGAAGATGTTGAAAGAATTTACTCGCAATTGCTAATGACAAACTAATATTTATTATTAAGGCAACTCTTTAAATTCATTTATTGTATTAATAGCAAATAAAATTACCAGATGAAATTAATCGCCACATTATTCTTAACCATTTTAGCTCCTTTTTTTGCGACACTTGATCTGAAACCTGCCGACAGTGAGAGCAAAATTGGCTTCGTTATAAAAAATTTTGGTATAAATGTCGAAGGTGAACTAAAGGGAATAACTGGGAAAATAAAGTGGGATGAAACAAATCCGGCCGCTGCATCTTTTAATGTTAATGTTGATGTAAGAACAATTAATACCGGTATAGACATGCGGGATACACATCTTAAAAAGGAAGAATACTTCAATGTGGACAAATATCCCGTCATAAATTTCACCAGTACTGCTGTTTCTTCCTCAACTGTATCCGGAAACCTTACCATCAAAGGAATTTCCAAGCCTATAAGTTTTCCTTACACGGTTTCCAAACCGTTAAAGGGTGCAGGCTTTATTTTCGAGGGTAGCTTTTCTATTAACCGGAAAGACTTTGATATTGGTAGCAGCAGTTTTTCTCTTAGCGATGCTGTTACGGTTAATCTTAAAGTTAAGGCCAATCCATAAATTTAATGACAGTACCGGTTTACTGTAAATTATAATGAGCATACCTGTACATTTGCAGCTGAAATTTAGGTCCCGTAGTACAATGGATAGTACGCAAGTCTCCGGAACTTGATATCCCAGTTCGATTCTGGGCGGGACCACTACCTCCTTCTTCTCTGCACGAGCGCAGCAAAAAAATTAAATTTCAGTTACTTCAAACCGAATATTTTTTAAATCAGATCAAGCCGCTCTTCTTTAAGATTTTTCCCGTATTTTGACGCGGTGAATTTGATTCTGGTATGATAATTATTATCATAAAAGCGGAAATTATTTTGCATTTTTGCAGCAGGCACCATTAATATCAGGCATGAAGCAATTGTTATATAATCAGTTAACCGAAAGAAAAAGAGTAGGGCGAAAGTCGTTTACGGTGCTGATTGATCCGGATAAGGTTGATGCAAATAAGATTGACAGGCTTGTTTCTATTTCCATGGAGGCAAATGTTGACTATTTATTTGTAGGCGGTAGTCTCGTAATTTCCAATAATCTTGATGAATGCATAAAACAAATAAAAGCTTCCTGCAATATTCCGGTCATTCTTTTTCCCGGTGCCCCTTCGCAAGTGAGTAAATACGCCGACGCGTTGCTTTATCTCTCTTTAATCTCCGGCCGCAATCCCGAATTACTTATCGGTCAGCACGTAATAAGCGCGCCTTTTGTAAAAAACAGTGGCCTGGAAATAATGCCGACCGGCTATATGGTCATCGATGGCGGCGCACCAACCACCGTTTCCTATATCTCAAACGCATCGCCTATCCCTTCTGATAAAAATGAAATAGCCATGTGTACCGCCATGGCTGGCGAAATGCTTGGTATGAAATTGATTTATATGGACTCTGGCAGCGGCGCCAAAAGGCCCGTGCCTGAAACCATGATCGAAAAAGTGGCAACCCATATTGAGGCCCCATTGATCGTAGGTGGAGGCATCACCGATCCTGAAAAAGCTTACCGCAATTGCAGGGCCGGGGCAGATATTATTGTTGTGGGCAACGCCATCGAAAAAGACGATTCACTCATCAAAGAAATGAGTGCAGCCATTCACTCGGTTCCCGTAATCGCGTAACCTTTTCATAATTTTCAGCTTAAGTATCAATTCAATTACATTTTGTGTCCCAGCTGTTGTAGCATTAGGCCTCGTTCCTTGCGTCGCACTCTTGTACGAAAGCCACTCTGCGCAGCAACCATTACCGGCAATTCACTCAAGGGTCACTTATTTGAGATCCGCCGTATCTACTCTTGTTGGTGTAGCAGTTCCGCTGATGATTGACCTGGCGCTTAACGCGATCGACCTTATAATGGCAGCCATATTTTCCATGTCAAGCGTTGAAATTTCATCGCTCACTTTATGATAATTTGGTTCACTATCCATTTTAGAAGTGGAGATAGTATGAGCAGGTACGCCCAAACGCGCAAGTGTAGCATTATCCGAACGGTAAAAAAGATTCTCCGCAGCATAAGGGTCAGGATAAAATTCAAATCCCGATCCTTTTAGGTTTTGCTGCAATATTTTACCCATATCCGTTTTTTCATAACCAGTAATATAGGCGCTGTTTGTTCCCCATTTGGAGGTGGTGCCAATCATTTCTATATTAAACATGGCCATCACATTTGCCGGATCAAATTGCCGCGAAAAAAATCTTGAACCAAAACCTCCGGATTCTTCTCCGGTAAACGCAGTGAAAATAAGTGTGCGGTTATTGTTGTTCAGTGCCTTGAAGTAGCGTGCAAGCATAATAACAGCGGTAGTTCCGGAAGCATCATCATTTGCACCATTATAAATCGAATCACCGTTTACAGGTTTGCCAATGCCAAGATGATCGTAATGGCCGGAAAATATTACATACTCTTCTTTCCTTGACTTGCCCGGGAGCATTCCTGCAACATTCATCAACTGCAATGTGTCAAAACTGTGTTTTGCCTGAACGTTATATTTCTCAATGGGCTTATTGTTTAAAAAGAAAATAACATTGCCTGCTGTCGAGGGTAGGTTTCTTTTGAGGAAATTAAGGTTAACAAACTGTTTGGAGAAAGAGCTGTCAACGTCGACGATATAGTTTTTTCCTGATTGGATAAACTGGAATGCCGTTGAGAAAAAATCATCGCCGGAACTGATATTTTTCTTTTCATAACCAGCGCTTTCTGTCAAAGAAAATTCTTTTTGCGTAGTGATAATAACAGTATTTTTCTGAGTGACCGCATCTTCGTTTAGAGTGCCTTCCTGGCTGATGAGTGTCGGCTTGTAAATGGTAAAGCGTTGAAAATAGTCTTTTGCGCCCGTAAGCGGTTTCAGGCCAGCTTCTCTAAACTCGTTACTGATGAATGTTGCTGCTTTTTCAATTCCGGGACTATTGATTTTCCTGCCTTGCATGTCGTCTGCGGCAAGCCTACTTTCTATTGCGGCAACTTTGTCGGCGTTTATGATTTTTTTTATATCCTGCGCAAAAAGCAGGTGGGTCGATAACAGGGCTGCAGTAATATTAAGGAGTTTTTTCATATAGAAACTTTGTTGCGATAAAATAAAACGAATGCCATTGTAGCATTCGTTGTTCGTATTTTTACTGAATTTGCCGATTAAGTTTCGGAACCCTGAAGTGTGCGACGCAAGAGGTGATGCCAGTTGCATTGCAGTTGGGTCACAAGGAATTTAGAAACTCATCATTTCTTTAAACTTTACAGTTTGCCGGCGGCTTACTTCAATTTTTTCACCGCCTTTTAGTTCAACCAGGAGGCCGCCGTTAAAGTAGGGCTCAATTTTTTCAATCCAGCGAAGATTGATAATATGCTTGCGGTTCGCACGGAAAAACACTCGTTCATCAAGGCGCTCTTCGAGCGCATTCAGCGATTTTAAAATTAGTGGTTTATTATTGGCAAAGAACACTTTTGCATAGTTGCCGACGCTTTCGAAAAGTCTTATCTCGCTTAATTTTACGAACCAGCAGCGCTCGCCATCTTTCACGAAAACCTGGTCGTCTTCGGTAAGAGGCCCGCGATTTAGAATGCCATTTGCTTCATTCTTTTCTTTGCTTATTTCGTACTGTAGTTTGTGAATTGCGTCGGCCAGCCGTTTTGGTTCAATGGGTTTTAAAAGATAATCCAGTGCATTTACTTCAAACGCTTTTAAAGCATACTCGTCATAGGCGGTTGTAAATATCACATGCGGCGCTTTGTCGAGTTCAGACAAAAGATCGAACCCAGTTTTGCCGGGCATTTGAATATCGAGAAAAATGAGGTCGGGGTTTTGTGTTTCAATTTTCTCAATGCCCTCATCCACATTGGCAGCTTCATCCATTATCTGGATGTCAGAAAAGTCCTGCAGCAGTTTTTTCAGTTCTGAACGTGCCAGGCGTTCATCGTCAATAATAATTGCTTTGATCGGCATAGTAACCATTTTGTATTGTTTATTTAAATGTTAGCTACAGGCAGAATCACTTTTGCTTCTACCATATTTCCGTTTACATTTTTTATATCGAACGAAGCTTTATCGCCATATAAGAGTTTCAACCTGTTCTGGGTGCTTACAATGCCAAAACCCTCGGGACTTCGCGCTGCACTTAAGGCGCCCGTATTTTGAACTGTAAGCTCTAAATGGTCTTTAATAAAGTCTGATACGATCTTTATCTTGCCCCCCGATATTTGCTTGCTTATGCCGTGTTTGATGGCGTTTTCAACCAGGGTCTGTAACATCATCGGCGGAATTTCCTGGTCGAGTGTGTCCTCATCGATATCGTATTCAACCATCAACCTGTCTTCGAAACGGATATGTTCAAGCTCGAGATAATCCTTTACAATATTCAATTCGCGTTCCAAAGGGGCCATTTCAATCTTTTCTGCCTGCATACTGCTGCGTAAAATGTTACTAAGCTCGGTAATTGCGGTTCTGGCACGCTCGGGATTTTCATCTACAAGTGCTCTTATACTGTTGAGCGCATTGAAGATAAAATGAGGATTGATATGCGATTTTATGGTCTTTAACTCGAGCTCTTTTACAAGGCTTTCCAAACGTATTTTGTCTAGTTTTTCCTTCCTGGTTTTTTCGACGTAGTGGTAAGTAAAATAGATGAAATTCCAGATAAGCAAGAAGAGAAAATAGCCGTACCAGGCCCTTACCACTTTATTCCAGAAGGTATACTGAGTCATTTGATCGGCTTCCCATTGCATTAATTGGTTGACCCAAATTATCACTAGGGCGTAGATAAAAGAGAAAAAAAGCGTTGTACTGAAAATGGCAATAATCTGTTTTCTTATATCCTGGTCAAGTATTTTGCTTCGTTTGATGAAGATTCTCATCAGGTGGGTTGTACCCAAACCGGTGATGGTATCAAAGGAAAGCATTGGAAAAAAGAACGGGCTGGGCTTTGTGCGTATGGTGTAGTAAAAAAATATCCACAATAAGACATAAGTACTCCAACCACCGATCTGGCACAACCAATATGCCGAAATTTTTTTCATTATTGTCTGGTTAAGATTAAGCCGGCTAAAACAGTGCGACACAAATTACACAAAGCAAATAAAACCATAAAGGTCAAATTTAGCTGAACCGATGAGGAAACTGCCAGGCCATATGATTAAAGGCAAATAGTGCGGGTATTTGGTAATAAATAATTTTGAGTTTGGTGAACCACTTATATGGTATGTTCGTTTTAACATGTTAACCCGGCATAATCGCCACAAAATTGTACTTTTACAGCTTAAAATATCCTGAATGGAAATATCTGCAGGACCGTTACTCAGCCGAATTAACAACCCCGATGATCTTAAAAAATTAAGCCGGGAGCAATTGCACCAGGTTTGTGATGAACTACGGCAATACATTATCGATGTTGTGAGTGTTCATGGCGGTCATTTCGGAGCCAGTTTGGGCGTAGTAGAATTATCGGTAGCCCTGCACTATGTTTACAATACACCATATGATCAGCTTGTTTGGGACGTAGGCCACCAGGCTTATGGTCATAAAATACTTACGGGGCGCCGCGACAACTTCATGAGTAACCGCAAATACAAGGGACTCAGCGGCTTTCCAAAACGCTCAGAGAGCGAATACGACACTTTTGGGGTAGGACATTCCTCCACTTCTATTTCAGCTGCATTGGGTATGGCCATTGCCGCCAGACTAAAAAACGAAAACCGCAAATCTGTTGCTGTTATCGGTGATGGCGCTATGACAGCAGGGCTTGCGTTCGAAGCAATGAACCATGCAGGCGTTACCGATGCGGATATGCTCGTCATTCTTAATGACAATTGCATGAGCATCGACCCCAACGTGGGTGCTTTGAAGGAATACCTGACCGATATTACCACCTCTCATACTTATAACAAGTTTAGGGACGACGTATGGAATGTGCTTGGTAAGTTGCCCGTAGGTAAAACGTTTACCCGTGAAATGGCCAGCAAAATGGAAGCCGGACTTAAAGGAATGGTAAGCAAGAGCAGTAATCTGTTTGAATCATTAAAACTGCGCTATTTCGGCCCTATCGATGGCCATAATATCACCAAGCTTGTTGATACGCTAAAAGATCTGAAAGATATTCCCGGCCCTAAATTATTGCACATCATTACTGTCAAAGGTAAAGGCTATGAACTGGCTGAAAAAGACCAGACCAAGTGGCACGCACCTGGGTTGTTTGATAAAGTAACCGGTGAAATTTTCAAGAAAACTCCTGCAACAAAACCAGCACCAAAATACCAGGACGTATTTGGCAAAACCATGATCGAACTCGCTGAGATAAATGAACGGATTATGGGAATAACGCCGGCTATGCCAAGCGGCTCTTCGCTTAAATTTATGATGGAAGCAATGCCAAAACGTGCGTTGGATGTGGGCATATGTGAGCAGCATGCCGTCACACTTAGCGCGGGCCTTGCCACACAAGGCATGAAGGTATTCTGCAATATTTACTCTTCATTCATGCAACGCGCCTACGACCAGGTGGTGCACGATGTTGCTATTCAAAAGTTGCCTGTTGTTTTTTGTCTTGATCGTGCGGGGCTTGTTGGCGAAGATGGCCCCACCCACCATGGCGCTTACGACATTCCTTTTTTCCGCTGCATACCCGATATGATCATCAGTGCACCCATGAACGAACAGGAACTTAGAAACCTGATGTTCACCGCGCAACTGGAAAAAATAAAGCATCCTTTTGTCATCCGCTATCCACGCGGCGAGGGCGTAATGCCCGAATGGCAAACGCCTTTCGCAGAAATCGAAATAGGCAAAGGCAGGAAAATAAAAGACGGGAAAGATGTGGCCATCCTAAGCTTTGGTCATCCGGGCAATTTTGTAACAGCAGCAATTCGCGAATTGAGAACCGAAGGCATCGACCCGGCTCACTATGATATGCGTTTTGTAAAGCCGATCGACGAAGCAATGCTTCACGAAGTGTATGGTAAATACAACATGATTATCACAGTGGAAGATGGAACCATCGTTGGCGGTTTTGGGAGCGCTGTGCTCGAGTTTATGAATAGCAACAATTATTCAGCCGATGTAAAAATGCTCGGTATACCCGATCGGATTGTGGAGCACGGTACGTTGAAAGAACTGCATCGCGAATGCGGCTACGATGCACAGGCAATATCCGATGCGGTGCGTATCATAATAAAAGAAAAAACACAGCATTTTACCATCGCAGGATAAAAATGCAAGCCAAATATGCCTACAGCAATACTGAAAGTATTGCTGTTTTTATTTTGAGCCAGGCAGTGGTATGTACATGTGGCTCCTGTTGCGTCGCACACTTGTGCTTTGGAGCCACAGGCAACAAATTTTAAGTCTCAAAACGATTAGCGCCCGGAGCACTAAAGCGTTGATGAATAGTCTTGCAGCTAATAGTTGATCGCTGTATTGCAGTACAAGTGAGTGACACAACGAAGATGCAGCTTGTACAACTGCCCGTACCCAAAGCTAAAAACGCTGTGTGGAAAAGTAGTTTTCCATTCAAACGCCTTGTGAACAAAGCGGGAATGAGCTCAGCATTTCTTTTCCTATTTTTACCGACTTAAACTAAGGGAGAAAAAGTGGCGGACATTATTCAATTATTGCCCGATAATATTGCCAACCAGATTGCGGCAGGTGAAGTAATACAGCGGCCGGCGAGTGCGGTAAAAGAGCTGCTTGAAAATGCGGTTGATGCTGGCGCTACCCATATCCAGCTTATCGTTGCAGATGCCGGCAAACAACTGGTGCAGGTAATCGATAACGGCAAGGGTATGAGCGAATCCGATGCCCGTATGAGTTTTGAGCGGCATGCGACAAGTAAGATCAAAGGGATCGACGACTTGTTTCATATAAAAACTATGGGTTTTCGGGGAGAGGCGCTGGCATCCATTGCTGCGGTTGCACAAGTGGAATTAAGGTCTCGCCGTGCTGAAGATGAACTCGGAACTTTTATTGAAATTGAAAAAAGCGTTGTAGTAAAGCAGGAGCCATGCGCATCCGCCACCGGTACAAGCATCAGCATGAAAAATCTTTTTTTCAATGTGCCTGCAAGAAGAAACTTTTTGAAAAGTAATCCTGTTGAGTTACGTCATATCGTCGATGAATTTATTAGGGTGGCGTTATCATTCCCCGACATATTTTTTTCGCTTTCCAGTAATGGCCAGGAAGTATTTCATCTTGAACCCGGTTCACTAAAACAAAGATTGTTACAGGTGCTTGGCAACCAGTATTCCACAAAACTGGTAAATGTAAAAGAGGAAACAGATTACATGAATATTTATGGGTTTGTGGGCAAGCCCGACACTGCTCGTAAAACAAGAGGTGATCAGTATTTTTTTGTCAACAACCGGTTTATCCGAAGCGCTTATCTGAATCATGCGGTGATGAGTGCTTTTGACGAGATGATAAGCAAAGACAGTTTTCCGTTATATGCTTTGTTCATCGATCTTGATCCTTCGCAGGTTGATATTAACGTGCATCCTACCAAGCAGGAAATAAAATTTGAAGACGAAAAAATTATTTATGCTTTTGTACAGGCCGCCGTTAAACATTCGCTGGCGCAGTTCAGCATTGCGCCTTCGCTCGATTTTTCTTTGAATGCAGAAATACAACAACTCGACGCAGTAAATAAACCTGCTACCACGGGCAGCATCGATTCCGTTGCGTCATCTTCTCTCTTTAAAACATTCACACAAAAGAACCAGGCACATAAAATTGATCCAGATGAAAAGAGCGAACTAAGGCACTGGAAAGAATTTTTTACTTCATCATCGCCATCTTCCACCGATCTTCAGCAACCGCAAAAAGGCGTAAGCGACGATAATTTTTTTATCACCGGCCGACCTTTTCGAGATGTAATATGGAATGCTGAATCAGCGCTGCCATTGATGCAAATTCACAATACTTACATTATAGCAACAACTGAGAATGGTTTCCTGCTCGTGCATCAGCAACTGGCGCATGAACGTATTCTATACGATCGGTATAGCGCTGCTGCACATGGAAAAAAAATGGCTGCACAGCGTAGTCTCTTTCCTGTAACTGTAGAACTCACCGCACAGGATTCCGTGCTGCTGCTTGAGTTACTTCCCGACCTGCTCGATCTTGGCTATCTTGTTGAGCCCTTTGGCAGCAATACTTTCGTAGTGCAAGGCACACCCGCCGATGTACTGCAAGGCAATGAAAAACATGCCATCGATCTTTTGCTCGAGCAATACAAGCACTTTAGCAGCGACATAAAATTCAGCAGGAGGGAAAGACTAGTACGCTGTCTTGCCCGACAGCAAAGCATTAGAGGCGGGCAATCATTATCTGCAAAAGAGATGAATGTGCTGCTCGAAGAATTGTTTGCATGCACTGCATCCAACGTTACGCCGGGAGGCAATCCTACCTACATCGAATTTAAACAGGATTATCTCGAACGCATGTTTGGGCGATAATTTGTTCCTTGCTTCTGTTTTTATGGCATCATCCGTTGCGTCGCAGTCTTGTACGTTCTTCAATGCTGTGCGGCTATTATTCTTATATTCGAAATCGCATCGCCTGTGCGTGCCTCAATAACAATTCATCCCACTATGTACAGGAATATTATAATTGTTACAGCTCTTATATTTAATGCTGCGGCGTATGCGCAATATCCTGTTCGCTTTCCTCTTAAAATAAGTAAGGATAAACGCTATTTGGTTGACCAGGCCAATAAGCCCTTTCCCATTCTTGGCCGCACTGCCTGGTTTATTATAACACAGTCTGACAGCGGGTATGAAAAATTTCTTTACAATACCATTGAGCATGGCTACAATTCCATCGAGATGGCCGCAATTGTGCATTGGCCAATGGGCAATCACGCACCGTATGACGCCAATGGTGATGCCCCCTTTTTACGAAGGCTGAATGGTGCCGATTGGGATGGGGAACTTACTTACACCGATATTAAAAACGAATCGCCCAATCTGTTGACTCCCAACGAGAATTACTGGAAACATGTTGATGAATTCCTGGCATACTGCGAAATCAAGGGGATACTTGTTTTTATGTTTCCAGGTTATGTGCGCTATGCAGGTGGCGATCAGGGTTGGATGCAGGAACTTGTTGCAAACGGAGCAGAGAGTGTAAAACAATATGGCCAATGGATAGCGAACCGCTATAAAAAAAGGAAGAATATTGTATGGATGTTACTGGGAGATATGGGCACGTTTACTACTGAGCAAAAAAATGCAGAAGCCTCGTTGATCAAAGGGTTAAAAAGCGTAAAAAGGCAGCAGTCTGTGCAATACAGCGCTGAATCATACAGTGGACAAAACGCCGCAGATAATGTAGACTTTGGAAGTGAAATGACACTCAACGGAAGTTATACATGGGAACTAAAAGTTCCAGTGCCTTACGTGGCACGTAAGGCTTATGCCCACAGGCCAGTAAGGCCTTCGTTTCTCCTGGAAGAACCTTACGACCAAGAAGGCCCCGATGGAAATAATTATAATCCCAATGCAACGCAACCAGTCCGCCGTTTTCAATGGTGGGGATGGTTAAGTACAACCGGTGGCTATATTTCAGGCAACGGGTATGTGTGGCAATTCATTGATCCAGTGTGGCAGCAGCATCTTAACACGCAGGCTGCGCTTGACATGAACCGCCTCAATAAATTTATCCGATCAATTGAGTGGTGGAAGTTGATTCCTTCGGGGTTAAATGGAATGCAAGAGATCATTGCTGACGAAAATAATGTTGACACATCCGCTGCGTATGTTTCTGCCGCGGCTACAAAGGATGGGTCGTTGCTTGTTGTATATATCCCGCCTGCACACAATGGAAGTGTAAGTGTTAATATGAATATGGTAAATAAGATATGTAAGGCATATTGGTTTGATCCAACCAATGGCAAATATATACAGGCCGAAACACTATCCTTTAATCGCGGCGTTCAATCATTTACACCGCCCGGAAAAAATAGTACAGGAGAAAATGACTGGGTACTGCTATTCACCACTCTAAAAATAACGGGCTAAGAAGTGTGGCATATCTTTATTAAACCAGCTTTTGATTGCTATGGCATCTTCGTTGTGTCACTCTCTTGTACTGCAGCACAGAGATCTGCAACATAGAAACCCAAAGACCGAGGGCGCTTTAGTAAAGCAAAATACCTCTCGGGTTGTCAATTTTTGCTGACTTCCGGACTAATGGCACAAGAGTGCGACGCAACAGCTGATGCCATGAAAAACTGACGAAGGGTTCATAAAGATTTCTTTTGTACTTAAAGAAAAAAAGAGCACCGGTAATTCCAATGCTCTTTTACAAAACCAACCTTAAATTCCTAGAGTAAGTCTTTCAGCAAAGCCAGTATTTCTTTTTGTGTGGTAATTGTTTTATCATGCGCATACCACCTGTGCGTTTCTTCTTTTATAACTTCTGCGGCCACAGCGTTTGCTTTCATGTGATGAAACATTTCCTGCAATACCGATGGCCTCGGGCCAAAATTGAAAAGCTCTTCATTGTTATGATCGAGCGCAATAAGCTTTGGAATGCTACGGCTTTTTCCATTGGTAAGATACTGGTCCATCAACCCGAGATGCTCATCACGCAACAACAAGCGAAGTTGTATGTTGGGATTGAGTTGCTCAAGTTTATGAAACAGAGGGATAATCTGCGCTGCATCGCCGCACCAGCCTTCAGTAAGCACGAGCCAGGTTTGAGGCGTGTGGACCGTTTGAATGAGTGCTAAAAGTTCGGGATTAATTTCAATCGACTTGTCGAGCCTGTTCATGCGCACCACATTCAATTTACTGTATTCAAGTAAGCTTTCAGATTCATTCTTAGCTGTTGATTTACCTACGATGATAAATGCGTCAATCAACCTGCGGTATTCTTCATAGCTCATGGCGCTATCAATATAGGATTGATCTACGCTTTTTCTAAGTTTGATATTTTGTTTTACCATTGCCTGCATAATTCTTTTTATTAATGCCGTTGCTACAGCAACCTGCGGTAGTGTATTAGCAAAATGCTGACCAACATTTATTTCCTGCCATTCTTACATAAGAGCTCTAATGGTTATTCTTTTTATATTTAGTTGCTGGTGATTTGGTTGCACATATTAATGGTTAGCAACGGCGGTTGCATTAAATACCTCGGCAAATTCGCTGGCGAAATCTGCGAGTTTTATTTTGCTTAAAGCTGGTCTGTTTTTGTAATAATCTTCGAACATATAACCAGTTCTCATTGCTGCACCCATTTCGGTATAATTTTTCGCCACCTCTTCCGGAAGTCCAGCCAGTATTGCACCTTGCAGGTTTTGGTCATCTGAGAAAACAATCCATGGTAATTGTGGTTTGCCGATGGCAGTTCCTAAGGCCGCCGATATTTCAGCGCCATTTTTTTCATCACCGGCTATGTACTTAACATTGTGGCCACTAAAAGAAAGGCCCAGTAATGCATCGACAGCAACTTCTGCTATGTCGGCCGGGTGAACGAGCACAATATTTGAGTCACCGAAGTTGCCACCGTTAATCCCCATGTGGTTGATCATGGCAATATTTGCCAATTGGTTTTGATAAAAATAGCCAGGCCGCAGGTGAAGCACATTCACACTCGATAGTTTGTTCAATGCTTTTTCGGCGAGGTGTAAACCACTTACAGGCCCAACACCATCCGCTTTGTCAGCGCCGATGCTGCTTAGGTTTACCACATATTGTATGCCGTTGGCTTCTATTGCCACTGCATAATTTTCGCCGATGCTTCCAATCCATTTTTTCCATTCGCTTGAATCCCATTTTGGTGGAACCATCGTGTAAACTGCATCCGCGCCTGCGAATGCGTTTGTAAGAAACGCAACGTCTTCTACAGAGCCAACTGCAGCTTTGGCACCAATTGCCTCAATCGCGGCTGCGTTCTCCCGTTTTGATGTAATGACTGTTACCTGGTGGCCTGCTTTGACCAAAGCTTCTGCTATTGGTTTGCTGATGTTGCCAAGTGATCCGGTGATTGTGTAGTTCATGTTTTGTATTTTTTAAATTTTTAGTTTCCAGCTTTTGTATTTCAATCAAGCTTTGCTTGCGTCGCACTCTTGTGCTGTAACAACAGTTGCATTGTTTTGTTTGTATATACAAACAAAAAAGTAAAAAAATTTATTTCTCTATTTTATCGGCCAGTTTATTCATGCTTTGTACTAGCCTGTAACTCTCCTCTTTACCCAAAGCCGCAGAATAAGATGAATAAAAATCAGCGACGCATTCTTTAAGTCTAGGATGTAATTCTTTGGCTTTCGGGGTTGGATATACATTGGTCAGCTTTCCTTCCGTTGTGCGGACTACTAATTTTTTTTCTTCCAACTTTTCAATTAAACGTGTAATTGTGCTGGGCTGTAGCTGTAGTTGATCTGCCAGCGCACCAGGTTGAATGCCGGGCTCGTCGAGCACATTCATCAGCAAGTAGCCGTGGCTGGGTGCCAGGCCCACCGGCTTCCAGCTGTCCACCGCCAGCTTTTCAATTTTGCGTGCAAAAGCGGCCGAAGAAAAATAAAGGCATTGGTTATATCTACTTTCTGATGTTTTCATTCACGGTGCAAATATAAAAGAGTTTTATTTGTATGTACAAATAATTTTAAAAAAATATTCAACCGCTGCCGGAAGCTGCAGAGTACACGCTGTGCGACGCAACGATGAAGCTATCTGTACCTGAGCCGGGCTCATAATTATAATTATATTGCAGGAGAATTAAGTACGATGCATGAGTAATCCCAACTTACATACCGAAAAGTCAGAGCTGAATGCGACAGAAAAAGAGTATGAAAATTCAATTAGACCTAAAGAGATAGACGAATTTTCTGGGCAACCACAATTGATAGAGAACCTTGTGATTTTTATTAAAGCGGCAAAAATGCGTGGCGAGGCGCTCGACCATATTTTGTTTCATGGACCTCCAGGTTTGGGGAAAACCACGTTGTCGCGCATAGTGGCAAATGAGCTTGGGGTTAATATTCGAGAAACAAGTGGGCCTGTTATTGAGAAGCCGGGAGATCTTGCGGGGTTACTTACCAATCTTCAACCGAATGATGTCTTATTCATTGATGAGATACATCGCTTAAGTACGGTGGTGGAGGAATACCTGTATGCGGCTATGGAAGATTTTCGTATTGATATCATGATCGACAGCGGACCTAATGCGAGAAGCATACAAATAAACCTGAATCCTTTTACGTTGGTTGGAGCAACAACAAGAAGCGGGCTGCTAACTGCTCCGCTGCTTTCGAGATTTGGCATTAAGTCGCGACTGGAATACTATAATGCCGATGTGCTCAAAAAAATCATAGAGCGAAGCGCGGGCATTTTAAATACATCAATATCGTCAGAAGCTTCTTTTGAAATTGCCAGACGCAGCCGCGGTACACCACGTATTGCAAATGGGCTGCTTCGCCGTGTTCGTGATTTTGCCCAGGTGTTAAACGACGGCGCAATCGATTTTGGCATAACACAACACGCCTTACGTGCATTAAATGTAGACGAGCATGGACTTGACGAAATGGACAACCGTATTCTCTCCACTATAATTGAGAAATTTAAAGGGGGGCCGGTTGGCATAACTACTATTGCAACAGCAGTAGGTGAAGAGCCTGGAACATTGGAGGAGGTGTATGAACCTTTTCTTATACAGGAAGGCTTTATACAGCGCACTCCCAGAGGCAGGGAAGTGACAATGAAAGCTTATGAGCACATGGGTAAAAAACCGGGCAGCAATGCAGTGCCCGGCACACTGTTTTCCTAAACGGATTTGTTGAATAGTGCGCTATGCGTTGCGGTGTGCGACGCAATAAATGCTTGAGTAAGATACGAAAGCCGGGGTCATAAAACCCGGCTTTAAAATTTCTACTCTATATATATAATGATGAACCAACTTTTATAACCTTCTGCCTGAATGGTCGCTGTGAAAAAACGAACACCTGACTATGTTTTCGGAATTTTCCGCCGGTATTTGTATAAACCAGCAAAGCCCGAACAGCATGGAATGAAAAAAGTCTTCAGGGAGTTGTGTTGGGTTTTTACTGCCGATAATTGAACCCGAGCTGAGATCGAGTATGGTTGTAATAAGTGCACCTGCCCCCGGTGTTTTGTATATGGTTAACTTTTTTTCTATAAGACAATCGAGGTTGTAGTAAAAAAGATCGCCGAATAATTCTATGCTGCCATATTGTTCTTCGCTTTTCAACGGATCGATAACGCCGATATCGAACCCATATTCATTTTTGAAAAGTGTTTTCAATTGTCGTTTCCCTTCGCGGTAAACCATAAAAACCCTACGGATTTCATTGCTTTCAAGCCTTGCCGAATGCAAGGGTACATCATAAACCATCGAAAACTCTTTGCGGCTAAAGTGCCATAAATCTACCAAGAGCTGTTTTCTTTCTCCGAATTCATTGTTGCGTAAAATATAGCTCATAGACTGGCATTTTTATAAAACTACAATATGGTAGAACTAATTACCGGACTTAGTAAAATGATAATAATTACTTAATACTGGTGTTATAAAATTTAGCATTTTTCGGCAGAAGTTAACCATAAGTATTCACATTCTAACAAACATTAGTTGCTAAAAACGGCACAAAGGAACACTGAAATGGCCGGATTAATTATGACCTGTATTAGTTCCCCGGTAGTAAATAGGGCATATGTTTTATTTGCAGGTAGCCCGTGGGACGCAAATAGCGAGGTTTGAAAATGTATTTTTAAAGCACCAAAAAAATAACAACTTTACCCTATGAATAATAAGCTGCAAAAGTATTTTCCATTGTTGGTTTTGATAGGCATAGTGCTGAACGCGACAGGTTTGACAAATCCTATACTCGAGCCCGATGGAACTTTGTATGCAACAATTGCCAAGCACATGGCGCTAACCAACGATTGGATAAACTTGTTTGGCGACAATCACGATTGGCTTGATAAGCCACATTTCCCATTTTGGGTAACTGCTGCGAGCTATAAGGCATTTGGTATTAATTCCTTTGCCTATAAGTTCCCGGGTTTTGTATTTTGGCTCATCGGGTTGCGATTTACTTATCTTCTCGCTTTAAGAATGTACAATAAAGAAACGGCGCAGGCAGCCGTTCTTGTTTACCTTGTTGCGCTGCACACTGTTATCGCCAATTTCGATGTGCGTGCAGAACCTTATCTTACAACACTTACCATAGCAAGTATTTATTATTTCTACAGAGAATATAAAGAAAGAAAATGGCAATTTCTGTTGGCTGCGGCTTTCTTTGCTGGCTGCGCAGTAATGACCAAAGGCATTTTCGCCCTGCTTACCATTGGCGGTGGTTTTGTGATTTACTGGATTGTTACAAAACAATGGAAAGAGTTTGTGAACCTTCGCTGGTATATACTTGTTGCGCTGACTGGTATTTTTATTCTGCCGGAGTTGTATTGTTTGTATGCCCAATTTGATGCGCACCCTGAAAAAATGGTATTTGGTCAAACGGGTGTTTCGGGGGTTAAATTTTTTTTCTGGGATAGTCAGTTTGGGCGTTTCTTCAATACCGGGCCTATCAAAGGTAGCGGTGATCCCAGCTTCTTTTTGCATACAATGCTTTGGGCATTTTTACCCTGGTCTTTATTTTTTTACATGGCCATTTTTAAATTGATTAGAGAGCGTAAACAAAACACAGGCAAAGAGCGCTGGATTATTTATGGTAGTGCGGGCCTAACATTTATCCTGTTCTCCTTATCCAGTTTTCAATTGCCTCACTATATCATCATTTTTTTTCCGCAGTGTGCGATTATCGCGGCAGATTACCTGCTCAGTGTGTACGCGTCGGTTAACGCACGACTGAAAAAAATTGTGCATATTATTTTGCTTGTTCTTTTATTTGTTGGAGCTGTTCTGGTAGTTATGTTGGCGGTGTTTACACAAACAAGCCTAACCTATTTATGTATAATACTTGCAGGTATTGTGTTGATCATCGCAATTTTTTTCTGGAGCAAAGCATCTCTGTTGAATAGCTTTTTTATGGCATATGCATTCGGCTTTTTGTTGTATCCTTTTCTCAATTTTTTCTTTTACCCGATGCTGTTCAAATACCAATCTGGCATGCAGGCAGCGGAATGGATAAAACAAAATGGCGTGCCAGGTAAACTGGCCATGTACAAAGAATTTTCGCATGCGTTCGAGTTTTACTCAGCCGGCGAACCAACCTGGATTTACGACACCGCCGATATGCATAAACATATAATTACCGAAGGCTCTATGATTGTTTATATGAACAAAACCGACAGCGACAGCCTTGCGCAATCCGGGTTTGTTGTAAAGTCATTAAAGCACTTTGATTATTTCAGGATAAGCATGTTGACAGGCAGTTTTTTAAATCCGTCAACACGTAACAGTGCTGTTACAAAAATGGAAGTGGCTGAAATTAGCCGAAAGGAATAATTTTTTTGTTACCGCTTCCGTGCATGTGGCATCGACTGTTGTGTCACTCACTTGTACATTAGAGCTATGGGCAGCAAATTTCTTCATGCAAGTTCAAAACGAAGCTATACAAGTGAAACAAGCTGGAAGTTTGCGGTTGATTGATCATAGATATTCTACCGTACAAATGTGCGACGCAACGAAGCCGCAATTTATTCAAAGCCGGGTACACAAAAGCAATCATTAGAGTTAGAGACATTTTTTGTTTAAACGAACCTATCTTAACTTTGGTTAGCTTGAATAAATAATGATGCACGATGGAAATTACCACTGAGTTGGTCTTAAAAATTTTAAAATTTGGTATTACCGGTTTAAGCGGTATGGTGGTTGATTTTGGTGCTACCTGGCTTGGCCGGGAAAGACTAAAATGGAACCAATACTTCGCAAACTCATGCGGCTTCACGCTTGCTGTGATCAACAATTATATTATTAACAGGTTTTGGACCTTCGAAAGCAAAGAAGCATGGATGCCCGAATTTGGAAGGTTTGTTTTGTTTAGTACAGTCGGGCTAGCGTTGAACAACCTCTTACTATATGTGTTTCATGAAAAGCTAAAGTTGAATTTTTACCTTGCCAAGGCTATTGCAATAGGGTGTGTATTTATATGGAATTTTGTAGTTAACTACGAGTTTAATTTTCATTCATAGTTCAGCTATATTATTTTTTCGTTGATTGTTAAAATGGCGCATGTGAAAAATCACTTTATTTTAATGAAAAATCACATATCGCGGTTAGAATAATTATCGTAATATTGTTTCAGTTAATTGTTAACCATAAAAATACCATTATGCTCAACATCCAGGTAAACCAGGCTAGAAGTGCGTTTTTGTTCAGATTCGGGAAAAAATCTCAAAAGAAAGCGTACAAATCCAATCCAATTCCTAAAGAAAAATCAAACGGATATAAAAATCTTTTAATTGTACCCAACAACCTAGAACCTCACATTATTGCTTTAATGGAAAAGGGTCTAAGTTAGCTTATCATATTTTGGTTATGAAAACAAGAAGTGCATCTTATGGGCTAAGGTGCACTTTTTTTTTGCGCTATTTCGTGACTTTTTGTAAAGACTAATCTCCGCTTAAATAATTTTTGTCTCCGTATTTCGCCGTCCCGCATTTACTTGGTACTTTTCTTTATTAAATCTTTTGTTTATGAGAATTTTAGTTGCCTTGGCCTTAGCAGCTATTTTTATGTTTGCTGCTAAAAGTGTAAGTGCTTCGTTCTTTCCCCGTGACTACAAAGGCCACAATGTGGCAGACACCACGAAGAAGGACACAGCGAAATTCACTGAATATAAAAGCCTTCCATTAAAACCAGCCCGTAAGATTAGTTTTTCGACACAGGAAGGCTCATGGATGAGCCTGGATGTAAGCCCCGATGGACAAAATATAGTCTTTGATCTTATGGGCGATCTTTACACGATGCCTATGACTGGCGGACGGGCCACCCCGCTAACAAAGGGGCTTGCCTATGATGTACATCCACGATACAGCCCGGATGGCAAAAAAATTCTTTTTATATCTGACAGGAGCGGCGGCGACAATGTGTGGTATTTCGACCTGGAGAAGAAAGACACTGTTCAGTTAACAAAAGACAATAACCAAAATTTTCCAAGCGCTTGCTGGACACCCGATGGCGAGTATGTTGTTTATGCAAAAGGCCGGTTGAGCATCAAGCTTTATATGGTGCATCGCAAAGGAGGAGGTGGTATCCAATTGACTGAGGGATCGTTTAGTCTTAAGACTATAGACCCTGCAGTTAGTGCCGACGGACGGTATGTATACTACTCTCAGCGCTATGGGCCGTGGAATTATAATGCGCAACTTCCACAATATGAAATAGGGAAATATGATCGTGAAACGGGTAAGACCTCGGTCATCACCTCACGCTACGGCTCTGGATTTACGCCGGTATTGTCAAAAGATGGGAAATGGCTCGTATACGGTAGCAGGTTTGAAGATAAGACAGGCCTTGTTATACGAGATCTTAAAACGGGAGAAGAAAAATGGCTCGCTTACCCGGTGCAGCGCGACGAACAGGAATCTATAGCGCCCCTGGGTGTATTACCTGCCATGTCATTTACGCCGGATAGTAAAGCGTTGGTGGCTTCTTATGGCGGTAAGTTTTACCGTATTCCAATCGACGGTAATACAATAACTGAAATACCTTTTACTGCCGACGTTGATCTTGAACTTGGCCCACAGCTTGCTTTCAAATACCCTGTTTCAGATACTGCTTACCAGCAGTCAACGCAAATCCGGGATGCGGTTCCTTCTCCAGATGGAAAAAAGCTGGCTTTTACTGTGCTCAATCGCCTCTATGTCATGGAATATCCGAACGGCAATCCTAAACGCGTTACCAATAATGATTTTACCGAAGCGCAACCTGCCTGGTCACCTGACGGCACAGCGCTTGCTTTTGTCACCTGGACTCCCGGGGGAGGTCAAATTTTCAAGGCTGTATTTGGTGCAAAGGGCACTACAACGCAGCAGGTCACTAGAGAAGCCGGCTTGTACCAGTTTCTTGCTTACAACATGCAGGGCGACCGCATCGTATTTCTACGTAGCTCATCAAGGGCATATCAAGATTCTTATGGTCCCGGGTATGATGGCACTGAAGACGATCTCTGCTGGATCGGCAGCAATGGCGGCGATGTTAATCTTATTGACAAAGCTAGATTCCGCTTTAACCCACATTTTGTAAAAGGACAGCCCGACAGAATTTATCTAACCAACGGTGGTGGCGATCTTGTTTCGATAAAATGGGATGGAACGGACGAAAAGAAAATCGCCCATGTTACAGGCATTACCACATATGGATTTGCCTATACAAAATACGGAAGGCCTGATCCCGAGAAAATGAAGTGTATTTTAAATGAACCGGAAGAAAACGGCCAGGAAAGAGAAATGAACCTTCCTTCCGGAGCCTCCATAATCACTATGTCTCCTACTGGTGACAGAGCGCTGGCAGAGATCAATAATGATATTTATGTCGTTACCATTCCGAAAACAGGAAAAACAGATAATATCTCAGTTGCCAGTGCCGATGATGCTGAATTCCCGGCCCGTAAACTTACAGAGATTGGTGGTGAATTTCCTTCCTGGCAAAGTGATGGCAAAACTGTGCATTGGAGTTTAGGCAGCACGCATTTTACTTATGATGTTGACAAGGCACAGGCATTTGAGGACAGCTTGGTTGAAGCGAAGAAAATATCAGATAAAAAGGCAGCTGATTCAATTGCGAGGCTTAACGCTGATTCAACGCTAAAAAAAGCGGCTGATTCACTACGCAAAATCCAGGACTCGATAAAAGCTAAAGACACTACTATTAAAAAAGATACGAAGAAAGACGATGAACCAAAATATAAAGCACAGGAACAAGATGTAAAGCTGTTCTTTAAAAAGGATATACCTCAAGGTACAATCCTGTTGAAGGGCGCCAGGATAGTTACCATGAAAGGAGAAGAAATTATCGATGATGGTGATATATTGATCGAGAACAACCGCATAAAAGCCATAGGTAAAAGCGGGTCATTCGCAGCGCCCCCCAATGCTAAGGTGATGGATGTCTCGGGAAAAACGATTATACCAGGCTTTGTCGATCCCCACAGTCATATGTGGCCAAACTGGGGCATTCACAAAAACCAGATATGGATTTATGCTGCCAATCTTGCCTATGGCGTAACAACAACAAGAGACCCTCAAACCTCAACAACCGACGTGCTCACTTATGGCGATATGGTTGATGCAGGCACCATGATCGGTCCACGCGTTTACTCTACCGGCCCCGGCGTTGGCTATTGGTTCTACAATGTTAAAGACTCAGCCCAGGCCGAGAGCATACTAGAACAATACAGCAAATATTTTCATACTAAGTATATCAAGATGTATTTGACTGGCAACCGCAAACAACGTGAGTGGATCATCCAGGCTGCGCGTAATCAACAATTAATGCCAACCACTGAAGGAGGCCTCGATTTTAAATTGAACATGACTAATATGCTCGACGGCTACCCCGGCCACGAACATGCATTGCCAATCTATCCTTTGTACAGCGACGTGTGGAAATCCATTTCAAAGTCCGGAATGATCGTTACGCCAACCTTACTTGTATCCTATGGCGGCCCGTTTGCAGAAAATTATTTCTGGTCGAGAGAAGTGCCATACAACGATCCTAAGGTGCAGCATTTCTTTGCTTACGAAGAACTTGCGGGAAAAACAAGAAGACTTGGTTATTGGGCAATGGATGAAGAACAGGTATTCCCCAAGCATGCTAAGAATATGAAGGGACTGGTAGAAGCCGGAGGCCTCGTTGGCGTTGGCAGCCACGGTGAATTCCAGGGACTCGGTTATCATTGGGAGCTCTGGGCCTTACAAAGCGGTGGCATGCGTACCATTGATGCACTAAGGGCTGCAACAATCCTTGGCGCAACCGGTCTGGGGCTCGATAAAGATTTGGGAAGCCTCGAAACAGGGAAACTTGCCGACCTCATCATTCTCAATAAAAACCCGCTGGAAAACATTCGCAACACTAATACCATTCAGTATGTAATGAAGAATGGAAGATTATATGACGGCAACACTTGTGATGAGGTGTATCCACAGCAGCGAAAACTAAATACAGATGAGTGGAAGTTTAATAAGCCGGCAACTAATACAACTGTAAAAGAATAATATTGCTATACTTTCTAAACCGTTACCAGCAGCAGCGGGTAACGGTTTTCTTTTGCGCGTGAAGTATATACAAACAAAGATTTTTGTGGCAAGCTGTAGTAATGCCAATCATCATCGTTGTGTCACTCACTTGTACTCCAGCGCTTTTTTTGCACAAGAATGCAAAATGCCGTCTTGCTTTTTTATGCGAAAGGTTTCAGCAACTAAATCTCATGCTTCGTTCATTAAAATATTGCGGGTAAAAATATTCTGCAGAACTTCGATTGAAAAGATTCGCTTGCTTAACAGTTTTGAGAGCTGGCATTGCATAACACCAAAAAAACAATATTGCTGTCGCAAAGAGTTACAATAGCTGAAAAGTGCGACGCAAGTAAAGCTCAATGTATTTGCTTAAGTTGGTGACAAAAAAATTACATCAATCCCGATGCTATATGAGAAAGCGAAAGCACCTTGCTTTTTTATTTTTGTTGTTTGCCTGCAGAACGTTTGGGCAACAAGATGATTATTTCAGCAAGGAGCCGCCTTCAAATGAACCGCAAATGTTTGCACCGGGGAATATCTCGGATGAGTTCGGCAATCGCGATATGGCGATATCTCCGAAAGGCGATGAAATATTTTATACGCTTCAAGCAAGAAACTTTAGTGCCATTGTTTATTGCAAGAAAGTAAATGGCCGGTGGGGCAAGCCTGAAGTGGCCCCTTTTTCAGGCATTTACAACGACCTTGAACCAACTTTTGCTGCTGATGGTAGTAGTATATACTTTGTTTCGGCGCGGCCCCTTGACGAAAGCGATAAGCAGAAAGACTACGATGTGTGGAGCGTGCAAAGAACGAAAGATGGCTGGGCTGAACCAAAGAATTTGGGCGCACCGGTGAACTCTGATAAAGATGAATATTACCCCTCCGTCGCGATGAATGGCAATATGTATTTTACGAGAGCAGTTGATGGCCGGGAAGAGGACATCATGCTTTGTAAATTTAGCAATGGTAGTTACGACACTGCTGTAAGTTTACCCAATGCAGTAAATTCTGTCAATGACGAATTCAACGCATTTATTGACCCGGAAGAACGGTATATAATCTTCAGCGTGTATGGCAAAAAAGACTTGGGCCGCGGCGATCTTTACATCAGTAAAAAAGATGACAACAATAACTGGATGCCTGCAGAAAATCTTGGCGCAGCCATTAATTCAGACGGGCTAGATTATTGCCCCTATGTGAGCCCTGATAACAAATATTTTTTCTTTACAAGCAACAGATCAGACAATAAAGCGCCCTTTGCAAAACAGCAATCTATGCATTCGTTAAGCGAGATGCTGCACAGTCCATTGAACGGTTACGACAATATTTACTGGATAAAAGCTACGGTTATTACCGGCAAATAATTATCTTGGAAAAAATTATTTTCATGAAAAAATATTTGCTCTCGCTAATGATTGCTGCGCTAGCTTTTACGTTTGTAAATGCCCAAAAAAAGGTTTCGTTATTTAATGGCAAGGATCTTACCGGATGGACAATTAATGGAACTGAAAAGTGGTATGTTGAAAAAGGTGAATTGGTTTGTGAAAGCGGCCCCGACAAGCAATACGGCTACCTGAATACCAATAAAAATTACAAAGACTTTATTTTAACGCTCAAATTCAAACAAGAGGCGAATGGCAATAGCGGCGTGTTTTTCAGGTCTTCGATCGAAGGCGTGAAAATCAGCGGATGGCAGGCTGAGGTTGCACCATTAGGCCAGCACACTGGAGGTATTTATGAATCTTACGGCCGCGGCTGGTTAATACAGCCAAAACCCGAAGATGAAAAATATTTGAAGGAAAGTGATTGGAATGAATATAAATTAAAAGTAGTCGGCGGCCAGGTAACCACGTGGCTCAACGGCCATATGATGATCGATCTTACCGATGATAAAATTGCACAGGGTGTAGGTTTTATCGCTTTGCAAATCCACGATGGCGGCGGTATCAAAGTAAGATGGAAAGACTTAATGATCCAGGAACTATAGTGGTTCCACCAGTTTATACAAAATTGAAAAGGCAAGCAACATGTTTGCCTTTTTTATTGACAAACCATTTATACAGGCGACACTAAATTACATCGTAAGCTTGTTTACATTTGCCGCATGCAGTTAACAGAGCGTGACAAAAAATTTATATGGCATCCTTTCACTCCGCAAAAAAATATGCCAGCGCCAACGGCGATTATCCGCGGAGAAGGCAGCCTGCTCATTGATGAAAATAACAATAGCTACATTGATGCTATCAGCAGCTGGTGGGTGACGCTGCACGGGCATGCCCATCCTTATATCGCCGAAAAAATTTACGAGCAGGCATTGAGGATAGAGCAGGTAATTTTTGCAGGTTTTACACATCAACCGGCCGTTGACCTTGCCGAAAAATTACTGCAGTTATTACCTGCTGGATTTTCAAAAGTTTTTTACAGCGATAATGGGTCTACCTCAACAGAGGTCGCATTAAAGATGGCTATACAATACTGGTGGAACGAGGATGGGCAGCAAGAAGCAAAAAGCAAAACAGCAAAGCGAAATAAGATACTGGCATTTAATAATGCTTATCACGGCGATACGTTTGGCGCCATGAGCGTAAGCGACAGAAGCGTATTTACACTTGCTTTTCACGAGTTGTTGTTCGAAGTGATTTTTATCGACACGCCTACTGAAGAAAATCTTGCACACACAAAAGAACTGATTAATCAACACGAAAATGAAATTGCTGCATTTATTTATGAGCCGCTGGTTCAGGGTGCCGGTGGAATGAAAATGTTTAATGCTGATTTAATGAACGAGTTGCTCGGTATCGTTAAACAAAGTGGAATTATTTGCATCGCAGATGAAGTGATGACGGGCTTTGGGCGCACCGGTAAATTTTTCGCAAGTGAATACATGCAGCAACGCCCCGATATTATTTGCCTGAGCAAAGGCTTAACAGGCGGCACGATGGCGCTAGGCGCAACAGTATGCAATGCGAAAATCTACAATGCTTATGTCAACGATGACAAACTGAAAACTTTTTTTCACGGTCATTCCTTCACTGCCAACCCATTGGCCTGTTCTGCCGCATTAGGAAGTATGGATCTGTTGATTAAGCCCGAAACAAAACGAGCCATTGAATTCATCAGCGAAAGCAACAGGGATTTTATGCAAACCGTTGTCAGCAAATTCGCCGGCAATTCTTTGCTACCTTATAGGAATTTGCGTGCGCTCGGCACCATTCTCGCTTTCGAGATTAACGAAGGCAAAGACGAATACCTAAATAATGTAGGCCCGGTTGTTACACAGCGGTGCATGAATGCCGGCGTTTATATTCGTCCACTTGGCAACTGCGTCTATATCATGCCGCCTTATTGCATTACCGTAGATCAGTTGCAAAAAGTATACGATGTGTTGCTTACGGTGTTAGTGTAATTTTTTTGTTAACGACTGCATATCGCTACGAGGCTGTGGTTGTGTCACTCACTTGTACTGCAGAATATAAGTAGGAAAGACGGGAGGATAAAACTCCATAGGTATTTTATATTGACTGGTAGTTACTTTCGATCTTCTGCTTTTGGCTGACATCCGGGTTAAATGTACAAGAGTGCGACGCAATCAAAGACGCCCAAAGTTGCTTAAGCCGGGCTCATGCAAATCGTACAATTATTTTAGCGCATCAAAATAATTCAGCGGCATTTACAGTATGTTTGTTGCAAACAAACGACGATGGCTTTTAACTCACTCGATACCATTCTTGATTTTCTGCAGCCGGTAAATAAATTCGTGATCTCAGGCGATGAGGAATATATTAACAACCAGGTTGGCATGAATATCGATGCATACGAAGAGCATTTTCCCAACATAAGCGAAGCCGATCTTGTAATTGTCGGGTGCAGTGATGGTCGCGGCGGCGGTGGTTATAAAGACGACAACGATTCGGTAGATACGGTGCGGCGGGAATTTTATAACCTGTTTCACTGGCATAAAGATGTGAGGCTTGCCGACGCCGGAAACATTAAGCCCGGAGCCACTTTACAAGACACTTATGCTGCGTTGAAAACGGTAGTAAGTGAGCTGATCATTCATTGCAAAAGAGTAGTGATAATCGGCGGCTCACATGATCTCACTTTTGCGCAGTACAATGTTTATGCATCGGCAAATAAAATTGTGGAAGCGGTTTGTGTGGATGCGGTGATTGATATGAAAGTTGAAAGCGCCCTTCCGTCAGGTAATTTCCTGATGCCGATGCTTACAAGTGAACCTAATTTTATAAGGCATTACAATCACATCGGTTTCCAGAGTTATTTCGTGCATCCCGACATGTTGGAAACAATCGACAACCTTCGTTTCGACTGTTATCGCGTTGGCAATGTAAAGGAACATATGGAAGAAATGGAACCTGTTATACGCAATGCTTCGTTATTCAGTTTTGATATAAGTGCCATTCAGCATGCACATGCACCAGCCAACCGGCTTACGCCTAATGGATTCAGCGGTGAAGAAGCCTGCATGCTGATGCAGTATGCTGGCATGAGTTCGAATGTGAACACCATAGGTATTTATGGCTATACGCAAAAGCACGACCGCTATGACCTTACTGCAAAGCAAATCAGTCATATGCTTTGGTATTTTTTGGATGGGATTTTGAAAGGAAAAGAAGAAGCGCAGTTGAGCGACTCCGATAATTTCAATGAGTTTAAAATTGCTTTTGCTGAAGTTGAAACCACATTTTTGCAAAGTAAAAAAACCGGGCGCTGGTGGATGCAATTGCCGGATGACAGTTTTATAGCGTGCAGCCATAAGGACTATATTACTGCTTCCCACAACGAGATACCGGAACGCTGGATGCGAGCAGTAGAAAGAAGCTAAAATAATAAACCAAAAATGTCGAAAGAAAAATGAGAAAGTTTTTTTCCAGGGATGAGCGGATAGATTGCATCGTTGTCAGCAAATCGTTGTTATGCGTTTTATATTTTTCATTTTTCATTCTTTTAAGTTCCTGCAATGCTTCAAAAAATGCGGCGGGCGCGAGGATGGAAAGCAGTTTTGGTGTTGCAGCGAAATTTTTGCTTGAAGCGCCCGAACTTAAGGGTGCACATATTGGTATTAGTATTTACGATCCGGCCGAAAAGAAATATCTTTTTAACTACGAGGGTGATAAATATTTTACTCCTGCCAGCAATACCAAACTAATTACTTGTTACGCGGCGATGAAATATCTTGGTGATAGCCTTGTTGGCATGCGTTACAAACTGGACGGCGATACTTTGTTTTTAATACCATCGGGAGACCCTACTTTACTCCACTCAGATTTCAATATTCAGCCGGTAATGGATCTTTTGAAAAGCACCAGGGCGAGCAATATAAGCATCGCACAGAATAACTGGAACGACAAGCCTCTAGGTGCCGGCTGGGCATGGGATGATTACAATGAAGACTATTCGGCAGAACGAAGTGCCATGCCTGTTTACGGCAACCTCATTCACTTTGAAGGAACGGCGGATCAGTGGAGTTTTTTTCCTTCCCTAAAGGGGAAGATTGCCGATGCGCACTTCACCGACAGTACCTTTAATTTTGTTCAACGCGATATTGGCGCCAACAATTTTAGAGTGAGCTTTAATAGCTCCTCAATTAAAAAATTTGACGTGCCATTTGTTACCGACAGCGGTAGAACTGCTATCGGACTCCTGCAGCAAATACTCCCATCGAAACTTTCTTTAAACGATAATGCGGCTGCCAGCAATGATAGCAGGAATTACATGGCTGTTCACTCTCAGCCAACCGACTCACTCTTAAAGATTATGATGCACCGCAGTGATAACTTTTTTGCTGAGCAGTCTTTGTTAATGGTAAGCAATGAACTGCTCAACGTAATGAGTGATGAGAAAATTATTGACACTTTACTTAAAACAGACTATGCAGCGATGCCTCAACGTCCACAGTGGGCAGATGGCAGCGGCCTCAGCAGGTTTAATTTATTTACGCCGCAGGATTTCGTTTTTGTGCTTGACAAAATGCGCAACGAATTTAGCTGGAAACGTATAAGTAATATTCTTCCTACAGGCGGTACAGGCACGTTGGAAGGGCTTTACACAAAATACCCGGGAAGAATTTTTGCCAAGACCGGTACACTCAACAATAATATTGCACTCAGCGGCTATCTTATCACTGACAAAAATAGGACACTTATTTTTTCCGTGCTTGTCGGCGACCACACCACTTCGTCCAGGGCAGTAAGGGGCAGGATCGAACAATGTATCACAAGCATTATGGTCAATAATTAGGTTTTGTTTCGAACTATTGCTTGGGTGCATAGCCCGAATAATTTATCTTTCAGGTATGAAATATCTTCTTATTGTTTTGCTTGCATTTGGCGCCCTTCATTCGGATGCGCAATATCCCGGTAAATGGAAACAACTGTTTAATGGCAAGAACCTGGATGGTTGGATCATTAAAATCCGCGGCCACGAATTAAATGATAATTACGCCAACACTTTCAGGGTGGAAAATGGTGTAATGAAAGTGAGTTATGATGGATACAATGATTCATTTAAACAACAATATGGCCATATCTTTTATAAGACACCGTATTCATATTATCTTATTGCGGTTGAATACCGTTTCGTAGGAAAGCAAATAAAAGATGGAGAGGGCTGGGCCTATAAAAATAGCGGTATTATGCTGCACTGCCAGGATCCAAAAACAATGCTAAAAGACCAAGACTTTCCAATCTCGATCGAAGACCAACTATTAGGCGGCGATGCTACCGGCGATAGGCCAACATGCAATGTGTGCACACCAGGAACCAATATAGTCATGAACGGCAAATTGTGGACAGACCATTGTACCGAATCCAGTTCCAAAACTTACCGGGGCGAAGAATGGGTTCGCGCAGAAGCATTGGTACTTGGCGATTCTGTAATAAAACATATTGTAAATGGCGATACGGTGCTCACTTATTACAAACCACAGATCGGCGGCGGAGTGGTAAATAATTATGATCCAAGAGTTAAGATCGACGGTCAATTACTCTCATCGGGTTTTATTTCGCTGCAAAGTGAAAGTCACCCGATCGAATTCAGAAAAGTGGAGATTATGGACCTCTCTAAATATTATATAAAAAAATAAATTAGACAGCGTAGAATAAGAAAGCCCGCAAATTTTACGGGGCTTTCTTATTGTGTATTTTCATATTAATTAAGCGATAATTTAGGTGCAAACAAATACGGATTTATTGATTGCACTTCGTAGATGCCAGTCATGGATTCGCATAGTTCAAGGCCCAAGAACGAATTAAACCGCGTTATTTGCCACAGCGGTAACCGCTTTCCCTTAGTCGACTTTGCAACAATGCCCGGCAGCATTTCATCGAGCGACCCATTCCAGCACGCCTTTTCCAGGCTATCCTTTACCGATGAATACTTTTTATTAAAACGTACATCTTTCCCGTACCATTCTCTTTGCGAAAAGGTGGTCCTTGTCATTAGCAATATTTCCTGGTTAACTGGTTTCGTTTTCATAAAAAAATTATTAAGCGTACTATTTTTTAAATACTGATGTTAAGTATCGGCGAGCAATCATTTCCTGAAACGACTTCATCGTTTTCCATTTGCAATTGCGTTCCGTCAGAATCATACGTAATGGTGTAGGTAACTTCGAGATGTTCTTTGGAGAACACCCTTGGCACCGTTATCGTTTGCGCCATCGCTTTATCCGCAGAAGGAAATTGCTTCAGCAGTTTCGCATCGCATGTCTGGCTCCAAACTTCCTTCCGTTTGTTGCCGGTGACCCTTACAATGCTAATATGCAGCCGGGCCGAAGAACTGTTATAAACAGCAGATTCATAGGAGTTGCCCCTGTATATAGCCAGGGAAATATTCTTGTCAACAGGTTGTTCATTCAAAGCATCCTTTACTGGTTTATATAATGCCGTACCCACTGCAACTGCGGCAAACAGTAACCATAATATGTATTTTTTCATGTTTAAATCTTTACGTTCATAAGACGCAAAACCCATGAAAAAGCTACAGGTATATGCGACAACTGTGATGAGGTGCGGTTATTGCCTGACAAACGATCGAATTAAAGTGATGAGCTGTGTTAAGAAAAATGGAAGGCTTTTTTGCAACACGGCTACTACTGTCCGCTTTTGGAACAACATTGTTCAGTACCGATACAAAGTGTAAAAATTTTATGGGCCTGGCTTTAGCAGCCTGGTCAACGTCCCTTGCGTCGCACACTTCAACTGACGGAATTTAGTGCAGCAAACAGCCAGGGACAGGCGATATAATTTGCTCAGGCAGCTATTGCTGCAAGGTTGTTCAAATGGTTAGTCATCATTTAAACCTTTTCCGTTCATAATTTGTTCAATTGATTTTTCTATCCTCAACTCCCGGGTTTTGGATTGTTTTGGCTGAGAAAAATAGAAGATATAACCTCTTTGTCGTCCCGGTGTCAATGCTTCAAAAGCGGCTTTCAGAGCGGGCATTTTATCTAACTTTTTTTGAAGTTCCTCGGGCATCCCGAAATCTGCCGTCTTTTTCAATTTCACTTTCAAACCTGCTCTCTCCACTTCAATCGCTTCATAAATACAGGCTTTCAATGTTTTTGCCCTCTTAACAATTTCCTTCACATTGGTAAATCTTATCTGCCTTGCTGACTGCACATTTTCGGTTTGTTGAATAAGCAGGCCGTGCGTATTACTTAATAGTGCACCTTTAAAAAAAAGAAAGGCGCAATACTCTTTGAATACATGTATCAAGACAATATTTTTTTCTTCGAAAGTGTAGCATGGACAGCCCCATTTTAATACTTCTTCAAGCCCGCAGTCAAGAGCAATCAGCCTCATCTGTTCAATTTCTTTTTGCCAGTTCTTTTCTTTATCGAAATAAAAATCTACTCCAGGATTCATGTTATTCCCTTCCATAAAAGTCTTTTTAAAAATTTACACGCTAATTGATCCTCTAAAGCCTCTTGCTGCATAATATGATTCTGCGCCATTGTGATAAAGGAAAACAGTATCATAACGGCGGTCACAAAAAACAGCACCCCCTAATTTTCTTATAGCTTCCGGCGTCTTGATCCAGCTAGATGTTTTGGTATCGAAGCTACCTGATTGTTGCAGGTAACGATATTGTTCTTCTGTTAAGGGCTCAATGCCCATTGCGGTGGCCATATCTATAACGCTGTCTGATGGCTTAAATTCTTTTCTTGCATTCCAGGCATCCCTGTCGTAACAAAGGCTTCGGCGGCCTTTGGGGCTTTCCGCTGAACAATCATAGAAAATATATTCCCCTTTTTTTTTGTCATAATCAACAACGTCCGGCTCGCCGCCGGTTTGCTCCATTTCGTTCAGCGACCACAATTTTGCAGCATTGGCTTCCAACCTTGCCTGCACTTTTATCCATTCAATACCCTTGTGCCGTTTCATATTTTTTTCGAAACGGGTTTTTAGAATATCAAGCAATGCTGAAGCCTGCTCAGGCGGCAGTTTGTTTTTACCGTTTTTAGTGCTGCTCATGCTTTACGATTTGTGTTGAAGTTTGGGTTTATGTTTTTTGTATTACCCGGCTTAATGCTTTACCCGAACGATGAATGTAATGCGACGCAACGAAGCTTAATAGCGAACAGGAAGCCTGTAAACAAAAATCACTCAAAGTTCTGGAATAGCATGAAACTATGATCAGCAGCGGCTCAAATATTTTTACGTTAACAATGCGGGCAACGGTTATTGACGGGGACTATTTTTTACATTTACAATTACAAGCATTTTGTAAGCATATGACTTCGAGACGCTCATTTTTAAAGAAGGCCGCTTTATTTTCAGGGGCCTCAGGAGTAAGCCAGTTTTTGCCAGGCTCAATAAAGAAGGCATTCGCCATAGACCCTGCGCCGGGCACCACTTTTATGGATGCGGAGCATATTGTTTTACTGATGCAGGAAAACCGCTCATTCGATCATACATTCGGAACGCTGCAAGGTGTTCGCGGATTTAATGACCCTCGTGCCATACGTTTGGCAAACGATAATCCCGTGTGGTTGCAAACGAATGAAAAGGGAGAAACTTATGCGCCATTTCATCTTGATATAAAAGATACAAAGGTCACGTGGATGGGGTCTTTGCCACATTCATGGAGCAACCAGGTAGATGCAAGGAATAATGGCCGGTATGACCAATGGCTGCAGGCAAAAAAGCCGGGCAATAACGACTATGCTGATATGCCTTTAACGATGGGTTATTATACGAGGGACGATATTCCATTTTATTACGCCCTTGCCGATGCATTTACCGTTTGTGATCAGCATTTCTGTTCTTCGCTTACGGGCACAACACCAAACCGTTTGTATTTCTGGAGCGGCACCATAAGACCTGCGCAAAATGAAAATGCACAGGCAAACGTTTGGAACGGGGAATCAGATTATGACGCATGGGTGAGCTGGAAAACATTTCCCGAGCGTTTAGAAGACAATGGCGTTTCCTGGAAAATATATCAGAATGAGTTGAGTGTTGATGGTGGGTTCAGCGGTGAACAAGATGCGTGGCTTGCCAACTTCACTGACAACCCAATTGAATTTTTTTCGCAATTTAATGTCAAACTTTCTTCAAGATATATTGGCTATATACAAAAGCGGTCAGCTTCTATACCTCTTGAAATTGCCGATGCAGAGAAGCAATTACAGGCGATGACTGCAGGCAGCAAAGAATATGACGACCTGGTTAAAAAAATTAAAGCGCTAAAGGCTTATGCTGAAAAACTGGCGGTGGAAAAGCTAATCTATACAAAGGAGAAATACGATCAGCTGTCAGCCTATGAGAAACGTATTCATGAGAAAGCTTTTACGGTAAATAAAAGCGATCCGTATTACCACGATTTGAGCGAATTAAAATATAAAGATGGCGATGCAGAAAGGGCGATCAATGTGCCAAAGGGTGATGTGTTGCATCAGTTCAGAGAAGACGTGCACAATGGAAATCTGCCGACCGTTTCCTGGATTGTAGCGCCCGAAGCTTTTTCCGACCACCCTGGTTCCGCATGGTTTGGCGCATGGTATGTTTCAGAAGTGATGGATATTCTTACGAAGAATCCGGAAGTATGGAAGAAGACTATATTCATTCTTACGTATGATGAGAATGATGGCTATTTCGATCATGTGCCGCCGTTTGTAGCTCCTAATCCAAACGATGCATCAACCGGCAAAACTTCCGAGAATATGAATGCTGCCAGTGAATTCGTAAGCATGCGACAGGAATTCCTGAGAAAAAATATTGATGCCGCTGAAAGGAGGGAAAGTTCTATTGGTCTTGGTTATCGCGTGCCCATGGTTATCGCATCGCCGTGGAGCCGTGGCGGCTATGTTTGTTCACAGGTTTTCGATCACACTTCAGCTTTGCAATTCCTTGAAAAATTCCTTGCGCAAAAAACAGGAAAGCGCATTGTGGAAGAAAATATTACTGCATGGCGCCGGGCAATTTGCGGCGATCTAACTTCTGTGTTCAGGCCATACAACGGTGAAAAGATAAACGCACCAGCCGCATTAGACAAAGACCTGTTTATCGAAAGTATTCATAAGGCAAAATTCAAAAAGCCGCCCAGCGACTACAGAAAGCTCGGTGCCGACGAAATAGTGCATGTCAGGAATAATTCATCTACTGCTTTTCATTTGCCGGTTCAGGAAAAAGGTATACGTCCTGCAAATGCATTGCCTTATGAAATATATGCCAATAGCCAGTTGAGTGCCGACAAGAAATCAATCGAAATATATTTTGAAGCGAAGGATAATATCTTTGGCAAGGCCGCTTCCGGCGTGCCTTTCAGCGTTTATTTAATGCGCAATTTTAAGCAAAAAAAAATGCATTGTTCTTCCTATGCTGTGTTGCCCGGTGACAAACTAAAAGATGTGTGGCCTGTGGGCGATTTCGAAAATGGCAACTATCATATTGCCGTTCACGCGCCCAATGGATTTTACCGGGAGTTCAAGGGCAATGCAAGCGATCCCCAAATAAATATTGCGTGCAACTACCAGCACGATTTGAAAACTGCAAATAAGCTTACCGGCAATATTGAACTTCATTTTAAAAATGAAAGCAACAGGAAGCTGGCAATTGAAATATTTGATCACTACAGTAAACAACAACAATCAAGACTAATCGACGCCAACAATTCCGCAATTATTTTGTTCGATCTTACTAAAACTCATAATTGGTACGACTGCACGGTTAAAATAAATGGCAACAATATTTTTGAAAAGCGTTATTCAGGCAGAGTTGAGTCAGGGAAAGAGACCTTTACCGATCCTGCAATGGGCGCCGCTGGCATGTAGTTTTTTTGTAGCCGGCTTTTGTAAATATGTCGGCTGCTGTTGCGTCGCACACTTGTACAATTTGTCCGGGAATCAGCTAAAACGAAAATGCCGGGATAATTACTATGGAGCACTGTGCGTCTCCGGACTCGTGGTTTTCGACTTATATTCTGCAGTACAAGGGAGTGACACAACAGGCGATGCCATGAAATGCTGCTGTCGGGCATCATAGTTCAAATCTGCTTGCTATATTTATAACAGTTTTTACCAATTGATAACTTGCGTATTCGTCACCAATAAATAACACAGCAATATGAAATACAAATTACTTGGAAGAAGCGGGCTTAAAGTATCTGAGCTTTGTTTGGGCACAATGGGTTTTGGAACCGAAGCGGGCTGGGGCGCAGATGTCGATACCAGCTTTTCAATAATGGAAGCATTTGGTAATGCCGGAGGCAACTTCCTGGACACCGCCAATATTTACAAGTTGGGTACCAGTGAAAAAATTATTGGTGAGTTTGTGGGCCAGGGCGACCGCGATTACTGGGTTATTGCAACCAAGTATTCTTTAAAGGACAATAATACTAACCCTAATGCAAGCGGTAACAACCGTAAGAATATGATGCGCAGCGTGGAGGAGAGCCTGAAGCGATTGAAGACGGATTTTATTGACCTTTTTTACCTGCATATATGGGATGACCTAACGCCGATTGATGAAGTAATGCGTGGACTTGAAGATTTGGTTAAGCAGGGCAAAATAAATTATATAGGCATCAGCGACACCCCGGCGTGGATTGTTGCCAAGGGAAATACAATGGCAGAATTATTGGGCTGGAGTCAGTTTGTTGCCTTGCAGGTTGAATACAGTCTGCTCCAACGGACACCCGAAAGAGATCTTATTCCTATGGCCAGGCACTATAACATGACCGTAACGCCATGGGCGCCTTTAGGGGGCGGTGCGCTTACGGGGAAATACCTACGTGGCGATTTTGGAAGACTGAAGGAGACCAGTAATCGTTTGAATGAACGAAGTGTCGCTATAACCAACGAAGTAATTGCAATCGCAGCAGAGCTGAACGTAAGCCCATCGCATGTTGCTTTAAAATGGACGATGCAAAAAGGCTTCTCCTGTATACCTATTGTAGGTGCGACCAAACTTATTCAATTGGAGGAGAATCTGAAGGCCACGGGCGTTTCGTTAACCGATGAGCATATCCGAAGGCTGGATGAGGTTAGCGCAATCGTGTTAGGCTTTCCGCACGATTTTTTTAATGAAGATGGCGTTAAGCAAAATAATTTCGGCGGGTTTTATGACAAGATAGAAAAGCGTTCTTAAGTACTTTGTTCTTGTCGACAGTGTTGATATCTCCAATTTTTTGATCTTCCAGCCTCTGACCTCGTATGAATATAGAGCGTTTTATCGCATCGCTGAGCGAAAGCCAGCCGCCCAAGTCGCTATCAATTTACCTGAGGGCACTCTGGTACGATGCAAAAGGAGAGTGGCATAAAGCCCATGAGGAAATCCAGGATGTTCCCGATAAAAAGGCCTCCTGGATACATGCGTACCTGCACAGAAAAGAGGGCGACACGTGGAATGCTAACTACTGGTATAATAAAGCCGGGCGAAATATGCCTGGGGAGGATTTGAAAAGTGAGTGGGAATATATAACAAAAGAAATGCTCCCAACATAAACGGGAGCATTCAAATATTTCCGGGCATTATAATTATTGATTGTTTTTTCTGCGTTGCCTTCTGCGATCCCTGTATTTTAAAATAGGTACTTTGCTTTCGGTTCCCTGTAAAATGCGATTAATATTCTTTTGGTGTGTTAGTATGACCAGCAGTGCCACCAGAACAGAAAACACACGGTATAGCGTAACATCATCGTTAAAGATGAACAGGATAAAAATAGCAAAAGAAACGCCGGACAGAATAGAACTTAGTGAAACAAATCTCGTGAGGTAAAGCACCAACAAAAAAACACCTACACAACAAATGGCGACAACAGGTTGAATGGCCACGATCATTCCAAATAAAGTAGCCACACCTTTACCGCCTTTAAAGCCGGCCCAAATAGGGAAAATATGGCCTATAACAGAGGCAAGGCCCAAACCAATCATCAGGTTTGTTCTTGGCCATTCATTGTCCGGGACGAGGTAAAAAGGAATAAGAATATAAAGTGAAGTGGCAATCACGCCTTTTAACATATCTATGATCATCACAAAAGTTCCCCAGCGGGAGCCAAGTACGCGGTAAGTATTTGTAGCACCGGCATTGCCGCTACCATAATTCCTGATATCGATTCCAAAAAATCTCCTACTTACCCATACCGCGGTCGGAATGGAGCCAATAAGATAAGCAATAACGATTAATAACAATTCTTTCATTGGTTGGTTAACGCTGAGGGGCAAATATAGTAATCATTTTTTTTAATAATAATCTCTTAACAGCGGTTTTATTTTTTTTAAATGGCAAATGCTATACATATCCATTTATCTCTTGATAAAGTTTCAAGGTGGGTTAGTTCCAAATCTGTCGCTACTCTTAGCATATCCTGTTCATCCTGGTCAAGAAGCCCGCTAACTAACAGTAGTCCGTTTCTGTTTAGCATTGTAACAAGGCTTTTAGCATATTCCACAATTACGTGTTTGTTGATGTTAGCGAGAATAATATCAAAGCGTTTTTCTTTATTGGGTTCATCGGCAAGTTCAATAGAAATATGATTGCAGTTATTGGTTTCTATATTTTCTTTTGCATTTTCTATACTCCATTCATCGTTATCTATGGCTAAAATTTTTGCCGCTCCTAGTTTTTCGGCCAGTATTGCGAGTATGCCGGTGCCGGTGCCAAAATCAAAAATAGTTTTGTTTTTAAAGTTTACCTCTTTCATTCGTTGCATCATCATAAAGGTTGTTGCGTGATGACCCGTGCCAAAACTCATTTTGGGCGTTATAACGATTTCGTGTTGCACAGTTTCTATTGCAGCATGAAAATGCGCTCTAACAGCCGCAAAATCACCTACGATCACGGGGTCAAAATTTTTCTCCCAACTCTCATTCCAGTTGGTTTCAGCTATAATCGTTTTGGCATATTCAAGCTTGAGCGATTCGAATATGGCTGCAACAACGGGTTCAACAAAAGCTGCTTCATTTATAAAGGCGCTAAGGCTGTCTGCTGTTTCTTCGAAGCCGCTGAAGCCGACCTCGCTTAATTGCGCGATAAGTATTTCTGCCTGTTCAGCATGTATATCGTTAACCTGTAGTTGCAGGTAATTATTGTTCATTGGCTGCCTTTTGTGTTATTGCAAAGAAAGCGAGATTGCCGGCAACTCTCTTGTTATTGTTTATAGTCTTTTGTTTCCAGCCCATTGTATATGGCCTCTTTGCTTGCGACGCTCCCCTCAAGGTTCTGTTCTTTTTTCAGCAGATTAAAAGCTGTTCATCCCGTATACTGTTGCTGAAAAGTGCGATGCCGGATAAACCTGCACATCGCGCAGGTAAAGCCCTGCGATGTATCAAAAGCCGGAATCATAATAAAAAAAGCCCGCATTGTTTGCAGGCTTTGTATTGTATAAATTTCCATTTTAGTTTTGCCCGTTGCTTTCACCCGGCTGAGGTTTCATTCCCTCGGGTTTTGGCATAAGTACTTTGCGGCTCAGTTTAAATTTACCAGTTTTGTGATCGATGCCGATGAGTTTTACCTTAACTACATCGCCTTCTTTCAAAACACCTTCGAGGCTTTCGAGGCGTTTCCAGGAAACTTCACTTATATGCAATAGGCCTTCTTTCTTAGGCAGGAACTCAACAAAAGCGCCATAAGGTTGAATGGTTTTAACCTTGGCTTCGTATGTTTCGCCAACAGATGGAACGGCAGTTATGCCTTTGATCCAGCTAACCGCTTTGTCGAGACCTTCTTTCGAAGGAGAGAAAATACTTACCTCGCCATAGTTGCCAACTTCTTCGATATTGATAGTTGTGCCGGTTTCTTTCTGTATTTCCTGTATTACTTTACCCTGAGGCCCGATAACCGCACCAATAAATTCTTTATCGATGAACAGTTTTTCCATGCGTGGCGCATGCGGTTTAACTTCAGGACGGGCATTATTAATGCACTCATACATTGAGTTAAGGATGTGAAGGCGACCCTTACGTGCCTGCTCCAATGCTTCCCGCATTACATCCATACTTAAGCCATCAACTTTTATATCCATTTGAACACCACAAATACCTTCTCTTGTTCCGGTTACTTTAAAATCCATATCGCCCAAGTGGTCTTCATCACCGAGAATATCTGTAAGAATCGCGTATTTTCCATCATCGTTCCTGGTGATTAAACCCATGGCCACACCACTTACATGTTTTGGAATAGGCACACCTGCATCCATTAATGCCAGCGAACCGGCGCAAACAGTGGCCATAGAAGAAGAGCCGTTCGATTCAAGGATATCGCTTACTACGCGAACCGTGTAGGCATATTCGTTGCCCGGCATCATTTGTTTTAAAGAACGCATAGCGAGGTTGCCATGGCCAACTTCGCGACGGCCTGGACCGCGCATCATTTTAACTTCACCAGTTGAGAACGGCGGGAAGTTATAATGCAGGATGAATTTGGAATAGTCGGACTTAGCTGCACTTTCAATCAACAATTCGTCGAGTGGTGTACCCAATGTAACGGTGGTTAATGACTGTGTTTCACCACGGGTGAAAAGTGCTGAGCCATGCGGAGTCGGCAGCGGATCAACTTCCATAGTTAGTGACCTGATCTCGTCGAGTTTGCGGCCATCGAGGCGAATGCGATCGTCGAGGATCATGCTGCGTACAAGTTCCCATTGAAGGTCTTCGAAATATTTCTTAGCCAGTTTTTTATCTGAATCTGTTGCTTCTTCACCAAGACTTGAAATAAGCAGGTCTTTTAATGCACCGAAGGCTTCGCTGCGCTCCCCTTTGGAAGAACCTTTCCTTGAAATCTCAAGAATCCTGTCTTTACAGAAATCAGCAACCTTTTGTTTAATTGTGTCGTTTTGCTCTGGCTTTGTATAGTCGCGCTTGCCCGTAACACCCTTTTTATCCCTGAGATCGTGCTGGGCCTTTATTTGCGTTCTAACAGCGTCATGAGCTAATTCGAGTGCCTTTACAAGATCTTCCTCGCTACACTCTTTTGCTTCACCTTCTACCATCATCAGGTTTCTTTCGGTGGCGGCTATAATAAATTCCATATCGGCTTTTGCCAGCATGCTGCGACCTGGATTAACGACGAACTCTCCGTTAACACGTGCAATCCTTACTTCAGAAATAATTTCTTTGATTGGAATATCGCTCACAGCCAGGGCAGCAGAGGCGGCGAGACAGGCCAATGCATCTGGCATGACCTCTTCGTCGCTTGAAATAAGGCTGATCAGCACCTGCACGTCGCAGAAATAATCTTCAGGAAATAGAGGCCTCAATGCTCTGTCGATAAGACGGCTTGTTAATATTTCATAGTCGTTAAGACGTGCTTCCCTCTTGAAGAAAGAGCCCGGTATACGGCCAGCCGACGCAAATTTTTCCTGGTAGTCTACACTTAAAGGAAAAAAATCCTGACCTTCTCTCGGCTCTTTGTTTGCTACAACAGTAGCCATTAAAATGCATTTTCCCTGGCGTACAGTTACGGCACCGTCAGCCTGGCGGGCAAGTTTACCCGTTTCTATAACTACTTCCGAGCCATCAGGCAAATTGAAGGAAGATTGAATAGGTTGAGACAACATAGTAAATTAGTCTGGTCTTTACGGTCAGGTTTAAAAACTGCAGGTGGGAATGGCAAGCAAATAAACTTTGACCCTGTGAATGAATAAAATTGTGAATATCAGAAATAGTACAAAAAGGATATTCCCAACCTATCTATCAGTCGGGAATATCCTTTTTAAATGCATTATAATTATTTCCTTATTCCTAGTTTTTCGATCAGTGCGCGGTAACCCTGAAGGTTATGTTTTTGCATGTAGCCTAGCAAGCGTTTACGTTGGCCAACCAGTTGCATTAAACCGCGGTGTGTTGAATAATCTTTTTTGTTTTGCTGCAAATGTCCAGAAATACTGGATATGCGCTCGGTTAATAAGGCAATTTGTGCCTCGATTGAGCCGGTTTTTTCAGCGGCGCCAGCATAATTTGTAAAAATTGCGGCTTTTTTCTCTGTTGTTAAGTAAGACATCTCAGTTTTTTTTTAGTACATCCAATTATTTCATCAAAAATGTGGGCGCAAATGTAGCGCCTTTTTTGGGATTTGACTTAAAATCTGCTTTTATTTTTGCAATTGTTTTGTGAAAATCTAGTATTCGCTTGCTTCTGAACGTAAAGCTAATCGAACTCCCTGAAATTATGTTTAGCCTTTGGTTTGCGAAACAGAATTGTGTCGTACACTAATACCTATTCGCTTTGGGGTTGTTGCCACAAGAACCACAGATGAACGGAGCGTCGCAAGCAAAGCTGATCACCGATAAAAAAGTTGGTTCAAAAAATTATTTTTTGTATTTCCTGATACCGAGAAATGGTTGCATGTAGGACGGCACCAATTGCCTTGGTTTTTCGTGTTTTACCATTTTGGGCCGTTGGTATTCGGTATAGTAAATGCGCAAAAGAATGATGAAAAAAGAAATGAGTAAAGGGCCATATATAAGCCCCGGTATGCCAAAATAGTTTAACCCAAGTATTACGCCGAGCACCGTTACGATCGGGTGAACATCGGCCATGCGTTTGGCGAGCAGAAATCTGATGACATTATCCATAGTGCCCAAGATAAGCAGGCCCCACACTGCAACAAAAATTCCTTGCCATACATTATCGGTAATTAAAAGATAAAGGGCAATTGGCGCCCAAATAATGCCGGTGCCAACAACAGGTATAATGGAGGAAAAACCACAAATAACACCCCAAAAACCGGCTTCATTAACGCCTGCAATTAAGAAACTCAAGTACCCGCAAACACCCTGCGCTACGGCGATCATCGGAATACCCACCGCATTACTGAACGTTTGTGCCACCAACTCGTTTCCGAAGATTTTAATTTTTTCGCTTTTGAAAGGAAGATAAAAGCGTATGGCTGCCTCCATTCTCCCGGTATTCTTTATCATAAAAAACAAAAAGAAATACATCATTATGATGGTGGTGAATAAGGTTAGGCCCTGGCTCAATATGGAAGATAAAAATGTAGTGCCATAAGACTTCAACGCCTCAATATTGCCATCGGTAACAACCTGCATTCCAAACTGCTCATTTATATAGTCGCTGACATGTTTAACATTTTCAATAATCAAATGCGGGTTCGCAACTGCTGCGCTTATTTTTGAATAGAGTAGTGTTATGAACAGCGATATGGGCATTAATATCACAAAAAACGAAACAAATATTACCAGTAATGCAATATTTCCTTTTTTCCAACCTCTTCTTTTTATAAGTTTATCAACGGCCGGTTTGCTTAGTACATAAAATATTATAGCAGACAAAAACGCAGTAAAAAATTGAATAAGACTAAATAATATAAAAATTCCCAAAGCCATTATAATGGCGAGAAAAAAGTATCGGTTAACTTTATACTCATTATTTTTTTCCATGACAGGTTTTTATAGCGTAGTGTTTTTCCAAAGGTATTGTTTCATTCTTTAAATTAAAGTAATATGACAGATAACCAAAAATTTCTCGCAGGCATTATTATTGGCGCAGCTGCGGGCACAGCCATCGCATTGTTTTTGCAGTCAGAAAAAGGCAAAGAGATGATGAGCGACGTAAAGGGCGCTGCCAATGATGCAGGCGATGCATTAAAGCAAAAGCTTGCCTCGTTCGATGAAGAAATAAGTTCCTTGTTAAAAAAGGGTAAAGAGTTTGTTGAAGACCTGGAGGCAAAGGCTGCCAATAATACTGCTGTCAATGAGTAATTATTTTTTATGGCCTGGGCTATAGTTTATAATGGCAGCTTCGTTGCGTCGCACGCTTCAACTTTGGCACCTGATGTAGCAAATTGCGGGATATATGCTCCGTCGAATTTTGAATCGCTAAAATCTTCGCTATGGATCAACAACAGAACTTTTTCACCGAATCGCGGAAGAAGATCGAAGAATATGTAAACGACCGCATATTGCTTTTAAAGTTGCAATCCGCGGAAAAGATTTCGAAGATCGCCGCGGTAATGTTTACTTTCCTTGTGCTTGCGCTACTTGCGTTCTTTATTTTGTTTTTTCTAAGCTTCATGGCAGGGCAGTATTTTGGCTCGCTTATGGGTAGCCTCTACGCGGGGTACGGAGTAGTAACACTGTTTTATGTTTTACTTTTTGTGGTGATAATCGGCGTTAGGAAAAAGTATATTGAAAAAAAGATTATCGACCTTATGATCAGTATTTTCTTTGAAAAATCAAATGATGAAAATGAAACAGAAGCAGACGATACCGCGGAATAAAAGCCTTGCTCATATCAATAATCTCGAAGATTTGCAAGCGGAAATTAAAAGAGTAAAAGCCGGACTTAAAAATAAGCAGCAAGACCTCGAATTGCGTTGGCAGCGGCTGCCATCTGAAGCTATTAAGGCTACGTTGGGAAATGCCGTGCCTTTCTTTCTTAACAATGCGGTGGCTTCCAAAACATGGGGGCTGGTGCGAAATGCCGGATCCTTGCTGTTTTCCGCGACCGGAAAAGGTCAGGGCGACCTTAAAAGCACATTGCTTAATTCTGCAAAACAGGTGGGATTATTTGCAGCTATCAGGGGATTGTATAATTTGTGGCGCAGAAAGTAAACGACATGACCAAAATGTAGGTGAGGCTGCGTTTTAAATATAACACGATAACGTTGGTATTTGGATGCAGACCAATGCAGCGGAATAGTAAATAACACGAACCGATTGAAAAAAATCTTACGAAAAATTTTTAAAATAATCGCCTGGTGTTTGTTCAGTGTAGTTTTACTGCTGATACTCCTCGTTATTCTCATACAGATTCCCGCCGTACAGAATTATATAAAAACCAGGGTTGTGGCTTATCTCCAAAATACCCTGCACACAAAAGTTGAAATTGGAAATCTTGCAATAGATTTCCCTTCTAATATTTCCTTACAGAAGATTTATCTTGAAGATCAGCGAAAAGATACACTGCTAGCCTGCGAAAGTATTGAAGTAAATATTGCAATGCTTCAACTTATTTCCAGTAAGGTGGCGATAAGCAGTATTAACATAAACGGCCTGGCAGCTAATATATACCGGTTAAGCCCAGACACAAGCTTTAACTTTGATTATATCATTAATGCATTCGTTCCTATTGATACGCTCACTGTCGCGCAAACAGAACCATCTTCATGGAAAATCAGTTTTGGAAATATTTCGTTGAATAGTATTCGTATAAAATATGCTGATGATGTTTTGGGTTATAACGCGAGTTTAGGATTGAGTCATCTAAATACGGTAGTTAAAACTTTTGACCCGGTTATAGGTAAATACGATATTCCAAACTTTCAAATCGACGGTGTTCAAAGCAATATAAAACAATATGCTCCTAAACTTTTTCTCCGCCCGGTGCCGCCTGCAAATACTACAACTTCGCCGCCGGTCAAGCTTTTTTTAAACAAAGTCGGTTTCCAGAATATTAATGTCGTTTATAATAATGAGGCTGGTAAAATGCTTGCGACACTCGGGCTCGATACACTTGGTATTCTTGTCAATAAAATTGACATGGATAAGGCCGCGATAAACATTCAAAAACTGGATCTGCGAAATACTGCCGCAGCGGTTATGTTTGATAAAATGGAAAGGAGTTCAAAAGTTGTCGGTGCGATAAATGACAGTTCGCAAAAAAAAGCCCCGGAGTGGAAAGTTGAGATTGCTTCGATTGCATTAAATAATAACAGCCTAAAGTTTGACGATAATAATTTTCAAAAAGCAAAATCCGGACTCGACTACAATCACATACTGATTGATCCATTTAATGTAGCTGCAAAAAATTTAGCCTTGAGCAACGATGCTTATGCAGGCAACCTGGAGCATTTTTCTTTAAAGGAACAGAGTGGTTTTGAGGTAAAAAAGCTTCAGGGCGAGTTTGACTTTAGCGGCACCGAAAGCTATTTGAAGAGTTTTTCACTGCAAACGAGTCATTCGAAGATTACCGCTTCCCTACATGCAACTTATGCGTCGACAAATGATTTTGTAGAAAAACCCGGAAGAGTTCTGGCAGAAGTAAGTGTTGATACCGGGCTTCTGGCTGTGAACGACATTCTTTTGCTGCAGCCGGAACTGGCATCTGAACTCGATAGGTATAAAAACAGTACAATCAAATTGACGGTCAATGCAAAAGGCCTTCTTACGGATATCAATATTCCCGAGGTATCAGTTTCCGGTATAGGGAGTACTTCTTTTGCCTTCAATGGAAATATCAAGGGGTTGCCAGATCCACGAAGTGCGTTTTACAACATCAACATTGCAAAATTCGTCACAACGGGTAGGGATGTTCTTGGTTTTATTCCTCCTTCCACAATGCCTTCGTCCATCCGCATTCCAAAAATTATAACAGTCTCAGGTTATTTCAAAGGAACAGCAACGGCCTTTAATTCGAAGCTCGATTTAAAAACCTCAAATGGTGACGCAATTATCGGTTCAAAAATCAATACGAAAACTGAACAATTTCAGGTCGATGCAATGTTGAAGGCAGTAGATCTTGGTTATTTATTCAGTCAGGATACAGTGTTGGGTAAAGCAAGTATGGCTGTTAAGGTCAACGGAAGCGGCTACGATTACAAAAAGATGAAGGCAATGGTGACTGCAAGCGTTGCCACTGCATTTGTCAAAGGCTACGAGTACAGGTCCTTACAGCTAGATGGTAAAACTGACAATGGGCGTGCTGTGATCACCTCATCTATTGATGATGAAAATTTAAAACTGTTGCTCAATGCCAATGCAGACGTATCGGAATTTTATCCATCGGTTAAAGTGTCTCTTCGGCTTGATACCGCTAATCTTCATGCTCTTCATTTGTATAATGATACGTTGGGTTTCAGCACAAATTTAGAGGCTGATTTTATCAGTACCAACCCCGACTCCCTCGTCGGCAACTTATTAATTGACCACTTAGCTTTGTACACAGCGGGTAAACACCTGGTCAGCGATTCTATTGCAGTACAAGCTTCAAATTCGTCATCTGTTCAATCTCTGAAATTACAATCGGCCTTTGCCAAAGCAGACTGGATTGGCAAATACCGTTTAACAGAAGTGCCATTGGCAATGACTCACACGCTCGATCACTATTTTCATGTCGATGGGTTTAAAGACACGGCATTCACCGCGCAGCAATGGTCAGTTAATGTATCGCTCGATCCGCGATCAAAACCAATACTCGCCATTGTACCTGAACTCGACGGTTCAGACTCTGTCAGAGCTTTTGTTACCTACAACAGCAGCGACAATTTCCTTAATGCAATAATTGATGCACCGTCAGTTAAATACGCAGGGCAAACAATAGATTCATTGCAACTCAGGGCTGCCAGTGATAGCGATCGGATAAAATATACAGTAACTGCTGCGAGGGTTGGCCTGGCAGCAATTCATCTTTTTCAGCCATCGCTTCATGGTTATGTAAAAAACAATAATCTTACTGCTAATATTAGGCTGAACGATCAAAATGGAAACGACCTTTACCGTATCGGAGCAACTTTGAATAAGCTGCCTGCCGGGCTGCGTTTAAGCTTCAATGCCGATAGCCTTTTGCTTAACCGAAACAATTGGCTAATGAGCGCAGATAATTTTATTGAATACGATTCCGCCGGCTTGCTTGTAAACAATTTTTTTATCAGTAGGGAGAACGAATCTATGAAAATTAACAGCATTGCTCCTGTACATGATGCGCCCATCGAAACGGATTTCACAAACTTTCGGATAAAGACACTCACAGAATTTAGTGGGAATGATTCTTTGGAAGTGGATGGATTGGTAAACGGCTCTGTTACTGTGCGTACTTTAAAGACTAACCCCCTTTTTACATCAGATATTAAGATAGAAAACCTGCAATATGTACAAGATACTATCGGTAACATCCTCGCCAGGATATCTAATCCCGACGAACAGAATTTAATGGATACTATCAGCGTTTCCGGTTTTGATAACGATCTGTTGCTGACAGGAACTTATCGTATCAAAGACCAGAAACTCCGACAGCATTTGGCAATAAACAGGATTAACATGAAGCAGTTGGTGGTGTTTTCCGATGGCCAGGTTAAGGACGCTGATGGGTATTTAAAAGGACAAGTTAATATAACAGGTAAATCAAAAGATTTATTGATCGCAGGCGATGTAAATTTTGACAACGCTTTTATTATTCCGGCCCTTCTCGGCGAACGGCTCAATCTTCCCGATGAAAAAATAACCATGGACGATAAAGGCGTGCATTTTAACCAATATACTTTGAAAGACTCTGCCGGGAATAAAGCAATACTCAACGGCAGCCTCCTTGCAGCCGGCGCCGGCAATTATAATCTTGCACTCGATATTAATGCAGATGATTTTCGGTTGATAAATTCTACAAGAAAGGAGAATCCCGATTTTTATGGTAAGCTAAATATTGATGCGGCAGTTAAATTAAGAGGCGATCTTCAAACGCCTGACGTTAATGCAACATTGAGGGTGAATAAACAAACAGATTTTACGGTGGTACTGCCCGACGTTAATCCCGAAGTGCAGGAAAGGGAAGGTGTTGTAAACTTCATCGACAGCCATAACCTGGTCGACACCACCGTCAATATTCAAAAAGACACGGTACCTTCTTTTAAAATGCTTGCCAAACTGAAACTTTCCACCAGTATTGAAACTGACTCCGCCGCACAATTTGCAGTCGTAATCGATGAACAAAACGGTGATGTGCTTAAAATCAAAGGTAATGCCGATCTCGCCACCACAATAGATGAAAACGGTAAGATGTCTCTTACCGGGACATATGAACTACAACAGGGTTCGTACCAGGTTACGCTTAGTGTGCTTAAACGAAAATTCGATATTCAAAAAGGAAGCACACTTACATGGGCAGGCGATCCTATGCATGCTAATGTTGACATTACTGCGGTTTATAGTTTAAAGGCTCCCACCATAGAATTAATGCAACAGGATCTCGCAGGAAAAACCGAGGAAGAAGCCAACAAATACAAAGAACGTTTACCAGTTTCAGTCTTGCTAAAAATGAAGGGCGATTTGCTTAAACCTGACATATCTTTCGATATAACTATTCCCGAAGACATTCAATCGAAGTGGGACGATGTGGAGTATCGGTTGAAACAACTACGCGGCAACGAATCAGATATGAGTAAACAGGTATTTGCCCTGCTATTGTTAAGCAGGTTTGTGGAAGAAGATCCAACCGCGCAATCGGCCGGAGGAACCACCGAAGGTCTCGTTCGGGAGAGTGTCAGCCGTTTACTCAGCGATCAGTTGAATACACTCGCCGGTAGCCTTGTAAAAGGCGTAGATCTTAACGTAGATCTTAATTCAACTGAAGACTATACATCGGGTTCCCGGCAGTACCAGACCGATCTTAAAATAGGCGTTTCAAAAACGTTGCTTAACGACAGGCTGAAGGTAAATGTGGGCAGTAACTTTTTACTGGAGGGTGCCAATGCAAACCAATCCAGTTCCAACATTGCCGGCGACGTTGCTATCGACTATGCCCTATCTGCCGATGGTCGCTACCGCATTCGCGCTTATCGCAAAAATGAATATGAAGGCGCGGTAGAAGGCCAGATCGTTGAATCAGGGTTAACATTCATCATTACCATAAATTTCAACCGGTTTAAAGAACTTTTTCAAAAGGATAAAACATCAGACAAAAAAGATCATAAATAATGGGCCTGGCAGTTGCACATATATTAAGCTCTACTTGCGTCGCACTCTTGTACGGCACTGCAACAGGCATCATATTTATTTTGCTGTATAAAAAAATAACAGCCTCAGCAAAGAACAGTAAGCTGAACGGAGCGTCGCAAGCAATGTCGCATATTGATATCGCGCCGGTAAACAAATTTTTCTTAACCTTAAAGCGGAAAATATTACTTCGGCGCAACTTTTTGTTTCTCCTATCAATGATCGTTTTGTTTGCATCATGCAATACCACAAAACACTTACCGCAGGGTGAAGCCTTGTATGAGGGCTCACGTATAAAGTTTTTGGGAAAAGACAGCGCAAAGAATGAAACGAAGGGTTTAAAGGAGGAGCTTGGCGCTTTGCTTAGGCCCATACCGAATAAGCATGTAGCCGGGCTTAATACAGATGTAATGTTGTATAACCTTTTTTACACCGAAAAGGAAAAGGGCTTTGGTGGGTGGTTACATAAAAAGGTAGGCATGCCTCCGGTTTTGGCAAGCAGCGTTGATATTGACCAGAACAAAAAGCTGCTGGAAAACCGATTGGAGAATCGCGGATTTTTTAAAGCATCAGTAAGAGCCGATACCATGGTGAAAGACAAAAAAATGCATGCTGTATATACCGCGTCATTGGGTGGACGCTACAGGTTTCGTAATGTAAGTGTTACGCCAGACACAGGTGTTATGTATAACCTTTTAAAAACAATCAACACTGCTTCTTTGCTCACTCCCGGCAGCTTTTATAATCTCGACAATGTAAAAGCCGAACGAACAAGAATAGACTCAAAGCTGAAACAAAGAGGTTATTATTATTTTAACCCCGATTTTCTTATTGCCGATGCGGATACAACTGTCGGCAATCATTTAATTGATGTTAACTGGCGCGTAAAAAAGGAAGTGCCTGCAAGAGCAAAAGATCAGTACCAAATAAATGATGTGGTTATTTATGCAGACTATAATCCTAAAGATAGTAGTTCTGTAAAAGATTCAGCTTACAGTTACAAGGGTTTTACGGTAATTGATCCACAAAAAAAATACAGGCCCATTGTTTTCTCCAATACGATCGTTTTAAAAAAAGGAGACCTGTATAATATTAATGCGCATAACCAATCATTAAGCAGGCTGGTAAGTCTCGGTATTTACAAATTTGTAAGAGTGCATTTTGAAGAAACAGATACTGCTGATCCCAGAAAACTGAATGCCTACTACTATCTTTCAGCTGCTACGCGCAATTCGCTACGGTTCGAAGTATCCGGGCTTACCAAATCAAACAACTCAAACGGTGGAGAGATAAAATTAAGCTGGGGAATGCGCAATATTTTCAACGGAGGTGAGTTATTCAATATAAGTGTGTACGGTGGTTTAGAGCGGCAGGTACAATCGCAATCAGAAAGTGTAAAAACAGACAGGGCTGGTATAGACTTCGACTTACTTATTCCAAGACTCATCCCCAGTTTACCCGTAAAAATCAGTGGAAGTTATTTACCAAAGACAGCTATTAACGCGGGTTATGAGCTATTCAACCGAACAACTCAATATACCCTTAGTTCGGCAAAAGCAAGCTATGGCTACACATGGAAAAGAAAAATAACCCAGCAAAACCAGTTGAGGCTGCTTTCAGTGAATTTTGTAAGGCCAACTAATATCACGGAAGAATACCAGCAACAGCTCGACACGAATATCACGCTGGCACGCAGTATAGAAAAACAGTTCATTTTTGGAACTATTTTTAACTACAACTACAACTCATTGTTAAGACCTGGCAACAGAAAAAACGACTTTTATTTTAACGGTAGCGTTGATCTTGCCGGTAATATTATCGGCCTTTTCTTAAAAGGCAATCAAAAAGAAGGTAACCCTGTAAATATTTTTGGTGTGCCTTACTCACAATATGTAAGACTGGAGGCAGATTTCAGGCACTATCACAAAATAACGAAAACAACAGTGTTGGCGAGCCGCTTCAATGCTGGTATTGGTTATGCATACGGCAATAGTTTAACCATGCCCTTCATCAAAGAGTTTTTCTCCGGTGGCGCAACAAGCATTCGTGCGTTTAGGGCAAGATCGGTTGGCCCGGGAACTTATTATGGAGGCAATCCACAGGTCGAGGGCTTTTTGCCGGATCAGCCAGGCGATATAAAGCTGGAAGCAAATACCGAGTTGCGTGCAAAACTGTTTTCATATTTATATGGCGCCGTATTCGTAGATGCCGGCAATGTCTGGCTGGTAAGAGCAGATTCGGCAAGGCCCGGCGGCAAATTTTCAAAATCATTTTTAAAAGAAGTTGCTATGGGCACCGGTGTAGGGCTAAGGCTCGATGTGAGTTTTTTCGTGGTCAGGTTAGACGTTGCTTTCCCAATCAGAAAGCCATGGAATGCAGAAGGCGACAGGTGGGTATTTGATAAAATTGCTTTCGGAAGTTCAGATTGGGTAAAAGAAAACCTCGTTTACAACATTGCTATCGGTTATCCTTTTTAAAAGGAGAATATTGAATCTCGCATTTATTTTTCAATTAAACTTTTGTTGCGTCGCACACTTGTGCTTACTGTACGTTGCGCGGCAATAAAAAATCGGTAAGAAATTAAATCAATACTTTAGCCATGATTTTCACCCACAATGCCAAACGATAATATTTTATATGTAATAATAATTTGTGCTTGCTGGTACGCTATCATTTGCTTCGCAATAACACGCATTAGATTTTTCAGCGATTGCGGTATAAATAAATGGTGGCTTGTTGGTCTGTACTCTTTAAAAGTGCTTGCGGGATTTGCCTATGGTTTTTTTTATCTGCAGCCTGCGTATGTGGCCAACAGTGACACCTGGCATTATTTTGACCTGAGCAAAGCAGAAACTGACTGGTTGTTGCGTGATCCCGTTGCCTTCTTTACAGATCTTTTTAACCACGGTTATAATACGGCTGGTAACCTTTTTGAAGGCAGTAACTCTTATTGGAACGATCTTAAGAGCAACGTAATAATAAAGCTGATTGCAATAGCTAACGTGGGGACTTTAAAAAACTATTTCGGTAACATTTTTATTTTCAATTTATTGTTTTTCTTCGGCCCGGTTGCATTGTACAGACTGGTTCAGCAAGTATTTCAGGTTAACAAGTTACTTGCTGTAGTAGTCATTTTTTTAATACCTTCTTTCTTGTTTTGGTGCAGTGGTATTCACAAAGACGGGATCATTTTCACATTCACCTGTTTGGTAGCGTATCATTTTTACAGGCAGGTTAACGATGAGAAGTTGTATATCAGCTCAGCGATTTGGATAGTTGTGTCTTTTATTGTTATTTTTTCACTGAGAAATTTCGTCGCGCTTTTGCTTTTACCGTCACTATTGCTTTGGTGGCTCATTTACAAAATGCCGGCACGCGCATTTTTTTTTACCAGTTCCATTTATGCATTGGGGCTGCTTGCATTTTTTGCATCGCCGACAATCGGCGCGTCGTTTGACTTGCCGCAGTATGTGATTGAAAAGCAGAATGAATTCAAACAATTATCCGGTGCATCCTCTATAGCAGTTCCGCCTCTTGAAAATAGTTTTACCTCGTTTGTTCACTTTTTGCCGACGGCTTTCGATATTGGTTTTTTGCGACCGCATATCGGCGAAATAAAAAATTTCAGCTATATCCCATCGGTGCTCGAGGTATTCCTTTTATGGGCAGTCGTTTTCTTTTCAATATTGCTTAGCAGGAAAATATCATTGAAGAAGCAGCAAAAGGCATTTACATTTTTTGCATTGAGTTTTGCCATATCTTTTCTTTTGCTTGCCGGGTACACGATCACTTTTTCCGGTGCTATTGTAAGATACCGAGCCGTTGTGTTACCATTTGTGGCCGCAGCATTCCTGCCTTGGATAAATAATGCACTTATTGGTTTCCAATCTGTCTTTAGCAATAAAAAAAAATAACGCCCCGACCGCTTGCTTAAGCAGGATTATGTTGATGTTGGTGCCGAGTGACAAATGCTATTTATTGTAAATTCGCCATAACAGGCTATTAAAGTAACGATACAATGACAGAAAAAGAATTTATTCAAAAAATTGACAGACTCGATTCGGTAGCGATCAAATTCGCCGTTACCGACATTGATGGTGTGCTGAGAGGAAAGATAGTCAACCGTAAAAAATTTTTAAAGGCGATGAAAGAAGGCGTTGGTTTTTGCAGCGTCATCTTTGGGTGGGATATGAATGATGCTGTTTATGATAACTCACAAATAAGCGGATGGCATTCAGGCTATGCCGATTCAAAGGCGTCAATTGACATTAATACTTGCCGTTTTATTCCCTGGGATGATGGTATGCCTTTCTTCGTCGCAGATTTTAGTGAGTCAGAAGAATTGGCGGCTGCCTGTCCCAGGACTCTTTTGAAAAGGGTAAGAAAGCAGGCAATTGACATGGGTTATACCACAAATTTTGCCAAGGAATTTGAGTGGTTCAATTTCAAAGAAACTCCCGGGTCACTAAAAGAAAAAAATTTTGCTAATCTCCATCCGCTTACACCGGGGATGTTTGGTTACTCTCTTTTGCGGCCTTCATTAGAGCAATCTTTTTATAACGATATTTTTTTCCAACTTACTAAGTTCGGCGTACCAGTCGAAGGCCTGCATACCGAAACCGGGGATGGTGTTTATGAAGCCTGTATCGACTATGCCGATATACTTGAAGCCGGCGACCGTGCGGTGCTTTTTAAATCGTCGGTAAAGGAACTTGCTTATCGCCATGGCATTATTGCAAGTTTTATGGCAAAGTGGAACAGCCAATTACCGGGGTGTAGCGGCCATATTCACCAAAGTTTGTGGGATGCGGAAGGAAATGTCAATTTGTTTTATGATGTTTCTGATGAGGCGAATATGAGTGAACTGCTTAAGCAGTATATGGCAGGCCAACTTTACTGTATGCCGTACATTCTGCCAATGTATGCTCCAACAGTGAATAGCTATAAAAGGTATGTTGACGGAGCATGGGCATCAACATCTGTGAGTTGGGGAATTGAAAACAGAACAACTGCTCTAAGAATTATCAACCACTCCGAAGAAGGCACAAGACTGGAAACCAGGGCACCGGGCGCGGATGCCAATCCCTATTTATCGCTTGCTGCAAGCCTGGCTTCGGGATTATATGGCATAAAAAATAAATTGTCGTTAGATATGCCGGCGACCAAAGGCAACGAGTATGACAACCCTCATTCAAGGAAATTTCCGAAAACATTGCAGGAAGCAACGGAGGCGATGAAGTGCTCGCCCATAGCCGCTGAATTGTTTGGTAGTGCATTTACCGATCATTTTGTAAGAAGCCGTGAATGGGAGTGGCGGCAGTTTACACAAAAAGTTACCGATTGGGAACTGAAAAGATATTTCGAGATCATTTAATGTTAGCGGCACAAGTGTGCGACGCAAGGAACGATGCCATGGTTGACAAAGCCGGGTCCAAAATTTAAATTCTCTGAATTATGGCGTTTATTGATTTTACATCGATTGTGAGAGGAGCGTGGGAAGCCTACGACAACACGAGAGAAATTTCAGGCATAGTGGACATAAGCGCAAAAGTGTCGACCAACTATGTTTTCAAAATAACATTTAAGGATAGGACAATTATTATTGCCAAGCTTTCTTATTTTGGAAAGTTTGAGCATTTTGTAGAAGACCATACGATTATTAATTCGTTGTCGAATAACCTGCCTGCTCCATTTGAAAATCTTCTTGCACGGTCTTTAATGAAAGGCAATTCGCTATTTGTGTATCGTTTTCAAAACGACCTGCTCGATGCGTGGGTGGTTTTTTACAGGCCAATCTCTATTAAAAAAAGATTTCCACGAAGGCTTGATGAGGAACAGATTGTAAAGTTTGGTGAACAGGTAGCTATGTTTCATAAAGCATGTCACAGCATTCGTAATACTTTGCCGGTTTCTTCGAAAACCTTAAAGACAGATGTTGATCATTTGCTTCGCCTGCTTGAGACCGATTACGGTCGATATGAATACCGCATGCACATTGACCAGATAAAAGAGCAAGGCGATTTATTTGTAAAGCATTCGCAGGATTTAAAAGCAGATGAGTTTGATAAGATACCTGTTTTTGTTGACTGGAATATCGGTAATTTTTCTGTAAGTTCTTCTTATAAACTTTACTCGCGCTGGGATTATGATTGGTTTCGCATGGGATCTCGAATGCTTGATTTTTACTTTTTAAGTAGGGTCGTTTCCAACATTGGCGATCGTACTGTGTTCAGCTACAACATAGGTCCGTTAATGGAAGAAAGGTTTTTTCTTTTTCTGCGGTCTTATCACGAGGTGTACCCGCTCAGAGAGGCTGAAATAAGATTTTTAAAGGAAGCTTACCGGTTTTTTATTCTCAACTACGTGGTTAAGGATGGGCGTTATTTCTTTCACGAAATATTTGCGAGCAAACTTCAGAAAGAGGCATTTCAGTTGTACCTGCCTTCGATTGAAAAAGATTTCAATGCCGATGTGATTTTAAAAGCGCTGAATTTTTGAGAAATATTTTATAGGCCCGACTGCAGTAATGCTGTTGATCTTGCGTTGCGTCGAACACTTGTACTATATCAATCTTACCGGGCAACGTAAATCAGGGCCACACAATGCGTACCTGCTAAATATTGACTATTATGAATGAAGTTTCGTTTATTACTGTCGCCGAGAAATTTAAAGCGGTGTTTTTGGATTCCTATGGCGTTTTAAAAAATTACAACGGTCTTATAGATGGTGTACAGGAAGCGATTGATCATTTAAGGAGTAAAGGTATTGCAATTCGAATTCTTACAAACGACGCATCAAGAAGCCAGCAACAGCAGGCGGAAAGCTTTGTAAGACTCGGATTAAAAGGTATCGACACTCATGAAATTGTAACATCGGGCATGATGGCAAGGCAATATTTGCAACAAAAAATTCTCGAAGGCAAAATTGGTTACCTCGGCACGGAGAATTCTGCGGAATACATTTTACAGTCGGGCCTCGAGCATATTCCTGTACGGGATATTGATCTTAACAATATCGATGATATTGCTGCTTTTGTTTTTTTAGATGATGAAGGTTTTGACTGGAATGAAGACATTAATAAAACCGTTAATCTTCTGCGACGCAAGAATTTACCTGTTATCGTCGCTAATTCAGATAAATTATACCCTGTTTCAAAGAATGATGTTGCTGTAGCAACAGGTGGCATTGCTAAGTTGGTAGAGAATATGCTTGGTAAAAAATTTATCCATTTCGGCAAGCCGGACTCCCAAATGTTCATGTATGCATACGACGAATTGAATTTGTATGGCTCTTTTAGTAAGCACGAAATATTAATGGTCGGCGACACTTTGCACACTGATATACTGGGTGGTAACAAATTTGGCTTAAAAACAACGCTTGTGCTTTCCGGCAACACAAGTGAGTCAGATGCAAATCTTCATATCAACTCCACTGGCATTATTCCCGATTTCATTTGCAGGTCTATTGTTTCGTAAGAGCTTCTATTGATAAATGTGTTTTTTTTTAATGTTTTTAATTTTTGGATTATTTAGGCAAAAAATGAGTAAACAGATTAAATTTTTGAATTAAAACCATTTTTTATCTACTTTCGCACTGGATTTTTCAAAAAACAACATTAATTAATAAATTTTCTGCTTCTATGTCAGTAAAACTAGAGTACATTTGGCTTGATGGTTATAAGCCAACCCAAAGTCTGCGCAGCAAAACAAAAATCGAAAAGGAATTCAGTGGTAAACTGGAAGATTTACCAATGTGGTCTTTTGATGGTTCTTCTACAGAACAAGCACCTGGAGGCTCTTCTGATTGTTTATTGAAACCTGTATTTTTTGTAAAAGATCCTCAGCGTAAAAATGCGTATCTGGTAATGTGCGAAGTATTGAATGCTGACGGTACTCCTCATCCATCAAACGGTCGTGCAACTATTGAAGACGACGACAATGATTTTTGGTTTGGTTTCGAACAGGAATACTTCCTTTGGGATCCCGCTACAAATAAGCCTCTTGGTTTCCCTGCCGGTGGCTATCCGGGTCCTCAGGGGCCTTATTATTGCTCGGTTGGCGCTAACAACGCTTTCGGTCGTGAAATAGTGGAGGAGCATTTGGACGTAATTATTGAAGCAGGTCTTAATGTTGAAGGAATTAACGCCGAAGTTGCTGCTGGCCAGTGGGAATTTCAAATATTTTCTAAAGGAGCCAAGGAAGCTGGTGACCAGATTTGGGTCGCACGCTATTTACTCGAAAGAATCGGCGAAAAATACGGAGTAGCTGTTAACTGGCATTGTAAGCCGCTCGGTGCTTTAGACTGGAACGGTTCTGGTATGCACGCCAATTTCTCTAACTCACTATTAAGAAATGCCGGAAGCAAAGATATTTTTGATAAAGTTTGCGAGGCATTCCGCCCTGTGGTTAAAGAACACATTGAAGTCTACGGCGCCGATAACCACTTGCGTTTGACAGGCAAACACGAAACAGCAAGCATTATGGATTTCAGCTATGGTGTTTCTGATCGTGGAGCTTCTATTCGCATCCCTGTTGTTGTGCCTGCAAAAGGTTGGAAAGGCTACCTTGAAGATCGCCGTCCTAACTCTGCAGCTGATCCTTACAAAGTGGCAGCCCGTATTATTAAAACTGTGAAGTCGGTTAACGCTTAGAAAAATCAGTTTTTTGATAATTGGAAAAACCTTTTGCCAGAGCAAAAGGTTTTTTTGTCAACACAATTTTCACTACGAGGGCGCATAGAATTTAGAATTGTATTTTTACCAGACACCGAAACTTATCACTAACACAATATATTTTATGGAGACACTTAGATTTAAGGCACTTCAGAATCTCTTTTCAAATTCAGCGGAGGTGCAGGTCGAAGGGCCCCCCAAGGTCACTGCCATATTTGGCGATAACGTTTTTACCATAAAAAAAGCCCGTGAATATTTGAGCGACGAGGCTTATAAAAGTCTCGCTGCAAGTATAAAAGGAAGTAAAAAAATTGACAGAAATGTCGCTGGCCAAATTGCTAACGGCATTCGTGCATGGGCTGAGAGTAAGGGAGTAACACACTTCACTCATTGGTTTCAACCGCTTACAGGCAGTACAGCCGAAAAACATGATTCTTTTTTTACCTTGAAGAATGACGGTAGCCCTCTTGAAGAATTTGACGGGGGCGCATTAATTCAACAAGAACCTGATGCGTCTTCCTTTCCAAGTGGTGGTTTGAGGGCAACTTTCGAGGCTCGCGGATATACCGCATGGGACCCATCTTCTCCGGCATTTATCATTGAAATCGGGCGGGGCAAAACTTTGTGCATCCCCACCATCTTTGTTTCCTATACCGGCGAGTCTCTTGATTACAAATCTCCATTGGTTAAAGCGCTAGAAGCTTTGAATAAGGCGGCTGTGGATGTTTGTCATTACTTTGACAAGAATGTATCAAAAGTTACGGCCACACTGGGATGGGAGCAAGAATATTTTGTCATTGACGAACGCCTGGCAAATGCACGCCCCGATCTTGTTCTTTCCGGGCGTACTGTGTTTGGTGCAGCGCCAGCAAAGGGGCAGCAATTGGAAGATCATTATTTTGGCTCAATACCTGAAAGGGTTTATGCGTACATGCGAGATTTTGAAGGCGAAGCTTATAAATTAGGAATACCGCTTCGGACAAGGCACAATGAAGTTGCTCCTGCACAGTTTGAATGTGCACCCATTTTTGAAGAAGTGAATCTTGCTGTGGACCACAATATCCTTTTAATGGATATTATGGAGCGTGTAGCCCGCCGTCACAAACTGAAAGTGTTATTTCATGAGAAACCTTTTGCTGGTATCAATGGAAGCGGCAAACATAATAATTGGAGTATGGCAACAGATACCGGGGTAAACCTGCTGGCGCCCGGCAAAACGCCGAAAACCAATCTAATGTTTCTCACTTTCTTTATCAATACTATCAAAGCAGTATACGATTTTTCCGATGTGTTGCGTGCATCTATTGCATCTGCCGGCAACGATCACAGGCTGGGTGCCAACGAAGCACCTCCGGCAATAATCTCGGTATTTATAGGCGAATATCTATCAAAGGTTTTATTTGATATTGAAACAAGAGTGGGGGAAAAATTTGATGAACAAGATGAAGCAATTCTAAAACTTGATCTGCATAGAAGTATTCCTGAGTTGCTTTTAGATAATACAGACCGTAACAGGACTTCTCCTTTTGCATTTACAGGAAACAAATTTGAGTTTCGTGCCGTGGGTTCCTCGGCCAATTGCGCCAATGCAATGATCGCTTTAAACTCGATTATGGCAGAAACTTTGACCCGGTTTAAATCAGAAGTAGATGCGCTAATCGACAAAGGTGAAAAAAAGGAAATTGCAATAATGCACGTGATACAGAAGTATATCGTTGAGAGTAAGTCTGTATTGTTTGAAGGTGATGGCTACAGCGAAGAATGGCATCATGAGGCTGAGCGCAGGGGATTGCCTAATCTTCGCACTACACCATTGGCCTTAGACGCCATGATATCAGAAAAGGCTAAACAACTTTTTGAATCGTTAAACGTTTATAATCATGCCGAGCTTGAGGCCCGCCATGAAATTGAACTCGAGAAGTATATCAAGAAAGTTCAGATAGAAGCTCGTATTATGGGCGACCTTGCATTAAACCATATTATACCATCTGCTATAAAATACCAGAACAGGCTTTCGGCTAATATTGAGGGTATGAAATCTGCGGGATTGCCTGAAACTGCTTACGCGGCGCAGCTATCAATACTGGCAGATGTTTCGAGACACCTGCAGATCGTCTATACTAAGGTGAGTGAGATGGTAGAGGCTCGCAAGATCGCCAATAATATGACCGATACCCGCACCAAGGCTATTGCTTATTGCGGCCAGGTTAAAGAACAGTTCTTTGATGATATCCGTTATCACGTTGATAAATTGGAGAACCTTGTAGACGATGAAGAATGGACCTTGCCAAAATATCGCGAGATGCTTATGCTGCGATAATTGAGTAAATCATTAAATGATAACTCTGCCTCATATAGTGCAGGGCTTTTTTTGTATTGCGCCACCGGGGTTATGAATAACTGCTGAAGTCTGCGACGCAACCGGCGATGCATAAATGCTAAGCCTGGTCCATAAAAAATAAACTCCGCAAACGGGCGGAGTTTATAAACGAAAAATAATATATAAACGCTTACTTTTCTCTAACGCTCAAAGAAATTCTGCGATCTTTTTGCTTTTCACTATCAGGGGCATCGGCCGCCGCTTTTGCATATTGCGAACCATAACCTTCGGCACCGGTCAACTGCGCCGGGTTTGCACTCATTTTTGTTAATGCAGCAAGCAAGGCGTCGGCGCGTTGCTGCGAAAGTGCCAGGTTTGCTGCACTATCGCCGGTTTTATCTGTATAACCACCGATTTTTATTTTCAGCTTTGGGTAGGCTTTTAAAATGGCCACAATATTTTGAACCTGCACACCGCTTTCCGACGTTATCTCCGCGCTATTTGTTTTAAAGTTGAGGTTATCGAAATCGAACCACACATCTTTGCCTGGTTGAGAATTTGCATCATTGAGAAATGCCACCAATTTATCTTCAATGCCGCCTTTCAATGCATCTATCTCAATGCCTCCGGGCAGCTGAACCTTAATGGCATTTTCTGCCGGTTTTTCTGCTGCTGCCGGCTCAGAATGCGTGGCATCGGCTGGTGTAACAGTCACTTCTGCCGATGAGCCCTGGTGAAAATCACCATGACATTGCATCATCAGCATTAGAAAACAAAATACGGTAACAAAACTGAGAAAAGCGGTGAGGGTATATTTTCTTATACTTCCTTCGTCAAAAGTTTGCCGGCTCATAAGTGTGTTTTTTGTGTGGACGAAAATAAAAACTAATTATTGTATTGTAAAAATGAAATAGTAACAACCGGTTCACTATTCTTCAGTTGCATTCGCCATCATATTAAGGATAAAATCGGGGTCGGGGCAGTTGTCGAGATATTTTTCTTTTTCACTAATCCGGCACACACCAGGGTAGTCGCCTTTTTTCAATTCCATGTTGGCAATAACCTGCAAATGCAGGTGTGGTGGCCAGTTGCCGTTTTCTTTAGGTTCGCCAAAATGAGCAAATTCCTGCCCAAGGCTTATATAGTTGCCTTCCGTAATTACCGAAATATCAGCAACTGAAACGTGGCCGTACAATGTGTAGAATGCGGTACCTTCAAGCTGATGCAATAATATAATAGTGGCACCATAATCACCATAACTATCGTTGAAAGCAAAGCTGTGGATCATGCCACCCAACGGCGCGAAAACAGGTGTTCCTGCAGGTCCCCAAATGTCAATACCAAGATGCAGCCTTCTTGGTTCACCATCTTCTCCGTCAAAGTTTTTGCTGCGGGTATAAACTGTCCGGTTCTCGTTATAACCGCCAATACCATATTTGGCGTTGGCTTTCTGCAACAGGTGCTCCATATACGCCGCAAATTTGTTGGTGTCGTTTAGCAATGTCGAAGTCAGATCTTTGTTCGCCAAAGTAAAGTCCATTTTCAGCAGTTTGTCTTCGCCTGCGTTAAATGGCACAACCGGGTGAAAAGTTGATTGAAATTTTCTGAGTATATTGGACAGCATTAGTACTTATTTCTTCGCTAAATATAAGCAGGCCTGGTTTGATGTGATTATATTTTTTGTGGCCGGGCATTAACGCGCTTTTCAGCTTTTCTTGCGTTGCACTCTTGTACTTTTGTGTGATATTCAACAAGCCGAAAAACAACACTAGACGATAACCACTATGAGTGAAATAAGGAAAATGAGCCTTTCTGAACTAAAAGTATTGCTGGTTGCAGATAAAGCAGGGCTGCGGGTAATTGATATCAGGAGTGCGCAGGAATACGGCAAACTGCATATACCAGTTGCAGAAAATATTCCTGCAGAACTGCTGAATACTGAGTCGTTACCATTTAGTAAAAGCGACCTGATCGTATGTGTGTGCAACAAAGGGCATGAACGGTCTCAGGATGCTGCTGCACTCTTGCTCAACAATGGTTTTGAAAATAGCTATTACCTCGAAGGCGGTATGCAGGGTTGGTTTGCCGAGCAGTGATATGAAGGCACAAATGTGCGACGCAACGATGCTCAATTTTTATTCTATTGCTTAGGTCATAAAATATCAGTAATGGAGCCTACAACGATCAAAACAAACGTGTCTTACACATTGCGTCAACTTGTTTTTTATTTTTTGAAATTAGGTTATTCGGGTTTCGGCGGGCCGGTTGCATTGGTTGGTTATATGCATCGCGATTTGGTAGAAAAGCGAAAATGGATAAGTGAAGAAGAGTATAAAGAGGGGCTGGCACTCGCACAGCTTGCTCCGGGTCCGCTTGCAGCACAGTTGGGTATTTATCTTGGCTTTGTTCACTATGGATTGCTTGGCGCAACGCTTGCCGGACTTGCTTTTGTATTGCCATCATTTATAATGGTAGTTATTATTGGTGTTGCGTACAAATTGTTCGGCGGCTTGCCTTGGATGCAAGCTGTTTTTTATGGAGTAGGCGCCGCTGTTATTGGCATTATCGGTATGAGCGCCTATAAACTTACAACAAAATCGGTGAGCAAATTTTCCATCACGGCTATTAGAGAGAAATGGTTGCTTTGGCTTTTTTACACAACAGCAATAGTTATAACAGTGGTTACGCAAAATGAGGAAGTGTTGCTTTTTATTGCAGCCGGGTTGTTGTATATGTTTATTAAAGCGCCGCCTTCATGGATAAGAAAGCCGTCAGGTTTAGGGTCCATATTACTAACCGGGGTCGGCTTTTGGGACTATGATACCGGCACACTCGGCAAGATTGCTATTTTCTTTACAAAGGCCGGGGCATTTGTTTTTGGCAGCGGGCTTGCAATTGTTCCATTTTTACATAGCGGTGTGGTTTCAGAATATCATTGGCTCGATGAGCACCAGTTTGTAGATGCTGTTGCTGTAGCAATGATTACTCCAGGGCCAGTAGTTATAACTGTTGGTTTTATCGGTTACCTGGTCGCGGGATTGCCGGGTGCTTGTGTTGCAGCTTTAGCTACATTTTTGCCCTGTTACTTATTTACAGTTTTGCCTGCTCCTTATTTTAAAAAGATCGCAAAAAATAAATCGATAAAAGCATTTGTCGATGGCATTACTGCTGCTGTGATCGGTGCGCTTGTAGGAGCAGTAGTTGTTATTGCCATGCGTTCTGTTGTTGATATTCCTACGGCGTTAATAGCTGTGGCCACCGTGTTCTTTTTGTTGTATATAAAAAAAATCCAGGAGCCGCAGATCATTCTTATTGCGGCTGTGCTTGGATTGCTTTTAAAGCTGGTGCTTTGATCTTCAGAAATTAAAATTTATTGCTATTTTCTTTTAACTAACATTTGTAAGTGGGAAACAATAGCTTTGTGCCTGTTTAAAAACCCACTTATGCCAACGATTCTTTTCGAAATAAAAGACAATATAGCTTACATAACGTTTAACCGACCCGGCAAGATGAATGCGATCAACAGGGAGATGGCCTTGTTGTTTCAGGAGAAATTGGATCACTGTCAAACCGATAAATCCATTCGTTGTGTGTATATCAGCGGTGTTGATAAAAGTTTTTGTGCCGGGCAGGATCTTTCAGAGGTGATTGAACCCGATGGCAAAAGCATCAATAAAATATTGCGGGAACAGTTTAATCCTATTGTCTGGAAAATAAGGACGTTGGAGAAGCCGGTAGTAGGCGCTATTAATGGCGTAGCAGCCGGCGCAGGCGCTAACCTGGCATTAGCATGTGATGTTGTTGTAGCGTCAGAATCGGCTTATTTTGTACAGGCTTTTTCGAAGATTGGCCTTGTTCCGGATACTGGCGGAACTTATATTCTCCCGAGATTTATTGGCTGGCAAAGAGCCAGCGCACTAATGATGCTCGCCGATAAAATTTCCGCCAGTGAGGCTGAAAGAATGGGCATGCTTTACAAGGTGTTTTCAGACGCGACATTCGATTTAGAAAGCAAAAAGATTGCGGAGAAATTATCCGCTATGCCAACAAGGAGCCTCGCTATGATCAAACACGCGCTCAATTTTTCGGTAAGCAATACATTTGAACAGCAACTGAAGATCGAAGATATTTATCAACAACGGGCCATTGAAACCCACGACTATAAAGAAGGTGTGCAGGCATTTATGGAAAAAAGAAAACCCGATTTTATTGGCGAATAAACATTTGCTTTTCTTTATGATACAAACAAGAAATATGCAAGACAAAGACCAGTATGCGAAAAAGGTTGCCGAAAGAATGATGGAGACAGATTATTTTACCAACTGGATGGGCGTTCAGTTGCTCGAAATAAAAAATGGCTATAGTAAATTACAAATGACTTTGAGAAAGGAGATGTTGAATGCGTTTGGTATCGCGCACGGTGGTGTAACATTTGCTCTTGCCGACAGTGCTTTTGCCTTTGCATGCAACAGCGACGGCAAAGTGACGGTGGCGCTTGATGTTAGCATTAGTTTTCCAAAAGCAAGTAAAGAAGGCGATACACTAACTGCAGAAGCAAAAGCTGTAAATAAAACAAGGCGTACCGGTTTATATTTAATTCAGGTGAAGAACCAACACGATGAATTGGTGGCTTTATTTAAAGGAACCTGTTACAAGACCGAAAAAGATCTCTTCGATTAACTTTTTAATTGTTTAAACAGGCGAAAATGTTTTTTGAATACAAGGGCTTTATACCGGTTGTGGATGAATCGTCTTTTGTTCATCCACAAGCATGCGTTACAGGCAATGTGGTTATTGGCAAAAATGTTTACATCGGGCCGGGTGCTGCCTTGCGGGGAGATTGGGGCGGCATAGTTATTGAAGATGGATGTAATGTGCAGGAGAGCTGTGTTATTCATATGTTTCCGGGAGTTACTGTTCTACTAAAAGACTCGGCCCATATCGGGCATGGTGCGATTATTCATGGTGCAACCATCGGGCGTAACTGCCTCATTGGAATGAATGCGGTTATCATGGACAACGTTGAACTTGGTGAGGAATGTATTGTAGGTGCATTAAGTTTCGTGAAAGCAGAACAGAAAATTCCCGCAAGAAGTTTGGTCGCAGGTAACCCGGCCAAAATAATTAAACAGGTGAGCGATGAAATGGCTGAATGGAAAACAGCCGGCACCCAACTATACCAACAGTTACCCGCCGAAATGCGGCAGCATTGGCGCGAATGCGAGCCATTGAATCAATTGCCGGCGCAACAGCAGGGGCAAGAGAAATTGTATGAACTGTTTAATAGGTTCAAACGAAAAATTTAATACTATAATCCTCGTGTCATCTACATTAGTAAGAAAATGTAACTATGAAAAATATTACCAGTACTTTGGGTGTTGTTATACTTCTTCTTTCATGCAGCAATAGCCGTGCGATAAGCTCTTCCAATATGGATACACCCGTTAACAGCAACCAGCTTACCGATTCTGTTTTGCAAACATTGCATAATAATAACGATCTTATAATTGGTGTGGCGTTCGAAAATTTTGCATGGGGTCATAATGCTACTTACCGTGTATTTGCTATGAAAAATGATGAGTGGACGGCTTACACGTGGTACACAAATTATAATGCGGTGGGCGTTGTTCCTAACGTTAATCCCACTGTGGTTAGTGCCGATACCTGTAAAGCTGTTTTAAATTTTTTACAGGAAAATCATGTCGAAAAAATAAGAGGTGACGAGGGAAAGCCCGGTTGCAATGATGCATCCAAAAAATGCAATATTAACGATGGTGGTACCTGGCATTTATTTTGGCTTACCAAAAAGCAAATGGTCATGCCTTCGTATTACGAACCGCAGTTTTTTGAAGACTGTTGCCCCGGCAACAAAGACCGCAGGCAGTTTCTTGATGCGGTGAATAAGATCGTGGCGGTATTGGACCGCAATCAAAAAGCACGATGATATTTTTTAGTTGCGAACGGCTGTTTTCTGTAGCAGTTTTCGTTGTGTTTTCTGGCGTTTTTTCAAAACAATTCATATTGGCCCTGGAGTTATAAAAAGTGAAAGATGCGATCCTGTAATGCATTCCGGTCTTATGATTGACTGGAGCGACCTATCTTATTACATCAGTGGCAGTGTGCCGGAGGGTTTAAGCGTGCGGTTTTCGCAGCTGCCCAACCGGGACGTAATGTAGAAGGTTGTTTAAGCAGCCAACCACCTGAAAGAAACAGAATTGCCCGAAGCTGAAGCGGTGGTCGTGTTTAGCTGTGTCGGCAGAATCCAGACTCTGGACCCGCTGATGAATGAAGAGATCGAAAGCATTAAAAACGCATGGAATGTACCGGTGACGGTTATGTTTTCCAATTCAGAGATGGGCAGCCCGACAGGCGGTAACCTGGAAATGCACAAAATTAAAGCCGATGCAATTGCGTTAAAAGAAAAAAAGTTGTTTGTGCAGGCTGCAGCACTACTTTTGTTAGGCTCTTGTTGCGTCGCACTCTTCAGCGCCAACAAAGCATTGGGCAATTGAGTTAAAAACAAATGCCCAGGAAAGTGTCGCACAACAATCATACTGCCGCAGTGCAGTCAACCTCTGCTCAATAACAGTTAATCAACAAAATTCCCCTGCAAGTAGTGATAGTCGAACGAAAGATGATCGAAGGATAATCGAAGGATGAACGAAGGATAAACAGCTTAAAGGTCTTGTATCTATTGAGCATTTAGCCGGCATTTAGGGGGCAATGACGGCTAAATGAATCCTATACCAAAGAGATTATCAATCGACAGCGAGAGAAAGTGATTGCGGCGCGACCCCGCGCATGCGGAATTGCCATGAAATATGAAGCCGGTACCATAAAGCCTTTATCAGACCTGTTGCCACAAAAGCTAATTCCTCTAAAAGCGCTGATTAAGTAATACAATTTGAAATTGCGCGCAAAAAATTGAGCAAAACATTCAATCCATTCTTGACCTTGCAACTGCCAACCAGAGCTTTTCAACATAAGAAAGATGCTGCAATCATCAGTCCGTTGAATGGAACACAAGCACTTGCTATAACGGCGTTTAAATTTGACCGCATTGGAAAAGTGAAACGCACCAACAGCATTTTGCCTGAAGAAGCCAAAGAGCACACGGCAGGCGATGCTATGAAAATATACAGCCCGCTCCATAAAACTTATATTTGCAGTTTATGGAGAAATCAAATTTTATCGATTATATCAGGGTGTTTTGCAAGAGTGGCCACGGAGGCGCGGGCAGCAGGCATTTTATGCGCACGAAGTACAATGCAAAAGCCGGCCCTGATGGTGGTGACGGCGGTCGTGGCGGGCATATTATTTTAAAAGGCAGCACGCAAAAGTGGACGCTGTTGCATTTGCGATACTATAAAAATGTGATTGCTGAAAACGGTGAGGGCGGCAGCAAAAATAACAGCAGCGGCAAAAATGGGAAAGACATTTATATCGAAGTTCCCTTAGGAACTATAGCCCGCGATGAAGAGACCGGTGAAATGGTTGCGGAAATTTTAGAAGATGGCCAGGAAGTTGTATTAATGGCGGGTGGACGCGGAGGTTTGGGTAACGGTAATTTTGCCACGCCAACGAACCAGGTACCCGAGTATGCACAGCCTGGTGAACCCGGGGTGGAAGGATGGAAATTGCTCGAATTAAAGGTATTGGCAGATGTTGGACTGGTTGGTTTTCCAAACGCCGGTAAATCAACTTTACTATCTGTAATAACGGCAGCAAAGCCCAAGATCGCCGATTATGCATTTACCACGTTAACGCCGCAGTTGGGTATGGTTGAATATCGCGATGGAAAATCTTTTTGCATTGCCGACTTGCCAGGAATAATTGAAGGGGCAGCCGAAGGGAAAGGATTGGGCCACCGGTTTTTAAGACATATCGAAAGAAATGCAGTGCTATTATTCCTTATTCCTGCCGACAGTGTCGATCACAAAAAAGAGTTTGATATTTTGTACAATGAGTTGAAAGAATACAATCCTGATATGCTGCAAAAGGATTTTATAATTGCCATCAGCAAATCTGATTTACTGGATGATGAATTAAAAACGGCGATAACGAAGGAATTGCCTAAAGATATTCCGCATGTATTTATTTCTTCTGTTACTCAAAAAGGATTGAATACTCTAAAAGATCTTTTGTGGCAAACATTGAATAAAGGGCAGTAGGCCCGCAGTAACTTTTTATTTCACTTTCTAGATTTAGTTCATAACAAAGGCCGGAAAATATTCACAACATATTTTGCGGCTTTTGTTATTTAATAGCATCATCTTTTTGTGATCAACATCATATAAAGGTGCATTTGTACTGGGTTTCAGGCTATGGGGGAAGTATTTTCCAAATGTTAAGTTTTTGCCATGTGAGGTTACCTTTCCTACTTTTGCGTATATATTTGCGTAACAATTACACTAAGTACTTAGGTATTCTTAACTCAAAGGTTTTAATGCAGCAGGCGCGCTGCTGTAATCAGTACGAAAACTATCTCACCGGTTGATTTGCTTCATGATGACATACTAATAGGTTGAATGCCCGATGATCAATTTTTTGTTAACTAAAAAAGAACAATTATGAAAAGGACATTCGTAAAGATCGTACATGGTAAGTTTCTGCCCGGCCTCGTTTTAGCAACTGCATTAATCGGAGCCGCACCGTTAACGGGCATGGCAAAGAACAACCATACAATCGAAATTATTTCCACCGAAAATGCTTCATCTGTGAAGTTTAGCGGCAGCACAGAAAACGCATTCCTGTTTGACGTAAAAATCAGCAACCCGAAAGCGGACAAATTCACGCTTACTATTCGGAGTTCAGATGGCGATGTGCTTTACTCGCAGGAGTTTTCCGATGCTAACTTCAGTAAGAAAATAAAATTGCTGAAAGGGGGCGCCGAGAATCGTTACAGTTTCTCTGTAACATCGACAAACAAAGACTTACAAAACAGTTTCGTTATCAGTGCTACAACCAAAGAAGTGGACGACGTAACGGTAACAAAGCTTTAAACAAAACAATTTCAAAACAGGAACACACAGCATAAAGCTGTGTGTTTTTTATATCTTAACAGCGGTGCCTGTGGCAACCACCATAAGCATGCTGCCGCCGCTGCCAACCGTTTCAAAATCGAGATCAATACCAACAACCGCATTTGCTCCAACCTGTGCAGCTCGTTCCTGTAATTCATCCAAAGCATTTCGCCTGGCTTCTTCAATAACTTTTTCATAAGTGCCGCTCCGACCTCCAACAATGTCTCTTATGCCGGCAAATATGTCTTTAAAAATATTGGCGCCGATAATTGCTTCTGCGGTGACGATTCCCAGGTATTGCTGAATTGGTTTTCCTTCGATGGTGTTCGTTGTTGTTAATAACATGGCTTGTTGTTTTAATGAATGGTTAGTCTAAGTTTAAAGCAAAATATTACAGTTGAAATTGTTTTGTAGCTTATTTTTTTGCCGAGTCTTTCCAGCCCCAAAGGTAAAGGCATGCATAAGTGCGATAGGGACTCCATTTGGCAGATAGTTTAAGCAGTTTTTCCCTTAAGGGTTTTTTATCAGTCTCTTTAATTTTATACAGCTTAATCATAGCATTTTGCAAACCCAGGTCGTCGGCAGCAAAAAGATCTTCGCGACCAAGTGTGAACATCAGCAACATTTCAACTGTCCAGCGTCCAACGCCTTTTATTTGAGTGAGTAATTCAATCACTTCTTCATTGGTCATCGACAATAACTTTTTATCGGTAATCTTATGTTCTATACAAAAAGCCGCCACGTTATGTACGTAGTTTACTTTGGCATTTGACAGGCCGATGGATCTAAGTTTTTCAGCAGGCGTGCTCAAAACCTGTTTAGATGTGGGTTCATCACTACCGTACAATGCAAGAAATCTTTTGTAAATAATATCCGCGACTTTGGTATTCAGTTGCTGGCTCATGATACTTGCCATCAGGTGAAGCCCAATATTCTTACGCATCTTTAGTTCATGGTAAGGCTCACAAATTATTGTGGCGAGCTTTTTATCTTTTGAAAGATGTATAACGTGCTGCATAAGTGTTTATATAATTTAGCGACAACTTCTGATCAGGCAAGAAATCGTTCAACGATCTTCATCCTCTCGGCGGGCACAAACAGAATGTCCGACGATGCAATCTCATCAGGCGAAAGTTTCTCTGTGCTCACAAGCTTACCGTTGTTCAGATGATAGGAGTTGTAGCCGATTGATTCAAAAAATGAAAGCATCACCGGTAACTGCTCACCCCATGTTTCCAGCTGAACAAGCGGCTTGTGTTTTTCGATCACAGGTTTCATTTCAGGAAACACAACCGTTTCATAACCCTCGATATCGCATTTAATATAATCGAGCTTGCTAAGGTTGCCGAAAATTTCGCTTGCCTTTTTTATGTCAGCTTCGAAGATCAGTTGATCGTTATTTATTTTTTCATCGGTAAGAATAGTAACCGTTCCATGTCTTAAATAATGCAGGTGCTGCAGCATTGGGGGCATACCGAGTTTAACCGGCCCTTCATTTTTATCGCCAAGGGCAAAGGGTAGTACCTTAATGTTGTTGCGAACAGGTAATTTGCTTTCCAGCAGGTCGCGATATGGTTTTACTGGTTCAACGCTGTAAAGTATTCCGTTGTCATTAATTATTTTACTGAAGATGATACTAAAATATCCGAGGTTGGCGCCAATATCAACGATTGTATCGGTGGGTGATAAAAGTCGTTTTACAAAATAATGCCATTTATATTTTTCGTTTTGTTTCAGAAGGCCGCTGTTATATCCTGCAAGAAAAAAATTTTGAAGGAGTTGCAGGTATCTCTTTAACCCCAGTGCACGGTAGAGCCACGATTTTAAACGATCGGTCATTGCATTCTTCTTTAAAATTTCCCAAAGATGTAACAAACAGCTTAACTATCTCAAAGAATTTTGGTTAATATAATTGGTTTATTTGTGGTGCCGGCTTTGCAGCATTGGGCATCGCCTCTTGTGTCACTCACTTCTGCTGTAGATTTATATCAGCAAGGCCTGCACCAGAAAGTATGAAAGCATTTACTATTGCATCAGGCATTCCGGAGCTTTCTGCTTTTGCTGATGTCAGGGCTAATTGTACAAGCGTGCGACGCAACAACAGTAACATTGAAAGGCCAAAGCCGGGTTCATAAAAAACATACTATCAAATGCAGTCATACAAATTCAATAACAGGCTACTTAATGAAACAAGTCCGTATTTATTGCAGCACGCGCATAACCCTGTTGACTGGTATCCATGGGGGCCGGAGGCTTTGCAAAAAGCGCAAGATGAAGATAAACCCATTTTGGTAAGTATTGGTTATTCTGCCTGTCACTGGTGCCATGTAATGGAGAGGGAAAGTTTTGAAGATGAAGCAACCGCTGCCATTATGAACCGGTTTTTTGTAAACGTAAAAATCGACAGGGAGGAGCGGCCAGACCTTGACCATATTTATATGGATGCAGTTCAGGCGATGACCGGCAGCGGTGGATGGCCATTAAATGTCTTTCTTACCCCCGATGCAAAACCTTTTTATGGCGGCACCTATTTTCCGCCGGTGAGGGCTTATAACAGGATGAGTTGGAAAGAAACACTGGAATCGATTCATGAGGCATATCACACCAGGAGGGACGATATAGAAGCGCAGGCAGACAACCTGGTAAACCATATTGAAACGGCCAATGCTTTTGGGATCCCGCTGCCCACAGATAAAAAGGGCGAAACTTTTTTTGACAAGGCCAACCTGCAGACAATGGCTGACAACCTTCTGGCCGCGGCCGACAGCAAATGGGGAGGGTTTGGCCGGCCACCAAAATTTCCGCAAACTTTTTCGATTCAATTTCTGTTGAGGCATTATCATTTTTCAGGGCATAGAGAAAGTTTACAGCAGGCATTGTTAAGCCTTGATAAGATGATGCACGGGGGCATTTATGATCACCTGGGCGGGGGATTTTCGCGATATAGCACCGATGAAAAATGGCTTGCCCCGCATTTTGAAAAAATGCTCTATGATAATGCTTTACTGTTGAATGTATTCGCGGAAGCTTACCTAATTACTGGCGAACAAAAATACCGGTCCGTTGTTGAGGAAACGCTCGGGTTCATGGAAAGAGAATTGAGGCATCCCGATGGAGGATTTTTTAGTGCACTTGATGCCGACAGTGAAGGTGTTGAAGGCCAATATTACACCTGGAGTAAAGCTGAGATTGAGAAAGCTTTAGGTGATGATGCGGAACTCTTTTGCGCTGTTTACAACGTTTCTGAACGGGGTAATTGGGAACATACCAACATTTTGTGGCTTCCATCCGTTGTTGAGGATTTTACGGTGAAGTTTGATCTAAAAACAGAGATATTAAGTCAAAAACTTGCGGGCTGCCGGGCACTGCTGTTGAATGAACGGGCCAGGCGAATCCGCCCGCAACTGGACGATAAAATTTTACTTGGCTGGAATGCTTTAACTATAACTGCGATTTGTAAAGCAGCAGCGGCAACTGGAAATAAGGAGTGGCTCAATATGGCGGAAAAATCGATGGATTTTATCGAAGAGAAACTTTGCACTCCCGAAGGTGCCTGGCTCCACACCTGGAAGAATGGGGAGGCAAAATATTATGCCTTCCTTGACGACCTCGCAGCTTTGGTACAGGCATATTTGCACCTGTTTGTATTGACTGGCAGGGAACAATTTCTAAAATCGGCGCGGACGCTTGCTACGATGGTAATAGAAGATTTTTCGGATGAAGTTTCATTGTTTTTCCAGTTCACCAGCAGGCATCAGGATGATGTAATTGTACGAAAGAAGGAGGTATACGATGGAGCAATTCCTTCAGGCAATGCTCTGATGGCGGAGAATTTTTTCCATCTTTCGGTTTATTACGATTTGCCAGAATGGCAGGAAAGGGCACTTTCGATGGCAAGATCGCTTGCGAGTGCGATTATTCGATATCCTTCCTCTTTTGGAGTTTGGGCTATGTTTGTTCAGTCGGCTGCGCAGGGTTTGAATGAAATTGCGATTGTAGGTGAAGGGGCCGACGACATACTCGCTGCTGTTAACCGTCTTTATATTCCCAACAAAGTGGTAATGAGTGCTAGTAAAGCGTCTGATGCATATTCGTTGCTAAGAGGAAAGCTTGCCAGAAAAGACCAGACTTTGATCTATTTATGCCGGAATTTCGCCTGCAAACAACCGGTTTCCGATGTAGAATCGCTTTTATTCTTATTAAACAGGGAAAATGTACAATAAGACCAATCGATCGTCGTTATTAACAATTTGATGTAGAATTCAACGGTAAGTATGAATAAAGTATTGAAAAATTGGATGATTAAGTATAATAATTACATTTGCTCAAATCCCACAATTAAAAAATATAGATGAAAACCCGGTTTTTAACTGTCTCAGCACTTGCGGTTTTGGTTTTAGGATCTGTAAGCTGCTCAACAAAAGCGAAGAAATCCAAAGGAATGCCTGACGATGGCCAACTTCACGGGGTAGCGCCTGGAGTTAAGGCGACTATGGGAAAACCACTTGGTATGGTGTATGTTCCCCCCGGTACTTTTCATATGGGGCCGAGCGACGAAGACGTAAACTATAACTATACGGCTCGTAACCGGGAGATTTCCATTATGGGCTTTTGGATGGACGCCACAGAAATTACCAATAACGAGTACCGGCAGTTTGTAACCTGGACCAGGGATTCGCTGGCTGCCGTTCAAATGAGTTATTTTAAGCAAAATACCAATGGTGACACTGCGATAGACTGGAAAAAGGTTGCCACCATAAAATGGGGTGATAAAGCCACTTTGGAAAAATTGAGCCCTCTGATGCTGACACCAGACAACCGTATCTATGGCAAAATGGAAGTCGATCCTGAAAAAATCGTTTACAACGTACAAGGGTTTGATCTGAAGGAAGCTGCGAAAATTGAAAATAAAGGCAGGCCGCGAAAAGATTTCATTTATAGGTATGATCAACCGGTCTATCCCGATACTTTATGCTGGATGAGAGACTTTTCTTATTCATACAACGAACCACAGGCCAAGCGCTACTTTTCTCATCCTGCTTATGGAAATTACCCTGTTGTCGGGGTTAACTGGAAGCAAGCTGTTGCTTTTTGCCATTGGAGAACAAGATATCTTAATACTTACCTTGGAAAAACTAAAAAGGCCCAGGAAAGTGATTTCCGGCTGCCAACTGAAGCCGAATGGGAATACGCAGCCCGCGGCGGTCGCAGCCAGTCCATGTTTCCATGGGGTAACTACTATCTTAGAAATAAGAAAGGTTGCCTTTTGGCGAATTTTAAGCCTGGCAGGGGTAACTATGTAGAAGATGGGGGCTTTTACACGGTGAGGGCTGATGCTTATTGGCCTAATGATTTCGGACTGTACAATATGGCCGGAAATGTATCGGAATGGACTTCTTCTCTTTTTTATGAAAGTGCATACAACCTGGTTCACGATATGAATCCAGATATCCGGTGGAATGCGCTGGATTCTGATCCTCCACGAATGAAACGAAAAGTTGTAAGGGGTGGAAGCTGGAAAGATGCAGGCTTCTTCCTTCAAACAAGTACCCGCCAGTATGAATACCAGGATACTGCGAAATCTTATATCGGTTTCCGCTGCGTAATTGACTTGCAGGGCCAACTTCGTAAAAAGTAAATTCTAACGATTTATCAAATACTCTTCATTATTTCACTAACACTAAAGAACGCAGTTTTATGGCAGCCGCTATCCCTCCTAAAGTAAGTAAATGGTTTGACGTCTTGGTTTCAATTGCCGCAGCCGTGGTAATTTTTGGAGCTCTTATGAAAATAACCCATAATACCTATGCCGATACCTGGTTATATATAGGTCTCACTACAGAATCAGTGATATTTTTGGGCTACGGCCTTTTATACCTGCGATATCCTGCGATCGATGATCACCAGGTTAATGTTGCAGGAGCCAACAATTTCGGAAACCCTGCTTTGAAATCAATGGAAAAAATGTTGGGCGAGGCTGATATTACACCAACCAATCTTTCGAAATTGGGTTCGGGTATTCAAAAATTAAATACTACGGTTGACAAGATGAGTGAAATAACTGATGTTGTGTCAGCAACCGGAGACTATACGCAAAAAACCAAAGAGGCAGCCAAAGCCCTCGGTGCTGTTAGCGTTGCATATAATAACGCAGCAAATTCCGCTGTTGCTTTCAATAATGCTTCAGATGGTGCGAAGCTTTTTCACGAGCAGGTTCAGGTTTTGACAAAGAATCTTTCTTCTTTAAATACTATTTACGAACTGGAACTACAGGAGAGCAATAATCACCTTAAATCATTAAACCAGTTTTACGGAAAGCTTGCAGACGCGTCAAAAGCAATGACCAATACTGCAGACGATGCTAATAAAGCAAAAGACCAGATCGCGTTGCTGGCGACCAATTTGAATAAGTTGAACCAGATTTACGGAAATATGATCAGTGCAATGTCTGGCAGTAAATAATAAATCATCTCAAAAGGAATTACTAAAACATTAAACCCGGGAAATAATGGCACTACCTAAAGAGCCGCGGCAGAAGATGATCAATATTATGTATTTGGTGCTTACGGCCTTGCTTGCGCTGAATGTATCGAGCGAGATATTAAATGCTTTTAAAACGGTTGACAAAAGTTTACAAAAGAGTAGCGAAGTTGCAAATATTTCTACGGCCACCTATATGACTTCCCTGCAGGAGAAAATGAATAAACCTGAATCGAGGGATAAAGCTTCCATATGGCTGCCAAAGGCGCAGGAGGCACAACAACTGAGCAATACGGCCTATAAATTTATTCAGAATGTGAAAGACTCCTTATTGCGGGCTGCTGATTTTAACCCCGCAAAAAATGGTGATTCAGCATTTAAAGAAGATAATCTCGATATTTCAACCAGGATTATGGTTGAAGGCGGTTATGGTAAACAACTCTACCAGCAATTGTCAGATTTCAGAACGAAATTGCTGAACATAGATCCTGCAATTAAGAAGGAGTTTAACGATAATCTCCCAATCGATTTATCAGTCCCTAAAGTACAAAATCCGGAAAATAAAACGTTTGAGGCTGCCTATTTTAGAATGACGCCGATAGTGGCAGCTTTAACGATGCTTAGCAAATTTCAGAACGATGTAAAAAGCTCTGAAAACAAGGTGATCGAATTTTGTCACAAGCAGGTTGGCCAGGTTGAAGTAGTCTTTGATAGCTATACTCCTATAGTTGGGTCAAGCGCAACATACCTTATGGATGGTCAGGAATTGGAAATAACCGCTGGCCTTGGCGCCTTCAATAGTCAGAAAAAACCTACTGTTACTATAAATGGTGCGGGTGCAACAGTGGGGCCGGATGGACTTGCCCGGCAAAAATTTGTTGTTAGCGGAGTTGGATCTAAAACAGTTTCTGTTACAGTTAACTATACAGATCAGAATGGTGTTGCTCAAACCAAAACAGTTCCTATACAATATGTTGTAGGCTCACCAACGGGCGCCAGCGTAAGTGCAGATGCTGTTAAGGTGCTCTACATTGGCGTTGTAAACCCTATCAGTGTTTATGGTGGAAATGTTGGAGATGAGAAGGTTCATCCAAGCATAGACAATGGAACTATTACAAAAGGTGACCAACCTGGAAAATATAATGTGGAGCCTTCCAAGCCAGGATTAGCGCATATCGTTTTAAATATAGACGGGCAACAGAAATCGCAAAGTTTTGATTTTAAAGTAAAATCTATTCCCGATCCTGTCGCTAAGGTTGGTAACAGCAAGGGTGGGCCTATGCGGGTGAATGATTTCAAAGCTCAAATGGGTGTTCGTGCAGACCTGGAAAACTTTGTTTTTGAAAACCTGAAATTCAATGTAACAAGTTACACCATCGTTTTTCAAGGTAATGGGTTTCTTCCGCTTCAATACAGGCAAGTGGAGGGAAATTCATTTGAATCGGTTAGAGACCTGATAGAAAAAGTGAAACCCGGAACCGCTATAACGATCGATGAGATCAGGGCATCAGGCCCCGGCGGAACCCGTACGCTTCCTCCTATTCAATTTAATTTACAATAAACTTATTTGTATGAGGTCAGTATTTTTAAAATGGGTTATATGCAGCTTACTGCTGGTGGCAGTTGGAGCTACGTCATTTGCCCAAACGAGGAAAAAGCAAACAAATACGAAAAAGAGTGCTTACGGCAACAATACCCAAACACCCCCACCTGCAGCTAAAAAGACTGCTTACGGAAATCAGCAGGATACAACTGTAAAAAATCAGAACTCTGCATACGGGCCCGGTGGCGCTGCTCAAAACGGTATCGACACAACTTTGCCAATAGAAGTTATTACCACCAATTCCGGCGGTTTGCTCGATAGTGCAATGGTTTCTTTGAGAAATGATGCCGGAGTTGAACAAAATCTCATTAAAGATAAAGTTCCATTGCCTTACGAACCAATAAGAGAAGATGATGCCGTTTTTCGTGTGAAGGTTTGGCGAGAGATCGATACAAGAGAGAAGCTGAATCAGCCGTTTATGTATGCGGCAGATGACGATAACGGAAGCCAACGCTTTATATCAGTTTTATTGCGTGCTATTAAAAGTGGCGATGTTACCGCTTTTAGCGGATCAGATGATCGTTTTACAACACCAATCACTGGCGACGACGCTATTAACGCATTTGGTAATGGACGCGACACGGTAAAAAAATATGATCTCGATGGTAACGTTATCGGTTACCAAGTAAGGCCAAGGGCTATCGATCCCGCAGAAATACATACTTTTCGTTTAAAAGAAGAATGGATCTTCGATAAAGAAAGCAGTCGTTTGTTTGTAAGACTGCTTGGCATCGCCCCGGTAATTCCCATCAAACTGTCAAACGGCCAGATTCTTCCAAACAGTGAGCATCCTGTATTTTGGGTTTATTACCCCGATATAAGACCTGTTTTCGCAAAAACAGAGGTGTATAATCCAAAAAATTCAGGTGCAAGAATGAGTTGGGACGATCTATTCGAAAGCCGTATGTTCAGTAGCTACGTTATTAAATCTTCTTTGGATAATCCGGGCGATCTTGATTTATCCGGCGTATATCCAAACAGTACGCTATTCCGTTTACTCGAAGGCGACAGGATTAAAGAAAAGATATTTAATTACGAACAATCTTTGTGGCAATATTAAGAGCCATGCATATAGTTAAAAGCCTTTTGAGCAATCAAAAGGCTTTTTTTATTGAGGCAAAAAGGCATTTTTTGTTCACCGGCATTGGTGCCAGTGGCATCGTCCCTTGCGTCGCATTACGTTCATCGGTAGCTCTTTATTGGGCTTTTTCACGGCTGTTATTAGTGGCAGATGCGTTCAGCGACAGAGCTGGCCTGGCAGCCTATCAATTAAAGTGTTATTAAAACGCGCACAGAACCAAATATTCAAAGAACTTTAAACACTGCAGTTCATGCACAGCATCAACATATATTTAGCAACAGTTTGTTTTCTCTAAAAAGGCGAGTGCTGAAATATTGTTGAAGGGTGCGACGCAAGGGACGCTGCCACGAAGCATGGACGCCCATTACCAAAACCAACAAAAATTTCCCAGATAATTTAAATGAAAAAAAGTAAAAAAAGCTGCGACTTAAAAACCTGTATGCTTTGCAGGCTTTGCATTCATGAGTGGTTGCCTGCAATTGCCGCCAATAAGGTTAACTATGAATTTAAGAAGGGCGAAACCATTTTTAGAGAAGGCGATGAAATGCAGGGTATTTATTTTGTGTACGAAGGCAAGGTAAAGGTGCATAAGCATTGGGATGAGGAGAAGGAACTGATTATTCGTTTTGCAAAAGAAGGCGACATATTTGGTCACCGGGGCCTTGGGAACGACCTTATTTTTCCTGTTTCTGCCACTGCACTTGAGAATACTACTGTATGCTTTATCGGCCGTGAGTTTTTCGATAGCTCAATGAAGATAAACAATGAATTTCTGTTAAAGCTAATGCTCTTTTTTGCAGAAGAACTAAAGGTATCTGAAAAACGGATGAGAGACCTTGCACATATGCAGGTGAAAGGCCGGGTTGCGAACGCATTGATCGTTTTAAAAAATAAGTTTGGAACCGATGACGCCGGCAACATCAACATAAGGCTAAGCCGGCAGGATTTTGCTTCTTATATAGGAACTACTTACGAAACCGTTTTTCGGATAATGAATGAACTGTCTGAGGAAAAAATACTCAGTGTTTCAGGAAAGGATATTGGCATATTAAACGAAGAACAACTTGCTCAATTTACCATGCAGCAAAATAAAAATTGATCATAAAAAGGCTTGCCCGAAGCTGCTTTTACAAGCGGGTGATGGTTTACGGTTTTATACCCGCTTTATATCGGCGCCAAGTTTTCTTAGTCTTTCGTCAATGTATTGATAGCCTCTGTCTATCTGTTCAATATTTTGTATGGTACTCTTCCCTTCCGCGCTTAATGCCGCAATAAGCAAGGCCTGGCCTGCGCGTATATCCGGGCTGCTCATAACTATACCTCTTAGTTTATTTTTCCGGGCGAGCCCTATTACTGTTGCCCGGTGTGGGTCGCAGAGAATAATTTGAGCACCCATATCTATTAATTTGTCAACAAAGAATAAGCGGCTTTCGAACATTTTCTGGTGAACTAACACGCTACCGGTAGCCTGTGTTGCCACAACCAGCACAATGCTCAGCAAATCCGGCGTAAAACCCGGCCAGGGGTGATCGCTTATTGTAAGAATACCGCCGTCCAGGTAGGTGCTTATTTCGTAAGAATCTTGCTGTGGAATAAAAATGTCATCGCCACGAAACTCCATCTGTATGCCAAGCTGGCTAAATTTTTCGGGAATAATACCGAGGTGTTCTATGCCTGCATTTTTTATGGTCAATTCACTTTGTGTCATCGCGGCCATACCAATAAAACTGCCGACTTCTATCATATCAGGCAGCATGCGGTGTTCTGTACCGCCGAGGTAGTCAACTCCTTCAATGGTCAGCAGGTTGCTGCCAACGCCACTAATTTTTGCGCCCATCCGATTAAGCATTTTGCATAGCTGTTGCAGGTATGGTTCGCAGGCTGCATTATAAATAGTGGTGATGCCGTTAGCCAGGACCGCCGCCATAACAATATTGGCAGTGCCGGTTACCGAGGGCTCATCTAATAACATGTAACAACCATGGAGATCGGGGGCAACGAGTTGGAAAAAGTGATGTTCTTCATTGTATTCAAAATGTGCCCCGAGTTTTTCAAAACCGATAATATGCGTATCCAAACGCCGGCGGCCGATTTTATCTCCACCCGGTTTTGGAATGTAGGCCTTTTTAAATCGCGAAAGCATAGGGCCGGCAATCATTACCGAACCACGAAGCCTGCCGCTTTTTTTGCGGAAGGTCTCAGAACCCAGGTAATCAACATCAACATTGTCTGCCTGGAAAATGCAGGTATCTCTCGCAGGCCGATCTACTTTTACGCCAAGTTCTTCCAGTAATTCAATAAGTAAGTTTACGTCAAGTATATCTGGGATATTTGTCACTGTTACCTTATCAGCTGTAAGTAACACCGCCGAAATAATCTGCAGGGCCTCGTTTTTTGCACCCTGGGGAACTATTTCGCCATGCAGTTTTTTGCCGCCTCTAACTTCAAATGAAGACATGATTGTGCTGTTGAATATTTGAAATACTTGTCGTTTGCCTAACGAAAATAATGAAGCTGCCTATATTTTAGGCAAACAGGGTAATGTTTAAAAAAATTATTGCCTGCCCGGATTAAGGAGCCTGCGCGTTTGTGCCATATCGAAATATCCGGCCCTTGCAAACCCGGATGATCCTGGTCATATTTTGAAAATTTAAAATACTCTAACTTTTTATGAAATTCACTATTATGAAACATTATCACATCGTTTCAAGAATCTCGATCTATTTGCTTTCGATTGTAATGATCATTTTTGGGATTTTTCATTTTTTAAATCCCCATGATCTCCTGGTTTATGTTCCTGCATCTTTGCCCGGGGGCATTGTTTGGGCTTATTTTGTGGGTGCAGCTTTTATTTTGGTAGGTATTGCTTTTATTACCAACAACTTTGTAAAGCTGGCGGGCTACCTGCTGGCAGCCCTGCTCTTTGTTTTTATCATCACCATTCATTTACCCAACTATTTGAATGCGGGTGATAAAGAAATGCAATCCATGGCATTGATCAATCTTTTAAAAGATACGGCTATAATGGGGTTTGCTATGCATATTGCGGCTGGCGCTTACAGTCAGCACCTGCATCTCGAGAACAGCGACTAGTAAAAATTATAGGTAATTCAATCTTTCAACCTATTGTTACATTGCTCAATATTGCGTGGACGCACAAGTGTGCGACGCAAGCGACGATGCCATATTGATGCTGCCGGCGGCACAATGATCTTAATTCTGGCGGCGTGAATCTGCTTTCACTTTATTACATTTGCCGCACAAAATCTAAGCAATGAACAAGGGGCCCATCTCTCAATTTATACAGCATCACTACCGCCATTTTAATGCGGCTGCGTTAGTTGATGCAGCAAAAGGTTATGAAACACATTTGCTCGAAGGTGGTAAAATGATGGTTACACTCGCCGGTGCGATGAGCACAGCGGAACTGGGTATTTCTTTTGCTGAAATGATTCGCCAGGATAAAGTGCAGATCATTAGTTGTACCGGTGCAAATCTTGAAGAAGATATTATGAATCTTGTGGCCCATAGCCATTATAAGCGTGTGCCTAATTACCGCGAATTAAGCCCTCAACAAGAGTGGGATTTATTGGAAAATCATTACAACCGCGTTACCGATACCTGTATTCCCGAGGAAGAAGCATTCAGAAGAATTCAAAAGCATATTTTTAAAGAATGGAAAACCGCAGAGTCAAGCGGAGAGCGGTTTTTTCCACATGAGTTCATGTACAAAATGCTGTTGAGCGGCGTGCTTGAGCAGTATTACGAGATCGATCCAAAGAACAGCTGGATGCTGGCTGCCGCCGAAAAGAATATTCCTATCGTGGTTCCTGGTTGGGAAGACAGCACAATGGGCAACATCTTCGCCTCTTATTGCATCAAAGGCGAGTTGAAGACAAGTACTATGAAAAGCGGCATCGAATATATGATTGAACTCAGCAACTGGTACCGTGCAAACAGTGGCGGTAAAGGTGTAGGGTTTTTCCAGATCGGCGGTGGCATTGCCGGCGACTTCCCCATATGTGTCGTGCCAATGATGTACCAGGACCTTGAGTGGCACGATGTACCTTTCTGGAGCTATTTCTGCCAGATAAGCGATAGCACAACCTCTTACGGCAGTTACAGCGGCGCGGTGCCCAATGAAAAAATTACCTGGGGTAAA
>DLKC01000085.1 GCA_002478885.1 Chitinophagaceae bacterium UBA7600
AAAATCTGCCTGCGGCAAGCTGCATGTAATAAAGCCTGAAGAAGTCGTCATCAGCATATTTTATTTCAACCGTAGTTTCAATATCTTTTTTACCATCGTTGAATTTCATGGTTTGCATGGAAGTCCCGGCCGTGGCGGGTGGTGCACCTGCAATGCAGGCATTTTCAACACCCGGCAACGAACGCAATTGCTGCAATAATACCTTGCGTGTTTGCATGGCCTTTGCGGAGGCGGCTGAATCAGAAAATTCAGCCATTGCAAAGGGTGTTTCTAAAGTAATAATGCCATCTTTTTTAAAGCCCAGATCTTTGTGCATCACATATTGAATCTGGTTACCTACGATCAGGGCGGCGATGATAAATGCCTGCGCGAAAACAAACTGTGTAACAGTAAGTGATTTCCTGATCCACAATCTTCTTGTGTTCCCTGAACCGCCTGCGTTACTATTCTTCAGCACCTGCACCGGGTTATAACCGGAAAGTACTATCGACGGATAGAAACCGGAAAGTAAGCTTACCACCAGCACCAACGCAGCCATAAAAATGATAACATCTGCAGTTACAAGCATATTAAAGCTGATGGCTGGCGGTATAAAATCGGCAAAGAGCTGAATGATCCATGGCACCAGGAGCATTGAAAATACTGTTGCAGTTAATGTGAGAAGAAAAGTTTCGCTGAGGAATTGAAAAACAAGTTGCGATTTTGAGCTGCCCATGGTTTTACGAATACCAATTTCCTTTGCCCGCTTTACAGCTTGTGCTGTTGTGAGATTTACAAAATTGATACAGCCCAGCAACAACAGGATAGCTGCAACGGCAAGCAAGCCGTAAAGTGTTGACTTGTTTGCCAACCTTTGATCAAAGTTGCCGTAGTCGCTGTTAAAGTGCATGTCGGTAAGTGGTTGCAGCCACAATACATTTGGCAAATTGTTTTTATCCAGTTTGCTATTCATCAATTGCTGCGCTTGCTTGTTCACTGATACAGGCGATACACTTTTATTCAATTTAACAAACACCTGGTCTGATGAACTCACGCTTCCCCATTGCCCGGGATCTGTAAACTGTGTAGCCGGGATTGTTGCATAAGAAATAAATTCTTTAAAAGTGAAATCGGTCGTTTTATCCAGGTCTTTTACAATGCCGGTAATGGTGGCCCTGATAGTATCATAAGTTATTATCTTGCCAATATCTTTTGTTATCTCATCATTTGGAAAATAAGTTTTTGCACGACTCTCGGTAAGCACCGCTGTATGCGGTTCTGACAATGCATTTTGCGGAGAACCGGCAAGCCATTCGTAGGAAAGCAGTTTAAAATACTGGTTATTTGTATAAGCAATAGCTTTTTGCTTCTTAAAAAGCCCCTGCGTTCCTTTACCGGGCACATCAACATGCACATCTGCCTGGTACAACATCGTCAATGGAATAACGGACTCAATGCCCGTTAATTCTTTTTGTACGGCAGGTATAAATGGTAACGGCACTCCGGAGTTCTTAAAATCATTGTCGGGGAATTTCATATCACTCACCACGCGGTAAACACGATCGCCATCCTGTTCAAATTTATCAAAGCTAAAATCATAGCTAACGATAAGATAAATGACGAGCGCCGCGCTAATACCAATTGCAAGACCGATAACATTGATCACGGAGAAAACCGTATTGCGCCTAAAGTTCCGTAACGCAGTAACAAAATAATTTCTAAACATACGTGTTGGTTCTAAGATGTCAGTAATACATTATAAGACTTTTGGTATCCAGTTTTTTTGTTCCCCACTTATCGGCTGTTGTGTCCCGGCGCCGGCCTATGCGGCATCACTCATTTGTACGTTTGGAACTTTATTGATTCTTTCCAAAACCCCGACCGGCCTGCTACGCCCCATCGAACAAAGCGTCCGATGACTACTCTGTTCTAAGGCTTTTTACCGGGTTCATCATTGCAGCCCTTACCGTTTGAAAAGACAAGGTGATTAGTGCGATAACAACCATTACGAGGCCGCCTGATAAAAAAATCCACCAACTAATCTCTGTGCGATACGCGAAATTCTCCAGCCATTTGTTCATGCCGATCCATGCAAGCGGCGCTGCAACTACAAAGGCAACCAATACGAGTAAAACAAAATCTTTTGAGATCATGGCTACGATCTGCGCGATAGAAGCGCCCAACACTTTTCTTACTCCTATCTCTTTGGTGCGCTGTGTGGTGGTATAAATTACCAGGCCAAGCAAACCGAGGCAGCTAATGAATACAGCAAGCCCGGTGGCCCACATCAGCAGGCTCGAAGTCTGCTGCTCTGCTTCGTAATATTTTGCTATGCTCTCGTCGTAAAACTGGTATTCAAAATCGTCGTTGGGATAAACCTGTTTCCATGCCTGCTCCATTTTGGCAATACCGTTCTTCCAGGTGGTGCCGGCATCGTTCTGCGGTTGCAGTGCTATGTTGATGGTACGTTCAGTGCTCTGCCAACTTCCAAGCGCCATCGGCTTCACCGGTTCGTGTAAGGAGTGCTGGTTGAAATCAGCGACCACGCCGGTTATTGCATACAGCTTGTCACTCCATTCAAGATATTTACCGATGGCTTGTTCCGGTTGCTGAAAGCCGAGTATATGGGCGTAGGTCTCGTTGATCATAAACGAGGTTACGGTATCTGAAGTGCTGATATTTCTACCGGCCAGTAGCTTTATCTGGTACAGGTGTATATAATTGCTATCGGCGTATTTCTGCTGCACATCTGTTTCTATTTCTTTTTTCCCGTCTTTGTATTTCATGGTGCTGCTCCATGTATTGTTGGACGAGGGCGGGCTGGTACTTAAACTAACCATGGCGATTTCGGGCATGGTACGAAGTTTATCGATCAGGGCGTATTTGTTGCTGCGTGACGTATCGTAATAATTTGTTTGCAGGTAAACAATCGCATCTTTTTTGAAGCCCATGTCTTTATTCAGTGAATAGGTAATTTGTTTGCTCACCAGCATAACGCCCATAATAAAAGCCTGCGCAATAACAAACTGTGAAATGGTGAGCGACTTGCGCAACCATGCATTGCGTGTTTTGCCCGTATTGGCATAGGCCTGGTTCTTTAACACAAGCACAGGCTTATAACCTGACAAGATCATTGCCGGATAAAAGCCTGAAACAAGCGTGACCACGACTACCAATGCAGCAAGAAATAAAAGAATTGCCGGTTGCGCGATTTCGCTAACATGCAACCCCTCGGGAAGAAATCCTGAGAACAGTTGTAAGATAAGCGGCGCAATCAAAACGGAAAGAACCGTTGCGGCAAACGTGAGCAGGAAAGTCTCCGTGAGAAATTGCACGACCAATTGCTTTCTTGAACTGCCCATCGTTTTGCGTATGCCAATTTCCTTTGCCCGCTGGGCAGCGTGCGCGGTCGTAAGGTTAATGAAATTGATGCAGCCCAATAACAATAAAATTGCCGCCACTACCAGCAGGCTGTAGAGTGTTGGCTTGCTGGCAATCGGGTTAGAATAGCCGCCATAATTGCCATTAAAATGCAAATCGCTGAGTGGTTGCAGTTTTATAGCGCTTTTGCTGTTGTCGCCTGGTTCTTTTTTATTGTATTTGTCTACCAGTTTATTGATATCACTTTCCAGCTTTGCCACAGAGCTACCCGGCGAAAGTTTTACCAATAACTGCGACGCCCCGTTGGTGTTATCCCATGCCTCCCAATCGTTAGGTTTAAGCGTTGTATTTTCCAGTGTTGCCCTTGATACAAATATTTTAAAAGTGAAGTCGGTGTGATAAGTGATATCTTTTACGACGCCTGTAATTGTTGCGCGAACCGTGTCGTTAAAAACGATCTCTTTACCGATAACATCGGCTGCGGAAAGCCCGGGAAAATAAAGCCCGGCGGTTGTTTCAGTCAATACTGTTTGATAGGGCTGTAACAAAGAAGCATCTGCACTACCTGCCAACCATTGATAATTGATAAGGCCAAAATATCGCTTATCCGCAAAAATGGCATCTTGCTGCTTTTTAAAGACCACCGGTTCTTTACCAGCAACAGGTACCGAAACTTTTATATCTCCATCCCACGTTCTAAACGGCACATTGGCTTCAAGGCCGGTTATTTCGTTTTTCATCGCATTGGAGAGCGGCGCACGAACGCCGGAATTGTAATACACTTCTCCTGAAAAACTGAAATCCGAAACTACGCGGTAAATTCGGTCACCATCTTTTTCAAACTGATCGAAAGTAAAATGGTAGTTCACGAGTAAATAAATAACCAGCGATGCACTTATGCCAATGGCAAGGCCCAGAATATTGATCGCAGTGAAAAGTTTGTTCTTCCACAAAGTTCTCAGGGAGATCGTGATGTAGTTTTTAAACATGTTGAGAGGTTATGGTTATGTATTCGTTGTAATGATCAATTTTTTGTTCGCAACTCATCGCCTGTTGTGCTACAGTGCCGGCCTGCCAGCCAACAGCAACTTGTACTTTAAAGATCGGTACTGAACAATGCATGAATCGTGCAACCCTGAATCGTTCTTCCGGGACACGCAACCTGATTAATATTCTTATCCTTGGTTCAAAAAATCCTGCTCCCATGCTCTATTCAGGGTACTACTCCGTCCTCAAACTCTTCACCGGGTTCGACAATGCGGCCTTTGTGGCCTGGAAACTTATGGTAGCGATTGCAATAAAAAACGCAATAATGCCCGCAATGGCAAATACCCAGACACTTATATTAATGCGGTATGCATAATCCTGCAACCATTTACTCATTGCCCACCACGTAACCGGTATTGAAATAATAAATGCGATGACGATTAATGATAAAAATTCGGCTGACACCAGCAACAACACCTGCCGTACCGAAGCACCAAGCACTTTGCGGATGCCGATCTCTTTGGTGCGCTGTTCGATGATGAATGCTGAAAGGCCAAACAATCCCATGCACGCGATGATGATGGCGATAACAGCGAACGCAGAGAATATTTGCCGGGTACGTAATTCGCCGGCATACAATTTCGCAAACTGATCGTCAAGAAAATTGTATTCTAGCGGGCCCTGTGGTTTAAATGCATTCCATTGTTTTTCCAGGTCGTCCAGAAAGCCCTGCACGTCGTTTGTTTTGATCTTGACCACAATGCCGCCATAATTACCACCAAGCATCATCATAAGCGGGGCGATCTTTTGCTTAACCGAAGCATAGTTAAAATCTGCGACTACACCTACCACTTTAAACTCCTGCTGCCCCGAACGTACGATGGTTTTACCGAGCGCCGCTTCTTTGTTCCATCCAAGTTCGTGTGCCGCTGATTCGTTGATGACCACGGCCGCAGAATCTGAGCCGAAGTCTTTAGAAAGATTTCTGCCACTTACGATTTGAATGCCCAATGTATTGAGATAGTCATAATCCACATGAAAGATATTGGTATGAATTTGTGTGCCGTTAGCGTTGTTGTTTTTTGGATAGATCTCGGTGCCGTCCATATCTGCGCCACCGGGTACCGATCGTGCAATGGTTGCAGCCACCACACGGCTATCGGTTAACAACTGTTCTTTGAATGCAGTTTGGTTGTTGCCCAGTAATCTGCCATCGGGTAATACGAGCACCTGTTCTTTATCGTAGCCAAGTTTTTTGTTTTGCATAAAATTCAATTGCTGGTAAACAACAATGGTGGCGATGATCAATGCAATGGACACAAAAAACTGGAATACAATCAGGCTGCTGCGCAACGGCTTCTTCTGTGAGCCCTGTGTGGCTGCACCCTTCAAAACCTTAATGGTGTTGAAAGAAGATAAAAAGAATGCCGGGTAAATGCCCGCCAAAACCCCGGCGGTAAGGCTCACGGCGAAAAGGAGCATAAGCAAGCGGTAATCAAAGAAAAACTCAACAGACACATTTTTATCGGACAGCTGGTTAAAATAAGGCAGCACTGCCAACATCAACACATAGGCACACAGCATGGCGAATAAGGTGAGTAGTACCGACTCGGTGAGAAACTGGAAAACGAGCTGCCTTTTTACAGAGCCCATTACCTTGCGAATGCCTACTTCCCTGGCACGTTTTAAAGCACGGGCAGTTGACAGGTTGGTAAAATTTACGCAGGCAAGCAGTAGTATAAAAAATGCCAGCGCTGAAAAAATATAAACATACTGTATATCGCCGCCGGGCTCCATTTCATATTTGGTACCAGAGTATAAATGGATATCTACAACCGGCTGTAAGGAAAAAATAAAAGTACCTACCGATTTCTGCGCTTCTGCGAGGCTTACACCCATATCATGTTGCACTTCGGGCACCACATACTTGGCAACAAGCTGTGGAAATTTCGCTTCCAGTTTTTTGGGGTCGGTATTTTCATTCAGCTCGAGGTAAGTGTAAAAACCAATATTACTCCAGGTGAGATGCGTAATATGAAAAGTTGACAAGCTCATGAAAGCATCGAAGTGAAAGTGGGTATTATCCGGGACCTTGTCATAAACACCCGCGACCTTATATGCCGCGCCCCTGAGGCCTATTTCCAAAGACTTTCCAATTGCTTCTTCGTTGCCAAAATATTTCTTAGCGAATGCTTTTGAAATAACCACGCTGTTCGGTTCTACAAGCGCGTTTGTTGCATTTCCTTCAATAAGCGGAATGGAAAACAGTTGCAAAAAGTTTGAGTCGGCAAACGCGAGATGATCTTCTTTAAACTGGTGGTCGCCATATTTTACAAAATCACTGGCTGGAGAAACCCTTGTGGTTGCTTTTATTTCGGGGAAGGCCGCCTTCATTCCCTCGCCTACCGCAACATCAACATTTGGATACACAGCAACATCGCCATTTCCGGTTGCTGATAAATTTACGCGGTAAAGATTTTTCGCATCAGGTGCATACCGGTCGTAGCTCAGTTCGTCGTACACATAAACGGCAATCAACATAAAACAACACAGGCCAATTGCCAGCCCTACGACATTGATAACAGAAAAGCTCCTGTTCTTTAACAGGCTGCGCCAAGCTGTTTTAAAATAATTTTTATACATACAGGAAGTTGTCGGTCGTGAATAATATGTTCTGTGTTTTTGTACTTAGCTTTTAAGCTTTCCTCATCGTTCGTTGTGTCACTCCCTTCAACGTTCTGCCCCATACTGAACAAGGCGCAGAAGTGTGCGACGCAACGAAGCTTAATAGCTGTATTGCAGCCCGGCTCAAAAAATATGCTACTCCGTTCTTAAACTCTTTACAGGATTAGCGAGAGCTGCCTTCACTGCCTGGAAGCTTACGGTAAGCAACGCAATAAGCATGGCTGCAAAACCAGCAATGGCAAGCATCCACCAGCTTATATCGATCCTGTAGGCGAAGGCCTGCAACCATTTATTCATTGCCCACCATGCTGCAGGAAATGCAATAAGCGACGCTATTAAAACCAGTTGTAAAAATTCTTTTGAAAGCATGCGCGTTACCTGTGATACGCTGGCGCCAAGCACTTTGCGAATACCGATTTCCCTGGTGCGTTGCTGAGCGGTAAACATAGCAAGCCCAAAAAGCCCGAGGCATGCAACGAAAATGGTTAGGCCGGCGAAAATGCCGACTATAGTACCTGTTTTTTGTTCGGCCTTATACGTATTATTAAAACGGTCGTCGAGAAAAGAATACGACATAGCATCTTCAGCTCCGAGGCTTGCCCACAATTTTGAGCATTGAGCGATTAATGGTGCTGCGTCGCTTGTTTTAAGTTTAGCAATCAGGCTGGAGGGGTTTGGTGCCAGGGTCATTACCAGCGGTGAAATGCTTTCGTGCAGCGACCTGAAATTAAAATCTTTCACCACGCCGATAACATGGTAGCTTGTTTTTTGTCCGTGGTTATCAGTATGGGTTAACTCATGCCCGAGTGCATTGTTGCTCCAGCCTAACACCCTTGCAGCGGTTTCGTTCAACACGATCGCTGAAGAATCGGTTGCATAGTCTTTTGAAAAATTTCGTCCTTGCAGCAGCTTTATACCAAGTGTTGAAAGGTATTCTTCATCCACATCGTAGCGCAGTGTTTTAATCATCTGCCCGGGGTTTTGCGAACCTGAGAGAAAGAAGTTGTTATTATCACTTCTGCCCGCAGGTAAATAACCGGAACGTGTTACGCTTTCCACCCTTGGGTCATTTTTCAGCTGCTGATAAAAAGCATCCTGGTTATTGCCGAGCATCCATGCATCCTGTATAACCAGTACCTGGTCTTTGTTATAACCAACATCTTTATGCCGCATATAAGACAGCTGTTCAAATACAACGGTGGTGCCTACAATAAGTAAAATAGCGATGAAAAACTGGAAGACCACCAAACCACTTCTTATGCCCGTACTTTTTTTACCGGCAGAGAATTTACCTTTTAATACTGCTATTGGTTTAAAAGACGAAAGATAAAATGCAGGGTAACTGCCGGCAAGTACGCCAGTAAGTAAAATAAACAGTATTAAGCCGGGGATAAGCAACGGGTTTTCTGAAAAACTAATTTCGAGGTTTTTGTCTGCCAGCTGGTTAAACATGGGCAAAGCAAGGTATATAAGCACAATCGCAAGCATCAATGCGATTGCAGCGATGACGACCGACTCGAAAAGGAATTGTTTTACCAGTTCCCTTTTCAAAGAACCAAGTACTTTTCTTATGCCTACTTCTTTTGAACGTTTAGAGGCCCCGGCAGTTGAAAGGTTCATAAAATTGATACAGGCGATGAGCAACATAAATACGGCAATGGCTGCAAAACTGTATACGTTGTTTACATCGCCGGGCTGACTAAGTGTTTGGGGAAATGCAGGATCCAGATGGATGTCGGTAATTGGTTCAAGGTGAAAGCTGATATCGTTGCCATTCTTTTTAAAATCGGATAGCGACATGCCCATCGCCTGCAGCATTTGAGGGCCCATGTATTTTTCCACAACCCCGGGCAGTTTTGCCTCCAGCTTTTTATAGTCGTAGCCTTTTTGCAATACCAGGTAAGTAAAGAAATTAGAGCTCATCCAGGTTGGTTCTCTCGATTCAGGCAGGCTTGCCATAGAAGCAAAGAGTTCAAAATGAAAATTGGCATTAACGGGCACCTTATCGATAACGCCTGTAACCTTGTAAGACATATTGCCGGCATCTTTAATAGTGATCAATTTACCCAAAGGGTCTCCACTGCCAAAATATTTTTTTGCCAATGCCGTGGTAACAACAATGGTATTCGGTTCCAGCAAAGCTGTTTTCGCGTCACCTTCCACTAAAGGCAGGGTAAATACCTGGAAGAAGTTAGAATCTACAAAAGCAAATGCATCTTCTTTGAAAGACTTGTTATTGTAAATAAGTTTAGGGAAACCATTATCGCGTAAACGGGTAGCCGCTTCGACTTCGGGGAAATCTCTCTGCAAGGTTTGTGCTACCGGAGGCATTACCGATGCTTCATTCATTTTTTGCCCTTGCACATTGCCCTGGAAGTACACGGTGTACATCTGGCTGGCTTTTTCGTTGTACCGGTCATAGCTCAATTCATTATTTACAAAAAGCATAATGATGAGACAGGTTGCAACCCCTATTGCCAGCCCAACAATATTGATAAGCGAAAAGCTTTTGTTTCGCCATAGGTTACGAAAAGCGATCCTGACATAGTTTCCAAACATGGTTAGAATTTTTTTTGCCTTGTAATATTGTTCTGTGGTTAAGGCTGGAATCAATATTTTTTAGCCGGCTGCACCTTCCCATCTTTTACCCGGGCTGGTGTTTTTGCTACCGGAAATTTTACCAGACAAGGCATAAGATGAAATAGCCAACCATGATGGTCAACGCCTGTGCCAACTTCTAACCAATTGCATTTTAGGCTGTTAGCCCGGCACTACCTTCGAACCTGTTCGATACCGGACACCGGCTGTGCGCTGATGAACACCGGCACTGCAGTTGTTTCGCATGAGTTTGTTTATCCGCCCGTGGCTGCGAAAACTGTTCTTATTCTATTTTCTTCAACGGCCGGGATGGGTACTATTCTGTTCTTAAACTTTTAATGGGATTTGATAATGCGGCTTTAATTGACTGAAAGCTTACCGTGACCAGTGTGATAAACAACGAAATAAGCGATGCAAACAAAAATACTTTCCAACTGATGCTGATCCTGTAATCGTAATTGGTTAGCCAGTCATCGAGGTAGTAATAAGAGATGGGTATTGCAATAATACAAGACAATAATACCAGCATTACAAATTCTGTTGAAAGCAAACGCCAGAGGTTGCCCACACTAGCGCCCAACACTTTTCTTATGCCAATCTCTTTGGTTCGTTGCCCGGCAACAAAGCTTGCCATTCCAAACAAACCAAGACAGGATATAAATATGGCGAGGACAGCAAAATAGGAAGAAAGCTTGCCGATACGTTCTTCCGCGCTGAATTTTGATCCAAAATCCTCGTCAACAAATTTGTAGTCAAACGGCACTTCGGGAGTATATTTTTTCAGTTCCTGTTCAATTGTTTTTAAAGACGAAGCAGCATTGCGTTCAGGGTTCAGGCGCATGATCATATTATACATGTTATCGTAGGTACCAACATGGTACAGGGTAGGGCGCACCGGGTAAAAAGGAGACTCCTGCATAATGTCTTTTACCACGGCAATAATGGTAAATGGTTGATTCTCCCATTTCAAAACTTTACCGACGGGATCGGTAAAACCAAGGAATTTTGCAGCCGACTCATTGATGATGAATGCCGCCGAATCGGTGGCAAAATCACGCGAAAAATCCCGACCTTCTTTAATAGTCCAATGCACTGTTTTACCAAAGTCGTACGATACGGTATTGTTGGGAAAATCTACGGCGAGATTAGGGTCTTTGCCTTCCCAGTCAAAACCACCGTTTGTATTCCAAACGCCCGTGAGCGGACTATTGGATGCGGTCATTTCCTCGATTGCACCGGCATTCTTTAAATCATTTCTAACCGCCTCAAAATGTTCACCCACTTCCTTTTCAAGGTTCAGATTAATTAAACCATTACGGCTGTAGCCGATGGGCCTGTCTTTTGCATACTGTATCTGCTGGTAAACGATCATTGTTCCAATGATCAGCATCACCGATACGGTAAATTGCAACACTACGAGTATACGGCGTGGAATTGCTGCACCCTTTCCAACCTTAAATGTTCCTTTCAAAACTTTCAATGGCTGGAAAGACGAAAGATAAAATGCGGGATAGCTGCCAGCCAGCAGCCCGGTTATAAAAATAAACACGAGACTGATCACCCAAAAAACAGCATTACTCCACGGCATCGCCATATTCTTGCCGGCTACGTCGTTGAATAAAGGCAAGAGCAGGAATACAAGCAACAATGCCAATACAAAAGCCAGCAGCACTACTACATAAGATTCCACGAAAAACTGCCTGATGATCTGCCATCTCAATGACCCGACCGTTTTGCGAATACCCACTTCTCTTGCTCTTTTTTCACTTCGTGCCGTACTCAGGTTCATAAAATTGATACAGGCAAGCAGCAATACAAAAATGCCAATAATGCTGAACAGCCAAACATAACGGATATTACCTCCCGTGTTTACACCTTTTTTAAATTCGTTATACAGGTTCCACTTACTCATCGGTTGCAGGAAAACTTCCCAATTGTATCGTTTCTCATCGGGGCCCACCTTGTCCATCTTTACATTTTTGATCCTGGCTGAAACCTTTTGCATATCTGCATTATCGGCGACCTGTACAAATATTTGAGAAAAATTGCTCCCCCACGGATTTTGCATTTGCTTTGCCCACGGGTTTTGTATAAGCCACAGATCCCATGGCATAATAATCTTCACTTCGTGAAAAGAAGTGTTATCGGGAAGATCTTCATAAACACCGGTAACCTTTACATCAAAATTGCGATCGAGTTTTATGGTTTTATTCATGGGATCGCTCTTGCCGAAGATGGCTTCCGCTGCTGAGGCCGAAAGCATAATGGCGTAGGGATCTTTCAACCCGGCCCTTGTGCCTTTGAGCATTTTAAGAGTAAGCATTTCCGGTGCATCGGGTTCAAAGAAAATACCAGACCTCGTAAAATGCTGATTGCCCACCGAAAGCAGGTGGCTACCTTGCCATGATGCCTGCACCACATACTTAAAATCACTGCCGAACCGGGCCCTCAATTCCGGCCCCATCAAACCCGGGTTAGAAGTTTGCGTTGATATTTCGCCATTGAAATTGGCCGACTGCATTACCTGCGCAATGCGATCGTAATTCTGGTGGTATTTATCGTAAGACAGTTCATCATAAACCCAAAGGCCGATTAATATTGCCACCGCCATACCAACGGCAAGTCCTCCGATGTTAATGGCGCTATAGCCTTTATTTTTTATAAGGTTTCGCCAGGCGATCGTGAAAAAATTTCTAAGCATACTATGTTGTTTAGATTGTAAAAGAATTATGATGTACTTAGCTTTCACTCATCTATCATCTTCGTTGTGTCACTCACTTGTACTGTAGAACAAAATCGGACAGGTGCGACGGAGCTTATTATTTCCTCCAGCCCGGTTCACCAAAAAAATGTCGTTCAAAACCGATCTATTCTGTTCTCAAACTCTTTACAGGATTGGCGAGTGCCGCTTTCACTGCCTGGAAACTTATGGTTGCCAGGGCTATAAACAATGCTGCAAAAGCCGCAACAGCAAATACCCACCAATCGATGCTGATGCGATAAGCAAAATCCTGCAGCCACGAGTGCATTGCCCACCACGAAACAGGAAATGCAATAACGGCTGCAATGATCACCAGCTTTAAAAAATCTTTGCTAAGCATTGCTACAAGGTTGCTTACTGATGCGCCCAATACTTTTCTTACCCCAATTTCTTTGGTGCGCTGCTCCGCGGTAAAGGCTGCCAGGCCAAACAGGCCAAGTCCGGTGATCAGAATCGCCAGCGTAGCAAATAAGGCGGCCAACTGTCCGGTCATGGTTACTGACTTGAACTTTTTCCTGAATTCCACATCTGCAAAATCATAGTCGAAAGGATAAGCGGGGTTGTACTTCCTGAATATATCTTCCACGGTCTTTAAAGATGACTGGATGTCGCGTGTTTTCTCAAGTCGAATGGTCACCGAACTGGACCAATTGGGATCAAAAACCATAAACAAGGGTCGCACCACATTATCGGGTGATTCCATGATGACATTGTCGATGATACCAATCAGGGTTTTCTTTTTACCCCACAGTTCTAATTGCTGTCCGATCGGATCTTTGAGTTGCATCAGGTCCAGTGCTGCTTTGTTGACGATGATGCCCGCAGAATCGCTGCTAATCTCTTCGGAGAAGTCCCGTCCCTCGAGCATGCGGATGCCCATGGTCTTGCTGTAGTCATATTCACAAGCAATAGTGCTGAACATTACTTTCCGATTTTCGGGCTTACCCGGCCAGCCCAAAAAGTTATTGGACCATATTGCGGTAATAGGGCTGTTTGATTTAGCCACCGCACTCACCACGCCCGATTGCAGTAGTTCATTTTTGATTGCCTTAAACTGTTTTTCAATTTCGCGGGTGTACTCTACCGTGATAAGTCCCTCCTGGTTGTAACCAACATCGCGGTTCTTGACATGTTGAATTTGCCGGTAGATGACCAACATACTGATCACCAATAATACAGACACAATAAATTGCATCGTTACAAGTACTTTACGGGGTGTGGTGCCGCCTTTCCCAATGGTGATTTTTCCTTTGAGCGCCTGGGTCGGTTGAAAGGAGGAAAGGTACAGCGCCGGATAGCTTCCGGATATAATGCCTGTGAACAGAATCAGGCCAACGGCAAATTCCCAAAATTGAAGTGATGCGTAGTCGAGACTTAATTTCTTTTCAACAAGGTCATTGTAATAGGGCAGTGCCAGTTCCGTGAGCAACACAGCAATGCCAAATGCCAATGTGGTGATGAGGATGGATTCACCAATAAATTGAAATACCAACTCCCGCCTTCT
>DLKC01000006.1 GCA_002478885.1 Chitinophagaceae bacterium UBA7600
GCAAAAGTGAGTGACACAACCGGGGCCAGGCTTTGCACGTAAGCTCAAAACATATGCACTACCGCGCTGCATTTACCAAAACTAGTTTGAGAAAATATTGGCTTACGCTTACATTTGCAGCCAAATTTAAAATGTGATTATGAGCAACAGAACTTTTACCATGATAAAACCTGATGCCACAGGCAAAGGTTTTACTGGTGCCATCCTGGACCAGGTAATCAAAGCGGGCTTTTTCATTAAAGCGATGAAGTGGACAAGACTTACGGCCGAACAGGCTGGGGCTTTTTACGAAATTCATAAGAGCCGCCCCTTTTACGGCGAATTAGTTGAATTTATGAGCAGCGGGCCAATTGTTGCCGCTATACTCGAGAAAGAAAATGCGGTGGCGGATTTCAGAACGCTGATTGGTGCAACAGATCCATCAAAAGCAGCGGAAGGTACCATCAGGAAACAATTTGCTGCTTCTGTTGGCGAAAATGCCGTGCACGGAAGCGATAGTGATGAGAATGCAATAATTGAAGGCGACTTTTTCTTCTCGAAACTTGAGAGATTTTAAACATAAAAATCCCGCGATAACCGCGGGATTTTTTAATTCTGTACGGGTCTTAACGTGTAGCCCTTTTCCTTTAAAATATTAATAAGGCCATCTTTACCGCCGAGATGCCCGGCCCCTACCGCTATTAATATGGTTTTATCTTTTGTGATACCTGAAAACTGCTCGGCCCAATTTTTGTTTCTTTGGTTGATCATTATGTCTTGTACCTCGGCCGTTGTTCCCCCGTCAGATTTTAAGCTGTAATCGAGCAATTTGTCAATATCCTGTTCTTTATAAATCTGCGTCATTTTTTTGTTCTCTTCTTTGGTGCTTGAGATACTATCGATGCTGTTTAATAACTCCTGCGCCTGCTGATGGTACGGTATCTGGTCAATAATTGAAACCTGGAATGCAGTTGTTTCAAGACCCTTTATTTCTTTTTTAAATTGCTTTGCATATTTCATTATGTTCATTTCAATGCCGTCGCTTTCCTGGCAAGGAAGTATCGCCTGGTACACCAAAGCAGACACGAGCATAGGTTGCATATGATTAAACATTTTCAATTGAATGCCAAGGCCGTTCTTAGCGAAAAAATCGTCGACCCGGTGATATTCGTCATCGGAAAGTAACTGGTTAATGGTTGTGTCGTTTTTCATTTTGCCAAGCGTAAAGCCTGAGAGCAATTGGCCCATATCGTCCATGTCGATCTCAAAATATATTTCATCTGCTGCGGCAATTACCTGTTTAAGGTTGTCGCTAAGCGCAGCATCACTTTCACAAAGCAAGTGCATAGTTCCATAAATAAATGCAGGTTTACCAAGTCCATTTCCGGTTACTTCCCAAAGCAGGCTTTTGTCAGCTGTAATAAAATTCAGCTGGCTTTTCGACTGGCACGACAGTAAGCTCGAAATGGAAAGTATAATAGATGACAATTTTATTCCGTTCATATTTTTTATTACCACAATTGTTTTGAATTTTTTTTTGCTCCCACCTAATTATCGTTAATCAGCATCGTTGCGTCGCACTCTTGTGCCTTAACACAAAGGGCGTCAAAAAGGGATGTCCATTTAATAACTCTGGCCTGGATCCTTCCTTTAAATAATTCTAAATAAGAATTGCCCGCGAACATTATCAAAACCATTATGTTTTTATTAACTCAATAACTCATCGCACAACGTAAGGAGGCTGGTAAAATTACGTATATAATCCTGCGGACGGTCTAATAAAATCAATAATCGCTTACATCAAAATTTAATTAAAAAAATACCCTTACTGTTAATTAACTTGTTTCTTTTAGCAAAGCTGCGTTAATTGCAAGTATGGGCGCAATAAAAATCAAGCATATGTTTAACGTGATGAATGTTGCATTCATTTCAATGCTATCTTTTATTTCTTGTGCGGAACATAAAAGTCAAACCATGGATATATCAGATGAAAAAGTAACTGTATCTGGCCAGGCCAACGACACGGCAACATTTGCAACCGGTTGTTTCTGGTGTACGGAAGCTATCTTCCAAAGATTGAAAGGTGTAAAAAAAGTTACCAGCGGTTATAGCGGCGGCGGAGTGCCCAACCCTACCTACGAAGAGGTTTGTACCGGAAGCACCGGCCACGCAGAATGCTGCCAGATTATATACGATCCTTCTGTTGTTTCGTTCGACGAATTACTCGAGGTCTTCTGGAAAACACATGATCCCACAACGCTTAACCGCCAAGGCAATGATGTAGGCACGCAATATCGAAGCGCAGTGTTTTATCATTCCGAGGAACAAAGATTAAAAGCAGAGCATTACAAAAAGGCGCTTGATTCAAGTGGTGCCTTTAACAGCCCTATTGTTACGGTAATTGAGCCTGTCAGGAATTTCTATTCAGCAGAACCTTACCACCAAGACTATTTCGACAACAACCCGGGAAACATGTACTGCCGTTTTGTTATTGTTCCAAAAGTGGAAAAGTTTCAAAAAGTCTTCAAGGATAAGTTGAAATAAACAGCTTTTAATAAACGCAAAGCCCTTCCATCATTCTCCGGTCAGACTGATTGAAGGGTTTTCATTTTTTTAGTTGGCTTTACAGGCAACCAGCTTCCTCAAAATATTGTTTCAGTAAAAGACTGTTCAAATATCTGCCACTATATTTTAAACGAATATCTTTAAGGCTCTTTCCAAAACCAACAACTTGCTAAAAAAGTCTACCATACAGCTTTTACGTTTCCCCTTTTCCTATTTTTTAATGCCGGTATACTTCTTTGCCTTAAGCTTAGTAGATAACATTGAATGGCTGAAAGCATTGCCTGCATTTTTTATAATACACCTGTTGGTTTACCCTTCAAGTAATGGATACAATAGTTTTATGGATCGTGATACGGAGAGCATTGGAGGAATCGAGCATCCAATGCAGCCAACGAGGCAATTATACTATACAACGGTCTTAATGGACATTTCAGCTGTTGTCTTGTCCATGTTGGTATCTGCTCCTTTTACTTTGGGTATAGCGATTTACATTATTTGCTCGAAGCTGTATAGTTACCGCGGGATCAGGCTGAAGCGATTCCCGGTTGTCGGATACCTTGTCGTGATACTGAACCAGGGCGCGTTAATTTTTGCAATCGTTTATATGGTGGCAGGAAATTGCGGAGTAAATGACTTACCTGCTACGGGAATTACTTCCGCGGCTTTTCTTATTGGCGGCTTCTACCCCATTACACAAATATATCAGCATAAGGCCGATGAAAAAGATGCTGTAAAAACTTTGAGTATGATGCTTGGAAAGAGAGGAACATTTGTTTTTTGCGCAATTATGTACACGATTGCTTTTGGTATACTTTTTTTTTATTTTCAATCCAAGAACAATTTATATCCTTTTGGAGTTTTGCAAATGTTTTTCCTGCCTGTTATCGTATATTTTTTGAGATGGTTTTTGAGGGTATGGCGCAACGAAAACCTCGCCGACTTTAAACATACAATGCGAATGAACATGCTGGCCAGTACTTGCACGAATCTTGCTTTTATTACATTGATAACTATAAAACAACTTGGCTAAAATAGTCTCCATAGGCACCGCAGTTCCTCGCTTCCGTCACAATCAGCAGGATGTGGTATCGTTCATGTCGTTGGCTTATGGTCTGAATGATGTGGAAAAAAGAAAGCTATCCTTTCTCTACAATCACAGCGGGATAGATTACCGGTATTCGGTTATTGATGACTATAGTTTACCATTGAATCTATGGAATTTCTTTGCCACCGAAAGCAACATTCGCTTTCCTTCGCTTGAACAACGAATGGCAGTTTTTGAAAAAGAAGCATTAGACCTGTCTTTAAAAGCCATTGAACAATGTTTTTGCAGCATTATTACCAATACAGACAAGATCACACACCTGATCACCGTGAGTTGTACAGGCATGAGTGCACCTGGACTCGACCTCCAGATTGCCGAATCGCTTAACCTGCCGCCGACAATTTTCCGCACTTCGGTGAATTTTATGGGCTGTTATGCCGCGATACATGCGCTAAAACTGTCTAAACTAATTTGTGACAGCGACCCGAAAGCCAACGTGCTCATCGCAGACACAGAGTTGTGCACCCTTCATTTTCAGCAACAATACAATGCAGATAATGCGGCCAGCAGCCTCTTGTTCGCAGACGGCAGTGCGGCTGTTCTGGTTTCAGGGAATTTGTCATCACCACAAGCTATTTCGTTAGATGGTTTTTTTTCGCAGGTTTCATATAAAGGGAAAAAAGACATGAGCTGGCAACTCAGCAGCAAAGGATTTCTGATGACATTAAGCGGGTATGTGCCTCAGTTGGTCCAGGAAGATATCTGCGCGTTGGTTGATTTATCACTCAGTCACCACAACATTTGCAAAAGTGAAGTCTCCCACTGGTGTGTTCACCCAGGTGGCAAAAAAATACTGGATGCAATCGAGCGAAAACTCGATCTTCAACCTGATGATCTTTGCTTTTCACGCAAAGTGCTGAAGCAGTTTGGCAATATGTCTTCGCCAACAATTCTTTTTGTACTGGAAGAAATGATGCAGCGTGCACAGGCTGGTGCAAACATTTTCGGGGTGGCTTTTGGCCCCGGGTTAACAATGGAAACTTTTATCGCTTCGAAAAAATGAACCTCCGGCAACGTTGCCATACGAAAGAATTGTTGGACAGCGACCATATTCCTTTTGACGACATCAAAAAGAATATGCAGGAGCTCAATTTTATCAACACCTGGCTCGGCGGACACCGTATCAGTATAGGCGGATTAAAAAAACTGCTCGACTCACGAACGCACATTTCGATTTGTGAAATCGGCTGCGGCGGTGGAGATAACCTGGCAGCTATTGCAAAATGGTGCAAAGAAAACGGCATCGGCGTTACCTGTACCGGTATAGACATTAAGGAAGAGTGTATCAACTTTGCAAAACAAAATCTGCAACTACCTCCTGAAACTGCATGGATAACGAACGACTATGCTGCAGTGCGCTTTCATAAAAAACCCGACATTATTTTCTCCAGCCTCTTTTGTCACCATTTTACGGAAGCCGAATTGGTGAAGCAGATTCTATGGATGAAGGAAAATACTGCTATAGGTTTTTTTATTAACGACTTGCAAAGGCATTCGGCGGCATATTACTCAATTAAATTGCTAACTAAACTTTTTTCGTCATCCTACATGGTTAAGAATGATGCACCTTTAAGTGTAGCGAGAGGCTTTACAAAAAAGGAATGGGTTAACATTTTTTTACTGGCAGGCATTCCTCAATTTGCTGTTCAATGGAAATGGGCTTTCCGGTATTTAATAGTTTGCAAAAATGATTGATAACGCAGGTATATACGATGTTGCCATAATTGGTGGTGGGGTCGGTGGTCTAACACTAGCCATCCAATGCGCTGGTGCTGGCTATAAGACGATTCTTTTTGAAAAAGAAGCTTATCCATATCACAAGGTTTGTGGCGAATACATCAGTATGGAAAGCTTTTCTTTCCTTCAACAGCTTGGGTTAAATCTCAGTGCGCTTAATCTGCCGGTAATAAATCGCCTTCAACTTTCCGATATTCACGGAAACCTTTACCAGTTTCAACTCCCGCTTGGCGGTTTTGGAATAAGCAGGTATAATATCGACCATAAGCTTGCGCAGATGGCTGCTGAAAAAGGGGTTACACTGCTGCAATCAACAAAGGTGACCAATATTTCTTTTGAGCACGACTGCTTTAGAATTGAAACAAGTGGGGCAACTTACCGCGCAAAGACTGCCGTCGGGGCTTTTGGCAAACGATCAAATCTTGATATCGGCTGGAAGCGTAATTTTATAACGCAAAAGCCTGATAAGCTCAATAATTGGGTTGGTGTAAAATACCACATACGCTTTCCCTTTCCCCATGCAAACATCGCTTTGCATAATTTTAAAAACGGCTATTGCGGCATCTCTAATATTGAAGATGGTCAGTGCTGTCTGTGTTATCTTACCCGTGCGGAGAACCTGCGGGATAACGAGAATTCCATTGGAAAAATGGAGCAAAACGTACTTCGCAAAAACCCTTTGCTAAAAGAAATTTTTGACAAAGCCAGCTTCATGTATGCGCAGCCGCTTAGCATCTCGCAGGTGAATTTTTCTCCAAAAACCCTCGTTGAAAATCACATTTTATTGATTGGTGATGCGGCAGGACTTATTACCCCGCTGTGCGGCAATGGCATGAGCATGGCAATGCATGCGGGTAAACTTGCTTTTGAAAATATCGATATGTTTTTCCGGAAAAACATATCCAGGCAGCAAATGGAAACCTCATACCAAAGTCAGTGGAAACAGCAATTCAGTAAAAGGCTATTCATCGGGCGTACCGTTCAAAAATTATTCGGCAATAATGGAATTACCACAGGTTTCCTCCGCATTATGAGCAAGCTGCCCTGGCTTGCAAAAAAGCTTATCAGTTCCACCCACGGAAAACCATTTTAGTTTTTTGCTCCCCGTTGTTGTGAACGCACAAGAGTGCGACGCAAGCAAAGCTTAGCAATGTTCTGGAGCCAGGTCCATAATTATTTTATTTACCCGGCACTGGTATTTCAATTGTAGTTCCGTTGCGTCGCACTCTTCAGCTACACTGCACAAAATCAACAAAAAAACCCGTTCGTATTCGAACGGGCTCTGTATATAAGAAAGGTTTATTTATTTATCTCCGCCGGCTTCGTCAATATTAAGCGGATAGCCATAAGTGCCATCGTAACCGGGGTAAATACCTTCAAGTTTCACCGTTCCCTGCGAACTCCTTAGTATAGCCGCAAGTTGGTCCATGGTTCTTACCTCTTGTCCATCGACGCTGGTAATAACAAAACCTTCCTGCATCCTTGTATTCTTCAATATACCATCCCCCAATTTTTTAACCAGCACGCCTCCGGCGATGTCATTCTTCTTCGCCGTGGCTGCGTCTAAATTTACCAATTCGCCTCCGAGTTTATCCAGCACACTTTCCTGTTTGACTGTTTCGTAAGTGCCAGCTTTATTTTTCAGGGTAATTGACGCAGTGCTTTCTTTCCCATTTCGAACGTATGTTACGTTTATTTTGTCGCCTGGTTTATACCGCAATACCTGCTCCTGTAACTCAGGTCCGGTCGCGATTGTAACACCATTCACTTTAGTAATAAAATCGCCTTTTTGCAGGCCACCTTCTTTCGCAGCACCATCGTCTGCGACACCACTTACAAATACACCTGGGCCGTCTTTAATTCCCTGGGCTTTTTTCTGCTCTTCAGAGGCGTCATCAGGAGGATAAGAAATACCGATGTATGCCTTCTGAACCGCACCATATTTCATCAGGTCGTTTACCACTTTTTTTACAATGTTAACGGGTATGGCATAGGAGTACCCGGCGTAGGAACCTGTTGGGGATGCGATGGCAGAATTAATGCCGATCAATTCCCCTTCGGTGTTGATTAACGCCCCACCACTGTTACCCGGGTTAACTGCCGCATCGGTCTGTATGAATGATTCAATCGGGTTGGGCCCTTTGTTAATGCCAATTGAACGGGCTTTCGCACTTATTATGCCAGCTGTAACGGTTACATCAAGATTCAATGGATAGCCAATAGCCAATACCCACTGCCCCAGTTTAACATCGTCGCTGTTGCCGTAAACCATATAAGGTAAATTGCTGGCATCAATCTTAATAACGGCCAGATCGGTGTTCCTATCTGTGGCAACCACTGTACCCTTATATGTTTTCCTGTTGGACGTTGTTACGGTAACCTCATCAGCATCTTCTACGACGTGGTTGTTGGTAACAATATAACCATCATTACTTACCAGCACTCCACTGCCGCTTGCACGCTGTTCCGGGATTACTGAGCTACGTGGGCCGCCAAAAAAATCCTGGAATGGATCATCATCTCCAAAAAGATCGGAAAGTGGGCTTTTTCGTCTTGGAAGATTGTTGCTAACCTGCCTCTCTTTGGTGCGGGTTTTAATATGCACCACCGCAGGTGTAGCCGAAGTTGATGCTGCTGTAAAGTCCACTGCACCCGCTGCCATATTGTTTTTGTCGAAAAATCCCGCATAGTTTACGGGGAGTTTTCCATCTTGCTGTAATACAACAGAGCTATAATTTCCGGCAATCTTATTATAGCCCCACATACTCAAAATGGCGGTAGAAGCACTTATGGCCACCACCAGCAAAATGTTTTTGAGTTTCATCGTCATTTTATTTTTTTGTTTTTTAGTTTCTATTGCTTGGTCAAATTTCGTTCCTTTCGATAACAAAGAAACAAACCTGTTTAATCGTCAGTTGATAAATATTTCCTTTTAACATAAAATTGACGAAAGGAATCGTAGTTCTGACAATTTTTCTTGTGAATACGACAGCTCTTCTGCAACATAAAAAAGTCTTTATTAAAACGCGGTTTTGAAACGTTGCAGTGACTATATGAAACAGCCAAAAAATTAAACAATGACTAGCCCAGTTCCAATAAAAATCTCATAGTATCTACCCCATCCGCGTAATCCATTAATCCCGGCGATTGCGCCTTTCCAAAACCGGTGTAACCATTGCCTATTACACATTGAATATCGGTATTGTTTTCGAGTTTATCTGCCACGTGTTCTTGTGACTGATAGTATTCAAAATGGACCTGGCTGACTGGGGAAAAAACCGAATCACTTTCCACGAATATTAGTGGGTCACTGCTCATATAATATTTGCTATTCATGATTAGCAAAGCCAGTTGGTAATCAAAATTGTGTTTGTATTTATGGAAGTCGAGATAATACTCATATTTTTTCACAGCCTGCAGCAACGGCATAAAGTCGTAACCGGCAGGCACAAAGAGCTTGGTCACATTCCTGCAACCAAGGCCAAAATAGAGTAGCATATCATCGCTCAACAACGCCAACTCTTCCTTACTTTCGTCTCCGGTCAGTACTGCTACGGAAGTCCTGTTTCTTCGCAGCAGTGACGGATATTTTCCAAAATAATACTCAAAATAACGGGAGGTGTTATTACTGCCTGTTGCGATGTACGCATCGCAGTTTTTTAAAGAGTCTTCAAATTTTATATAACGGCTTACGCTTTCATCCCACTCTGTCATTTTTTCAACGAAGTGCTTCAGCAGCACTTCATCCTTTGAAGAAAGTTTAACCCGGGCCACATTGCCCGAAATAAAAACGCAAAGCAGGTCATGAAAGCCAACCAGGGGAATATTACCTGCCATTACAATACCTACGCTCTTCGCCGGCCGCAGGTGATCTGCCGCCTGGTAGTATTTCAACCAGTTTTCGAGGTTGTTTTTTTGCAAAAAATGTTCAGCGATATTTTTTGTCGAAAGCTCGATAGACTCAGGTACAAACCATGGATTCTGCCGGTTCGCCTGCTTGTTTGCCTCAGCGAGTTGCGGATCGTTACTTTGAAGATATTCACCAAGATGATACAGTAAATTCAAACGATTTTTTATTTGCATGTAAATAATTTAAAACTCTAAACTATATTTGAGACCACAATCAAACTTTTACTAATTAATCTTCAAAATTAAACATCCTATGGCTATTAAAATAACTGAGGAATGTATCAACTGCGGGGCCTGCGAACCCGAATGTCCAAACAATGCAATTTACGAAGGCGGCGTAGAATGGGCCATGGCCGATGGCAATACCCTTAAGGGAACGGTCACTTTAATGGATGGTTCTGCCGTCGATGCAGAGCAGCGCTTTGAACCAGTGAGTGTTGACACTTATTATATAGTTCCAAACAAATGCACAGAATGCCAGGGCTTTCACGAAGAGCCACAGTGCGCTGCCGTATGCCCGGTTGACTGCTGCGTTCCCGACGAAATGTATCGTGAAACCGTAGATGAACTGCTTGCCAAAAAAGATAAAATGCACATCTGACTACGACCTTAAATTTCAAGAAATTTAAGGTGGTTTTCTGTTTTGTGATATTACTTAACCATATCTTTCGGGTACAATACTTGTTGCCGTAATTGGCAACATCCTACAAGCGGGTGATATTTCCCGCAGTAAAGGTGAAGGGTCAGCAGTCCTTCACCTTTGTTATTTTCAAACGGGATTTTTTTCCTTTATTTGAGCCCATCTGACTCCTATTGACCAGGCATCCGTTGCGTCGCACACTTGTACAATTAGTCATAGTTCAGCAAAAACACGAGTGCTAAGCTAATTTCCCCATAACTTAATCTCTTCCGTGTTTTCGCTTCGGGGCTTTACAGCTATATGCTTCAATATAGGCGTGCGATCCCGGGTAAGCCTGCACCATAGCGCAGAATGCGATGCCTTAAAATGCAAAGGCCGGCAACAAAAAAGTTTCTTCGGACAAACCACAAAATTTCCACATTTATACAGGCTGCATCAGCACATGAACGGCTGTGTATATATTTGCCGCAATGGCGAAATCATCCGCAGACACTCCATTAATGCAGCAGCACCGGGCTATTAAACAAAAATATCCGGACGCCATCCTGTTGTTTCATGTAGGTGATTTTTACGAAACCTTCGGCGAAGATGCCATCATTGCATCGCGTGTATTGGGCATTACGCTCACGAGGAGAAATAATGGTGCTGCATCGTCGAGTGAACTGGCTGGCTTTCCGCATCATGCACTTGACACTTACCTGCACAAATTGGTTAAAGCAGGTTACCGCGTTGCCATTTGCGACCAGTTGGAAGACCCGAAAGCAGCCAAGGGAATTGTGAAGCGCGGCGTTACAGAAATGGTAACCCCGGGTGTGGCGACAAGCGACAAACTCCTGGAACACAACAGCAACAATTTTTTGGCAGGTATTCATTTTAACGAAAACCAACTGGGCATTGCGTTGCTCGATATATCTACCGGTGAATTCTTTGCCGCCGAGGGTGATGAAGAATACATCGATAAACTTCTGCAAAGTCTTAAACCAGCCGAGGTTGTTTTTCAGCGCAGCAATCAAAAACATTTTAAAGAGGTCTTTGGATTAAAGTTTTACACCTACACGCTGGATAGCTGGATATTTGATGAAGCCTTTGCTACGGAAAGCCTGCTTAAGCATTTTCAGACGCATTCACTAAAAGGATTTGGCATAGAAAATATGCACAACGGCATAGTCGCCGCCGGTGCAGTATTGCATTACCTGAAAGAAACAGAACATCCCAACCTTCAGCATATTACCAATATTCAGCGTATAGAACGCGAAGACTATTTGTGGATGGATCGTTTCACCATCCGCAATCTTGAATTGCTTGGCACCGGCCAGGACAATGGCAATTATTTGCTGAAAGTTTTAGACAACACAGTAAGCCCCATGGGTGCGCGTATGCTTAAACGCTGGACGGTGCTGCCTCTGCGCGACATC
>DLKC01000050.1 GCA_002478885.1 Chitinophagaceae bacterium UBA7600
GCCAGTAACTACCGGTGTGTAACTGCTCATGATCGATCAAAAACCAAAGGTGCACAAAAACCCGGTCAGCCAGGCAATCAAAAAACTAAAGGATAGAAGCCCACCGGTTACTTGCCCGGCACGCGAAAGACAGAAAGGTCTGGCTCAGTAAGAACACCAGCTTCCTTCATGCGCTTTTTTAGTTCTCCGGAATTGATCACATTCTTGGCTTTCTCAATGTCGTCTGTGGCGAACATAACATTGATGATCAGCGGATCATCGGCATTTGTCGAAATGGCGCGTAGCTCGAGTTGGGCCTCTGCCCGAATCACTTCGTCTTCATCAAAGATCTTTTTCCAGCGCTCATAACTTTCTACCCGGTGAGTAACTCCCAGCCTGTACACTTTGTTAGTCGGGTTTGTAGCACGGTACCGCACATCGAAGTATTGGTATTTAGGCTCACCCAACACACCGGCATTCCGCATTACTTCTTTCAGTTTGTCTGAGGTGAAGTTGTTTTTTGCGTCTTCATGACTTTTGGTGAGCTCAAAAACGGTAATCAAATTAGGATCGTCAGGACTGGCGTAGATGCTCAGTCTGGAGGCAGGCTCAGATGCATCGGTGTAGGCCTTTAACCAGGAATCAAAATCTTTAACTGAATGCGTCACAGCAACGGCCGTATATCCCGAGTAAGCCGGTAACTGAACAGAATCAAAGGCGGTTTCATCATCTACCTGGGCACCTTGCCTTTTATCACTTGTGCAGGAAACTGCCATCAGTATTGTCCAGACCAGACAAAGTGAATATATCTTTCCTTTCATAGCCGGGTGGGTATATTAGTAGGATAAGATACGAAAAATTGACAGGCTGTCAACATTGACTGTCAAAAGCCGCTCCCTTTGTACCTTTGATAAAGCACATCGATCTCACCAGCCAAACGCACATGAAAGAGTACAAGAAATACTACATCATACCAGCAACCCCCGACGAAGTATATAAGGCACTTACCATTCCCACTACCATGGAGTTATGGACAGGTGAACCTGCTGAGATGTCGGAGGTTCCGGGATCCGAATTTTCAATGTGGGACGGGAGTATTGTTGGTAAGAATATCTCCTTTGAACCAGGCAGCAAAATTGTTCAGCAATGGTACTTTGGCGATCAGCCGGCCGAATCGATTGTTTCCATCATCCTCCACCCACATAAGCAAGGGACATCAGTCGAGTTAGTGCATACAAATATCCCGGATGATGATTTCGCAGACATTGCGGAGGGTTGGGACCAAACTTATTTTGCAGCCCTACAAGATTTTTACTCCTGACATAAAGTTTCACTTTAAGTAATTCAACCTGATTTCAGGGGTCGAAAATTCATTTTCACGGAAAACATTACCTATCTGTTGTTCACGTATTAATTGTGGTATTACCCCTTGAACCACAGGGGTTTGATTTACGTTATTTGTATCAACCACTACGTCCTATGAAAACGATGAGCAAACTTGCCATCCTGGAGTCCCTCGATGCGATGGACAGCGTCCAGATGGAGAAGGTCCTGCAGTACATCAAGGGCATTCTCAGGCAACAGGGTACCGTCGACAGTATTCGTTTCCGCCAACAGGCCATGGAACAAATCCGTAAGGCCCTGGTCGCGGAAAAGAATGAAAAGGTGAAAGTCTGATTTCACTGCGGTAACCTTAGAAACAGGCCAGCCGACAGGCCTGAAAGGTTTTTTTGCCCCTCTTCAAAACGACATTTGCCCTAACAACCCAGATTTTTCTTCAGGTTGCGTTCTGGTAACCCACCAAAATCAAGGGTCTTTTCCTCGGTGGAATCCTCCCGCTTCTTTGCAGGTATTTTTGCCTTAGGCTTTGGCCTTTTCTTCTTTGTTTCTTCCTTCATATCCTGGGAATTTTATGGCTCGTTGTAAAAAGCGCTGTGGATAGGTAATTATTATCCTTACCATTCTATATTCGCCTGTTTAAAATTAATCTAAATAAGGTTGGACACCACACCCAAAACGGTTGCCATGATGAAAGCGGGCGAATCCGCGGTAATTTCGGGCTTCACGGATGAGCAATTGTCCATTAAGTTGCTTGAAATGGGATTCCTGCCAGGCACACCCATACGGTTTAATTTTTCCGCCCCATTTGGTGATCCCATTTGTGTTAACCTGTCGGGCATGGATATTTCCCTCCGGCTGGATGAAGCAGCCACGATTTCTATTCTTGATTAAATGGCACAGCCGCGGAAACTCAAGATCGCCCTCGTAGGCAAACCCAATGCGGGGAAATCCTCGCTGTTCAACCGACTTACCGGATTGAACCAAAAGATTGGGAATTTTCCGGGGATTACAGTCGACAAGCGGGTTGGATTTTGTCAACTGAATGAAACCACTTCTGCAGAGATCATTGATTTGCCCGGCATCTATAGTTTATACCCGAGAACACTGGATGAAAAGATTGTAGTCGATGTGCTCACTGACAAAAAAGGTGAGAATTATCCAGACCTCGTCGCAGTCATTGCAGACGCGACCAACCTCAAGAATTGTTTGTTGCTGCTTACCCAGCTGATGGACCTGGGGCATCCGGTTATTCTTGCACTGAACATGATGGACCTCGCTGCGAAGTCAGGGCTGGGATTGGATATCAAGAAGCTTGCCAGCCAACTCGATGTGCCGGTAGTCATGATCAACGCAAGACAAGGACTTGGTGTGGAGGACTTCAAGAAGCAACTTCTTAAGGTGGGTCATGCTTCCGACAAAAAAGTATTCCAACCCGAGTCAGGCGTCGTAGCGGCATTGGATGAAATCCGAAAACACTTTGGGCTGGCCACCGAGTATGAAGCATTTCAATACTTGCAGCAACCGGACAACCTTCCTTTTCTTAAACCAGAAGATCGCACGTACCTCAGGGAAGTAGCCATTCGCCATCAATTTTTCCCTCATAAATACCAAGGCGCCGAAACGATTCACCGGTATGGATTTATTCAATCGGTGCTGGATGCAGTCATCATCAAATCAGCCCGTCAGGACTGGAAAGGTGTGTCCAACGGAATCGATCGCGTGCTCACGCATCGGGTTTGGGGATACCTTATTTTCTTTACCGTTCTGTTCCTCATTTTCCAATCGGTATTTGCATTGGCCCAAATTCCCATGGATGCCATCGACCGTGGCTTTGCAGGGTTGAGCACTTACCTGAGCAAGCGGCTCCCGGAAGGCCCTTTGTTTGAATTGTTCCACAGCGGAATTGTGCCTGGCATCGGTGGAATCATCATTTTCATACCCCAAATCGCCATTTTGTTTGCCTTCATTGCCATTTTGGAGGAATCCGGATATATGTCGCGTGTTGTTTTTCTGATGGACAAAGTGATGCGTACGGTAGGCATGAGTGGCCGCAGCGTTGTTCCGTTAATGTCAGGACTTGCTTGCGCGATACCTGCCATCATGGCTACCCGCACTATCGACAACTGGAAAGATCGCCTCATTACCATATTCGTTACTCCTTTAATGAGTTGCTCGGCAAGATTGCCGGTGTTTACCATTCTTGTGGCATTGATCGTTCCGCACAGGCAGGTGCTCGGACTTATCAGTTTGCAGGGAGTAGCATTGATGGGGCTGTATGTAATCGGGTTTGTCATGGCGCTGTTGTCGGCTTTGCTGATGAAGGCCATTGTAAAGTCCACTGAACGCAGCTACCTCATCATGGAGATGCCTACCTACCGGATGCCCAAGTGGTCTAATGTGGGATTGACCATTCTGGAAAAGACCAAAACATTCGTATTGCAGGCAGGAAAGATTATCATCGCGATATCGATTATCCTCTGGGTGCTGGCAAGTTACGGCCCCAAAGAAGTCATGGAACAGGCACGTCAGGTAGTGAAGGAACAAACGAAGGACCTGAACCTTTCAGAAAACGAATTTGAAAATCGCGTAGCCGCCTATAAGCTGGAGCATTCATACGCGGGCACCATAGGCAAAGCCATGGAACCCGCCATTCGTCCATTGGGTTTTGACTGGAAAATCGGAATTGCCCTCGTCACTTCTTTTGCTGCCCGCGAAGTGTTTGTGAGTACTATCGCTACCATCTACAGCCTGGGCAGCAATGATGATAGTGCCACCATCAAGGATAGGATGAAGGATGAAATCAACCCTGAAACAGGTGGTCCCCGATATACGCCCGCGGTCGGATTTTCGCTACTCGTATTTTATCTCTTTGCCATGCAGTGTATGAGTACATTGGCGGTTGTCTATCGGGAAACCAAAGGATGGAAATGGCCGCTCTTGCAATTGGCTTATATGACTGTCCTGGCATATACTTCGGCACTTATTGTCTATCAGGTCCTCTCCTGATTCTTCCTATCTTTCGAAAAAGATATGCGATGCGTTACGCTTCATGGATTCTGCTATTGACGGTATGGGTGGGATGCACACCGCCCAACAATAAATTTCATGACGAACGCATCCGCGAAATCTATGACCTGAAGGATCGTCGGAGTACGGATACCCTCCTTGTATTACTCGGTGATATCAGTGCCCAGATCCGGAACGAGGCGGCGATGGCCCTTGCTTCGGTACAGGATTCCCTGGCCAGCAATCGCCTGGGAACAGCATTGCTGGAGGATCCTGATGAAGCGGTGAGGGTTAATGCTGCTTTTGCACTGGGGCAGACCGGCGGCTACCAGGCTGTAAATGCGCTCTTGCCGGCCTTAACCACCAGTCCTCCGCACGTGAACCGGGAGGTACTTGAGGCCTTGGGTAAGTCCGTTTCCAAGTCAGATTTGGGCATTTTACTTTCATTTGAGGCCAAAGACACCCTCTTGCAGGAAGGCCTGGCCTGGGCATTCTACAGGCTCACGCTCCGGAAAATGGCCGACAGCACGGTGACGGCAAGAATGGCAGAATACCTTCTTCCAGCATATTCCTATCAAACCAGGTTGGCTGCTGCTCACTACTTTAGCCGAACACAGCAATTGCAGGGAAAGGGGTATGAGGAAAACCTCATCGCTGCCGCCAAAGGAGATACCCGAAGCGAAGTAAGAATGGCGGCTATCAACGGGTTTCGTTCACTCGCACCCGAGCGCTCCGTAGAGATCTTGCGCTGGATTTTCAAAGCGTCAGCAGATCCGCGCATCAGGATTAGCGCGGTACGTGTTTGTCAGAACTATCCATTGAAAGATTGCTTCCCCCTGGTATATGATGGACTCGTTGATTCGGTTGAGCTGGTGGCTGTGGCAGCATCAGAGGTTATCATTCAGCGTATGGATGCTTCGTTGTACGACAATCTGAGAGATGCCCCCATCAAGACATCATTCCGGACCAAAGCCAATCTGTTGGCTGCCTTCCTGGCTACTTCATCAGATCAAATGATTTGGCAAAAGGCAGAGGTTCAGTATCAGCAAAGTGCAGGTTATGAAAAGGCCGCAATCGCCAATGCCATAGGAAAGTCTGGAAAGCCATTCTATCGAAAAGCATTTGAGTTGCTCTCACGCGAAGCCATGAATACAAAAGAGCTTCCGGTTGTTCAAACCGCGGTAGCTTCAGCACTGACGCAACTAAACAGAAATGCACATGCGGAGATTCCCAACCGGGAATTTGCAAGTATATATCAACAATTGATTACAGGGGGTGATCTTGCTGCAGCCGGAATAGCTGCTTCTGCCTTGTCGGATCCGGCACTCGATTTTAGAAAGGATATTTCAGATGTCTCTTTCCTCGAAAAGGCCCGTCAGCGATTCACCCTGCCCAAAGACCTTGAAATGTTGCAACCGATAGAGATAGCGCTCGCTTATCTGGCAGGAAAGGAGAAGCCTACGCTAATCAAAAACACTTACAACCACCCTATTGACTGGAAGTTGATCGGCTCCATTCAACAGGATCAGCAAATGGAGATTAAAACCAGCCGGGGAACGATCGTGGTCGTGCTATATGTGGAGGAGTCGCCAGGTGCTGTATCGAATTTTGTTGCGCTGGCTGATCAACACTACTTCGACAAACGGTTTGTTCACCGGGTGGTCCCTAATTTTGTAGTGCAAACCGGTTGTAACCGTGGCGACGGCTATGGCAGCGAGGATTATAGCATCCGGTCGGAGTTTTCGCGCCGAAGGTATACCACAGGGTCGCTGGGAATGGCTTCTGCCGGCAAGGATACAGAGGGAACCCAGTGGTTTATTGCCCATTCACCCACCCCGCACCTCGATGGTGGCTATACCATCTTCGGAGAAGTTGTGTCCGGGCAGGAAGTGGCCGACAAACTACAGGTTGGCGACATCATTGAATCAATTACTCGTGTAAATAAATAATGCCAGCACCCAAAAATTCACCATTTTTACTACCCAACCGTATCGGAATGCTGGGGGGCGGCCAATTGGGCAGGATGCTGATTCAGCACGGCCTTAGCTGGAATTTACCGGTGTCGGTACTCGATCCGGACCCACAGGCACCGTGCTCCCAGCTGGCTTTATTCACTGTCGGAAAGCTAACCGACTATGAAACGGTGATGCAGTTTGGGGCGAACTGCGATTTGATCACCGTAGAGATCGAGAATGTCAGTACCCGGGCTCTTGCAGCGCTTGAAAAATCCGGGAAGCATGTTTTTCCACAGCCGCATCTGTTGGAATTGATTCAGGACAAGAGCCGGCAGAAACAGTTTTATAAAGATCACCAAATACCAACCGCTGATTTTGTATTGACCACGAATCGTGCGGATGTTTCTCAGTACCAGGATTGGCTTCCGGTAGTTCACAAGCTTTCCCGGGAAGGATATGATGGCCGTGGCGTGCAGATTATCCGCACGGTCCAGGACTTGCCGCGCGCCTTTGATGCGCCCGGCGTGCTGGAGAAGTTAATTCCCTTTGAAAAGGAGATATCTGTCATTGTTGCCCGCAATCATCGGGGAGAGGTAGCATCTTTTCCGGCAGTTGAGATGGTATTTCATCCTGAGGCCAATCTGGTTGAATATCTTTTTGCACCAGCGGCCATATCAAATGCCATAGCTACCGAAGCAGACGCATTGGCACGGCGGGTAATTGATACGCTGGGGCTGGTAGGGCTGTTGGCTGTTGAGATGTTTGTTACCCGCGAAGGGAAAGTGCTGGTGAATGAAGTTGCGCCAAGGCCCCACAACAGTGGTCATCATACGATTGAAGCCAACCGCACCTCACAATATGAGCAACACTGGCGTGCTATTTTGAATTTGCAACTTGGTGATACGAAGGCATCGTCGGCCGCGGCTATGGTTAATTTGCTGGGTGAGGACGGTTATTCCGGTGTGGCGCGCTATGAAGGGTTGGAACAGGTCCTGGCCATGCCTGGTGTTTATGTTCATTTGTATGGCAAAACGGTGACCAAGCCCTTCCGGAAGATGGGGCATGTCACTATCGTTGATGATGATATAGCATTACTCCGGAAAAAAGTAGAGGTTGTAAAATCAACATTGAAAGTAAAATCATGAAGAAGCCAGTGGTAGGTATTATCATGGGAAGTCAGTCGGACTTGCGCATCATGAAAGAAGCGGCTGAATTTCTGGAAACCGTAAAAGTACCCTTTGAAGTGACCGTGGTATCGGCCCATCGCACGCCTGCCCGACTGGTTGAATATGCAACGAAGGCCCGTGGACGCGGCCTAAAGGTGATAATTGCCGGTGCAGGCGGAGCTGCCCACCTGCCAGGAATGGTCGCATCCATGACCTCCCTGCCTGTTATTGGGGTGCCCATAAAGTCCTCAAATTCCATTGATGGATGGGATTCAGTGCTTTCTATCCTTCAAATGCCTGGTGGTGTGCCAGTGGCTACGGTGGCACTCGACGGCGCAAAGAATGCAGGTATTTTGGCCGCCCAGATTTTGGGTACTTGCGATGATACGTTGGCGGGCAAGTTGGACAAGTACAAGGAAGAATTGCAGAGCAAGGTTGAAGAGTCAGTGCAGAACATTCTCAAAAAAGGGTGGAAGTCATCCTAAACTTACATGCGACTTTGAAGGCTCGAATATTTTTGTATCTTCTGCCCTTGTTATTGGCGCATGGATCCCGGGTCTAAAGGTTGGCTGAAAGAATATCTTGAGTTCAGGCAGGAATTGCTTCAGGATATAACAACGCAACGGCAAAAACTATCGCTTCCTGATCATTCCTTATACCGCATCGTGCAACCTACCGGCCTGATGTATGGTCAGCCAGTTAGCTCATTTGATCATCCGGATTCGGCAGGTTGGGATGAAAAGGACAGAATGAAAGTTCTTCTGGCGGAAAGCCTGATCAGCAGTTCACTGCTCTTTCACGATAAACCAATCCAGTCAGCAGATGAAATGTCGGCGGTGACATTGAAGACGCTGGAGAGTATCACGAACTTCTATGCTCATGTGTTTCCGGAACTGGCTACTCCAACCAAGACCCTGTTTGGCAGGAAGAAAACATCGATGGAACTGGCGGAGCGAATCCTGGATCGCCGCATTGAACATGCCCGAACCGTCAAAGGGAATTTCTGGGTACAGTTTTTCCACAACAGCCTGCTCTTCCTCGACATTTTCATTTTTGGTCAATGGATTCACACCAATGCTGACAAGATTGTTGCGGATTTCTTCAAGTATGAGCGTGAGGAATTGCGCACCTCCGTGGTACGCATCATGGCAGCAGCAGCCCATGCCAATCATGTTGTAGAGTTTGAAGAAAGGAAGCTGCTGGAATATTTCCTGCAAACGGCGAACCTCTCGCCGGAGAAGAAAAAGGAATGTCAGGATATTTTTGAACGTGGTATTTCCGTCGAAGAAATCAACTTACCCACAAACAATTCATGGATTCTGAAGAAGTACTTCCTGGAGATGGCTATTCTGACAATCTGGGCGGATAAAAAGGTAGAACAACTTGAGCTGGATTTTTTAAAACGATTGGCTGATTCTATTGGCTTCTCCGATGATGACCTTGAGAACAGCATGATGGCCATTGAGGGATTTGTGCTTGAACATTGGGATGATCTGATGTACCTCCAGGACAAGAAAGACTATGAGGAGGTCACTAAAATCTTCATGCAGCGCATGTCCAGGGTTACTGACAAGCACCGCGGCCGCCTGATGAATGAGGCCAAGGGATCGGATGAGTTGATGTCGCTGCTTACAAGGGCCAAATCACATGAATTGAGTGAAGACGAAAAGAAAAAACTCCGGGTATTACTCATCGATATGCTCAAATCCATACCGACGTTCGTGATCATATCATTGCCTCAGCGGTTCCTGACCTTGCCGATTCTGATGCAAATACTGCCTAAGAATTTTATCAGCGATACGCTGAATCATTAGAGCTCCTTCGAGGTTTCTTCCTTCTTGGGGACAAGAATGGAGAACACAATCGACAGGGTAAGGGTTGCAATGATGACCCCAAAAGACATCATGACGGGTATTTCGATGTCCCAGATCTCAAGCAACATTTTAGCGCCTATGAAGAAAAGGATAATAGAAAGTCCCTTTTGAAGGAGGTAAAATTTGTCAATAATACCAGCCAGCATGAAGAACATGGCGCGAAGGCCCATTACCGCAAAGATGTTGGAAGTATAAATCAGGAATTCATTTTGCGTGATGGCAAACGCAGCAGGGATGGAGTCAACCGCAAAAATAAGGTCCGTAGTCTCGATGAGGACAATGACCAGGAACAGGGGGGTGAAGAGAAACTTACCAGACTGAATTACCCAGAAATTTCCGCTGGCATCATCGTTGCTGATGGGCAGGTACTTTTGGCAGAAACGCATGATCGGGTTCTTCTCCGGATCAATCTTCTCGTCGCTGTCTTCGAAATAAATCTTAATACCTGAGTATATCAGGAACACGCCGAACACGTACAGGATCCATTTGAATTTGTGAATGAGCAACGCCCCCACGAAAATGAATATGCCACGGAAAACGACGGCGCCAAGAATTCCCCAAAACAGAGTTTTGTGATAGTACTCTTCCTTCACTTTGAAGTATTTCAAAATGAGCAGGATAACAAAAATGTTGTCTACAGAAAGAGCATACTCAGTAAGGTATGCGGAGAAATACTCAATGGCGGCATCCGTGCCTGAAGTGACCTGCTTAACGCCTTCTTCGATAATTTCGTAAGGCCCGGACCTATAAACCAGATATCCGAAAAGGGTAGAAATAATTACCCAAAATACGGATTGAATCAAGGCCGATTTAGTCGTGATCTTATGGGCGGTTTTGTGAAAAACACCGAGATCAAGAAGGAGAAATACCACGATGATTATTCCGAACAAGCCAAATAATAAGCTCTCGGAACTAATCTGGGTACCGAATAACGAGAAAAGAAGCATCACCTTTTTTTAACCGCTCTTTAGCCTAAAAAAAAGTGATTACCGGTCAATTGGGCCAATAATCACCTCCCGTAAACTCCAAAGCTATGAATTATAATTAAACCCTGAAACTTAGCGTTCTTTCATACACCTCGGCAGGCAAAAGGAAACCAAAAAATACCCTGATTATTCGCATTTTGGGCAAATTCCCTGTATTAGCAGGTTAAATTCCCTGGCCTGGTAGCCCTTTGGCAGCACCACCGCCGGGATATTTGCATCGGAGATACACTCCGTATGCCCGCAGCGGAGGCACTTAAAGTGCGTGTGCTCGTGGTGGTGTTCGGTATGTGAGCAATGGTCATTGCACAAAGCATACTTTAGGACACCTTCATTGTCGAGTACTTTGTGCACCACACCCTTGTCAACAAAAGTCTTTAATGTCCGATAGACCGTCACCCGATCGTAGGTGCTGGATATTTCTTTCTCAATGTCTGAATAGGACAGGGCATAGCCACGCTGAACAAACAAGCGTAGAATATCGGAGCGGCTTGCCGTACTACGCAGGCGATATGCTTTCAAAATCTGGTCATCGGATGTCTTCATGTCCTGGATTCCCATTGCAAGGTGACCAAGTTACGATAAATGCCATTTTCAACTTTAATGAGCTCTTCGTGCCGCCCAGACTCGGCAATTCGTCCGTCCTTAACAACAAGAATACGATCTGCCTCCCGAATGGTGCTGAGCCGATGGGCAATGACGAGTGTGGTTCGGTTCTTCATCAGTTTCTCCAGGGCATCCTGAACGAGTTGCTCGGAGTGGGCATCGAGAGAACTGGTTGCCTCATCAAGTATGAGAATGGATGGGTTCTTCAGGATAGCGCGCGCAATGGCCACGCGCTGTCGCTGACCGCCTGACAACTTTACGCCACGATCGCCCACCAGGGTGTCAAACTTTTCCGGAAAACCCTCAATGAATTCCAGCGCATTCGCTTGCCTTGCTGCCAGTTCTATGTCAGCAGGGGTGGCGTGGGGATTACCATAAGCAATATTCTCCCGGATGGTACCTCCAAAAAGCATTACTTCCTGTGGAACGATGCCGATGTTTTCCCGGAAAGCGGACAATCCATATGTGCTAATGTCTTTTCCATCGGCGCGAATAACGCCTGTACCCAACGGGTAGAAGCGCATAAGCAAACTGATAATGGTTGATTTTCCGGATCCACTTGGCCCGACAAGGGCAACTTTTTCGCCCGGGCTTACTGAAAAGGATATGGACTTCAGAACCGTTACATCAGCCCGCGTGGGATATGAGAATTCTACCCGCTCAAATTCCAGTGCGCCCGAAAGCTTTAGTGAACGGTGTGAGTTATTCTGCTCATCAACATGCGACAGAATTTCGAGTATACGTTCGGAGGCACCGATGGAGCGCTGCAGCTGGCTGTAGATGTCTCCAAGACCAGCGATGGATCCGCCGATAAACGTGGTATACAACACAAAAGAGAGCAATTCACCTACAGTCATCTCTCCTGATTGAACGAGATACCCTCCATACCAGATTACGCCGACAATGCCGCCGAAAAGGGCGAGAATCGTGAAGGAGATAAACAAACCCCGATACTTAGCCGTGTGAATCGCCGTGGTTACCACTTCACGCAATGACTTCTTATAACGTGCTGCCTCAAACAATTCGTTGGTGAACGATTTTACCACGGCAATGGATTGTAAGGTTTCCTCAACAATCACGTTGGTGCCAGCCAACTGATCCTGTGTCTTCTTGGAGAGCTTGCGGATGAATTTTCCAAAGAATAAGGCTCCGATTACCAACAACGGAAAAGTAAGAATCATGAATAAGGCCAACTTGGGCGTAAGCACGAAAATGATGGTGACGCCAATGGTAAGCACCAATACCTGTCGCAGCAGTTCGGCCAGGGTGATGGTAAAAGTGTCTTGTAACGTGCTGACGTCGGAGGTAATCCGACTGAGAAGTTCACCCACGCGGCTGCGGTCGAAGAAGGTCATGGGCAGCCATATGATTTTCTCATACACAGTCGAGCGGATGTCTGCCAAGGTGCGCTCGCTGACAATGGAAAACGTATAGACCCTTACAAAAGAGAAGACACCCTGAGCCACCAAAATTCCCATGAGGGCCAGGGCAATCTGATTGATACTGGTAAGCACAAATCCCCCTTTGCCCGATGCCACATCCAATAACTTGCCTGCGAGGTAAGGAAACGTAAGCACCGTGGCACTCGTGAACACGAGGGCAACTAATCCGATGATAAAGTTGATACGATAAGGTATTACAAACCGGAAGATGCCGAGCAACTTTTTCAGGCTGCTGGCGGTAATGGGTTTCTTTTCTCCGTCGTCGACCGGTTTATATCTTGCCATGCAGCAAAAGTAGTCGATTCAACCCGCTCGCGCTCGGTGATCAGTTTACCTGACCCTGAATGTTGAATCGGATGGTATCGCTGCCGGCCATTTTCTCAAATCCGGCAATGCTGTATTGGCTGAGCACAGCCTGCTTGTTCTCCTCATCGAATTCGAGTGTGAGTTTTCGCTCAGTGCTGTAGAGTAAGTTGGTTTCCAGCATGGTGGCTTCAAGCCGCTTCAGGTGGTCTTTGTCCCGATAAAAGAGACGAATCAGGGGAACCGGTGCGCCTGGAGCTGCATATTGACGTATATAGAGGTTGCTGGAAGGATCATCAATAGAATCCTGTAACGCGTAGGCGTTCTTATAGGCAGGTTTGTTGACCAACTCCAGTTCCATGAAGATTTCCAATTCACGGGCCCAAATGCTTCGGGTTGGCAGGAACGTAGAATCCGATTGATTTTGATCCATCACCGCCACCTTGGTCAGGTGACGCTGCTCACTGCTGAGCTGGTCGACCTGCCGGTCAATCATTCCCCGAAAATCCAGAATTTTCTCTGTTTGTGTGGTTGCCTGCTGGCAACCTGTGGTCATAGCTGCCACGAAGAACAGCAACGTCTTAAACATCCTCATCCTCAAAGACCCTGTCGTTCGACAATCAATTCGGCCAGATCCCGGACAACGATTTGTCCTTCCTTCTCCTTGTTCTTGACCCCGTCGCTCATCATCGTCATACAGAACGGACAAGCGACGGCAATGGTGGAGGCTCCGGTGTTAATGGCTTCTTCGGCCCGTTCGATATTGATGTCTTTGTTTCCTTTTTCTGGTTCTTTGAACATTTGCGCACCGCCTGCGCCACAGCACAGCCCGTTGGTTTTGCACCGCTTCATCTCCACCAGGTCGGCATCGAGGGCCTCTAATACTTCGCGCGGTGCCTCATAGATATTGTTGGCCCTGCCGAGATAGCAGGAGTCGTGGTATGTAATCTTGCGACCCTGAAATCCCGAAGTGCCGGTCATTTTGATTTTACCCTCGCGGATCAGTTCATTGATGAACGTTGTATGGTGGATTACTTCGTATGTTCCGCCCAGCTCCGGATATTCATTCTTCAGGGTATTGAAACAATGCGGGCAGGTGGTCACTATCTTTTTTACCTGATAACCATTCAGCACCGTAATGTTGCTCATGGCTTGCATTTGAAAAAGAAACTCATTACCGGCCCGTCTTGCAGGGTCGCCCGTGCAGGTTTCTTCTGGACCGAGTACGGCAAACTTCGTTCCGACGGCCTGAAGGATTTTTACAAAAGCTTTGGTCACTCGTTTGGCCCTGTCGTCAAAAGATCCGGCACAACCAACCCAGAAAACAATCTCAGGTGATTCGCCTTTTGCGGTCATTTCGGCCAGTGTGGGTACATTCATGGAAGTAGTATTAAGCTCCGAATTGACGGAAGTGATGATCAAGGTGTTTATACATACCAATGCCCCACTCGTGTGGGCTTAAGGGGCCAAAGAACGGATGGGGATGTTTGGTTACGCCAGCCTCTCCGGCGGCAGCAAACTGAATGATCTTTACACGCAACTGCTCCTTTTCACGATGAAAATCCCGGGCAGATTCCACTTTCAACTCATTACTGGTGGGGCTGGACTGGCCAAAGGGTTTTTCGTTGGAGTAATTGGCCCGAAACAAAGGACCGATGATTCTACCAATGAATACGCGCTTTGGCTGAATGATACCGGAAGCCATATCCATCGCGCTGTTGCAATGGGCCAGCATTTGGTCGACGGACATCGTACCCCATTGACGCGGTGATTCAGGTGTAATGCGGTTCAGCCGGTCGACGACCTCCTGCAATCCTGCTGTTTCAAAAAGACTCTTCATGGAATCAGATTATTCGTTGGCCCATTTGAAACGATCGCTGGGCGGAAATTTCCACGGCGCAAAACTCGTTTCAATATTCTGAAACATGCCATTCCATTGTGCGGGGGCACCAGATTCCTCCATAGACACATATCGACGCATCTCCAGAATAATATCCAGCGGATTGATCAGCACAGGACATGCTTCTACGCAGGCATTGCAACTGGTACACGCGTTGATTTCTTCACGACTTATATAGGTGTCGAGCAAAAATTTTCCATCCTGTAGTCCTTTACCACCCTTGGCGATGCTGTTGCCAACTTCCTCCATGCGGTCGCGGACATCCATCATGATCTTGCGCGGCGACAATTTTTTTCCGGTTAGGTTCGCCGGGCATTCTGCGGTGCAACGACCACATTCAGTACAGGAATAGGCGGCTGCCAGTTGATTCCAGGTAAGGTCATTGATGTCTTTGGCGCCGAACCGGCCCGGCTCACCGGCAGGCGCAGCATCCGCTGGAGCAATGCCTAACATCGATTTTACTTCCCGGGTTACGACTGGCATGTTGTTGATTTGACCTTTAGGCTCCAGCCTGGCGTAGTAGGTATTCACAAACGCCATGAAGATGTGGAGGTGTTTGGAATAGGTAACATACACGGCAAATCCCAGGATACCCAATATGTGAAACCACCAGGCGGATCGTTCAATAACATGAAGGGCATCCTGGCTCAGGTTCGAAAACAAAGGCATCAGAAATGAACTGAAGAATAAGGTACCGGTTGCGGTGTAGTGCTCGGAATGTACCTGTAATAGTTGATCGCAGGCATTCATCGTGAAAATGGCTGACATCAACACGATCTCAGTGATCAGAATGAGATTGGCATCCAGCAAGGGCCAACCGGTAAGTTCGGGTGAACGAAACCGGGGCACCTTTATCACGTTGCGGCGGATTAGAAACACCACACAGGCCAACAGTACGGCCAGGGCAAGAAACTCAAAGAAATTCATCAACAGGTTATACATCGATCCCAGATAGGGAGCGAAGATCCGGTGCGTTCCTGCAAGGCCGTCGATCACAAACTCAAGCACTTCCAGGTTGATGATCAGGAATCCCGCATATATAAAGAAGTGAAGTGTGGCGGGGATCATCTTCTTGAACATCTTCTTTTGCCCGAAGGCAACAAGGAGTACGTTATTCCATCTTTCTCCGCTTCGATCATTCACCGGATTAGCCTTGCCTAAGCGGATATTATCCCTGATCCGAAGCACCCGGCTGCGTATGATAAAGGCGGCAAATGCCAGAACAAGGAAAAAGAGTAACTGTGGGACGAATGCCATGGAAAGGAGTTAATGATTCAAATTAACCAACAAAATCGGGAAAATGTGTGCCAATCGGGGTTTGTGAACATTGATAATTTGCACCATTTCTAATTTTATCTACTTTTGTGGCCCGTCTGCTGAAAGCAGACTTTTTATACCCGGTGACGTAGCTCAGTTGGTAGAGCAAAGGACTGAAAATCCTTGTGTCGCCGGTTCGATCCCGGCCCACACCACAATGCAACCTCGTCAATTTGGCGGGGTTGTTTCTTTATGGTCATATTCAAAGTGGAATTTATAATTCCTTCAGTAGATCTAAAAAGCGGTTGTTTAATTCCTTTATATATTTTTTTGACGATGAGTCTGGTATATATGCTGCCTTCCTGGAAATGCTATTATTCAAAACACCCCTCGCCATCAATAATTCTTTCTCCGCATAATGAAACAACTCCATATTCTGCAGCGAGAAAAATATTTGTGGCATAACTCTCTCAAACAGAGAAAAAGCTTTAGCTGCTTCGCCATTTCTCCTTAGCAAAAATACTTTTTGCAAAACGTCTGCAACAGCAAGTCCGGGCATTACGCCGGCTATACCAACCGGAACCAGCTCCAGCATGTACAAGCCGCCCCACCCTTCGAACAAGCCGACTTTACCTTCGGTAACTTTTATAATTTCCTCAAACTTCGGGGCACATAAAGGTTCCTCTAATTTTACGTATCTAAAATTGGGATGAGTGTCATGTAAACGCTTAATAAAAGCAGCACTGATCGATGCGCCTCCCGGATTAAAATCCTGGATTAGAACCGGTGTATCGCCCACCGATTGAACAAACTCCGACATATATTCCATCAAAGCATTTTCCGGCAGGCCAAAAATGCGCGGTACAGCAATTGATATAATGTCTGCGCCACTTTTTATATTTTCTTGGGCCAGCCTTTTGGCTGATTTCAAAGAGGGGTGATTTGATTGTGCGATAATCTTAATTCTGCCTGCCGCGTGCTTAACCGCAACGCTCACTACCCGCAACCTTTCATCATCAGTGAGTTTATAAAACTCACTGGCATAGGCTGGCAAACATGCCGCCTCTATGCCGCAGGAGCAAGCAAAATCAATTAAATCTCTTAATGCATACTCATCAATTTCTTCATTTTCTGTGAATGGAGTTGGTATAATTGGCACCACTCCCTCTAAAGCTTTTTCTGGTACTGTCATAGTTTATGTTTATCCGGCACAATATGGTTACAAGATATATTTTTTTTGGTTACAGGCTTTTTGTTCTTCCGGCATCGGCTATTGCCACGCTCGGTTTGTGGTTCCACTTTTATGGCAGCAGTTAAGGCATCTATAGCGACAACCTTTTTTAGAAATATGCCTGTCGAAGAAAGCTTTGCTGTACAAGAGTGCGACGCAACGAGTGATGCAAGGAATACTTAAGCCGGGATCCTGAAATGTATTAGTTTTATTATATCTTTTGGTTGCATAAAAAAGGCCATGATGAATAAAAAATATATTTTGCTATTGCTTGCTGTATGCTTGATGAGTTTTGTTGGGATATTTTCTTTTAAAGACATAAAGTCGCACGACGATTTTAAAGCAACACCAAGAGCAATTTTAATTCCTTCGGAAAAATTTTATTTCAATTCTTTTGTTGATTGTAACATGGCCGAAGCCTGGATTGGCGATACTTTTCGCATATTCCCAGGCAAGTATGGTGAAGACCCTTTATGGGGCAATGCGCGTGACCTGAAATTTGCCGATGGTAAAAATGCAGATGAAGCATTTTTAAGTAAGGCCAATGCTTTTATAGAACCTCAAATGCCGGCAAATGTTGCACCGCAAGCTGATGGACTTCACGGCGCTGTTTGGTTTGAAACGGTTTACCAGGACAAAAAAGATAAAAGCGGAAAAACGCTGTATGCAGTGTATCATAATGAGAATTATCCACAAACCTTTCCGTACAATGCGCGAAGTGGAAAAGGATATATTGATAAAGATTGGCCCCAGGGTTTAACAGGCGCAAAAACGCCGGCAGCAGTTTGCAGAATTGGAATTATGAAATCAGCAGATGGCGGAAGAAGCTGGAGCAACAACGGCATCTTTATAGAAGACAACCAACAGCGAATGATCTTGAAACCGCATAACACCTCGGTAACATTTGCGGGTGGTGTGGGCGACCCTTCTGCAGTTGCTTCGGGCGATTACCTGTATTTGTTTTATGGTGAATATGGATATCCAGGTGTTTACGATGCTTCAACCTACGATCCTGTTTTGGAATACAATGGTCAATGTATAAGTATTGCCAAGATAAAGTTGACGGATCTTGATAAGCCACAAGGCAGGGCAAAGCGCTGGGATGGTAAGGCTTTCAATGTACCGTACGATGGTATTGGCACACCGGTAAAATCTTTGCAAATACCCCCGGATGAGGGCGGCGGAGCAGCGTCTGCGCCGTCATCAAAATTTCATTGGGGGCCTTCAGTAAGTTGGAATACTTACCTGCAATGCTGGGTTATGCTTATGGCAAAATCAGAGGGTACTTCGTGGAACGGCGGGAGCATATACATATCGTTCAATCAAAACGCCGACCTTGCGCAGGGAGATGCATCTCAGCAATGGAGCAAACCGAAAATGCTCATCAACAAAACAGGGCATATTATCTGGTATCCATCTCTGCAGCCGGTTAATGCTGAAAATGATATTAAAGAAAAATACACCTGTTTAAGAACCGGCCAGCTTACAAGATTGTTCTTCAAAGACCAGCACAATGATTCCAGTGAATATATTTCTGAATATATGCTGCGGTTTGAAAAGTAAAAGGGACTAGCCGTGTAAGTGGTAATACAAAATGAAAAATGGTAATTATGCAGAACCTGTAAATGCAGCCACCCGATTGTCTAATTCTTCTTCTTTTTCCAGGAGGGCTTTCAGCAGTTTAAGTTGGTTTGCGGCTCTGTTAAAATTGTGCAGGTCATATTTTGCCCCGTAATAGATGTCGTTGTTCAAATAATCAGAGAGAAAACGAAGGGCCTGCATGTAGATAATAAACTTGCCTGCATAAACGATATGTTTCTTTTCAATAGCTGTTAACTCATCCTGCATTTCAGACAAATAGCCCTTTACAATAGCATCAAAGAAATTATCTCGGATGCAAACTTTGTTAAAGTCTGTTTCTTCTTCACCGGCCGGCGATAGATAAGTCCGCATCATATCGCCCACATCACTAATGAAATATCCCGGCATCACGGTGTCAAGATCGATAACACAAAGGCCGTTATTGTCGTTATCAAAAAGCACGTTGCTTATTTTGGTGTCGTGGTGTGTTACCCGCATTTTAAATTCAGGATTCTTTAGTATTTCAACATAAGTATCTGCTATGTTGCTATATGCTTTTGATTCTTCTATCAATGCCTTCGCAAATGCAAGGCGCTCCCTGTTGCCATTCAATAGGGCACGGTTGAATTGGTCATACCGCAGGGAAAGATTATGGAAGTCGGGTAGGGTAATCTTCAACTTGGTAATGTCAAGACCGGAAAGCAGCCTGGTAAATTTTCCAAATTGTTTGGCTGCTTCAAAAGCAATCTCCGGTTCATCTGCAACTGTGTAAGAGTGCGACCCCGCTACAAATTCAAACAGCCTGAAATAGCCGTCCTTCTCAAATTTTATCAGGCTATCGCTGTCTGGATTTTCAACCGGTACCGTAAAATAATAATTTGGGTAATGCAGTTTAAGGTAGTCTGCTATCAATCGTATGTTGTCATCAATCGCTTCGGGGTTTCTAAACACCAGGTTGTTGATCCTTTGTAAAATATATTTTTTTGCTTCGTGATCAAAAAGCCATGTGTGATTAATCAGCCCGCTGCCAAAAGGCTCAGGCTGTATTTTTTCGCCAGGCAATCCAAATGCATCAAGTACTGCGGAAATAGACATTGGCAGAGAGTGTTAGGCTTATGTGTCGCTCTTCAAACTTAAATATCAATTATAAACCGTAAACAAGCAAACGTTTGCACGATTATTTGTTTGTCTATTGTTGGTTATATATGATCAATTGAGAGTCGAGGATTATTTTATAGTAACCCGGGTTTGTTTCAGATTCATCGTTCTTTTTCAAAAGTTCTAAAAGCATTTCTGTTGCTTTTTGGCCCTGTATATAAGGAAATTGTTCAACCGATGCCATTGGGGAATACCGCAGGTATTTGGCAAAAGGGAAATTGGCATAGCTTACAAAACAAATGTCTTTGTTAACCTTCACTTTTTGTTCCTGGGCATAATGCATTGCATCAAGCGCAACATAATCGTTGAATGCAACGATTGATGTTACCCTTCTTTTGTTTACCAGCAATTTTTTTGTTGCCTCGTAATTACCTTCTGTTGTGAGATCTGAATTTGCCACCAGCGACGGATCATATTTTAAACGGTTTTTGTCAAGGGCCTTTCGGTATCCATCTAAACGTTCGGCGCTGGAGAATAATTTTTCAGGGCCATTCAGCAAACCGATAACCCTATGCCCCTTTTTGTGCAAATAATTAACCGCCTGTATGGTGCCGGAAACCATGTTGCAAGCCACATAATGTATATCGGGCATATTAGGTATCCGGTCAAAATACACGATCGGAATATTTGCATTCTTTAATACTTCAAAATGGGCGTATGAAGAAGTGTTTTTCGAAATAGAAACAATCAACCCATCTACACGATGCTTCTTCATCGATTCGAGTAATTGTTGTTCCTTTTCCATTTCATCGTGCGATTGGCCAATAAGCACCGTGTAACTGTTTTTGTGCGCCGTATCTTCAATTCCGCTGATCGCATCAGAAAAAAAACTTTCCGATAAGTGTGGAAGTATAACGCCAATAGTAAAAGTCTTTCGCTGTTGAAAAAAAATGGCCGTTTGGTTGGGCTCATAATTCATTTCCTTGGCAAGCTGCTGCACCCTTAGCCTTGTGCGCAAACCAATGCTCGGGTGATCGTGCAAGGCACGGGAAACAGACGAAACCGATATGTTCAGCTTCTTCGCAATTTCTTTTATGGTTGGCTGTTTCTGTGTCATAAAACCAAACAGATATTTTTTTGAACTCAACGTCAGCACAAACTTCAACTGCTGTTGCGTCGCACTCTTGTACTGCGGAAAAAAACTTGTCAAAAAGCGGCGATCGATACTCTACGTTTTTATTCAGCTGCCACGATATTAATACTATTCTTAAAATGAAAAATTACGCAATCGATTGATTGTATAAAGATGTCTCAAAGTTTCCGGTTTTGTTTTATTTATACAGATAAAATTATTTGTGACCGCATTAATAAATGTGCGGTTATGTATTAATCGTATCTTTTCAAAGTTCGGTCGTGTTCATTTGTAATGCATCGTGCGGAAAGACGATTGCAAAACAGCGAACAAGGCGTTGAAGGGTGCGACCCAACAAAAGCATCATACATAGTTAAATGCCGGGATCTATAAAAACTACCAGCAATAGTTGAAATTCAGCTGTAAGCGATATGCGAGACAATTTTATTATTACCGATGATCAGGTTAGATTTTTCAACGCGAATGGCTATCTCGTTGTAGAAGATGTTATCAATGAAGAGGAAGTAAAAGCTTACATAAAAATCTATGATGAGTTTCTTGATGGAACTATTGACAGCGGAAAAAACAGGGCTGACTTGGGCGAAGGGCTTGGCAATAGCAAACAGGCCGAAAACATAACACAAATAATGTGGCCAAGCGATTTTGTTCCTGATTTTTTTTCGATGCCTTACCACCAGAAAGCGTTAGCAGTGGCAAAGCAGTTGATGGGCAACGATATTGAAATGGATTTTGATATGCTTATTAATAAGGCGCCATTCAGTAATACTCCAACGCCCTGGCATCAAGACGCGGCGTATTGGATAAATATGCCCGATAAGCGGGCTGCTAGCTGTTGGCTCTCGTTAGACAGTGCCACAAAAGATAATGGTTGCATGTGGTATGTGCCTGGGTCGCATATGAAAGAATTACGGCCGCACAGGTTTGCAGGGAAAGAAGGGGGCGCATTGCAATGTGATGGAACGGAGGCGGAAGGCGTTTTTGTTGAATTGAAGGCCGGTTCATGTGTATTGCACCATGGTGCTACACTGCATTACAGCAGAGGTAATTCAACTGCGTTAAACCGTCGTGCATTTATTGTAAATTTTCGCCCTAAGTCTATGATCGATCTTGAACGGTCGCAGGGTTTTGACCATGGCCGTGATGGAAATGCCGCTGATAGAAAAGTTAGAAATGAAACATCTAAAAAATAGCGTTATGTCAATATCGAATCCTGCAGCACCTGTAAAAAATAATTACAAAGCCATTTTTGTAATTGGGGTATTATTTTTTGTCTTTGGCTTTGTTACATGGATTAATTCCATACTCATTCCTTATTTTAAACTTACCTGTAATCTTTCTACAAAGCAATCAATGTTGGTTGCTTTCGCCTTTTATATTTCCTACTTTGTAATGGCTTTGCCAGCCGCTGCAATTTTAAAGAGAACTGGCTTAAAGAACGGAATGATGCTCGGGCTTTTTGTAATGGCAGTTGGCGCGCTGGTTTTTATACCAGCTGCGATCAACAGGACATATGAGATTTTTCTTGCTGGTCTTTTTATCCAGGCCACAGGATTAACGATTTTACAAACAGCGTCAAATCCCTATATAACTATTCTTGGGCCCATAGAAAGTGCGGCAAGCCGCATTAGTATTATGGGTATCTGTAACAAAGCAGCAGGCGCAATAGCACCGTTGATACTAATTAATGCCATTACAAAAAACCCGGAAGAAATCGACCTTGTTCAAAAGCAACTACCCACTTTGTCTGCGGACGGTCAGGCCTTGTTGCTGAACGAACTTTCCTCGAGGCTGATTGTCCCCTATATTATAATGGCCATTGTGTTGATTGGCCTTGGTTTAATGATCAGACTGGCGCACTTGCCTGATATTTCGCAGGAAGAAAAGCCCGACGCAGACAACGGTATTAAAATTGTCAAAAACAATATCCTTCAATTTCCTCACTTGATTTTGGGCGCTATAACCATCTATTGTGCTGTAAGCGTTGAAGTGATCGCCGTCGATTCAATAATCGGTTACGCCCAGTATAAAGGATATAATTTTAGCGACGCAAAATTTTTCGCTTCCTATACGTTAATATTTATGATACTGAGCTATGCCGTCGGTGTTTTTGCAATTCCAAAAATTATCAGGCAAAGGAAAGCCCTGCAGCTATGCGGGGCAGCAGGGTTCCTGTTAACGCTCCTTGCAATTTTTATTTCGGGAAACACTTCTGTCTGGTGCATCGCAATGCTGGGCTTGTTTAATGCAATGCTTTGGCCAAATATCTGGCCCCTGGCCTTAGATGGATTAGGAAAGTTCACGAGCCGCGGATCAGCGTTATTGATTATGGGCATCATTGGTGGCGCGTTAACCCCTTTGATTTATGGATATTTCAGCGACAAGTCAAACCATCAGCTGGCTTACTGGGTACTGTTACCATGCTATTTATTCATTCTTTACTATTCCACTTTCGGGTATAAAGCCGGAAAGCAATCTCTAAGCGAAGAGTGATTGTAAAGAAAAATTTTTTGGCCGAGCACCTGTATTTCATGGCATCGGCTGTTGCGTCGCACACTTGTACTAATGCTGTATCAGGAACAGGTTAAAATAGTTTATAGCAAACCCAGAACTTTATCCCTTACTAAAACGCAACAACCAAGTAGGCCGGCCTGAATATTAATTTTTGATACGGTTACAACTGTATCTGCATTTACGATACTCAGTGAATGTTGAAAAATAGAAGTTTGTATCGACATTAGCATCGGGTCGCCAATGGCAGATAACGCCCCACCTATTACAATGGCGCTTGGGTTAAGAAGATTTAGTGCAACAGCGAGACCTTTGCCCAGTTTATAGCCAATTTCCGACATTCCTTCTATAGCAAGATTATCTCCTTTTTCCACAGCATGTACAATATCTTCTAATTCAATATAACCTTTTTGGGTCAGAGTTTGGCTTAACCGACTTGAGCTGCCCTCCTTCATCTTTGTAGTAATGTAATTGATCAGTGCTAATCCCGATGCCTCTGTTTCAAGGCAACCCTTTTTGCCACAATAGCAAATTTTTTCATTGTTCGACAGTGGAGCATGGCCAAGTTCACCCGCATAACCTGAAGTTCCATAAACGGGTTTACCATTAATAAAAATACCGATGGCCAGCCCATAGTCAAGGTTTACAACGAGCATGTTTTCGGGCGAAGCAACACCTCCAAAAAAATATTCCCCGTAAGCTATTGTCCTGCTATCGTTATCCAGGTATACGGGTAGGTCAAGGGCCTCTTCAAGTTTTGCTTTTACCGGGGCATCGCCAAAATGGTAGAAGGTAAGTATCTCCCCCGTTTGAGCATTTATTCTACCGGCAACACTTAACCCAACTCCGGCGATCTTGTCTTTTTGTATGCCAGGCTGTTTTAGAAATTCACTTATATGATCAATAATTGCGTCTAACGATTCAACTGGATCAAGAAATGGAAAAGGAATATTAAGCGACTTTTTTTCAATTGATTTGTCGAATCCCATCAGGGCAATATTGATGGTGTATTTTTTTATTTCAACACCAAGAAAATAGCAGCTGTCTTTATTAAGAATGTAAGTTGTTGCCTTACGTCCAATGCCTTCCGATTTATGTCCCGATTCGATTACTAAACCTTCTGAAAGAAGGATTGTTACTAGTTCATTTGCCTTGGGCACACTTATATTCAAAAGATCGGCGATTTCAGGGATAGTAGACTCTTTTTTATCACTTAAATGCGCTACAATCTTTTTTTTATGCTTTTGTTCTTTGAAAGCGACGCCCGAAAGCATCTTATTGGTTAATGATCCAGTTAACGGGTTTGCCATTTTTGAGATGTCGTTTAATCCATATTGCATCTTAGGATACAATTGATAATTTTTTTTCTAAATGAAAGAAAATTAATAAAATATTTTTCAAATCTTATATTTTTTTGCAAATTTGTTTGGCTTTAAAAGGTTTAATTAATACAAATTACTGTTTTTCCCGCTGTACACAATTAAACTTTTTATTCCGCTAAGCTAAATATTATGTAAGAATAGTTGGAATTTTTTACGGTTTTTAGGCAGAGACCAAGTGCGTGAATTTGTTGGAAATTCTGAAAGTTGCCGGTTTAGTTCGGGGAAATGCGGGCTTTTTACGCAAACGTTTGATGAGCTTTGCGAGTGATTTTATTCCAACTGTTCGGCTAATTTTATAAGTATATCATTGTTTCAGTTAATTCAAAATCAAACCAAAACTGCTTATGATCGAAACCAAATGCGCTACAAATTCATCATGAATAAGCAGCATTAATTCCGGAACGAATGTCTGGTAAGAGTCGGCTGCGTTGTAAACTTCTCATTTTATCTTTTAAACTACACTGCTATGCAAAAAGTAAAATTTCTGTATTTTATTCCTTTTCTTTTTTTGTGCCTGATCACACAGGCTCAAAATCGTACTGTTAAAGGGAAGGTTGTTGCGGCATCTAATAATGCGCCTTTGGCGGGTGCATCTATTACTGTCAAAGGCAAAACAACCGGCGCTTTAACTGCAAATGATGGTTCATTTAGTTTGAGTGTTCCAACTGGTCCTGTTGTAATGGTTGTTTCGTCAATTGGCTATGCTACCCTCGAAAAGTCTGTAGCCGCCGATGAATCTGAGATAACGATAACACTCGCAGAAGCTCAGGGCAATCTCAATGAAGTAGTTGTAACGGCTTTAGGTATTACAAGACAAGCCAAAACGCTTGTTTATGCAACTCAAACAGTAAAAACTTCTGAATTGACAGAAGTACGTGATCCAAACAACGTACTGAACTCACTTTCAGGTAAAGTGGCTAATGCTGTGGTAAATCAGGGTTCTGGTGGTCCGGGAAGCGGAGCCAGAATTGTATTAAGGGGAAACCGATCTATTCAAGGTAGCAATAATGCTTTGATAGTTGTGGATGGTGTGCCAATTGATAACAGCACTAACGGCACTGCATCAAGCGATTTCGGTTCTGTTAATGGTTCAGATGGAGCTTCCAATATAAATCCCGATGACATTGAATCTGTAACTGTTTTGCGTGGTGCATCTGCAGCAGCTCTTTATGGAAGTCAGGCCGGAAATGGTGTAATTGTAATTACAACTAAAAAAGGTAAGAAAGACAAACTATCTGTAACGCTCAATTCCGGGGTTACTTCCGAGAAGCCTTTTGCATTACCTTATTTTCAAAATCAGTATGGTCAGGGTAATGGTGGTGAAATGGATGTTACATCTGGCGAAAGCTGGGGTGCAAAAATGACGGGTCAGTCTATTACGAATTATCTCGGAAATCCCGGCACTTATTCTGCGCAACCTGATAATGTGAAAGATTTTTTTAGAACAGGAACCAGCATCAATAATTCAATCGGCATATCTGGTGGGTCCGATAAAATGCAGACTTACATGTCATACACAAATAACCTGATACAAGGTATTGTTCCTGAAAATGATTTGACTCGTAATACCATTAACCTCAGAATAACAAATCAAATCAGTAGCAAGTTTTCTACTGACGCCAAAATCACTTATATTAATCAACATATCCAGGACAAACCAAGAACTGGTGAAGAAAATTCTCCAGTAAGTGACATTTACCAAATCCCAAGGAATGTACCAATTACTGATGCACAGCAATTTGAATATACCAATAATGTGGGTATTCCTACACCAACTACCTGGCCGTCTACGCTCAGTTCTATTTATCAAAATCCCTATTGGATGATTGGTAGAACTCACATTCTGGAAAAAAGAGATCGTGTAATAGGATTTCTTTCCGCTAAATACAAAATAACTGACTGGTTGTCTATTACTGGTAGAGCGAATCTCGACAGAACTTTTGAAAATGGTGAAAATCAGGTTTCTCTCGGCACAATTCTCTGGAGTAGCTCAGGAGGTAACTATTCTCTATATAATCTAAATATCACTCAACAGTGGTACGACGTAATGGTAGAGGGTAACAATAATATTACTAAAGATTTGAAAGTTAATTATCGTGTTGGGGCAATTTATCAGGATGCTGTTTATAACAACACCAGTTCAAATGCCAATGGTTTGAATGTTACAAATAAATTCAGCATGAATTTCGCGGCGGCTCCATCTGTATCCTCCTCTGGTTCACAAGTCCAAACTCAATCAGTGTTTGGTCAGGCAAACTTTTCCTGGAAAGATGTACTGTTCTTAGATGCGAGCTTACGTAACGACTGGGATTCAAGACTGCCCAAACCTTATACCTTCCAGTATCCTTCAGTTGGTCTTTCAGCTGTATTGTCAGACATGATCACCTTGCCAAAAGCCATCTCATTCCTCAAGGCAAGTGGAAACTATGCCGAAGTAGGTAATGGAGGTCGGTTTGGATTGTTGAACTCAGTATATAATTACAGTCCCGGCGCAGGTAATGGCTTTTTGCAAAGAAGTGCAACTTTACCTATTCCTGGTCTTAAGCCGGAAATTGTTAAAAATCTTGAGTTTGGAATCGAAGCGAGGTTTATCAAAAACCGCATAGGATTTACCGCTACTTACTATAAGAGCAATTCATTTAACCAACTGTTACAAGTTAATTTGCCAGTTGCAACCGGTTACTCCAATCAGTATATCAATGCCGGTAACATCCAAAACTCGGGTTTTGAATTTGTATTGAACGGAACAGCTATCAAAAACAAGAATTTTACCTGGGACATGACCTTCAACTTTGCTACAAATACGAGTAAGGTTGTTGAGCTTAGCCCTGATATCAAAATATTCTATCTTGGTGGAGGTTTCGGTCGTTCCGCAACTCCGGTTGTTGAAGAAGGCAAAAGTTATGGTGATCTGCTCGCTTTCAAATGGGCAACGGATGCAAAGGGGAATCACATAGTTGATGCTAATGGCAAGCCTGTAGCAACTTCAGCTCAGGAATACATTGGTAATTTTAATCCCAAGGCAACACTCGGATTTACCAATACGTTCCAGTATAAATCATTCTCCTTGCGTATTCTTATGGATGGGCGTATCGGCGGAACCATGGTTTCTGGTACGGAAATGAATCTTGCATTCAGCGGAATTCCGGAAGTAACTCAAAACTATCGCGAAGGCGGTTGGAACCTTGGCGGTGTTACAGCTGACGGTAGTGCAAACAGCAAAGAAATCACCAGCCAGGATTTTTGGCAGATTGCCTCTGGCAAACGTTACGGAAATGGTGAATTTTTTGCTTACGACGCAACCAATTTCAGAGTAAGGGAGGTTTCACTAGGGTATAATATTCCTGTAAGTGCAGGCTTCTTTATTAAACAAGCTAAACTGTCCTTGATTGGAAGAAACCTTTTCTGGCTTTATCGTGGAAGCTCAAAGCTCAATATACCTGGTCTTGATACAAGAAAGATGTGGTTTGATCCAGACATGAGCCTTGGTAACGGTAATTTCCAGGGTGTTGAATATGGAGCAATGCCTTCCACTCGCTCAGTGGGTCTTAATCTTCAGCTTACTTTTTAATAACCAAAAATTTAAAAGTATATAAATATGAAAAGAATAAATAAACTGTTTAATCCACGGCTACCTGTTGCAATACTGCTTAGTACGGTCGTTCTGGCCTCATGTACTAAGAAGTTTGATGAAATTAATACAGACCGGAATGCAATTGCAACCGTGGGTGCTTCTGAATTGCCATTCCTCTTTGCCAAAGCAGAACAAACTTCAATACCAAATATCTGGAACTACCAGGTTGCTCAAAACCTGTTCGCAGACCAGTATGCACAGTATTTTGCCTGTACAGCGACTTACTTCCCATCCGATAGATTGAACATCAGGATGGACTGGGTTGGCGCAGCCTTTAATCCAATTTATACAGACCTTGTTCCTCAGCTCCAATCCATTTTCCAGGCATCTGAGCCAGGTTCTCCGGAATATGCACTGAGCCAGGTAGTTTGGGTGCTCGGCTTCCATAGGGTTACTGATTACTGGGGCCCAATTCCATATTTTAATGCTGGCGTTCCGGGGAAAACCGTTCCTTACGATGCACAGGATAAAATTTATGATGACTTCTTTAAGAAACTTGATTCAGCAGCCAACGTACTGAAAAGTAATCCAAGCGCTGCACCGTTTGGCAGTTTCGACCTTATCTATGGCGGTAACGTAACTAAATGGTTGCATTTCACCAACTCTCTCAGGCTTCGGCTTGCTTTAAGAATATCAAAGGTTGACCCTGCAAGAGCAAAAGCAGAAGCAGAAGCAGCAGTTGCCGGTGGTGTTATGCAGACAAGTCCAGATGAAGATGCCTACATCAAAAAGAGCCTTAACGGCGCAGACAACAACGGTCTCTCTATCATGAGCGACTGGAACGAGTTCCGTATGAGTGCCGCCATGGAATCTGTAATGAATGGTTATAAGGATCCACGCGAGTCTGTATATTGGTTACCTGCAGGCGCAGATCAGGGCAACCCTGCCGGTACCGGGAAATACGAAGGCTTAAGGAATGGTCTTACCTCAACACAGCTTACAGAAAATATCAACAAGCCCACATCCAACTCAAAAGTTGGTAAGCGTTGGTCTTCTCCTGCATTTGCTGGTAATGCCGACTACCTCACCACTCCTCTTAATGTGATGAGTGTAGCCGAATCTTATTTCAACCGCGCAGAAGGTGCCGTGCTTGGGTGGAACATGGGTGGCGATGCTAAAACGCTTTATGAAGAAGGCATCCGTCAGTCTATGCACCAATGGGGTATAACAGACGAAGCCGCAATTACTGCTTACCTCAATAGTAGTGCAGTTCCGGTAGCTCCAAATGATTACCTCAATTCTCCTGCAGTTTCTACCGCGCCAATTAAATACGATGGCACAAGGGCTAAAGAACAAATCGCAATTCAGAAATGGCTGGCAATGTTCCCTGATGGTAATGAGGCATGGTCCGACTATAGAAGAGGACGTAATTTTATCCTTTACCCTGTAGCCAACTCAGAAAATGCTGATATTCCAAATCCAACTACACAGTGGATAAGAAGAATTCCATTCCTGCTTTCTGAAACACAGAACAACAAAGCAGCAGTTGAAGCTGCTGTACCATTGCTTGGTGCCGGCGGCGACAAGGTTACCACACCATTATGGTGGGATAAAAACTAAGTTTACATATTCTTAAAAAGAAATTCCATCACATTTGTGGTGGAATTTTTTTTGACACGAGCTTTTTGTTCATATAGCATCGCCGATTGTGTCACTCCCGTGTACGTTCAGGGCAATGCTCAGCAATAAACAAAGCGCTGAAGTGTGCGACGCAACAAAAGCTTAATAGCAGCTCAAATGCCCGGCCTAAAACAATTATTTTCTACATTTACAACAACTAATTTTCTTGTTAATGCGTACATATATTTCATGCCTGCTGCTATTGAGTACTTTCTTTTTTTTCTCCTGTACCGACGATAAATCGCATCTCTTTACAGAGATGGATAAAAGCACAACCGGCGTTAATTTTCAAAACACCTTTTTTGAAGATGGGCCACTAAATGTTGCCAATTATATTTATTTCTATAACGGAGGCGGCGTGGCTGTTGGCGACATAAATAACGACGGTTTACAAGACATTCTTTTTACCGGCAACATGGTGCGTAACAGACTTTTTTTGAACAAGGGTAATTTTAAATTCGAGGATATTACAGCAAACAGCGGTGTTGATAAAATGCAGGGCTGGTGCACCGGGGCAAACATGATTGATATTAATAACGATGGCAAACTGGATATTTATATATGCCGCAGCGCAGACATTAACCCAAAGATGCGCACCAATCTTTTGTTTATTAATAATGGCAATCTTACCTTTTCTGAGCAGGCAGAGAAATATGGCCTTGCCGACTCTGGCTACTCAACGCAGTCTGCTTTTTTTGACTATGATAAAGATGGCGACCTGGATTGCTATATCATAAATCACTCTTTGCAAAAATATACTGCGGGTGTGCAGGATAATCCGGCTATTCGCAATGAGTACAATGCGAATTTTGCCAATAAATTGTACAGGAACGATAACGGGCATTTTACTGATGTGAGCAAAGAATCGGGTATTACGTCTAATGTGCTCACTTTTGGGTTGGGTATTGCCGTATCCGATATTAATAATGACGGCTGGCCCGATGTTATGGTCTCAAACGATTTTAATGAACCCGACTACCTTTTCATCAACAACCGAAACGGCACTTTTACGGAGTCACTCAAGAAATGTATGGACCAGATATCTCTTTATTCTATGGGTTCCGATGCGGCCGATTATAACAACGATGGGCTTGTGGATTTTTTAACACTTGACATGTTGCCGGAAGATAACAAGACGCAGAAGATGCACAGCGGCGCAGAAAATTTCGATAAATTCCAATTGCTGTTTGCGAAGGGCTACTATTATGAGTACAGCCGTAATATGTTGCAGAAAAATAACGGGGATGGAACTTTTAGCGAAGTTGGTCAGCTTGCGGGTGTATCAAATACAGATTGGAGTTGGTCTGCATTATTCAACGATTATGACAACGATGGATACAAAGATCTTTTTATAACCAACGGTTATGTGAAAGACTATACCGAAATGGATTTTATGAAGTACTCGGTTGACAGGCTTGTGCGTTCCATGCATGGCGACCAGGTAGAGGCGATCCCCGACTACATAAAAAAAATGCCCACGAACTTTATTCCTAATTACGCTTTAAGAAATAAGGGCGACGGTACTTTTGAAAAGGCCAATGATCAATGGGGTATAATTAAGCCAACGGTTTCTGCAGGAGCTGCATATGTTGATCTTGATAATGACGGTGACGAGGACATAGTGGTAAACAATGCAAATGACTTTGCGGGTCTGTATAGAAACAACAGTGAGTCTATAGCGCAAAATAATTATCTTAAAATTCAATTGCATGGGGATGCCGGGAACGCAAGGGGTATAGGATCAAAAGTGAAAGTTTACTGCGGAGGTAAATTCATGTACCAGGAACAATCGCCGGTTCGGGGCTTTGAATCGGCTGTTGATCCAGTGCTGAATTTTGGTTTGGGAAAAAATAGTACAGTCGACTCCCTGGTTATTATATGGCCCAACAACAAAATGCAGAAACTCACCAACTTAAAAAGCAATCAGACTGTTGATGTAAAAATCACTGATGCACCGGGTGAATACATTTACGATACGGTGTTGGATAAAACCAAAATGCTTTTTACCGCAAACGCTTCCGCAGAAATAAAACATGTGGAGAATGAATACAACGATTTTACCGTGCAATTGCTGATGCCAAATTTTCTTTCAAGGCAGGGACCATGTATCGCAGTTGGCGACATTAACAAAGACGGGCTTGATGACATGTTTTTCGGCGGTGCTAAAGGAATGCTATCTGCCATCTATCTCCAAAACGAAACCGGTGGATTTGTTTTGAAACAAGAGCCCGCTTTTGCTGCCGATCTTCAGAGCGAAGACGTGGCGGCAACTTTCTTCGATGCGGATGGCGACGGCGACGTTGATCTTTATGTGGCAAGTGGCGGTTACGAGTTCGCAGAAAATGACCCGTTACTGCAAGACAGGCTTTATATAAACGATGGCAAAGGCAACTTTAGTAAAAATGCCAATGCACTTCCGCAAATGCTTACCAGTAGTGGCTGTGTTAAGGCTGGCGATATAGATGGAGATGGCGATTTAGACTTATTTGTTGGCGGAAGAGTTGTGCCGGGAAAATATCCTCTAATACCCCGTAGTTATATATTGCTTAATGATGGCAAAGGCAATTTCAAAGATGGAACAAATGATGTGTCACCTGCTTTGAAAAATATGGGTCTGGTTACTGATGCTTTGCTCACAGATATTAATAATGATGGTAAAGCCGATCTTGTGGTAGTTGGTGAGTGGATGCCGATTAAAATATTTTTGAATCAATCGGGAAAATTGAACGACGCTTCTGCTTCCTATATAAAGTTTGCCAGCACAGGTTGGTGGAACCGCATTATAGAGGAAGATCTTGATGGTGATGGCGATAGAGACCTTGTTGTGGGGAACTGCGGATTAAACACACAATTTAAAACGAGTGAGAAAGAACCGATGACCCTTTACTATAAAGACTTTGACGGTAATGGATCAATCGATCCACTGTTATGTTATTACATTGGAGGAGTTTCTTACCCCGCGGCCTCAAGAGATGACGTTACAGACCAACTGCCTGTTTTAAAGAAAAAATTTCTTGAATATAAAACTTATGCTAACGCAACTATCAATGATATGTTCACGCCCGATCAACTGAAAGATGCATCGGTGTTAAAAGCTGAGATTATGCAAACCGTTTATCTAGAAAATAAGGGCCGCTATGGTTTTGTTCAGCATGCTTTACCACTGGAAGCGCAATATGCACCGGTTTACGGCATCACTGTTATAGACGCAAACAATGATGGAAAGAAAGATCTTTTACTTGCCGGCAATAATATGTGGACCCGCATTAAATTCGGCCGTTATAGCGCCAATCACGGCGTGCTGCTGCTTGGTGATGGTAAAGGCAGTTTCACTTATATGCCGCAATATGAAAGCGGGTTGCAATTGAAAGGCGACGTTAGAGGCCTTGCGCTGGTAAAAGGAAAAGCAAGCTACCAGGTTGTCGCAGGCATAAACGATGCGCCTGCCGTTCTTATTAAGCCCAGCAAATAAGTAATACATTTTTGTACCGGGCTTATGTACCTTATTTCATCGCCTGTTGCGTAGCACCCTTGTGCTAACGAACATCTACAAGCTTTTAATTTTGGAAACAGTGTATTTGTTATTGATTTTGTTTGCAAGTTTACCAGCTGCTTATTGCTCAACAGCACAAGTGAGTGACACAA
>DLKC01000048.1 GCA_002478885.1 Chitinophagaceae bacterium UBA7600
ATCTACCAAGTATCTACCAAGTAAGGGCGGGGTCAGGTCGGGGGAAGGGATACGATAACCGTGGAATTTGAGACGGGAGACTTGAAAACGTTAAACGTAAAACGTGAAGTGAGGATAATTAGCCTGCGGGGCGCAGATCGACCGTAGCATTGCTTAATCATAAAGCATTAAAAGGAAATGCTTTAAAAAAGTACTTATTCCACAGGTGACTAAAAAAATTATACACAATCCGTCCTGTTTGGCAACCTCAAATCAAAATGAAGTGGCGGGCGAATTTCTTTATTCTATTTTCGTGAAGCAGATGTTATCGTCGACACTACAATTATACAAAAATGCATACAGCGGTCTTTCGCGCAAAACATGGTACCTGTCCATTGTAATGCTGGTGAACAGGAGCGGTACTATGGTATTGCCTTTTATGACGATTTACTGCACACAAAAACTCGGCTTTGATATAACGCAGGCAGGCACCGTAGTCGGGCTTTTTGGCCTTGGTGCAATTGTGGGTGCATTTTTTGGCGGACGGATCACCGACCGGTTTGGATTTTACCCGCAGCAATTGGTCTCTTTATTCAGCGGGGGCATTATGTTTATTGTTACCGGTTACATGCAGACTTTTACAACGCTTTGCATCAGCAGTTTTGTACTTAGTTTATGCAACGAATCATTCAGGCCGGCAAATGCGACGGCCATAGCCTTTTATTGCAAGGAGGAAAACAGGACAAGGTCTTATTCGTTAAACCGGCTTGCCATTAATCTTGGCTGGGCGGTAGGCGGTGCCCTTGGCGGATTTCTTGCCGGCATCAACTATCATTTATTATTCTGGGTCGACGGCAGTACCAACCTGGCTTCTGCCATACTGCTGATAAAGCTGCTTCCATATGTAAAAAGCGGGAGCAGGCACAACAAGGCAAAAACGCCAACAGCGAAACTACCGGCATACAAGGATCGCATATACCTTTTTTTTATTTTACTCACGGTCATGTATGCATTTTGTTTTTTTCACCAGTTTACCATTTTACCCGTTTACTTTAAATCGCAATGGCAGTTAAGCGAACAGTTTATCGGGGTGTTGATGGCATTGAATGGCCTCATCATAGTGGTTATAGAAATGACACTGGTTTATTCGCTGGAGGGCAAGCGCTTGCTTACGACCTATATAAGAACGGGCGTGTTGATGGTAGGTATCGGTTTTGCGCTGGTAAATGTATTGCCGGCACAGCCGTGGGCTGCGGTTGCTGCCGTTACGATCATCAGTTTTGGGGAGATTATGTCAATGCCTTTTATGAATTCTTTCTGGATAGGCCGCACACAGGAAAATAACCGCGGCCAATACGCAGCCATGTATACCATTGCATGGAGTATTGCACAAATTCTTGCACCGGTAGGCGGCAGCCATGTTGCAGCAGGTTATGGTTACCAGGTATTATGGTGGATGATCTGCATCATCTGCATTGTCACCAGTGCCGGTTTTATGCTGTTGGGTAAAACAATTTTAGTGGAAAAAAGGCGCAGTTAAGCTGTACCTTTAAGGCAAAAAATTGTGAAGGCCCCGTTTCCATTGCTGCTTTGGTTTGGCATCATCTTCACCATAATACTGCTGGGCACTTTTGGCTTTATGCTCGTAGAGCATTTCAGCTTTCTCGATGCTTTTTATATGACGGTGATAACCGTTACCACTATTGGCTACGAAGAAGTGCACCCGCTCGACAGTGCGGGTATGATCTTTAATATTGCGCTTATCGTTACCTCGTTTTCCACATTTACCTATGCCCTCGCCCGGCTTACCCAATATGTTGCCAGCGGTGAAATGGCCTTATTTTTTAAAAATCGCAAACTTATGCAGGCTATCAACAAAATGAACAATCATGTGATCATTTGCGGCTTCGGGAGGAACGGCCAACAGGCTGCCCTAACGCTTAAGGCCCACAAAGTTGAATTTGTTGTTGTGGAAAATGATCTTACCCATATTAACCAGTGGCTTGTTACCGACCCTACCCTCGCTTATGTAAATGCCGATGCCACTGAGGACGAAACACTGGTAAGAGCAGGCATTCACCGCGCAAAGGCGCTGATCGTAGCCTTGCCGGATGATGCAGATAATGTATTTATTGTTTTATCGGCCAGGTCGATGAGCCCGACAGTACAAATTATCAGCAGGGCATCACAACATGGTTCTGCAGTTAAACTAAAAAAAGCTGGTGCTGACAGCATTATTATGCCTGACAAGATTGGCGGCACGCATATGGCCACGCTTGTTTCCAAGCCTGATGTGATTGAATTTGTCGATTATCTCTCCAGTGAAGACGGAGATGTGATTAGTATGGAATCGGTTGAATACCAAAAATTGCCACCACAACTCCGGGACCAATCACTTAAGGTGGTGATGGACTGGAAAAAAACCGGTGTAAATTGTATCGGTATAAAAGATAAGGAAGGGAAATTTATTATCAATCCTCCTGAAGAAACCGTTATTTCTGCCGGTATGAAGGTGATCGTCCTCGGCACAAAAAACCAGATCGGCATCATGAAGCACAATGTGCAGTCGGCAGATTAGTATTTGCCAGGCCTTAAAAGAACACATCCTCAATGTGAAAAAATTCAAAGGGTTGACCAGGATACATCTTGATCGCGAGCACATCGACTTGAAGGAACAGCCATTGGGGATGCAGGAATTGGTATTCCTCAGCCGCTTTACGCATGTTCTGCATTTTCTTTTTACCCACGCTTTCTTCGGGATTTCCATACTTATCCGTGGTTCGGGTTTTAATTTCAAAAAAGTGAAGTTTTTTTCCTTTTGAAGCTATAATATCCACCTCGAGGTGTTTGAAACGCCAGTTACGTTCTATTACGGTAAAACCATGTTCCTGTATCCATTTAACCGACAGGTCTTCTCCCCTGCTACCCATTTTGCTGTTGTAGGTCTCCTTCATATGCTAAAAGTTGACTGATTCATATATTTCTTTTCTTCATGAATTTTTTAAGTCAATTACCGTGTATTTTGCGAACCAAATGCAAATGCACATATGCTACAAGATAAAATTTTCATTTTAAAAGGAAAAGTGATGCACTACGCCTGGGGCGGTTATGATTTTATCCCGTCATGGCTTGGCATCAAAAATGAAGAACAACAACCCTTTGCCGAATATTGGATGGGCGCTCACCCGCTTGCCGGTGCGGTTATCGAAACCGGAGATGGTGAGGTATTGCTCGACAAACTGATCAAAGAAGATCCCTACAAAACCCTGGGTATTAAAACTGTAACGGCTTACGACGACCAGTTACCTTATCTTTTTAAAGTGCAGGATGTAAAAGAGATGCTGTCAATACAGGTGCACCCATCAAAAAAAGAAGCAGAGAAAGGCTTTGCCGCTGAAGAAGCTGCGGGTATCCCGCGTGATGCTCCTAACCGGAACTATCGCGATAAGAACCATAAACCCGAGGTTATGGTAGCCCTTAGTGAATTCTGGTTATTGCATGGCTTTTTGGTCCGTGAAAAAATAGGACCGTTGCTGAGCAGCATACCCGAATTTGCAGGCCTCGCAACAATATTCGAAACAGAAGATTATAAAGGCCTTTACAGCCACGTTATGCATCTTTCGCAGCAAGAAACAGATAAACTACTGATGCCACTTGTGCAAAGAGAGATCGCGGCAAAAAAAGAAGGCAAACTTACGAAGGCCGATGCCGGCTGGTGGGTTGCCAAACTCTTTGAAGGCCATGAAAATATCAGCAATATCGATCGTGGTGTTTTTTCTATTTACTTTTTCAACATTGTAAAAGTGAACCCCGGGGAAGGTGTTTATCAGGGAGCAGGGATACCGCATGCCTACCTGGAAGGCCAAGCGATGGAACTGATGGCAAACAGCGATAATGTACTACGTGGCGGTTTAACTGTAAAACATGTAGATATTCCCGAACTGCTGAAACATACCATTTTTGAGGGCATTACACCCAACATTATGACGGGGCTTCACTCACACACAGGAGAAATTATTTTCCCCTGCCCGGTGATGGATTTTGGCCTCAGCAAGATCGATCTCAGTGATGGTAAAGTCATTGAAGAAAGGTCGTCATCGCTGGAGATGGTCGCCGTTATGGAGGGCGAACTTACCATTACCGGAACCACGGTAAAAATCCTTCAAAAAGGGCAGGTTGCGGTCATCTTTTCCGGTGAGCCTTATACACTATCCACAACTTCGCACACACTTGCCTACAAAGCATTTGTACCTTAGCATTTAACACTTACCTTTATCGATAGAATTCTTTATTATGAAAATTACTAAGTCAGTTATAATAGCACTTGTTTTGATGGTAGTTGTGGCAGCATTGTACAGGGTATTTCCCAACAGGCCTTATGGATTTGCACCGCAATATGCGATGGCTATTTTTGGTGGCGCCGTTTTTATAAAAGACAAGAAATGGGCCTTTGTTTTACCCATTCTTTCCATGTTTCTCTCCGATGTTTTGTACCAGGCACTTTATATGAACGGCCTTTCCACTATACAGGGTTTTTACGAGGGCCAGCTGCTCAATTACGGCTTATTTGCCGGCCTCACTTTTATTGGCTTCCTCATCAAAAAGATCAACGTGGTTTCGGTGTTGCTGGCATCGCTGGCATCTCCTTCTGTTTATTTTATTTTGTCAAACCTTGCGGTGTGGGCAGGTTCCGGCGGACTGGGCAGGCCGAAAACATGGGATGGTCTGCTCCTCACCTATAGTGATGCGCTACCCTTTTACCCGAACAGCCTCTATGCGACTCTGTTTTTCTCAACTGTTCTTTTCGGCGGTTATTATTTTATCAATCACCTGCAGCCCGCGACAGCAAAACAAACGCGTTAGTTTTTTACAACATCATTATAAATGCCGGGAGTTTCTTCCGGCATTTTTATTTGATTATATTTTGTAACCGGCACCTGCACATTGAGCATCAACTGTTGCGCCGCACTCTTATACTTACAAAACACTGTGCAGCAATTTTAAATTCATGCCTTGCCGGGAAATAGTATTTTTAATAAATGATCCAGCTTCTTCCTATAAAGCAAACAGTTGAAGCAAATGCTGCATTCGTCAACAACCCGGATTGCGCAGACACGCTGCAAATCACGATCGATTATTTCAACCGTATTGGCTATACGCCGCCGTGGGTAGGTTATTACGCAAGTATGAACGGGATGATTGTTGGCAGTGCAGCATATAAAGGCAAGCCCGTGAACAGCAAGATTGAGATCGCCTATGGCACGATGCCGCAGCATCGGCAAAGAGGCATTGGAACGGCTATCTGCAAGGCACTGGTTGACCTGGCCCTGCAAAGCGATCCGTGCGTGATCATTACTGCGAGAACATTACCGGGAAATAATTACTCTACAAGAATTCTGCAGAAAAATCATTTCAGGTTATCGGGAACAGTCATTGATCCGGAAGATGGCGAAGTATGGGAATGGGAATATGAGCGGCATCCGTTAAATGCCTCTTGATAAAAAAACATATTGTATTTCTTACCGCGATGTTGTTCTTTTAACGAGGTTGAAGTGTGCCTTTTTCATGCCGCGCAAAGCGATGCAGTACACGGGTGCGACGCAAGGAACGTTGCCACCTGCACACATGCAGGGCGCCACAATATTTTCTCAGAATTTTCCGGGCAAAGCTTTTTCGAGTAAGCGTTTGTAGGCATCCACATCTTTTGTTTCGCGCATAATGTCGAGGTTGGCCTCGCTGATGATGGCAAAACTATACTTTTCGGGCTTCAGCCATGGAATGATGCGGGACGAAGCGACCGGTTTTGTTTTATCGATGTAATTCATCGCACCGACTGCGTCATCGAAGGGGCCGATAAGAACGAGGTTGTAACGGTCGTCTAATTTAAGCGGGTTGATAAATAGTTTCTGGCTATAGAAATTTACCGCGTTGTAGCGACTGAAGGCATTCTTTGTTTCATTGATAAACACCTGGTCAACTTTATCGAGCAATACAACTGCATATTGAGGGTCTTTGGCATCGAATTCATAACTCTTTACCATATCATTTGCCTTACCAGTTGAGTCAAGTTTTGTCTTTGCAACTTCGGTCACTGGTTTTGCCACGACGGAGTCTGTTTTAGTATTTGCTTTTTCAATGGTAGGCCTTACCGGTGTGAGATCAACTACCGGCGCTGCATCTTCCTTATAGCGTTCTATTTTGAGATTGGTGAGATAGTCTTCAATTTCATTGCGGCGCTTTAAAACATCGATCATGGTTGCCGCTTTTTCAGCCATAGGCGACTTAGCAAAAAGCTGCTGCAGGCTGGTGAGTTTTTCAATTGCCAGGCTGTCGTCTTTCTTTGAAACATAGTAGATAGACTCTATGTAAAGCAATTGTGGTGTCCAGTAACTGTTGCCATATTCTTTATCGGCAGCTTCCTTTTCAGTTTTTGCTTTATCAAAACTGCCTTCAATGAAAAGGTTATAAATATCCTCGTATTTTTTGGTAGCCGGGTCTGCAACCTGTTTCACGTCAGTTCCTTTGTTATTAAGTTTTGCCGTGTAATCCCCTTTTGGAAAATCGCGATTCAGCGCCATGATGGCGGAGTCTGCGGCGATTTTTCTGCCGGTTTTTGTGTAGCAATAATACAGGTTGAAAAAAGCTTGTTCGCGGTCTTTATTGCCAGGGAATTTTGTGAGCAATTCTTCGTATGCTTTGATGGCTGCGTCATAGTCTTCCAACTGGTCCTGGAAAGCCTGGCCATTGCTGAACAGCGCTTCTGCAATCCGGTCGTCAGAGGTCTTTTTCTGCTCGTCGGTGATAGGCAGGTTGGCGTACAAAGACTCATAAGACAATTCACCATCGTCACTGCCATTGGCCGCATTTGGGTTAGCGCCTGGTGTTTTACCCATGCCTCCCCTTTTTGGCAGCATCGCGTTGTTGTTTGGCGCAGCTGTACCTGTAGAATCGTCCTCTGCCTGCTGATCCTGTTGTTCCTGCTGCTGCGCATTTTTAACGGCATCGAGCCTGCGCCAGTCATCCACATTCGGCCGCTGACCCCACTTTGCCCTGAACTGGTTAAAGCCGGTACTTTTTAGATTAAGGTTATTAAAATACCAGTCAGATGATTTTGCGGTGGTGTTGCCCTGGTTAAAAAGATCGCCCTGGTTTTCCTGGCGAATAGCGGGATTGATGTTCACATCGTTCTCCTCGTCTTTTAAACCCTGTTGTTTTCTCAGTGCCTTCAATACTTTTTTAACAGCGGCCTCGCGTTTATCTTCGGGCATTGCGGCAAGATGCTGAAGACTGTCTTCTTCGTGTATGGTGGTATAATTGGTCGCGATGATACCCAGCCCGGGTGACCTGGCATCAAGACGCTGTTTATCCTTATCGCTGGCCAGGTAGTTGGCCGAAACGCTGTCGTAATAGTTCTTAGCATCCACATATTCGTGCGTATCGTATTTGATATCGGCCAGCAACATAAAAGACCGGCTACGCTGTGCCGGGTTTTCCTGCTCGTTATACTGAATGCTTTTCTTCAGCATCTGTGTCGCTGACTCATAATCCTTTTGCTCCACGTATATCTGGGCTACGGCATAGTAAATAATATCCCTGCTCGAGACATATTTATCCCTTTTCGCCATTTTCACCAGGTTATCCAGCTTCTGTTTAACGAGACTTTCGCCTGAACTGTCGCCCGCAGCAATAATACTGTTGAGATTGGCATAAACACCCAATACCGGGTCGATGGTACCGGCGGCTGCTTTTGTGTACCATTCTATCGCTTCGGCTTTCATACCTGAAGCCTGGAACATTTGCCCGGCGAGAAATTCCATCCGGGCTTTGTCTTGCTTTGTGCGGGCACGGTCAAGGGCTCTAACCAGATGAGAGGCGGAGCTGTCAAAAAGGTTTTGTTTGTAATAGAGCCAGGAAAGCAGTTCATTCAACTCGGGATTAAGCCTTTCGGGAAATACCGGGTCATTACCCAGAATTTCAAGAATACCGGCAGCTTCACCCAATCGTTCCGACTCAATATAATTGCGCGCCTGCCAAAGCAATGCGTCGTTACGGCTGGGCGGTGTTGAAAATACTTTCTGAATGATTGAATTGTTTTCTTTGGTTGCAACCGAGAACAAGCCTTTGGTGCCAGACACGTTACTGCCTACCGGAATATCGTAACCACCTTCTTCCTTCGGCGCGAAAGCATAAGCGATATAACGGAACACCTGGTCTGCAGAATCAAAATCCTTCCTGTAATAGTAGGTCTTACCCAGCAGTAAGTAAATATCATCCACCCAATAGTTGCGGAGATCGTGCAGCAAAAGCCCCTCGTTGCATTTATAAATGATAGAATCAAGTTCGCCGTTACCCGCGATCATGTCGAGGTTATACTTATAAAAAGGCAAGAGCGCGGTGTAGTCTTCCGGGTTGGCTTGCGCGGCAAGGTCAACTATCTCGTTTAGTTTGGCGTTCCCGTTAAAGAAATAATTATAGTGGGTAATGGTGTTTTGATACAAACGGCGCGGGTAATTGAATTTTTTCTGCCCTGTTTTTTCTGCGCCAAGTATCCTCTTTTCGTATTGTGGCGGCTTTTTAAGATCAACGGAAGTACCCGGCTGACTAATAGCAGTTAGCGCGGCAAATGTAAGCGAACAGGCGAAAAATATATGCCGTAAAGCTTTAACCATGCAGTTATTAAAAGTTCAAATATAATAACAGAAAAACAGGTTGAAATATTTTTAAAACCGAAGGTTTATTTTTTTGACTTTTTAATTAAAGCAGTTGATTTCCGGGGCAATGAAAAGAAATGGCTTGCCACACCCTTACACTCCTGCATAAAAAAGGCCAAGCGGCCTGCTTAACCTTTTTTTGCTCAATATTCAAAATACCGGCGCCCAAGGCAATGCTGTACAAGTGTGCGACGCAACGAAAGATGCTATTTTTACTGATGCATGGATCCCCAAAAAAAATTATTCATTATTCACGATTGATCGTTCACCGCATCAATACACATCCGTCATTACAGGGGTGGTTTCTTTGCCCATCAGCTCGACAAACTTCCTGTCTTTTAGTATATAGCCATTGCCTTTTGCGCAGAAATGCACTTTCAGGTTTTCAACGCTCATGGGATTGCCATGGGGAATATCTGCGATATTGGTGTGATTGATTTCGTGCCCGTCGATGATGATCACCAGTCCGCTGCCGATCGCCTCCATGCGGTCGCCCTGTGTTATCAGCATGCCCGTATCTTCGCCAAGCCCGATGCCGATGCAGGAAGGGTTCGCTGCCACTACTTGTGCGAGCCTTCCAAAGCGCCCACGTTTTTCAAAATGCGAATCGAAAATAACGCCGTCCATAAAACTGAGGCCCGTAGTTGTTTTCACTTCCCCTTTTAAATGGGCGCGGCTGGCATTGCCTTCATAGATCATGGTGCTGCTCATGGCCATTGCCCCGGCCGATGTGCCGGCTATTACAAACTTCTCTTCTTCGTATCGTTTAATGATGGTCTTTAAAAAACCTGTTCCGCCAAAAACCGCTGTCAGCCGCATCTGGTTGCCACCGCTGAACATCACGCAGTCGCAGTTTTTAATGCGTTTCATGTAATCGTTGTCGTTCACGGTATCGCGGTTGCGGATATGCATGAGGCCGATGTTGGTGCAGCCGATTTTGCCAAAAGCATTGAGGTAATTATTGCCAACTTCATAAGGAATGGTTGATGCGGTAGTGATCACTTCTATGCGGGCAGTGGGGCCGCCGGCCTCTTCAACAATACGTCGTAAAATGCCAAGTTCAAAAAAGTTAAGGTTGTCGCGGTGAAACTCTTCAATCTCTCCTGAGCCTTTATCCTCCGCACCGCCTATTGCTATTAGTTTTCCTTTTGGAATGCTCATGCTTGTCTATTGGTTCATCACAAAAATAAGGGAATTCATTTTGCGTAACATTCAGTTAACATTAAGCAGAATGAATCGTGCATAATGTGAGGAAAAGATTTATGGGCCGGGCAATCGCACTTGTGGCATCGCCGGTTGCGTCGCACACTTCGGGTTTCCTAATTATTTTCGGCCAATTAAATTAATCAATTTTATTGACGATTGTTTGCTGATATTTTGATATGCATATTTAAGATAGCGGTAAATTTTAATGTTCATATGAACAGAAATAGCATAGCTTCAATAAGCTAATCTTGATTATTTAAAACCTGACTTATGAAAAAAAACACTTTTTACCTTTTGGTAATATTTTTGTTATACAGCTTCATCAACTTCAATTTTATAAAGCCAACAGATTTTTCAGCTTGTTCATTTATTTCATCCGCATGTACTGTAGACTTGACTAACCCCATTACAGGACTTAAAGTAGATTCTGTTCAGAATATTATTTATGGCAAAACTCCAGCCGCAACAGGGTTTAAAGATGTATTATATGAGAAAGATAGGTGTGATGGATTAAGTAATCAACCAACTACTTGTGAAACTTATTCCGACTCACTGCGATACAATGTATTTTTCCCCGATAGTATCAACAATCAAAGAATTAGTTATTCAAGTTGCGGACTTCCTGTAATTATTATGTTTCATGGGGGTAGTTTTTTCGAATGCAGCAGTCTTAACAATAGAGGGATTACTTATTTATGCAGGGAGCTTTCAAAACGAGGATTTATCGTATTTAATGTAGAATATAGGCGTGGGGTACTGCCTGATAACAGGTCGTCACCTAATCCCATATTTAACTTTGTTTCCGCACAGCAACTTTTAGCTCTCTATCGCGCATCCCAGGATGCCAGAGGCGCTATTCGTACTATAATATATAAACAAAGAGTTAATGATAATGGAGGTCGTTTTCAAATAGATACTTCAAGCATTTTTATTGGTGGAATAAGTGCAGGTAGTCTTATTGCAATGAATGCTGCATACTATGAATTTCAATATCAAAATGACCAAGGTTATGCTGGAGTTAGTTCTGTTCTTGGGGATATCGATCAAGATTTTTATATTGGGGATACAACAATTGAATATTTGCCTAAAATCAGAGGTGTTTTGGACATGTGGGGTGGAATGTCAATTGATATTAGCAAAAAAAATAACCCTCGCAGTTTTTTTAATAATAATAATTATTTTCCTCCCTTAATTGCTTTTCAAGGTCTTAATGATAACATTTTCCCGGTTGACACTGCTTCAATCTATTATTCTTTCGATAGCTCTGCTTCTAAAAAAACTAATTTTAACGTTGAAAGAAATTGTCTTGTTTCTGGCACTTCTTTGAGCTTAGATACAAGGCGAGATACGGCGGATGCGTATGGAATTGGGGCAGAAGTATTATTTCGAATATTCAACTACAAGGGAGTGTCAGTGGAAGTTTACATTGATTGTGATATGGCGCATGGTTTGGATGATGATGGAGTTAATTTTAAAAGCGATTTTGGAACTGGTTATAATAATCAAGATTCAGTTTACTCTTACATAGCTGGTCGTACCAATACTTTTTTTATTGCCATATTGAAAAATATTGATGACAGTTTAGGGAGGTCACGTTTTGTAGAATGCAGAAATAATAGAGTCAAATGCAATATCTCTGATAACGCAGCATGTAGCTATTCGGTTAACGATGAAAATAACTATACCTGCGACGATTATTTCAATCCCTAAAAAATTTTTAAAACCAATCTTTAAATAACCAGCAAAATAACATTTTATGAAAAAGTATATAATTATCCTTGTTCTGAACTATATGTTTTTTGGAAGCAGGGGAATTTCACAGCCGGGCACTTTGGACAACAGTTTTGGAATTGCTGGCAAAGTTGTAATGGAGGATTTCGGTTATGTTTATGCCACAGCTTTGCAAACGGATGGCAAAATCGTTATAGGCGGAACAACCCCTTATTCTGCAGGCCTTTTGGTAAGCAGATTAAATTCAACCGGAAGTTTAGATTTTTCATTTGGGTTAGGAGGAAAGGCTTATACTGTTTTCCCGCAGCAATACTACGATGATCAGGTAAGGGCTTTGGCAATACAAACAGATGGTAAAATTATAGCAACAGGCGCAATTGGGAAAGATGATCCTAACTATCCACAAAACTACAACTACAATATCCTTTTGGTTCGATATAACACTGATGGAACAACGGATACAACATTTGGAGATAAAGGAATAATAATTGATGATTTTGGCAGCGAAAAAGACTATGCTTTTGATGTTGCACTACAGGAAGACGGAAAGATTGTTATTGCTGGTATGAATTTTCCGAATTTTTTTATAGCCAGGTATCTGCCTGACGGCAAGCCAGATCTGACTTTTGGGAATCTTGGTATAGTCAAAATTCTCAGCGGCAGCTATGCTAATTCAGTCGTTATTCAACCTGATGGAAAAATAGTTGCCGGCGGAGTAAATAATTTAGGCTTAGGAGATTTATTTATGCTTGCACGTTATAATTCAGACGGCGTGCCAGATAGTTCATTCGGAAAGAGTGGAATAGTAAAGACTGATTTTGCGCCTGGAGGCGAAATCATTAACTCTGTGACCATGCAGCCCGATGGAAAGATCGTTGCTGCTGGCATCAGTAATGGTCTTGGTTCATCTCAGGTCGCTGTCGCAAGATATCTTTCAAATGGAAATCTTGACAGTACCTTTAATGATGACGGAAAAGTATCCACATCAATCAACGGTTATTATTCTAGTGGTAATAAAGTTTTAGTCACCGATGATAATAAAATCGTTGTAGCTGGAAGCGCTTCCGACTTTCTTACTATACGTTACAATAAAGATGGCTCACTTAATGAAAACTTCGGTATCGGCGGAATAGTAATAACTAATTTCGGAGAACCTACTGGCGGCAATGATGCGATGTTGCAGCCAGATGGAAAGATTGTTGTAGTTGGCACAAAGGGCAGCTATAGTTTGGCCGTTGCAAGATATAATGGCAATGAAGATCCGGGTCCAATCATAACGAAACTAAAAAAATGGCTGCATCATCATGGTATTACCTGGGATGATAAGCCCGGTAACAATATCAGCTATTACAGTGTACAGCGCAGCACTGATGGCGCTGCCTTTAAGGAGATTGCACGAATATTACACAACAGCAATACGGCTAATTATAATTTTGAAGACCCCGCTCCGCTCAACGGCGATAACCATTACCGGCTCTCCGCAGTTAGCACAGATGGCAGTTCCGTTAATTCAAATATCGTGTTGGTAGAAAACAACAATGCCGCCATAAAAATATATCCTAATCCTGCAAAGAATAATTTGGTCATTGAAGGGCTTGCTTCCACAGGCAACACAAAACTGCGCATCACAGATTTATATGGCAATATTGTTCTTAAAGCAACTGCAACAGCCAACACGCACACCTGTAATATTGCTTCGTTAAAAGCGGGTACGTATATCATAAGTATCGAAACAGGCAATGAGATTATTACAAGAAAGTTTATAAAAGAATAAGTTATAGTAATTATGCCAAAACCAATCAATACTCTATGCATAAGCAGTAATAAATAATCAATCAAAACCAGATTATTTCCATACAGATTGTATAATTTCAGCGATGCGTTTAAAACCAATTCTTTGTATTGCTTTACTGGCTTACAATATCCCGGGCTTCTGCCAGCAACCCGATCAATACAGTACCTTTCTCGGCAGTAACAAACAACTGCTTTTTGTAAAAACAGCAAAGCCAACCGACATAACCGGGGTGATGTATTTGTACCATCGAAAGTCGGCACATAAACCATGGAAGCTGGCTGATTCATTTGCTGTAACCGTTGGCCGTACCGGTCTTGCATGGGATGCGTATACAAAAATCCCACACAGTTCCGGTCTTGAAAACAAAAAAGAAGGCGACGGGAAATCACCTGCAGGTTTGTTTAAGCTCGGTCCTGTGTTTAGTTATCATTCGCTTGAAAAAGTGAAGATGCCCTGGCAGCAGGTTGACAGCACTGACATCTGTGTTGATGATGTGAAGTCTGCCTACTATAACCGGCCACTCGACAAAGACAGCATTGCCAAACAGGACTGGAACAGCTTTGAATACATGCACCGGCAGGATAATGCGTATGAATACGGCATCTGGGTTTTATACAACAGCACAAACTACACACCCGGCATGGGTTCCTGCATTTTCCTGCATGTGTGGGAAAACGCCGAGCACCCGACAGTTGGATGCACTGCCATGAGCAAAGACAACATCATTAAACTCATTCACTGGCTTGACCCAAAAAAGCAACCTGTTTTATTACAGGTTACCGGTGACTAATATTCACTAAAACAATCAAAGCAGCTTGCAGGAAGGATCATCAATATGCCGTTGAAGAATCTTTTTTGATAAAGATTTTTACCTATCTTTCTTTTTCGTCTTTTTATAAAACTGCTGCTGCATTTGTTACTGTACAAGTGAGTGACACAAGGGACGATGCCAACATTGCCGATGCTGGCTTACCACTATCAAAAAATCATAAAACCGGCAACTTAAATCAAATCTTCTGCTATGAAAATTGAAGACATTAAAGTACTGAAAGGGCCCAACTACTGGAGCGTTCGCCGTTTAAAACTGATTCAGATGCGGCTTGACCTTGAAGAGCTTGAACACCGTCCCACCAATAAGATCGATGGTTTTCAGCACAGGCTGGAAACGATGTTTCCCAGCATGTATGAGCACCGTTGCAGCGAAGGGCATCCCGGTGGTTTTTTTAAACGCGTTACTGAAGGAACGTGGATGGGCCATGTGATTGAACATATTGCACTGGAACTGCAAACACTGGCCGGTATGGACTGTGGTTTTGGCCGCACACGCACCACGGGCACCGAGGGCATTTATTACGTGGTGTTTAGTTATATGGAAGATGATGCCGGTGTGTATGCCGCAAAAGCCGCTGTTAAAATTGCCCAGGCATTGGTAGACGCGGTTCCTTATGACCTTGCATACGACATTCAGCAATTGCGGGAGATAAGAGAAGATACGAGGCTCGGGCCTTCAACCGGCTGTATTGTGGAAGAAGCACAGAAACGTGGTATTCCTTATATACGACTGAATAAACAAAGCCTTGTTCAGCTTGGTTATGGTGTTCACCAAAAACGGATTCGCGCAACCATTGCAAGCACAACCGGCAATATTGCCGTTGACATAGCCTGCGATAAAGAAGAAACCAAGAACCTGTTAGGCGCCGCAGAAATACCTGTGCCACGTGGCACGGTCATTCGTTCGGAAGCAGGGCTGAGAGATGCTGTTGACAAGTTCGGCTACCCGCTGGTGATAAAACCGATCGACGGCAATCACGGTAAAGGCAATACGACCAATATCACTACGTGGGAACAGGCCACAAGAGCACTGGAAGCCGCACAGGGTTACGGCCGCAGTGTTATCTGCGAGAAATTTATTCGTGGTGTTGATTTCCGTGTGCTGGTGATCAACTATAAATTTATTTGTGCTGCATTACGTACTCCCGCTGCTGTTATCGGCGATGGAGAACATAATATTCAATGGCTGATAGAAGAAACGAATAAGGATCCGCGGCGCGGTTTTGGCCATGAGAAAGTACTAACACAAATTACCATTGACCAGTTCACGCAGAAGATGCTCGACGAAAAAGGCTACAGCATAGAAACCGTTCCGGCGAAAGGTGAGCAGGTTTTGTTAAAGCCGACAGCCAATCTTTCTACCGGTGGCACATCAACAGATGTTACCGATGAAATGCATCCTGAGAATATCGTGATGTGCGAACGCATTGCGAAAATCATTGGCCTTGACATCTGCGGCATCGACATTATGGCGCCCGATCTTCGCACGCCTGTAAGTGAAAACGGTGGTGCCATCCTTGAGGTAAATGCAGCGCCGGGCTTCCGCATGCATATAGAACCTGCCGAAGGTCTGCCGCGCAATGTGGCGGAGCCGGTGATCGATATGCTGTTCCCCGACAGAAGCAATGGCCGCATACCCATTATAGCTGTTACCGGAACAAATGGTAAAACCACCACCACGAGGTTAACGGCGCATATCTGTAAGACAGCAGGGCGAAAAGTGGGATACACAACAAGCGATGGTGTGTATATACAAAACCAGATGCTCATGAAAGGCGATTGCACCGGTCCGGTGAGCGCACAGTTTGTGTTGAAAGACCCAACGGTTGACTTCGCCGTACTTGAATCTGCCCGTGGAGGCCTCTTAAAAAGTGGCCTTGCATTCCAGCACTGTGATGTAAGCATTGTCACCAATGTAACCGCGGACCATCTCGGTCTCGGTGGCATCGACACGCTTGAACAAATGGCCCGGGTAAAAGGTGTTATACCGGAGACGACTTTTAAACATGGCTATGCCATTTTAAATGCAGATGACGATCTTGTTTACCAGATGCATAAGGACCTTGAGTGCAATGTTGCCTATTTCAGCATGGATGAAAACAACCCGCGTATTAAAGCACATTGTGCCGGTGGTGGTTATGCAGCTGTGTATGAGAACGGCTATGTGAGCATCATGAAAGGCACCTGGAAAATAAGGGTGATGAAAGTGACCGACATACCGATCACCTTTGGCGGAAAGGCTTTGCATAATATCATGAATACCTTACCTGCAATGCTGGCAACTTATTTATTTAAAAGCATTACTATCGAAGACATCCGTAGTGCACTTGCCACGTTTGTACCGTCGCCTGCGCAAACGCCCGGGCGCCTCAATTTATTCCAGTTCAGGCATTTCAAATTTTTGGTCGACTTTGCGCATAACCCAGCGGGGCTTGAGTTGCTGGGCGATTTCCAAAGCAAACTGGATGGCACGCCAAAGATCGGCATCATCAGTGGCACGGGTGACCGTCGTGATGACGACATACGTGAGCTGGGGCGCATCTCTGCAAAATATTTCGATGAAATCATTATCCGCTGCGATAAGAACCTGCGTGGCCGGACAGCTGATGAAATCGTAAACCTGCTTGTTGATGGCATCAACGAAACAAGAACAAGAGAAATCCCTGTTAAGATCATTCTCAATGAAAAGGATGCGATCATGTGGGCATACGATACTGCAAAGCCGGGTTCGTTAATCACGATCATGTGTGATGTAGTTGCCGAAGCACTCGACCTCATCAAAGGCCTCAAAGAAAAAGAAGATGCGGAAGATGCTGCATTATAAAAACGTAGCAATGATGATACAATTGATGAGCCCAACTCCTGGCAAAGAGTTGGGCTTTTCTTGCGCGCCAGAGCCAGCTTACCCGGTATCGCGCACCTCTGCGTTTAATACTTCATTCAGTAATATCTAACGATTAACACAACGAGCATGAAATACAGATTCATTCTCCTTTTCAGCATGATTACGCTGTTCGGCTTCTCCAATGGTTTTGCACAAGATTACAAAACAGCCATCAAAAAAGTATTGGATACATGGAATGACGTGGCGAAGAAAAGAGACACAGATGCATTCATGCACCAGTTTGACAATTCAGACGATATCATCCTCGTAGGTTCAGACAGTGCAGAAATCAGCATGGGAAGAACAGATATTAAAAAGTTCATCGGATCCCTTTTTGCTCAATTCAGTTTTCAATGGGATTATCAAAGCCTCACCATCACCGGCAATGAAAACACTGCATGGGCATTTACCGATGGACATATGAGCGTTACAGATAACTATGGCAAAACATTAGTAACACCCTATCGCTTTACCGCCATATTTGTCAAACGCGGGAAAGAATGGAAATGGAAATTATACAATGGATCCATACCAAAGGGAGAAGAATAGATGAGTATGCACTACGATGTTGCGATAATTGGTGCAGGCGCCATGGGCAGCGCTGCAGCTTATCATTTGTCAAAGACCGGCAAAAAAATACTGGTACTTGACCAGTTTGAACCACCGCATACCTACGGCTCATCACATGGCCAGAGCCGCATTATCAGGGAGGCTTATTTTGAAAGCCCGCTTTATGTTCCGTTGGTGCAACAGGCTTATGTTTTATGGCAGGAACTGGAACAGGCATCAGGCAAACAGCTGTTCCTAAAAACAGGCGGGCTAATGCTAGGTCACAAAGACAGCAAGGTATTTTCAGGTGCAGAGCACAGTGCAATCAAATGGAATGTGTGGTATGAGGTGATCGGTAGCAAAGAGATCAGCAAGCGTTTCCCCGCATTCAGGCCCGATTACAATACTGTGGCACTGTACGAAAAAAATGCCGGCCTGCTTTTCCCTGAGGCATGCATTACCGCGCATCTTTCACTCGCATCCGGAAGCAATACCGGGTTCCGGTTTAATGAAAAAGTCACTGAGGTCAGCAGCCTGGCTGATGGTACAATTTCCATCAATACAACAAAGGGAAATTATACTGCTGGAAAGCTAATCGTGAGTAATGGGGCATGGATGACCACCCTATTCCCGTCGTTACAAATGCCGCTCACCGTTACCCGGCAACCATTGTGCTGGTTTGATTTTGAAGCAGGTAATCCTGAATGGTTTTCGCCCGCCAATTTCCCAATCTATATATGGGAATTATCAAGGCACAATGTCTTCTATGGTTTTCCTGCACTGGAGAACAAACTCAAGATTGCGATACATCATGGCGGGATTGAATCTAACCCCGACACGGTTGACAGGGAAGTGCACAGGGAAGAGATCGATCATCTTGCGAGTATCATTTCCACCCATTTTAACGTGAAGGTCACTTACAGCCATTCATCCGTTTGCATGTATACAAACACAGCTACAGAAGATTTTATCATTGACAGGCATCCTGCCAATAATAATATCATCATCGCAAGCCCATGCTCCGGACATGGATTTAAATTCTCCAGTGCGATCGGAAAACTGCTGTGTGAAATGGCTTGCGAAGCACCGTTGAGTTTCGACCTGTCCGCATTCAGCCTGAAAACCCAAACCAGTTAGCGCAATATGGAAACAATTGAAACGCAGGTACCAGGCAGCAGTAAACGTATATTGATCACAGGCATACTGCTCGCCTTCTTATTACCATCCGTTGTGTTACTGGCCGACCGGTATTTTCTGCCCGTCCTGCACATTGATATATTGAGCGCCGGATCGTTTTTTATTTCGCGATGCTTATTATGGATCTCGCTTGCAGTTTTATGGTTGTATGCAAAACGCAAAGAGCAGCGGCCATTCCTGCTATGGAACGAAAAAGAATACGACGCAGGTTTTTATGTAGCTGCATTGATGATCATGATGCTTGTGATATTCGCGGGCTCTGTTGGTATAAGCCTGCTGATCAAACTAGCCGGCCCCATCCAACAAAGCAGCCGCTTTGCCGATGTGATGAAAGTATTGCAACACAACTACCCGCTCATGTTCTTCACGCTGATTACCGCAGGTATTATGGAAGAACTGGTGTTCCGCGGTTACCTGTTGCCAAGACTCAACCTCCTATTTAAAAACAAATGGCTGTCCATTGTTCTCTCTTCTATATTATTTGGTTTAATACATCTTGGTTGGGGCACCATACAGAATGTGGTGGTACCCTTTTTCATCGGCATCATCTTCGCCATTTTTTATGAACGTTACCGTAACATAAAAATCCTGATGCTTTGCCATTTCCTGTGGGACCTGTTGGTTTTGTCGTTAAGCCTCGCATCCGCTTCAGGGAAAATAACACCGCACCAGTAATGCTGCCGGGTAAGGGACAAAGCGTAGCAGCGTGCATGCCAGATAAGCGGGCTCTATCGCGCAAGAAAAGCCCGGCTTCTCCGCAAAAGCCGGGCTCAAAAGAAATATTTGTATAACCTACTCGTTACACGAACTGCGCAAGATTTAATTTAGGGTCAATCCTTTGATTGGAAAAATAGACTTCGTCCCATGTCATGAGTCGCTGTGCGGTTGCCGATTCGCGGCCGAGAATCGCAGTGAGTGTTGACTCGGCGCCTGAACGCGCTTCGTTGATATAATTGCCGCTGACGATGCTATCGATAAATGCTTTGTCCTTATTTGAATCAGCATCATGCAGCGATGAATTAAACACCCCGGCAGCTTGCTGGGCAGGCGTTAATTCTGCATCAGTCCTGGCGACGCCGGAGTCCCATTGATTATCGCCCTCTATAAACACGCCGCCGCTGTAATGTGCCACAGCACTGCCTTTACTGCCAAGGAACCTGCAGCAGACATCCCCAAACTTCGGGCCCACTTTGGTCGTATGAATGCTTACACTTACTTCATTCGGGTATTCGTATATCACCTGGAAGTTACTGAAGGCATCACCTACCGGCAGCTTTCCTTTTGCACTTGCACGGCCAACTGCATTCACCGGGTGGCCCTGCAATGCCCAGTTGCAAACATCCAGCATATGAATGCCCTGGTCTAACAGTGTGTCGCCCGACATTGCCCGGAAATAATAATGGTTGCGGATGCGGAATTCATCGTCAGACACATTTTTGATATCAATGAACGGCGTACCAGATGAAAAGTAATAAAGCTGCACCGTGATCAGTTCTCCAATATCGCCGCGCTGAACCCTTTTTACCATTTCTGCGTAGGCACTCGCATGACGAATCTGGAAACCGATAGCGAGGCTCTGTTTGCCACGCACCCTTTCACCGGCTTCGATTACACGCCTGCAACCATCCACATCTGTTGAAACAGGCTTCTCACAATAAGCATGTTTGCCAGCAGCCAAAGCAGCTTCCAGAATTTCCACATGCGCATAACAGGGCGTGGAGATCAGCACTGCATCAATATCTTTATTTTCCAGCAAACGCATATAGGCTTTTGATCCCTTATAGATATTTTGCTTGCTGATGGCGCCAAAACCTTTGGCGGCATTCAGCTTATTATAGTTTGTTTCAGCAGCCTGCAGTTTATCAGGAAAAAGATCTGCAATGGCGACTATATTGCTGTTGGTGTTTTCAGAAATGGAACTGATAACCGCCGTACCACGGTTTCCGCAACCGATAACGCCCATGCGTACTGCACTGTTTGCAGCGGTACCAAAAGCAAGCCCGGGTTTAACAATAGTAAATGCTGAGAATGCGGCGGTGGTGCGCAAGAATGATCTTCTTTCCATGATGTTGATTTTAGCGGGTTAATAAAGCGATCGTTATTGCTGCCCAAGTTATTTTAAAGCGTATAGCTGTGCAAAAAATAGAGCATAAATTTTGGAGCCCGGCTACAGAACATACATCGAACTTCCGTTGCGTCGCACCCTTCAGCGTTCGGTCCAATATGCGGCAAACCCATTCCATACAAAGGAATCCGTTTCCACCTGGTGGCCATCTGACAGTTTAACTGCCGTAGCCCACAAAGCAGCCGGACAAGTTTTACAGTAAAATAATATCGAATTAAAATCCATGACCCCGTAGAGGTCATTTGACAATACCCTGTCAATTACCTGCTCATGTCGCGTCAAGCAATAATTAAACTAAACAATTCGTTTATAACTACTTACGAGAAGTACCGGGTTAAAAAATCACGACAAGAAAGCTCAATATTACCTTCGACCAAGCTAAATAGAGCCAATGCCGCCGCAGCGTTTTGCCTCATTTCAGGAGCGTTAAAGAAATTATATAAAGACTTTCCAGGGCCAGGCAGGCTGCTTTGCGCAGGATTTTTGCTGAGTGGGCTTTGTCAAAAAATCCGTTAATCATTCAAAAAAATCAGCCTGTGCAAAAAATCAAACCGAAGATACTGATGAGCCTTGCTATTGCCATTTTGGTTACCACAGCTTCCTTTTCATTTACCGGTGACAATACCGAGTTTTGTTACACCGAGGCAACCCCGTCCACCACTGCCGTTACACAACCCATAAAACTTTTCAATGCGCTTAATCTTGGCCTTACAGGCGTTTCAGAAGCCGCCTTTGATTGTGCCATAAAAGGATGGGAAAAATTAAAAGCAGCCGGTGAAATCCGCAACGATTCGGTTATTTCCATTATCGATTTCACAAAGACATCTGATCAAAAGCGGCTTTTTGTGATAAACCTGCATACCGGAAGGTTACTGTTTAACACATGGGTTTCCCACGGCCGTAATTCCGGTTTATCAAAAGCAGCATTGTTTTCGAATGAGCAAAGCAGTTATAAAAGCAGCCTTGGTTTTTATGTAACAGAAAACACTTACCAGGGCAAGCATGGCTATTCATTGAGATTAAAGGGTGAAGAAGCAGGCATTAACGACCGTGCAGAAGAAAGAGGCATCGTAATGCATGCAGCAGACTATGTAAATGAATCATTCATTAAGAGCAGAGGTTATATCGGCCGTAGCGAAGGTTGCCCCGCTATACCGCAGCAGATTCACCAGCAGCTTATTTCGCAGATAAAAAACGGCAGCTGTCTTTTTATATACAGCGACAATACTTCTTACCTTTCTCAGTCGCAATTGCTGAATTAAGCTATAAAAGAGAGAAAACGTGCAATATATCCCGGGCAGCAACCCGGGATTTTTTATTCGTGGTTTCGATGAATGATCCGGAATTCTGTGACGAATTAAAAAAGCAGGTTTAGCTGATTTTAAAATGACCTGGTACAAACGAAGCCATGACACACAAGTCTCCGATGCCGGATAACCCGATGCTTCAGCGCAACAAATGTCAACTGCCTTTTCAAAAGCAGGGCCCATCAAATATGATCAGCCAGGCCCGGGAGTTTATTCACCAGGATGATACGTCCGTTCTGCGTGTTTTACTACATCCTCCCTGTAGAAGAGCACCTCTTTAAACTGGCCATGTGTATACATTTCCAATTGATCGCTAAAGTGTTTTGAACCGGGGTCGCCGCTTTCACCGCCAGCGAGCAGGGATTTCGCTTTTATTTTTTTACCGAACTCAACGGCGCAGATAAAACTGTTGCCACCATTGCCATAACGCTTCTGCGTACCATAATAATCGCTGCCAAACGAGGCAAGCATGCCCCATTGCGACGATGTAAAGCCAACCGGGTAGCTTGTTTTCGTATCGTCGAAAGACACCTGCAGGTCATTTTTTACCCGCTGGAAACGGTTGAGTTCGCCCCAGGCAATATTCCATGTTCCAAACTTATCTGTAAGGTTGTTTACGGCTTTTGCAAGAGGCATTAATAACTCCTCAGCCGAAGCATTTGCCACGAAATTTTTAGTACCATCGACCTGGTCAGTCTCCCCCTCCTCAATATAGACCTTTCTTATTACCGAATTCAGCCGTTCGGCCCACTCCACCGCAAGGGTGGTGGCAACAGATTGTTCAGCGGTATGAAAGTCCCATTGCTTTAAAACCGCAATGGGTTCTTTTAAAAGGTTGTACAACGAATCGCCTGGCTTAACCGTGCTTTCAAATTTAGCCAGCAATGCGGGAAGCAGCGATGCAAATGCAGGCAGGTAGGTTGTATAACCAGCCCTGATCATTTTATCGATGTCAAAGTGTTCTTTGTTATTAAGCTCACGGGCCGCATTAATGCCACGGAAGTTCTCGCCATCGGGGGCCATATAGGGCGGGTAGTGTTTTTTGTCCGGGCTGCTGCTCCCGGAAACGGTAAAGGGTGTGGAGTTGCAGTTTTGTATAAAACCTGATGAAGGATTATACACATGGACTATATCATCCAGCTGATGCAATCCTTTCCATTCGGTGGCAGAATTTGAGCCGTCGACCACTTTACCCCAGTTGTATTTTGTATCCCTCACCGGTATGAAATCGCCGTGCCAGTAAGCGATGTTACCGTCTTTATCTGCATACACTGTATTATTGGAAGTGTTGGCGCGAATGGCCATCGTCTTTTTGAAAGATTCAAAGCCTGTTGCCTTGGTGCGCAGCCAGCATTGGATTAATCCATCCAGTGATTGATTGTTTGCTTTAACGCTGATGAGTTTTCCATCGCGCTTTGCCATCACGGGCCCGTGACCAGTAGCATACGTGGTAATGTTTTTTGTATCAAATCCATTTCCTGTTTTATAGCGAAAGCTCATCGCCTGTTGCTTAACAGGTTTTAACTGCCCGTCGTATTCATAAAACAGTTCGCTATTCTTTTTCGTGATGTTTTCGGCATACATATCGGCTACATCCACATTGCTCGACGTATGCATCCACCCGCAGTTTTCATTAAAACCCTGGTATACGAAGAACTGTCCCCAAGTAACGGCGCCATAAACATCCAGGCCTTCTTCACTTGTAACCTGGACCTCGGGCCTGAAATAAAAGGTCACATGCGGGTTGATGTATAAAATTGCATTACCAGAAATGGTTCTCGAGGGCGACAATGCAAAACCATTCGAACCTGTTAATCGCTCTGCTCCGCGTTCTTTATTGGAGACCAGTGAAGCGGTTGTTCCGAAATACAAACTGCCGGCATCGTTTTCTGTAATGTCGCCTGTGCTGATAGCGCCGATGCTTCCATCGGTCCATAGTAGCGGGTACCAGGGCTGAAACTTTGAAAGCAGCGCCGGCTTTACCGCCGGGTGTGTGTAGAGGTAGTAATTTACCCCGTCGGCAAAAGCGTTCATGAGTTTTACCAGCCATTGCGGGCTTTTGCTATAATCCTGCATCGCCTGTAAAGAATCAATTACAAGGCGCACATAGAGGTCGTTGTTTAATTCTTTCTCACCAAACACTTCGGATTTGCGACCGAGCTTTTCAATATAGTTCATCTCCACCCTTTGAAAATCGTCTTCACATTGTGCGTACAATAAACCAAACACGGCATCTGCATCGCTTTTGCCATAGATGTGCGGAATGCCCCAGTTGTCCCGGATAATGGTTACACGGTCTGCCTGTGCCCGCCACCTGGCTACCTCTTCTCCTGAGGCTGTCTGCGCCGACAAATGGAATGGAATAAACAGGAGTAATATTGCTTTCTTCATGATCAGGTGGTTGTAAATTTATTACTGTTGCTGCGTGCCAGTCGTCGCATGACCCGCGCTTATATAATGATCGATACTACTCACAGTCACAAATCCATTCCTTACCGAGATCGATCACCGTAACAACTGTTACCTCGTCGCTGCAAGGCGCGAAGATCATGCGCACATGCTGGTTATCTTTTGTATAGCCCTCCACCGCGTACTTCTTTTTGCAGTCATCTTTTTGTTTCAGGTCGCTTTTTGCATAGTTGATCTTTCCTTCAAGTAAGATCTGCCTCACTTCCTGTTCGGAGATATGCCTGCAATCCATACGGCACCTTGCATGTTTGGAATAGTTGATCTGTGCGGGGTTCCTTATTAGTCCATGCGGCTTATAACCGCCGCTGTTTGCCTGAGCCTGGTTACCGCCGGCCGTTTTTTGTTTCGGCTTGTCATTGCTTTCCCTTTTTGTATTGCCACCCGGTGAATCGTTGGTTACAGGAGCTACGGGTTTAACGGCGGGCGTTGAAGTATTGCATTGCTTTATCAGCAAGGCAGCCAATGCCATTACGACAAGCAGGGCAATCGCCAGCAATTTTTTCCTGTTCATACCGCAAAATAAATAATTCCCGAGTATGGCAAAATAATTACGATAAGCCATGTCAAGGGGGTAATTTTGTACGTGGCTGCGATGCCATCGGCTACATAGCCCAACCAGGCGATAACATGATATCATTCTTTCTATTGCCGGGCAGAGTAAAGGCAGGTATTGCCAGGACTACAACTGATTAACGCGGTTTTACCCTTATTGTGCGCTTTTAATACGGCTTTAGGTACGCTTTGGTATTACTTCTCCCACCCTTCAGCATCACTAACTGTGCAATTTCACGCCATTTTTTTAGTAACCCTACCATTGTTTTTTTCATATTACCGCATTATTTTTAATTCATGGCCAGGCAAAGCGGCAATATATTCATCACAGGCACCATCGGTAATCTCTGTTTCTACCGGATGGACGGACAGTATTATGTAAGATTAAAGAGCTCCCTCACAGGAAAAAGAGTAAAGAAAGATCCTGCGTTCAAACGTACGATGTATTATGCTGGTTTATTTGGTAACGCTTCGGGTATTGATTCGGAAGTTTACAGGGCATTGCCGCCCTCATCAAAAATAAAGGGGTTATACAGGAAGTTAACAGGCATGGCCATGCAGTTATTGAAGGAAGGGATTGATAAGGAAAGGATTGTATTGCTATTGCAGGAAAGCCTGATACCGCAAACACCGATTACCCAGAGCGTTGAAACCGATATGCTGCCCTCCTTGACTAGCAGCAGATTTGTCCATGCCGTTATCAACAGTGTATTCAAGAGTGACGAAGGCCGGCATGTAACTGCCCCATTGGATGATTCACATTCTCCCCCATAAACGTAGAGCAGTTTGTCGGCTTAAACCACGCATAAATAATTAACCTTGCCACTGCCAAAATGCAGACGTGCAGCAAATACTGTTCTTAAGGCATGAATAACGCGCCCGAAAGGCAGTATTATTTTGATTTTGGAACGGATTTCCGGGCAACCTTCTTTACCGCTTTCTTTACCGCTTTTTTAGCGGCAGTTTTCGGTTTTGATGGTTCTGCATTGGACGGCAATACTACCACCTTGCTCAAATGTTTGCTGGCCTTCTTAACGGCTTTTTCAAAATGATCGGATGAAACGATGATCTTATAGGAGCCAAGCATTTGAACGAGTTGTTCGGCGATGACGGTACGGCTGATATGCTCCTGGGTTTTTGACGCCTGCTTTGCGTCTTTTTTTACTGACATGGGTAATTTTTATTGATAATGTGATAACACAAAAATAATCTTCCCCCACCCTTTGCCAATGTTAAGTTTTTGCCAGCGCATTGTGTCTGCGCCTGTGTTGCTTTGTCGTTCGCAGGCATAAAATCATCATTGAGTCAGTTTCAACTGGTGCCATGAAAAGGGAACCCTGAACCGAGCGTGGCAACTACAGATGCTCAATGTGATGTAGCTGGTAACCAAAGAATCAATGGCAAGGTTCGGGCTACAGGGTAAAGCTATGGATGCATCGCATTTTGTATGCCACGAAGAGCGCTAAAGCTTTTTGGCAAGATGGATACAAATAAAAATTATCATTGTGTACCACGGGTACGACACATAAAATTTCAGATCATGGCAAATACCTATTCCCAAATTCACCTCCAGGTAATATTTGCCGTTAAAAAAAGAACAGGTTTAATTCAGAAAGAATGGAAAGATGAATTGTATAAATACATAACAGGCATTGTCCAGGGCCAGGGCCACAAATTGTTGGCTATTAATGGAATGCCCGATCATCTTCATATTTTTTTTGGAATGAGGCCAGTACAATCCCTCTCGGATCTGATGCAGGATATTAAACAAGACTCTTCCAAGTGGATCAACAATAAAAATTTTATCAAGGATAAGTTCGAATGGCAACAGGGTTTTGGAGCATTTTCTTATAGTAAATCCCAGGCTCCCAGAGTGATTGCTTACATTCAAAACCAGGAAGCACATCATCGTAAGATTACTTTTTTAGATGAATACAGATCATTTCATGAAAAGTTTGAGATTGAATATGATGAACGATATTTTTTCAAAACACCCGGATGAATTACGTTCTACCAATATTTTGTCCCTAAAGGGACGAAAAGCATACAAATAAAAATATTATTGAATCATAACATGCTACCAATATTTTGTCCCTGACGGGACGAGAAGCATACAAATAAAAATATCATTGAAGCATAACATGCTATTTCGGTTGGTAGGGACAGCAACCGATTGAAGCAACTTCTTTTTTTCTGCCATTTCAACATAAGTTTTTTTGTGCAGTATCTTCAACAAAAAATGTATCGCATGGAAAAGGAGGATGTTATTATAAGGGGGAATCTTGTTGATGTATGGACGAGAACAATTTATCCTGCTGCCATAACGATTTCGGAAGGAAAGATCAAACGTATCGATCAGGATAACGGGGTTTACCCGCATTATATTCTTCCGGGATTTACAGACAGCCATGTGCACATAGAAAGCAGCATGATCATACCAAGTGAGTTTGCCAGGCTGGCAACGGCTCATGGCACTGTGGCAACGGTGAGCGACCCACATGAGATCGCCAATGTATGCGGGATCGAAGGCGTTGAGTACATGATCGCCAATGGAAAGAAAGTGCCTTTCAAATTCAATTTTGGCGCACCAAGCTGTGTGCCTGCCACAACGTTTGAAACAGCAGGCGATGCACTCGATAGCGGAGCAGTTAAAATGCTGTTGGATAAGCCTGAAATAAAGTACCTGAGCGAGATGATGAATTTTCCGGGTGTTTTATCCAACGATGACGAAGTGATAAAAAAGATCGGAGCCGCCCATGCGCTTGGCAAACCTGTTGACGGGCATGCGCCCGGTTTAAGAGGCGAACAGGCCAGGCAATATATCGGGGCAGGCATCAGCACCGACCATGAGTGTTTTACCAAAGAAGAGGCGCTTGATAAGTTACAGTATGGCATGAAAATTCTTATAAGAGAAGGCAGCGCTGCCAAAAATTTTGAAGCATTGATCGGTTTACTCAACGACCATGCAGACAGGATGATGTTTTGCAGCGACGATAAACACCCCGACAGTTTAGCCGAAGGCCATATCAACAGACTTTGCACACGTGCCGTTGCCAAAGGCATTGATGTATTTAACATATTGCAGGCCGCCTGTGTGAATCCGGTTTTGCACTATAAGCTCGATGTTGGTTTGTTGCGCCAGGGAGATGATGCGGATTTTATCGTGGTGCGTGATCTTATTGATTTCAGTGTTTTACAGACATATATCAATGGCGAACTCGTTGCGGAAAACGGGCAATCTTTAATCGCACCTGTAGCAGAAACCACCATCAACCGTTTTGATTGTGCAATGATCAGCGACGGAGACTTAAGGGTCGCTTACAACAGCGAAGCAACTATTCCAGTGATTGAGGCATTGGATGGCCAGCTCATCACCAACAGGCTTATGTTACCACCGACGGTGATGCAAGGATTGATCGTTCCTGACATTGAAAGAGATATTTTAAAAGTTGTGGTGGTTAACCGTTATAAGACTGCGCCAGTTGCAAAAGCATTTATCCGAAACTTCGCGTTTAAGAGCGGTGCGATTGCTTCGAGCGTGGCTCATGACAGTCACAACATCATTGCGGTTGGCGTTGATGATGAAAGCATTGCCAGGGCTGTAAACCTTGTGATTGAGCACAAGGGCGGCGTGAGTTGCATTAATGGCCCCGAAGAGAAAGTGATCGCCCTTCCTGTTGCGGGCCTGATGAGTAATGAAGACGGTTACAAGGTGGCAGCAGCTTATACTGCAATAGACCGGATGGCAAAGTCGATGGGATCGTCCCTCTCCGCTCCTTTCATGACGTTAAGCTTTATGGCCTTGCTGGTGATCCCGAAATTAAAGCTGAGCGATTTTGGATTATTCGATGGAGAAAAGTTTGAGTTTGTACATGTTCAATAACAGATAACAAGTAAACGAGCACGACGCCAGTTAAGCCGGCTCACTTATTATTCTTTCAGCAGCTTATTGCCAATGGCACATTGCAAACAGCTTTTTTGATCGCAGTAATGTTGTTTCAATTCAAGCAATGCCTGTGAGTCGAGCGCATTGTCATTTGCGACACCCAACTTTTTCCAGGCTTTGGTTATGTTGTTCTGCTCCGGTGAGAGTTGTGAAAGGTGCTGCATAGCCAGCTCTTTCCACTGCGGGGCATTGTGCGCCATTCCATAAGCAAACAGTACCGGCACTATGGTATTGATGATAATATTGTCTGTCATACTATGCCCAAGATTCTTTGGTTTGTATTCAAGCGATTCATCAAAGTGATAGTGGTAATGCCAATAGTCGTTGGCGGTAACATTGAGTAATTTGCGTAATGGGCCAACGTCTTTTGTCTCCAGTATTTTTGAAAACAAATGTGTTGATCGCTGCACCAGTGCTGCCAGTTGTGCCAGCCTGACCGTTGGAAAATTTGCAGGCCGCATGCGCAGGAAATCAGGCGCTTTGTGCACAGGCATTAAGTTGTGCTTCTTCGCGATGAACCGGTATTCGCGCTGCAGGAGTTTTGGATAGTCTTCTTGAAATTCCCCTTCAAGCAAACCTGACTGGCCGAGGAGCAATGCCTCAAGCTGGTTAAGCTGGTATTTGTGTTTGGCAAGGATATTTACCGCAATTGATTTTGCCATTTGTTCAAACGCATCGGCATTAACTTTGATGCCAAAGTTGCGGGCAAGCAGCCACCAGAATGCTTCTTCCCAATGATTGCCGGCCTGTTCCAGGTTAGCCAATACGATGTTCGCCTTTCGTTGTAACCGTTCTGCCACAAGCCTCTCCTTCCAGGAAAGCCAGCTTACGCGACTCAACAATGGCAAAAAATTTTCGCAGGCAACAAAACCTCTTGCAAGCATTAATTGCTCGTAGTGCTGCAGCATTATCCCCGAAACATGCGATTGCAATTCAAGTGTCGGCAACAGGTTCTGCTGCTGGTCGAACAAATCTTTATCGTTGTTCCAGACAACATGCAGGATAATGTTTGCATAATTCTTATCGCTTTCATGGTGATGCAGTAACCAGTCAGATGCATTGACGTGCAGTTCAATATTGCCGGCCCAGGTGGTTCCGCCAATTTTTATTTTAGCTTCTTTAAAATCGGGGCCCTGGTTAAGATTGTGTTGCCCCGGTTGCAGGATCATCAGCGGATTGCCTTCGGTTGTAGCAAGATTGTGCTTGTTGAAGTATTGGAATTGCCAGATAAACTGCAGCAGGTTTTCGTTCATAAAACATGTTCAAGGTTGAGTGATGAAATGCCTCTTAACAAGATACATTTTCCCTGAACAATTTCATAGTCAAAAATTTTCCAGCGCCTTTATAACGCGGCTTACCGGGAGCCCCATTACGTTGTAAAAATCACCGTTCACCGATTTAATGCCTACCACACCGATCCACTCCTGTATGGCATAAGCGCCGGCCTTATCGTAAGGCTTGTACTTGTCAACATAAAATTCAACCTGCTCTTTCGTGAGATGATGAAACACCACGTCGGTTGTGTCGGCGAAGGAAACGAGCCTTTCGCCCTGCATGATCACCACACCGGTTATGACTTTATGATGCTGCCCTGACAGCGATTCAAGAATAGCGATCGCGTCGGCACGGTCAACGGGTTTGCCGATAATTTTATCAGCAAGTACAACCACCGTGTCGGCGGCGAGGATGGGCAGTTTTAGCTGGTCTGCATCGAGTTTTTCACTGATGGCTTTTGCTTTGTTTAAAGCGATATACATGGGCACTTCTATAACAGGCATGCCGGGAGGAAAGCTTTCGTCGGTTGGCTGCAGCATGATTTCAAAAGGCACTTCAGCCCATTCGAGTAACTGCTTTCTCCTGGGTGATTGTGATGCGAGTATTATTTTTTGCATTTGCTGATGTACATTTTAAAGGCCGACGAAATTAAGGAATCCGTTTGGGCATTTCTAGTTTAGGGCGAGCTGCAAGCTACAGGCTTTAAGCTGTGAGGCGCGGGACGGAGACAGGCGATTGCAGATAATTACCGGTGGAGCCAATTTTTTTAACCACAAAATGTACAAAGGTTTCCCGAAGAACACGGAGACGTTGATTTGCGAACCGTGTCGGTTGGTAAGGAAAGCACCACTGATAAGAAAAAGTTTACCTATTGTTGAGCGGTGTTGCCGGTGTACAAGTGTGCGACGCAACAGCAGCTTCATAGCATTGCCAGTGCCCCGCCCCTAAAAGACTACCGGTAAATTTTGAAAAATATCATGGAAAGTATGCCGGTGAACATCACCAGTTTTACCGCGGTACTGAGCAGGTGAAAATCTTTGGGCGTATAAGACCCGTATAACCTGGTGAAGATCCAGACAAGTGGCGCGATGATCAACGCGATGCAATAGGCGACGCTCCACCACCAGTGAAGCCGCATGGCGTAAAGCTGCACCATTACCAGTACGCCGGTAATAACGATGATCCATACTGCAACAAAAACCTTTGTGGCATTAAGGCCCCAGACGATGGGCATGGTTTTGCAGCCATACCTGCGGTCGCCTTCCATGTCTTCCATATCTTTTACCACTTCCCTTATGAGGGAAATAACGAAGGCAAAGCCGGCGTATAAAAATGTATCCCGAAGAATGATATCTGCATTCAACCCATTGTGCGAACGCATCAGGTGGTTGTACTCGCACCAGGTGATGACCAGGATAACCCATGCTGTGAGCACTGAAATGATGATGTTGCCAATAAGAAATTTTCTCTTGAAGGTGGTGGAGTAAACAAACAACAGAAACACGCAGGCACTGTTGGAAAAACCCAGCAGCCATATGTGGGTTGTATAATCCACATAAAACCCAATGATAACACCTGCCGCACTGAATGCGATGTGCCAGAAGATCGTCCACCGCCGTTTGATCAGCTTGTCAACTACCATTTTACCGGGCTTGTTAACAAGATCGATATTGAGATCGAAATAGTCATTGATGATATAGCCCGCAGCCGCGATAAGTACAGAAGAAAGGCAAATGAGGACAAAGTTGAGCCCGTAAACATTTGGGTGCACGGTACTATTCGCAAAAACCGGCATGATCACACAGTACACGAGGAGAAATTGTGTAAGGGCAATAAATACAAGGTTTGGCCAACGTATGAGTTTTAGAAATGCGGATATAAGTGTCAAACAGAAAAATTAAGGTTGCAAGTTAAAAACAATCGTTGTGTAAATAAAATTATTGGGATTTAATCTGAGTATCGATACTCCAGTCGTTTCGCAGTTTCAGTACTTTTTCGATCACGTCCCTGGCGCAGCCTGCACCACCGGCCACGGGTGAAATGTATTTGGCTATTTCCCTTATTTCGGCCACTGCATCTGCGGGGCAGCAAGGCAGCCCCACCATTGTCATTACATCGTGGTCGGGAATATCATCGCCCATAAAAAGTATTTCATTATACGCCAGCTGGTTCTGCTGCATATATTCCTCCAGTAGCTTCTTTTTATTTTCTACCCGCATAAAAACCTGCTTTACCCCCAGTTTAAGCAGGCGGTCCTGTACCTCCGGGGAATTGCCCCCCGAAATGATCACCACGTGGTACCCTTTTTTTACGGCGAGCTGCAGTGCATAGCCGTCTTTTATGTTCATACGGCGGGCCATGAGCCCATCGGATAATATAAGAAGGCTTCCGTCGGTAAGTACGCCATCCACATCAAAAACAAAAGTGGTAACCGGTTTAAAAAGTTCCAATACGTTCATATTTACAATATCCCCGAAAGGATGTTTATTTTCACGATAAAATAAAAACGGAAAGTAGCCATTTTACGATAAAGGCCAACGGTGAAATTGACAAGCGCGATTAAAGGAATTTAAGGAACCGGATTGTCACTGTTTTAATCCTTAACAGCGGGCAGGAAAAAAAACCTGTCAAAAAAAATGAAACAAACACTTGTTCGTTCGAAAAAATATCCCTTATTTTACGCCTCTTTACAATCGGTTGCTTGCTCATAACAATTCCCTGCCTGTTTTCCGGCGGGGATTTTTTATTGTATAGATCATGTATTATGCCCTGTTTTGCATCAAACGGGCGATTGGTAAAAACCGGTAATACTTTCGCTGAACAATTGGTAAACAGACTGTAAGGATGGGTATTCGCCGAGCAGCTGCAGGTGCTTTTCAATGGTTTGTCCGTCGCCCCGTATCGCCGGGCCTGTTTGTAAATTTTCCGCGCTGTTCAATGCCAGCCGGCCAGCTACTTCTTTGATCAATGGGTGAAGCAGGTTGAAATCAAGCCCTTCTGCCTGGCAGTAGCGGTGAGCAAGGGCATATAAATGGTTGGTAAAATTTGAAACAATTACTGCGGACAAATGCATTTTCAGGCGCTCCGCATCTCCTGCCTGTTGCACAAAGCCGGAAAGCGTTTTCGCAAAATGGCTGATCGTTTGGGTTGCACTGTTGCTACTGCCATCAATTAAAAATGGGATAACCGGGACTGTTTTCAATTCTTTTCTCAGGCTTTGCAGGGGATACAGCACACCGTAACGATCGCCGGCAGGCTTAAGCACTTCTTTTGAAACCGCGCCGGAAGTATGCAGCACCAACGCGTTGCAACCTGTTAGTTCGTCGGCTACAGCAGCAACGGCCGTATCGGATACAGCAATAATATACAGCTCACTGTTCAATTCAGCGCTGGCAGACGGTAACCATACAGCACCAAGTTCTTCTGCCAGCGAATTTCCCGAAACAGGGTTGCGGCTGATGATCGCATCTATGCTGTGGCCGGTTTGTTTGATCAACCTTCCAAGTACTGTTGCAACATTACCCGACCCTATGAGGCTTACATTCATATCTTTGGTCTTTATACTTATGATACAACTCAATTTAACGCAAAGAATCGTTCTCCGGTATTACAAAACAAAGATAAAGTTGCTGTCCAGGTTCTCCCCGCAAAAAGCTGCCGAATACACCCTCCAGCTTTTTTTTACGCCTTATATAAAAAACAACAAAATGGAGCGGCCTGCGATCTTTCACAAAGGTGAGCCACTCTCCTTCCCTTTCAATGGCAATACCATCAATGGCTTCCGCTGGCGGTCGCAGCATATGAATGCACCCACGATCCTTGTCTGTCATGGTATGAACAGTTGCAGTTACCGTTTTGAAAAATACATCCACCTGCTGCTGCAACACAACGTAAATGTTTATGCTTTCGATGCACAGGCGCATGGCAAGAGCACAGGCAAAATACTGAATGCGGTTATCTACAGCGAAATCATTGAACAGGTAGAGGTCAGGTACGGGCCGCTGAATGGCATCATCGCCCATTCCATAGCGGGAATGGCAACTTCATTTGCCATGGAGCGATTGCAGAAGCCACCGATTAAGCTTGTGTTGATTGCCCCGGCCACGGAAACGGTTACGGCCGTGGATAATTTCTTCCGGATCTTTAACCTCGATGAAGGTTTCAGGAGCATATTCGACCGCACCGTGCAGGAGTTGCGCGGCCTGCCTGTTTCCTGGTACTCCGCAACGAGGGCTGTAAAAAATATTGCCAACCCCGTGCTGTGGATCCACGACGAAGACGATATCATTTGCCCGTACGCCGACACTACTGAAATACGCAACCTGCAGCTGCCCAACGTCAGGTTTATCACAACAAAGGGACTTGGTCATAACAAGATCTACCGCGATAAGGAGGTTCAAAAAACGATCATTGATTTTGTTACAAGCTAACTGCATTAAAAAAAGATTTTGTGCCCGGCAGAAGTATTTCAATGCATCTTCGTTGCGTCGCACACTTGTACAGCAGATCAATGCGCGGCAAAACGGCAAGGTTTGCACAACAGCAAAAACTGAGCACGGAAAAATGTTTTTACACAATATTTTCCTGTTAAAATCATTCACGCGGCCGTGGATTCATGCGAGGCAGTTTTTTTTGTGTTTTAAATGATTGCTTTAATATTGCATCGCTTGACAGCGCACATTGCAGCACGGTAATGCCGGCGAGCGCAACAAAACAAATGCTTTGTTCACCACTGGCCAAAACGCTGAAGTGTGCGATGCCGGATAAGCCGGCACTGTCGCGCAGTTGGTTTTAAGCACATTATACAGTTGGGAACATAACAATACAAAAACAGACATGGCAAAAAATTTATTGATAGTAGAGTCTCCGGCGAAGGCAAAGACGATTGAAAAAATATTGGGCGGAGACTTTACCGTTAAGAGTTGCTACGGACATATACGTGATCTTGAAAAGGATGACATGGGCATTGATGTCAACAATAATTACCTGCCCCGTTACAAGGTTCCTTCTGATAAAGAAAAGCTGGTGAATGAATTGAGACAACTTACCAGGAAGTCTGACGAAGTATGGCTTGCGACGGATGAGGACCGCGAGGGGGAAGCCATCAGCTGGCATTTATGCGAAGTGCTTGGCCTTGATCCTGCGACCACCAAACGTATCGTGTTTCATGAAATTACAAAGCCGGCCATTAAGGCTGCGGTGAACAAACCGCGCACCGTTGACATGAACCTCGTGAACGCGCAACAGGCGCGGCGCGTGGTAGACAGGATCGTGGGTTTTGAGTTGAGCCCGGTGCTGTGGCGCAAGATGAGCATGGGGAATTCTTTGAGTGCAGGCCGTGTGCAGAGCGTTGCGGTAAGGTTGATCGCTGAAAGAGAAAGAGAGATCAATGCCTTTACCGCGGTGAGCAGTTTTAAGATCGAGGCATTTTTTGCGGCTAATGATATTAACGGCAAACCGGTGACCTTTAAAGCGGAAGCCGCGAAGCAAAATGATGCTGTAAGTGCCGAAGCTTTCTTAAAAAGTTGTATTGGTGCAAACTATAAAGTAAAAGATGTGCAGGTAAAACCTGCCAAAAGATCGCCTGCTGCACCTTTTACCACTTCTACCCTGCAACAGGAAGCGAGCCGCAAGCTTGGATATGGAGTAAGCAAAACCATGTTGCTTGCACAAAAATTATATGAAAGCGGTTACATAACCTATATGCGTACTGACAGTGTGAACCTGAGCGAAACCGCGATGGGCGAAATATCGGCGCAAATAACAAGTCAGTATGGACCACGTTACCTGCAGCCCCGCAAATACAAAAACAAAAACGAAAGCGCACAGGAAGCGCATGAAGCCATCAGGCCGACCTATATGCAGCATGCAAGTGTTGACGATACTGATGCCAGGCGCTTGTACGAGCTGATCTGGAAGAGAACAATGGCTTCGCAGATGAGCGACGCGGAATTTGAAAAGACCATTGCGCGTATCGACATTTCTACCAACAGGGCTGAACTTACCGCACAGGGTGAGGTGATGAAATTTGATGGCTTTCTAAAAGCCTATACAGAAGACCGGGATGACGATGAGGTTGGCGATGAAGAAAGCACGGACAGCATGTTACCGCCGCTTGCTGCCGGGCAGGCATTAACGTTCCGTGACATGAAAGCCACCGAACGTTTTTCAAAAGCTGCACCGAGATATACAGAAGCATCGCTGGTGAAAAAGATGGAGGAGCTCGGCATCGGCAGGCCTTCTACCTATGCGCCAACGATCTCTACCATTCTTAAGAGAGGTTACGTGGAAAAACGCGATAAGGAAGGCGTAAAAAGGTCGATCAGGGTGCTGGTGCTGAATAACAGCAATGAGATCAGTAAAGAAACACTGCAGGAAAATACCGGTGCTGAAAAGTCAAAGTTATTCCCGACGGATCTCGGCCTGGTGGTGACAGATTTTCTTAACCAGTATTTTAATGATGTAATGGACTATGGCTTCACCGCCAAAATAGAAGAAGAGTTTGACGAAATAGCCGGTGGCAAGAAACTGTGGACCAAAATGGTCGACGGCTTTTATAAGCCCTTCAAAGGTGATATCGATAAAACGATGGAAAAGGCGGAGCGCATCAAAGGCGAAAGAGAGCTGGGTGTGGAAGCCGGTACCGGTAAGAAGGTGGTTGCAAGAATGGGGCGTTTTGGACCGATGGTGCAAATCGGTGATGTAAATGACGAAGAGAAACCCCGCTTTGCCAAACTAAAATCTACGCAAAGTATTGAGACCATCACCTATGATGAAGCGATGGATCTATTCCGGTTGCCGTTAACCCTGGGCGAATACGAAGGCAAAGAAGTTTCGGTTAATGCCGGACGTTACGGGCCATATATCAAATGGGGTGAAGATTTTATTTCCATACCGCGTAGTGAAGACCCATCCTCTGTTGAACTGGAACGCGCCATTGTGCTTATTAAAGAGAAACAAACGGCGGACGCCCCGATTGCGGAATATGAAGGCAAACCGGTAACAAAGGGCAAAGGCCGTTTCGGGCCGTTCATTAAGTGGGGCGATCTTTTCATCAATGTCCCGAGGGCCTATAATTTTGATCATCTTACCCAAAAAGACTGCGAAGAACTTATTGAGAAAAAGATTGAAAAAGAAGGCAACCGCTATATACAGCAATGGCCCACTGAAAAGATATCGATTGAGAATGGCAGATGGGGCCCATTCCTGCGTTTCGGCAAGAAAATGCTAAAGCTCAGCCGCAAGAAAAACAATGATAAATACAGCGCCGAAGAACTCTCCACGGTTTCGCTGGCCGAAGTAAAACAGATGATTGAGGAGCAGGTGCCCGATGCCTTTGTAAAAAAAGCGGCCAAGAAAACCGCGGCACCCAAAAAAGCGCCAACAAAAAAGGCAGCGACCAAAAAAAGCGCTAAGAAAAAATAGATGGTATTATCATTTATTTAGAAATTCAGGTGTTGTTCATACACTATTAGTCCACTAAATTTGTCGTCAAATAAAAAAACATGTTACTCCTGGTTAATTGTTGTTGTAGTTTACATTGAAGACAGGGGAACCCATGACCATCATTAATATGAATCATGCCCTTCTCTTACAGGAAGGGTTTACTTTTTAACAAGCCAATAATGCAATACCCGGGTTATATTTTAAGCAACCATTTGCCAGCAGTTAAAGCCATTCATGCTTTTACCGAGGAACTTATCAACTATCTTTTTCCGGTGACAGACGATCCGGAGATGTTCCTTGAGCATCACGAAAGCGAATTGTATAAACTCACTGAACATTTTGCAGCATTGCTGAATTCTGTAGATACGCCGGGCAAACTTGACAAAGAAAGCATCAGCAGCAAATTTTTCGCGTCACTTGGATCGGTAAAGGACCTGCTGATAAAAGATGCGCAGCTCATTCTCGATTTTGACCCGGCGGCATCTTCCTTTGAAGAGGTGATACTCACCTACCCTGGCTTTTACGCGATACTGGTGCACCGGCTTGCGCATATCATGTATCTCGCAAAGATTCCGCTGATACCGCGTTTTATGAGCGAGTATGCCCATAGCAAAACAGGTATTGATATTAACCCCGGTGCAACCATTGGCAGCCCTTTCTTTATCGATCACGGCACCGGCGTGGTTATCGGGGAGACGGCGGTTATCGGTAACAATGTAAAAATTTACCAGGGTGTAACGCTCGGTGCTATTGCCGTGCGCAAAGACGATGCTCTAACCAAGCGCCACCCCACTATCGAAGACAACGTGATTATTTACGCGGGCAGTACCATACTCGGTGGTAATACCACTATTGGCCACGACAGTATTATCGGTGGCAATACCTGGCTTACACAAAGTGTGCCTCCATTCAGCGTAGTGTATCATAAAAATCAAACGATCGTAAATGACCGTAAGGATTATGAAGAACCGCTGAACTTTATTATTTAGTTCTTTTTTACCTGGCCAACCGTTTATTGGATTTTTACTGTTTTGCAATAGTGCAGTTTTGCATACCATCATCGTGAAGCAGAACATTTGCAGCTGATTTGACAGGAAGAGAACGGAACGCTGAAGTGAGTGACACAACGAAGTTCAATAGCCTTTCAACTGCCAGGACCAAAAAATATATAATCGCTGATACATAACAGAACTCATTGCTCAAACTGACAAAACAAAAACAATTAAACCAAAAAAAATGAGAGCAAACAACATTTTAGAAACGATCGGCAACACCCCACATGTAAAAATAAACCGCCTGTACCCGGCAAATATTGAAGTATGGAGCAAACTTGAAAGAGCCAATCCCGGTGGAAGTATTAAAGACCGCATTGCCCTTGCGATGGTAGAAGATGCAGAACAGAAAGGCCTGTTGAAAAAGGACAGCGTTATTATTGAGCCAACATCGGGCAACACGGGCATCGGGCTTGCGATGGTGGCGGCAGTTAAGGGTTATAAACTGGTGCTGGTAATGCCTGAAAGCATGAGCATTGAACGCAGGAGGTTAATGAGTGTTTATGGTGCAGGCTTTGAACTTACGCCAAGAGAAAAAGGCATGAAAGGCGCTATAGAAAAAGCAAAAGAATTACTGGCAACCACACCGGGTTCGTGGATGCCGCAACAATTCGATAACAGCGCCAACATTGACGTGCATGTACGTACCACGGCACAGGAAATTCTAAATGATTTCCAGGAAGGGATCGATTTCCTGATAACAGGTGTTGGTACCGGCGGGCATATTACCGGCGTTGGAGAAGTGCTAAAAAAACAATTCCCCGGGCTAAAGGTGTTTGCTGTTGAGCCGGAGCTGTCTCCCGTTATCAGCGGCGGAGCGCCCGGTCCCCACCCGATACAAGGTATCGGCGCGGGTTTTATTCCGAATAACCTACATACGAGTGTACTTGACGGGACGATACAGGTTTCCAAAGAAGAAGCGTTTGAATATGCACAACGTGCCGCAAAGGAAGAAGGAATATTCCAGGGAATTTCCAGCGGTGCCACCATGGCAGCGGTAGCCAAAAAACTGGCAGATATTCCTGCCGGCAGCCGCGTACTGATTTTTAACTATGATACCGGTGAAAGATACTTAAGTATTGATGGGCTGTTTGCTTAACCAACACCCGCGATTGTGTTGCCTGGTAAAACCTTCTTAAATGAAGGTTTTTTTATTTGCAGTATTTGCTGTTTCAAACATCCATCAAGACAACTCATTCACGCTGCGATTGTATGCTTTTTAGTTCCGGGATATTTTCGTTTCAAAAGATTCCTCTATGAAACCGATGATACAAATTTTGCTGCTGGCGCTGTTGGCATCCTGCGGGAAAATACCTGTGAGCCCGGTAAACCCCGGGCCTGTACCGCAGCCCGGTCTGCAATACATCAATCTAAACGATGCAATCGTTAAACCCGGCAATAACCAGTTGCTGGACATTGATGGCGACGGGGTAAGAGACCTCAACTTCAAAGTTTACCTTGTTGGCGATCCTATACTTAAACGCGACAGGTATTTTTATGCGGTGTCATCATTTGAAAACAGCAGGCTGCTTGCGGCAGGAGAAAATGAATCCCCCGTAATGGAGAAGGAAGACCTGATACCAGTAAAAAACCTGCCCGATTTCGAGTGGTATTTGGTAGCAGAAGTTAATCTTGTTCAAAAGGTGATTGAAATAAACAGGGCTCCTTACTGGATGGGGTCATGGGTAAATGCCATCGACAGTTATCTCGCATTCCAGTTAGTAAAAGGCCCATCCGTCTTTAATGGCTGGATTCAATTGAGCTTTGACAAAGCCAATGAGCAGATTGTTCTGCATCACGCAGCTTTTTCTTTACAACCAGGCGTGGATATAAAAGCGGGATTGTAAAAGCTATACGGCTCCTGCTACCAGCCGTGTTGCCCTTCCGGCCATGAGTGTTGTGCCAAAACCGAGGGCTGCCATAATCGCGAAAGACCATCGCAGATCGAAAGCCTGTGCTATATACCCAATCAGCGGCGGGCCAAACAAAAAACCGATGAATCCCACGGTCGATACCGCTGCGATCGCCATACCCGCGGGCATTGTTTTGCTTTTCCCGGCCAGGCCGTATGCCAGCGGCACGACAGATGAAACGCCGAAACCTGTGAGCAAAAAGCCCAGCGCCGCCGTAAAAAACTGCGGTAATATTACGGCAAGCAACAGACCGGCCGTTATAAGGCAGCCAGCTACCCGAAACACGTTCTTAACACCAAATCTCGTAACCATATTATCGGCAAAAAAGCGGCCCGTAGCCATGGTAGCCATAAAAGTAGTGTAGCCAACGGTTACATACTGTTCGGGTGCATGCACCACGTCCCTGAAGTAAATGCCGCTCCAATCAAACATACAGCCTTCGCAGGCCATGCAGCAAAAGGAAAGTATACCTAAGTTTAGTAAGGACCTGTCGGGCCAGCTAAAGCCTGATTTACCCGAACCGGAACGCAGGTCATTTTTGAGCGCGCTTTTGACAAACAAAAAAACGATCGCCATTATAAGTACCGAAACATACACAAAATGCGCAAGTGGTGAAATGTGTTGCGAAACCATAAATGTGCCTATCGCGGCGCCGGTAAAACCCGCGAGGCTCCATAGTCCGTGAAAAGATGCCATGATGGACCTTTGGTATAATGCTTCCACTCCCACCGCCTGCGTGTTTATCGAAATGTTCATGAGGTTGCCCGCCATACCAAATAAAAACAACAATGCCGCCAGTTCCCACACGTGATCAACGCCGCCTATGAGGCAAAGAACGGCTGTGTAGATAATTGAGCCGATCAGCAGGCATATGCGGCTGCCAAGTCGCGTAACCATTACACCGGCGACCGGCAGGCAAACCATCGAGCCTACGGGCGACGCAAATAAAACGGTTCCCAGTTCAGCCTGGTTCAAACCAAGATGGTGCTGAATGTCAGGTATTCTCGCAGCCCAAGTTGCAAAACAAAGACCCGAAACAAAAAAGAAATTACTGACTGCTATGCGCGCCACACGTGGTTTAGGTAGACTGCTTGCCAACATGCGGCAAAGATATAGTCTTGTATAAATGCAACTATGGCAGTTTCCCGAACTTTCTTCAATCCGCTTATATTTGCAGCCCGTTGAAGTTTTTTATGGGCCGGGCAAAGAAACATGGTGGAGCTTTTGTTGCGCCGCACACTTCAGCGCTTTGATCTTTATTCAGCAAAACCATTTTTTATCAACTAAATTTTCCCTTCGGGGATGGGCATTTATGTATCGTACACATACCTGTGGTGAATTAAGAGTAACCGATGTAAGCAAGACAGTGACACTCGCCGGATGGGTGCAAACCATTAGAAAATTCGGAGCAATCACTTTTATTGACCTGCGCGACCGTTATGGCATTACGCAATTGCTTTTTGGCGAAGACCTGCAAAGCCAGCTTGATGCAAATCCTCCCGGCCGCGAATTTGTTTTGCAAGCTGTCGGAATCGTGCAGGAACGGAGTAACAAAAATTCAAATATTACCACCGGTGAAATCGAAATCACCGTGAAATCGTTTACGATATTGAATAAGTCGGCCATACCGCCATTCACCATAACAGACGAGACAGACGGAGGCGATGACCTGCGCATGAAATACCGTTATCTCGACCTTCGCCGCAATGCAGTGAAGAAAAATCTCGAGCTGCGTTACGCCGTTAGCCGCAGCACCCGCAACTATTTGCATGAGCAGGGTTTTATGGATATTGAAACGCCTTTTCTTATTAAGTCAACACCCGAAGGAGCAAGAGATTTCGTGGTTCCTTCCCGTATGAACCCCGGGCAGTTTTATGCTTTACCGCAGAGCCCGCAAACGTTTAAGCAGTTGCTGATGGTAAGCGGTTATGACCGGTATTACCAGATCGTAAAATGCTTCCGCGATGAAGACCTTCGCGCCGACAGGCAGCCGGAATTTACACAGATCGATTGTGAAATGGCCTTTGTGCAGCAGGAAGATATCCTTAACATGTTTGAAGGGTTGGTCAAGCGCATTTTTAAAGATGTAAAAGGCATTGACTATAACGATATGGTAGAGCGCATGACCTGGGAAGACGCGATGTGGCACTATGGTAACGACAAGCCGGATATCCGTTTTGGTATGCATATCTGCAACCTGAAAAAGCCCGGTTCTGTTTATGTAAACAAAGAGGACAAGGCCGCATTGATCAATGGAGCTGACTTTAAAGTATTTGACGATGCGGAAACAGTTTTGTGTATAGCTGTGCCGGGCTGCAGTGAATATACCCGAAAGCAAACCGATGAAATAACAGAGTGGGTTAAGCGGCCACAGATCGGCATGAAGGGGCTTGTATTTATCAAATGCAATGCGGACGGAACTTTCAAAAGCAGCGTAGATAAATTCTACAGTGAAGAAAAATTGAAAGCCATTGCTGAAGCGGCCAATGCCCAAGCCGGCGATCTCATTCTTGTACTTGCAGGCGCAGAAGAACGTACCCGTAAAGCGATGAGCGAACTGCGTCTCGAAATGGGCAAACGTCTTGGCTTGAGGAAAGACAACGAATTCAGGCTATTGTGGGTGCTCGACTTCCCGCTGTTTGAATATGATGAAGAAGGCAACAGGTGGGTAGCACGTCACCACCCGTTCACGTCCCCGAAGCCATCTGATATAGAAGTAATGATTAATAACAATCCTGTTATAACGGATGCCGCGAAGTATCTTGAACATCCTTATGCAGGTATCAAGGCCAATGCCTATGATATGGTGTTGAACGGGAATGAGATCGGTGGCGGTTCTATCCGTATTTACCAGAGAGCATTACAGGAGAAAATGTTTACCGCGCTCGGCATGAGTAAGGAAGAAGCTTTGCATAAATTCGGGTTTTTGCTGGGTGCGTTTGAATATGGCGCGCCACCACATGGCGGACTCGCATTTGGTTTCGACCGTTTGTGTGCCATATTGGGTGGCAGTGAAAGTATCCGCGATTTTATCGCCTTCCCTAAAAACAACAGCGGCCGCGATGTAATGCTGGATGCCCCATCCTCTATCGATGATAAACAGTTTGATGAACTGCAGATAAAGCTGGATTTGAAAGCTTAAAACAAAAAGTCAATATTTTAAAAAAGCCCGGCTATACCGCCGGGCTTTTTTGTTGGCCGGCATTTGTTTAGCACAAGTGCATGGGGCAATAGCCGATGCTATAAAAAATATTGCCTAAATCATAAAAAAACAGCATCCCAATTGCTTTGCGAAAAACCAGCTGCGAAGGGACCAAAAAAAACAAGAATAACTTAACCTGGAATTTTTCCGGTAACCATTATTCCTTATCTTGAGCACCTGAGAGTTGCCTGCCATACGGTTCCCGTATAGAGGCAACTCTTTTGTTTTATACCAACCAAAACGAATTGGGTATGGAAAATTTTTTACAGAACTATTTATGCAGCGACGGCATTTGGGACGAGATGTGCAACAACCGCTCCATCCGTGAGCAATACGCCAAAGTCTTCGATACGCTGCTGCAATCTACGGTTGCCGACCTGCAACAGAAAGACCGGCTTGCCGGTGAACTTTTCCTCAACCAGGGCATCACGTTCACCGTGTACAGCGACAATGCCGGAATTGAAAGGATTTTCCCTTTCGACATCATCCCGCGTGTAATCACCGCCAAAGAGTGGGAGCATGTTGAGAAAGGCATCCAGCAAAGGCTGAAGGCGCTGAATATGTTTCTCAAAGATGTTTACAACGATCAGCAAATTCTCAAAGACGGCATTATACCGGCGCAACTGGTTGCATCGTGCCCGCATTTTCTGCGGGAGGTACACGGAATAAAAGTGCCTTATGATATTTATGTACACATCAGCGGTATCGATCTCATCCGTGGAGAGGATGGCACTTTTTATATTCTCGAAGACAACCTGCGCACGCCAAGCGGTGTAAGTTACATGCTCGAAAACCGCGAGGTCACCAAACGTATTTTTCCCGATATGGTTGCCGCCAACAATGTGCGCCGTGTACAGAATTACCCGTTGTTGCTGCACCAGATCCTGTTGTCGATGGCACCCACCCAACTCTCCTCACCTACCGTTGTATTGCTAACACCCGGCGTTTATAACTCGGCCTATTACGAGCATACTTTTCTTGCACGGCAAATGGGCGTACAACTGGTCGAGGGACGCGACCTCGTGGTTGACAACCATAAAGTATTTATGAAGACCACCAGCGGACTTGAACAGGTGCATGTTATTTACCGCAGGATCGATGATGATTATATGGACCCGTTAATTTTCCGCGCCGACAGCGCACTCGGCGTTCCCGGGATTATCGGCGCCTATCGCAAAGGCAATGTGGCGCTTGTAAATGCAGTCGGCAATGGGGTTGCAGACGACAAGGCCGTTTACGCCTATGTGCCTGACATGATTAAGTATTATCTCAACGAAGAACCCATACTGCCGAATGTTCCCACCTACCAGTTAAGTGATCCTGAGGCGAGGGAGCATGTGTTTAAAAATATCCGGCAAATGGTGATCAAGCGCACCAACCAGAGCGGCGGTTACGGCATGATCATGGGCAATACTATTGAAGAAGAAGAATGGTTGAAAGCAAAGGAAACCATCCTCGCGGAGCCAAGAAATTTTATTGCGCAACCCATTATCCAGCTTTCGACGGTGCCGTGTTTTATCGATGGCAAGTTCCAGCCGCGTCATGTAGACCTGAGGCCATATGCTTTGTGCGGGCCGGATGGCGTGCAGATCGTGCCCGGCGGGCTTACCCGCGTGGCGTTACGGGAAGGCTCACTCGTGGTAAATTCTTCGCAGGGTGGCGGCAGTAAGGATACCTGGGTTATTGATTAAAAAAATAATGAGCCCGGCTGTTGTGCATATCGCATCGCCTGTTGCGTCGCACAGCTGCAGGTCCCGGCCAATGATCATCAAACAGGAATGCCGCAACCGAAAACTTGTAACTAACATAACAATCAACTGATACATGTTAAGTAGAATTGCAGACTCACTATTTTGGTTAAACCGCTATATGGAAAGAGCCGAAGGCCTTTTACGCGTAACTAGCACCAACTATATTCTGTCGCTGGATAAAGATGTAAACACGCACCTCAGCTGGAAGCCAGTGCTGGAAATGTTCACCTATGCCGACGACGAAAAGATTGCGGAGATCGAAGATAACAGCAATGCGGCGCTGCAACTGCTCATAACCGATGTTACCAATCAAAACTCCCTGAAAGTTATCTTAAACCGTGCCAGGGAAAACGCAAGGGGTGTTCAGGATCATATTACCAAAGAAGTATGGGAGCATGTAAACCATATGTACCATCTCGTAAACCAGCCTGATCTTGCCGCAAAGCTCAACAGCTATGAAGCCCTTGAGGTGATCGATAATTTCGGCAAGAACAGTTTGCTTTTTACGGGCGTAACCGATACCACCATGCCGCGCGGTTCGGGCTGGAGTTTCATGAATCTTGGCAAGCTGATAGAACGTTGTACGCAAACAATAGAAATAACAGACAAGCAATACAAAAGCATCGGTTATGACCCGGGCAATTCTTCAGACATTTTAAGATGGCGGTCGTTACTGCTATCGCTTTCGGGGTATGAACTGCATTTAAAAACCTACCGCGCTGCCGATTTTAATAAAGACGTGTTGCACCAGGTGCTGATCAACCAACACTTCACCCGCTCGGTTATTTACTCGCTTAGCCGTATTAACAAATACCTGGAAGACGTGGTAAAAGAAAACAGGGTTTCGGGCAACGACTCGCTGCAACTGTTTTTCGGACGACTTTACAGCCGCGTAAAATATGTGGATATTGAAACACTCAAAGGCGTTATTTTGCAGCAATTTCTCGAAGAGGTCAGGCATGATCTTTTAGAATTCAGTAAAAGACTTGCACAAAACTTTTTCTCTTATTCCTAAAAAACAGGTATGCCCGTTTTTAAGATCCACCACATAACAAAATACGAATACGACAGGCCTGTAAGCGAGAGCGTGAATGAAATAAAAATATTCCCGGTTGCAACAGACGAACAGGAAATTCTCTCGCACGAGATTATTATAAGTCCTACCCCGGATATGCACAGTTTTTATGATTACTGGGGCAATAAAACGGGTGTATTTAATATATTGCCGCTACACCCTTCCCTGGTCATTGAAAGTAAGCTGCTCATTCGAACAACAGCATCTTCCCAGTTGCGTATTAACTTTCATACAGGTTTTGAGCAGTTGGAAAAGGAAAGATCCGGCGATATGAAACTGATCGAGTTCTCCGTAAAAGACCAGGTAAAAAACCAGCCCGGCATTGATGAAATTGTCGAGAAGATCAGCGGCGACCGGCGAAGCGTTGCTACCGTGGTAGAGCGTTGCGCGGAGTATATTTACAAATACTTCAACTACAGGAAAGGAATTACCAATATAGAAACAACTGTTGATGAAATTTTAGCGCACCGCGGCGGCGTGTGCCAGGATTTTGCCCACCTGATGCTACAAGTGCTTGCCACGTTAAAGATACCATCAAGATATGTCAGCGGCTACATTTGCCCTAACAAAAATGGTATGCGTGGCGAAGGCGCTACACACGCATGGGTAGAGGCTTACATTCCTGGCTATGGCTGGGCCGGCATTGACCCTACGAACAATGTATGGGTCACCAATAACCATATTAAACTGGCTGTTGGAAGACATTTCAATGACTGCACACCTGTAAAGGGAACATTTAAGGGGCCGGCACGGCAGAAGCTTTCGGTGTACGTTTCGATCGGCTATGAAGACGGCCATGTATTTGAAGAGGTGAATAATGTACAGATGGAAACACAGGCGCCTGATCAAAAAGAAGAGCTGATCGGGGAACATTTTGCGGGACAGCAGCAACAATAAGTCATTTTCCAATTTTTTCATAAACAGGCAGGCACCCTATTGTGCTTGCTTTTTTTATTGCATCTTGCAGCCTCAAAGTTCTATTCATGATTGTTTACAGGATATTGAGTGTGTTTGTCAATCTTTTTAGCGCCCTGATCGCTGTGATCACCCTGTTTGGGGTAATGTATGCGATTGCAAACCCGGCTGCGCTATTGCAGTGCTTTTTATTTATCGGAGTGACGCTCTATGGCTGGTTTGCCAATCGTTTTCACCGGCATGTGTTGTTGCAAGAGGAACGCCTTCCCAGGCGGCAGAAAGATTGGTTACAGGTAAATGCAATCGTGGCCTTTATCTTTTGCGTACTAGGTATTTCCAACGCCGTATATGTTTACCGCAACCCCAATATTTTTGATGATGTTTTAAAACAACTACCCCCTGAAATGGCCGCGAGCCAGCAGTTGTTGCTTAATATTTCCACCGGGCTTTTTGTTTGTTGCCTGTTACTGGCAATACATATAGCCTGGACTTATATTCTTGTACGGAAGCATGCAGCTTATTTTACAGATGAGGCATAGTGCATTTTGCCGTCAATTATTTTACCAATCTGCAAAGCAGGCCCACCTTAGGGCGATAGCTTCCGCTCAATCGCTACAGCGGACTTCCCGCTGACTGTGAAGTATTTACATTGACAAATAAATTATTGGTTATTTAACCTGCCAGCGGTTTCATTTATTATTTTAGCAAAAAACAGGCTTATGAGATTTAGCATAATCGTCCTTACCGGTCTTGCCTGCATGTGTTTAAAAGCACCAGCGCAAACGGTGTTACCCGCGCAGCAAAATCAATCCCTTCCAAAACTGATGCAGTTGAGGGAAGATATTATCAAAGGCAAAAAAACAACTGCTGATCTTGACAGGATGTCAATGAACAACGGCACTTTGATCACAGGAGCCCGTAGTATACCGGCACCCGGAAGAGCTGTATCTGCCGATAAGCTGCCTGCAGCAGCCACCAATGTTTTTCACCTCACAAAAGATATTAATGCGCTAACCAGTTCAAACCCTTACAACAATAACCTGCTCAATTATTTTGACCTGAAGTATGCAGTTATGAATAACATCGCTTATTTCTGGGCAGATGATGGTGTGCATGGATCTGAATTGTGGAGAAGCGACGGCACACCGGCAGGAACATACCTGGTAAAAGATATTACTGCAGGTAATTTATCCAGCGCCGGATCACAAATTGCGTCGACTGGCAATAAGTTATTTTTTGCAGTAGGTACAGATCAACTGTGGACTTCGGACGGCACTGAAGCAGGGACACAGTTTGTTAAAACCATACCTTTTACAGGCGGTAACAGCCTTGTAGATTTTTTCCCGGTGGGAAACAGTATTTTTTTCGTTGCAACCACTTTTCCAAGTGGCAGCATTTTCAACCAGTTGTGGAAGAGCGATGGTACAGATGCGGGGACGGTGCTCGTGTACGACGATGGCAATAATAACCCGGGCTGGGGAATGTCGCATTTTACGTATGCCAATGGCCTGTTGTATTTTACCAACACCAACAGTGCGAACGGTTACGAGGTTTGGCGAAGCGATGGAACTACAGCAGGTACACATATTTTACGAGATATCAATCCTGACGCCTACGATTACTATGGGCAGGGGCCGGACAATTTAACGGTGTACAATAACCAGGTTTATTTCACGGAATCGGATGGCACTTACAGAAAGCTCTTCGTAGCCGATATTGCCGGAACAACGGCTACGGCGGCACCCGGCAACAACAGCGTTATTTTTGATCCATTAAATTATTACCTGTTCGCCAACAACCCTTTTACCGTAAGTAATGGCCTGATGTATATGCAAGGCTCTACCGCGGCAACCGGGAATGAGCTTTTTCGCTACGACGCCATCAATGGCGAGGTATTGTTAAAAGATATTACGCCTGGTACAGACAATACGAAGATCATTGCATACGGAGCAATGTCAGATGTAAATAACGTGCTTTATTTTGGAGTTGTTAATGCAGCCAATCAATATGAGCTATGGGCAACAAGGGGCAAAACAAACAATACAGCAAGGATAAAGCAGTTCAATAACGGGGAATCTTTTTCCGCTTTTTTTAATGCAAACGGAACGCTTGTATTCCAGAAGTCGGATGCCACTTACGGAACCGAATTATGGAAAAGTGACGGTACAGGCACCGGAACTGTATTGGTAAAAGACATTTATGCAGGCGTTTACGGTGGCAATCCCAGCTTTTTTACGTTAGCGGGCAATAAGTTATTATTCACCGCCTATACAGCCGGTACCGGCAACGAATTATGGTCGAGCAACCTTACGGATGCCGGCACCAAACAAGTAAAAGATATTAACAAAAGCAGCACCGAAAGTTCTTATGCCGGACAGTATTATACGGGTATTACAGCTTTTGGAAACGGCGCATTATTTTCTGCATCAACAAAGGAAACCGGGGCCGAACTTTATCAATCCGATGGCAGTTCTGCCGGTACTGCCCTGCTTAAAGACAATGTTCCGGGCGAAGTTGGTTCGTCGCCTCAATTCTTCCTTAATAAGAACAACTATATTTATTTCAGAAGCAGCGAGCAGACAGGCAACACTTATTTAAACAACATATACCGGACAGATGGAACCGCAGCAGGAACAGTAAAAATTGTCTCCGCGCCTACCGCATCAGAAAGGTTTACCGTCACCGACAACGGATTTGTATATTATACTGCTTACAATAGCTTGAATTACACTTATGATCTTTACCGAAGCGATGGCACAGAAGCCGGTACCATTTTACTCTTGCCCGGCCTGTATTATGATGCCTTTCCGGTTGCTGTTGGCAACACGGTTTTCTTTGCCAATAGCGATAACAGCAACGGAACCGAGCTATGGAAAACTGACGGAACTGTTGCAGGTACTACGATCGTAAAAGATATTTACCCGGGTGCAAACAGTTCCGCTCCCTATAGCCTCACTGTATTTAATGGCAATATCTATTTTGGCGCATATGACGGCACCAATTCAGCTTATTCATTCTGGCGCAGCAATGGCACAGAAGCCGGCACCATTAAACTGAGTACTGTTACTCCCTACACGCAGAATGTATTCGATAACAATAAACACTTCTGTGTTTCCAATAATACACTGTACTTTACCGCTTCCGACATTGTGAACGGCAACGGGTACGAACTATGGAAAACCACCGGCACAGCTAACAGCACCAAAATGGTGAAAGATATTTACCCGGGAAGTTTCGGATCCAACCCAGGTTACCTGACCGATGTAAACGGCACCCTGTTTTTTATGGCCAATGATCCGTTGTATGGCCAGGAATTATGGGGCAGCAATGGAACAGCGAGCGGCACAAAACTCATAAAAGATGTAACGCCGGGGGGCAGTACCTATCTTAATTACCCCCCCACAGTGGCTGCCGGCAGGTTTTATTTCGTGGTCTTTGATTCGCTTTGGGTATCGGCGGGCACAGCAGCCAGCACCAAACAGGTAAACGATGCCGGCCTCTCCGGTCTTCAATATATCCAAAACCTTACAGGCACGCCAACCAAGCTGTTTTTTGGGGCTTACACTTATAATAATGGTTACGAGTTATATGTTGGTGACCTAACGCCCGGGGCGGCTACTATTGCCAGCACGGATGATGCAATAACACTTCCTGCATTCGATGCAAAGATTTATCCAAACCCTGTAAAAAATGTGGCGCAGGTAACGGTAAGCGGCGATGCAAAAAAGCTTAATATCACCGTAAGAGATATCAATGGAAAAGTTGTGCTGCAACAAAAATTCAGCAATACTACACAGCTAACGTTGCAAACGGGAAAATTTGCAGCGGGTGTATATTTTGTAACAGTGCACAACGGCAGGGAAAGCAAAGTGATCAAGCTTGTAAAAGACTAAAATCAATGTTTGTAAAAGGAGATCCTGCGGCGTTTACCGTCGCGGGATTTTTTTTGTGTACCCGGCAGCGGCATTTCATGGCTGCAGTTGTTGCGTCGCACTCTTCATCAACCTGTTCTCTACGCGGCACAAACAAGCTATTATTTTTTTAGGCGCGCCTTTATCAACTCTACCATTTTCCTGCTCACATCAATCGAATAAGTAGGAATATTTACCGTGTGAATATCCAATTGCTCAAAATGATTGTCGCCACTAAAGCAAGTATATGTTCGGTTTTTAAACTTAAGATCTTCATTGATTGATTTTACAAAGAATACTGTTTCATGTTTTTTTGTTCCGTCTGTAAGGTCCAGGTCGTATTCAGACGCTTCTGTTTTACCAGCGTCAATATCTTTCAACGCGGCAGCAGTAACATCAACGAGTGCATACAGGCTGGCATTGGTTGAGTCTTTTACATATGACCAGGAATACAGCGAATCGACAGAGAAACTGATGGCACAAAAATAATGGGCGCCATTGTCTGTATAGTCATAGATGGTTTCACCCGATGGCACTTCGATTTTTATGTTGCTGCAGGCAAGACCTGGCAAAGTTGTAACCGATGTTGCTTCTTTCCTGCCATCATCTGGTGATGCACATGAACACAGGAAAAGTATTGCTGCGGTAACAGGTGCTGACAGGCGTAGCAGTATTTTCATTCCTTATTTTTTGTGAAAATAGCCATCACGCCGGTTAACGCCGATACCGTGAACAGGGTAATTTCGCAGCCCTGGCTGGCAAATGATCTTCCGTAGCAGGGCGGCAACAGATCAATGCCCGGTAACTATGCGCGACGTTTTTTTATCACTAAAAATTGTCACCCCGTTAACGGACTTATTCATGTATACGAAGCGTGACGGCTGCGAAAGAAAACCGCTTCCATAATAAAATTCCTCCTTGCGTTTTTTGCCGTCCTGTAATTGCATAAGTGCTGATACTTCACCGGGTTGCAATGGCACCGCCTGTACCGGTTGCCTGTTACCAAAAACCAGCAGCGGCCCTTCGTTCTGGGATGCCACAAGCGCCAAAGTGTTACCAACAGGCAGTTGCAACAATGCTTTGCCATTTCCCGGAATATACAAACCGCTTTGCAAGGCCGGCAAAGATTTGAAGTTACCAGTGCCATCGCCGGCGAGCAACAGGCCATAAAACGCATCGTTCCGAAATGGCACAGGAGCCATCGAATATTCGTTGCCATTAAGTGCAATGTCTATGTTACCATCAGCATTAAAATCGCCGGCAACAATGCCGTAAACTGTGCTAAGTTGTGCCTCTGCAGGCAATGCATGTATCTCAAAGTTGAAGTTGCCTTTATTCTCGATCCATATCGTAGCGAAACCCGCAACGGTAAATTTTTGTGCATCCGATGCATTAAACACTTTGAGCACGTCTTTCATTTCAGCCTTTGCATAGAGCCCATAAGTATTGAAGTGCTTTTTTACTGAAGGCATTTCTGCCGCAACCTCATCGCGGTAGGGAACAGGATATTCGGCTTTGGTGCCGTGTGGCGCCGTGGCTTTCCATTGGCTGATCAAAAAATCCAGGTGATTGTTGTTGTCAAAATCTTTCGCATACATATTCACCGGTTCATTCGCAGCAGTTTTGAAATAGCCATTCAATCCGAAGTTGCCCGCTATATAATCCATGTCGCCGTCGTTGTCGATATCGGCAGCAACAAGGCTGTTCCACCAACCGGTTTCTTTGTCAAGCGAGGTTGACTGCCTTTTAAGTTGTCCTTGTTCATTTTTAAAAACCACTACCCCCATCCACTCGCCTGTTACCATGAGGTCGGGGTCGTTATCGTTGTCTATGTCGGTCCATAAAGCATCGTTGATGATGCCAAGCTGGCTTAATCCCTGTGCTGCTTTTGAAGAAACGTCTTCAAATCTAATTTTACCGTTCGCGGAATTGTTGTGCAACAGGTATCCATTTTCAGCCAAAGGATAATTGCCCGGCACCACCTGCCCACCGATGAACAGGTCAATCCTGCCATCCATATCAAAGTCCGCCGCTTTTACGCAAGACTTGCTTGCATCATTTACAGGAACAGCGAGGGTATCAATAGAAAAATTTCCCTTACCGTCATTCACATAAAACCGATCCTGGTAAGCCTTCGCTCCCATTTGATAGGCGTACCCACCGGAAGTAATATAGAGATCCATATCGCCGTCTCCATCGGCATCGAAAATACAAATGCCCTCATCATATCCCTGCGGTGCCGGTGCCGTTAACGGCTTTGTCTTAAAGCGATGATCCGGTTGCTGTACCAGCACACTTGTAGGTTGCTGCCCGTTGCCTCCCACAATAATGTCCTGCAGGCCATCGCCGGTGATATCGGCAGCCGCGAGTGAAGGTCCTGATGCTGAAAATTTGTGCGGCAGCATTCTTTGTATGTTAAAGTCAGCGAAATCATCTCCCTGGTTTATATAGTGCACCCCCGCCGCCGCAGTTATATTGCTGACCCACGTGTCCCGAGTTATTCCCGCGGTTGTATAAGAAAAAGGAACCGCCTTGCTACTCCTGCTTATCAACATGGTTTGATTAACCTTCAGGTTTTTCTTTACGTCCCTTGTACCATTGGGCCAGGCTATAACAAGCGAATCAATGGCAGTTGCCGCACCCAAACCAAAATGCAGCACATTTTCCATGCTTGACATGTAACCACGGTAAGGTGTAAGCTCTGCGGTTTGATGCCGGCCACTATAGTAGATATCTGCTACGGTACCAATACCATTGATATTACTTGTATCGCCACGGAATTTAATGCGGAGGTAATTGTGGGGTGTTTTTTTATCGTCACTAATATTATTCCTAAGTATGGTTGCGGGCATGTTCGTGTTGTTGATTACTATATCCATATCGCCATCGCCATCAAGATCGGCATAGGCCATTCCCGAGGAAAAGGTTGGAAAATCCCAGCCCCAATCTTTTGTTTTATCGGCAAACGTTATATCACCGTTGTTGTGAAAAATGTAATTGCTCATTTTAGCTTCGGGCAACTTTAGCATAAGATCCGTTACAGCGGTTCCTGGTTGCTGGTCCCGGTAAGTGATAAAATCAAGGTCGGTTACATCTTTGGGCAACCCGTTTGTAACCATCAGGTCTTTATAACCATCCTGGTCGGCGTCCATGAATAATGCCGACCAACTCCAATCGGTGTAAGCGATCCCACTGTATAAGCCAATTTCGCTAAATACAGGCGCGCCGATGCTGTCGCCTTCTTTTAACTGCGGGCCACGGTTTAACTGCAACGTATTTCTAACCGTCTGAAAAGGGTAGTCATAATATTTTGTGTACACATACCAGTTATAGTCGACGCTGTTCATCATCATTTTGTAGCGGTAATTGTCTTCTGCCGCCATATCGGTTTCAACCAGGTCAACAAGTCCATCGTTGTTAATGTCGGCGGCGTCATTACCCATACCATTCAGGCTTGTGTGTTTGAAATATTGCTTCGAAGCGTTGGTGAATGTTCCGTTCCGATTGTTGATATAAAGAAGGTCACCGGTTAAATAGTCGTTGCTTACATAAATGTCTTTCCAGCCATCTTTGTTAATGTCTATAATATTGATACCAAGACCATAACCTTCCCAGGAAATACCCGCCTGTTTTGATACGTCGGTAAAAACAGGCCGCTGAAACCTGTTGTTCCAATCGTTGCGGAATAGTTTGTCCGTTGTGGCAGCACTGCCATCATCTTTGACTTTGCGAAAAGTATTGGGAAGTTCCTGCCCGAGGTCGTTCACCACCATGTATAGGTCAAGATCGCCATCATTGTCATAGTCAAAAAATGCGGCCATGTGGGTGCTGCTGGTATCGTCGAGCCCGTAAGCGCCGGCCATTTCCTTAAAATGCGGAATGCCGGATTGCTTATCAACGCCCTGGTTAACGTACAAAAGGTTTCTGCGCAATTCGGGATCGTGCCATACTGATGCGCACACGTAAATATCGTCAAGCCCGTCGTTGTTGATATCGACAACGGCCACACCCCTGCACCATTTTTTATCACCGTCAACACCGGAAGTGCTTGTCACATCTTCAAATTCAAAGTTGCCTTTGTTCAGGTAAAGCTTGTTGGGCCCAAAGCTCGAAGTGAAATAGATATCCGGCTTTTTATCGTTGTTAAAATCACCGATACCAACACCGCCGCCGTTGTAGAGATATTGGTAGTTGATCATATTCACGTTGTTATTCTCTTCGATTTTATTTTCGAAATCGATATGGGTCTGTTCACTGCTTAGTTGCGTAAAAAGTGGCTCGTTGCCAGAGCAGGATGCAAGAAGCATTACGGCAATTACAGGGGTTGCCAGTTTCATGAGCAGTTATAGTTTTAACCTGCTAATATAAACAAAGTTTGAAGCCCTTTTTACGTTGAAACAAGCCCTGTGGAACGTATAAGGACTTTTATAAGCCAGGCTTTGGTAGTGATGGCTTCGCCTGTTGCGTCGCACCCTTGTACAGCAGCACACAGATCGCCGAACCAGCGCAACATCATTTCCAATGCATTATTACAGATACGCAATTTCCAGGCTTCCCGCTTTAGTTGATTTTGTGCACCTACGTACAAGTGAGTGACACAACGAAAGCTGATAGCAGCACTTTGCCCGGAAAAAGAAATATTGACACAGATCACGCGCATGTGTGACTTCCGTCACTTTGCCGGCATTGCCAGATGACTACTTTAGCCGCTTGTATGCACTGCAACGACCGGCACACAACTACATGAAAAAATTTGACAACCGGGAGCCGCAGCATAGAACCAGATAAAACCAGGATTATCACTTACCAAAACAAATCGCATGAAAAATTTCGCCAATCAGGTTTCTTCTCAGTTGTCATGGCAAAAAACAAAGTTACTTGCCACAGGAAGCTTGCTGTTACTTTTGTTGTTACCAGCACTTTCCAATGCACAGACATTCAGCCAGCCAAGGGCCGCGCAGCTACAAACGAGACTGCAAAACAGCTTCAATAAAAAGACGGTAAAAAGTGGCAACGCAGTTACAGCCAATAGCCCTGCGACTTTTACTGTAACGCCCGCCGACGCAGGGACCAACCCGCTGGCTAATATTATTCAGTCGCTCGTAGGAAGCGGCGTTACTGTTTCCAACATACATACAAACCTGCCTGCGACTTCAGACATCTATGGCTCGTTCAGCGGCGGTGCTACCGCCGTTGGCATAAACAGCGGTTTGATTATGACCAGTGGCAGTGTGCTCAACGCGATTGGCCCTAATATTTCTCCCAGTACAAGCCAGGACAATGGGTTGCCTGGCTACCCTGCGCTCGACTCAGCCGGTTTTGACGCATCAGTAATATCTTTTGATGTTAAGTCGACCACTGCCTATCTCACTTTCAACTATGTATTTGCATCTGAAGAGTATAACGAATATGTAGGTAGCGTTTTCAACGATGAGTTTGCATTTTTTATTTCGGGGCCGGGCATACCGGTGGGCACAAACATTGCCCTGATCCCCGGCACAAATACACCGGTGGCGATTAATAATGTGAACATGGGTCTTAACCCCCAGTTTTATCTTAACAATGATTCACTTGCCAATGCCGACCCAGCAAGGTTCCAGGCATTGGAATACGATGGCCTTACCAAAGTGCTAACCACATCAACCATCAGTGTTGTTCCCGGCGCAACTTATACAATTACCTTAGTGATCCAGGACGTATCAGACGGCGTTTATGACTCTGGCGTATTTATCGAAGGCGGCAGCATTACGAGTGACTCCTGCGTTTTAAAACTTTATACCGAGCAGAAAAATGTAAGCTGCTATGGAGCCAGCGATGGCAAAATAGAAATGTCCATCGGAGGCGTTAATGGAACAGCAAATATTTTATGGTCAAACGGAGCAACAACAGCAAAAATAGAAAACCTGGCACCCGGCACCTATAATGTTTCTGTAACAGACAGTAAAGGTTGCCATGCAACGCTCTCTCCTGCCATTGTGATAACGCAGCCGGCACCACTCAAACTGCAAAAGCCTGTTATTACCAACGGTTCGTGCAGCGGTGGCAAAGGATCGGCAACGCTTGCAGCTTCAGGCGGAACGGCTCCTTACAGTTTTACAGTTGGCACAACCACCAATACAACCGGCATATTTACCGACCTGATGCCAGGTGCTTACAGTTATTCCGTAACAGATGCACATGCATGCGTGGCCAACGGTTCGTTTGTGATAAAACAAGCTTCCGGTTTCAGCTGCTCCGTTACTGTAACACCAACGCGTACTGTTGCTGGCCAGGCAACGAAAACAATTTATCTTGGTTATGGCCAGCAATACGTAACGCTCACCGGTAATGCCTCGGGCACCGGAACCTACTCATATGACTGGGGTATTGCCGGCAGCGGTCGCACGATACAGGTTAATCCAACCGTTACTACAACGTATAATCTTACCGTTACAGATTTGCTCACCGGTTGCAGTTCTTACTGCAGTGTAACGATCAATGTGATCGATGTGCGTTGCGGTTCATTGCTCGATAAAGTGCTTATCTGCAGCTTTGATTCCACCGCAGGCCAGAAAACAACAAAGTGCGTAAAATACAATACGGTAGCCAAGTCTCTGAAAGCCGGTGCACAGCTCGGATCATGTACGGCAGCGGCTTCCGCTATCAGCAGCCTTGTAACAACCAATGCGGTTTCCTTTGGCCTGAAGGCTTCGCCAAATCCAACCGCGGATCAGTTTACGCTGCAGGTAGCGACAAATAATGTCAAAGACAAAATAAGTGTAAGAATTATGGATTTCAGCGGCCGGCAAGTTGAGGTAAGGAACAATGTTAGCGCAGGGCAAGTGATTCAAATTGGTGCCGGTTATAAGCCCGGAACCTATATTGCTGAACTGATACAGGGCACAGAACGTGTTGCAGTTAAGCTCGTAAAATATAACCACTAACAGCGTTTATAACGCCACAAAAGGGACAGCGAATATGCTGTCCCTTTTTGTTTTTAATTACGTGTACCCATATTCCAAAAAATACAGTTTTGTAACAGGCTGCAGTGCTCATCTCGTCTTCGTTGCGTCGCACCCTTCAGGTTTCTGCCCGCTGCGCATCAAAGCAGAGCAATTTTTGCCGCGATCGTTTGCTTATCCGTTTTTGTTTTAGCAAGCATTAACGCCTGTTCAAAATATTTTTTTGCTGTTTCCCTGTCTCTGCCGGAATGCAATTCACCGAGCAATACAAAATAAAAATGATTGCCGGTAAGCTTTAATTTTTCCGCCTCCTCAATAGCTGTTTCCTTGTTCCTCGCTTTTGACAACGCATAGGTCCTGTTTAGTGCCGCAACCGGTGAATAAGCCACTTGAAGCAACCGGTTATAAAGCTGCAAAATATTTTCCCATTTTTCTTTTGTGTCTGCCTTTATCGTATGCCAGTAAGCAATACCCGCTTCCAAATGATATTTAGTTAACTGACTTCCGTGCGATGCCAGGTGCAGGTGATACGCCCCCCGGGCAATAAGGTCGTAGTTCCAGAGCGATTCATTTTGATCGTTGTACAAAACAATTTCACCCTGCTCATTCTTCCGCGCCGTAAACCGTGAGGCATGAAAACACATGAGGGCATATAATGCGTTTACGTCGGGCAGGTTGGTCAGATCGTTTTGCAACAATAATAATGTGAGCCGCATGGCTTCCCGGCAAAGTTCTTCACGCAGCACCAGATCATTGCTTTCAGAATAATAACCTTCACTGAAAAGAAGATAAAGCGTTGTAAGTACTGACGACAATCGTTCACCGATAACGCCTTCGCCCGGAAACTCAATAACAACTTTTTCCTGCCTCAGTTTTTCTTTTGCACGGTATAATCTTTTGTTGATGGTTTCCTTGTTTGTAAGAAAGGCCACGGCAATTTCTTCGATACCAAAGCCGCAAAGAATACGCAGGGCAAGCCCAACCTGCGCTTCTGCGGGTATGGATGGATGACAAACAGCGAACAGCATCTGTAACTGGCTGTCATTGATGTTCTGCTCCGAGAGATCGATCTCTGTTACTTCGGTAACGGCGGCCCCCTGTGCCATGTCCTTTGCGATCTTTGCTGCAAACAGTTTATCACGGTTGAGGTGATTCTTCGCTTTGTTCTTTGCCACTGTATACAACCATGCGACCGGATTTTCCGGAATGCCTTTATAGGACCATGTTTCAAGCGCGGCCAGGAAAGCAGCACCGGCAATATCCTCCGCCGTTTCGATATGCTCCATACCAAAAGTTTTGCAGAGTACGGCCGCTATCTTTCTGAATTCCGTCCTGAACAAATGCGGTATTAGCTCCTGCTGCAGCATATTAAAGACAATAGCGTGAAAAATTTCTTTCCCTGCCGAAAATAAACACTTCAACATCCGCTGCCAGAAACTACAGACGTTGAAGTGTGCGATTCCGGATAAGCCACATCGCGCAAGGAAGATGCCATGGGTTCTAAAAGCCGGGCACCAAAAAAATTCCATTGCAGATCAACGCGGGTTTATGGAAAACAACGTCAGTATTAATGCACGCCATCATTCTTAGCGATCTTACGCACTTCTACGCTGTTACCTTCGCCCTGCAAAACGGGGCAGCCTTTGGCAAACCCAACCGCCTCATCAACCGAATCGGCTTTTACTATAATAAATCCACCGATGGTTTCTTTTACATCGCCAAAAGGCCCGTTTGTAACCACGCTGTTATGTCGCACCACACGCGCATCGGCAAAGGGCAGACCTGTTCCGCTGATGAACTTATTTTGCGCAGCGATGCCGCCGATCCAATCCATTGTTTGCTGCATCCAAACCTGTATCTGTTCGGGTGATGCTACTTTGCTGCCGTCTTCATGCCTGAAGATTAAAACATACTCGTCCATAAATGTTCATTTAAATGTGATTGAAAATAGTGATTATACATCAATAACAAATGAATGCAGCCAGATTGGACAAGCAGCAAAAAATAACCGCCAGCCACAGTTGCGGGAAGTGGGCCGCTGCGCAAAATCATAACTGTTTACCTAAGTTATTTTACCGGCTTTTTGAGGTAGGGCTTTATTAAAAAGAAATAGATGGCAATAGCCAGTAGCATAACGATGATAAAGAAAAAGTAATAACGTGAGCCGGTTAAGCCTGAAAACAAGCCGCCACCAGCAATGCTGCCGTTTATCACTGACAGTATGATATTACCGATGGAGAGCGACAACAGAAAAAAAGCCATGATGGTGCTTTTCATCCTTTCGGGCGCCTGTGTATAAGCGTATTCCAACCCTGTTTGATAAATGAGCACTTCAGCGATGGTGAGCAACATATAGGCGAAAAACTGCCAGCCAACGTTTGGCTGAAAGCCTTTGTCAATCTCTGTTTGCAGCCAATAAACAATGGTTATGGCCGACAGGCTGATGATAAAGCCGAGACCAAACTTGTTTAGCGGGTTTACTTTCACCCCTCTTCGTTCGAGAAACGGAAAAAGTACAAAAGTGAAAAACGGGATAAAGAATAGCACGAGCATTCCGTTGGCTGATTGCACCTGTTCGGGCAGCCATTGAATCCCTAAAAAATGCAGGTCTGTTTTCTGAGCCTGCAATATCCACTCAGAAGTGCTTTGGTAATAGAGTGCATAAAAAACAGGAACCATTGAAAAGAATACCAGTATACGCCATACCGCTTTTACCCCTTTGACCATTTCTTCAGAATATTTATGCCTCGCAACATCGAGTACCGTTTCGCCGGCTTTTCTTTTATTGATGTTTGCGATTGCATACATATTCACGGCCACAAAATTTTCTTTACGTATGCCGGCCGCGGGTTTTCTTATGAACTTATTTCTGCCGGCTACAAATATGATGGTGGCAATGCCCATGAGTATTCCCGGAATACCGAATGCCCAGGCATAGCCAAAGTTCTCAGACACGTAGGGTATGCAGATCTGCGAGAGAAATGCGCCGATATTGATACAAAAAAAGAAGAGGCCAAATGCTTTTGGAATAAGCGATTTGTTGCTATCGTCAAACTGGTCGCCCACGTTGGAAGATACACATGGCTTTATACCTCCGGCCCCAAGGGCAATGCAGACAAGACCCGCACTAAAACCACTGATATTGGCGGGAAATAATGATAAGAGTAAATGTCCTGCACAATACACTACCGACAGGTAAACGATGGTTTTGTATTTCCCCAAAAACCAGTCGGCAAGCAACCCGCCAAGCACGGGCAAAAAATAAACGAGTGAAAAAAACAGGTGCACCATGTTGCTGCTTTGCGCGTTGGCAACCGTGCTTAGAGACGGATCTCCTGAAGGATTGAAAAATTGCTTTACCAGGAAAGTAGTGAGTATGGCGCTCATTCCATAAAAGCTGAAACGCTCAGCTATTTCATTCCCCATGATGTATGGAATGCCGGCGGGCAGCTTTGCTTGTTGTTTTGGCATAGAGCGAGGAAGATACATTTTTCCGCCAAAAGCAACTGCGTTCCTGTAAAATGTTTTATGCAAAAAAGGCCAATTGAACTGCCGGTTTTAATTGCAACGAAAGAATGGCATTGTTAGCCAGACTTTTGAATTGCTATAAGGCTTTGGTTGCGTCGCACACTGCATCGTTCAACTCTATGGTCAGCAATTAACAGCAACCGTAATTGGTTTCAAGTGTTACGTGCGTGCTGCCGGATGACCCGCTGTACAAGTGTGCGACGCAACGATGCCGCCACATGCTGTATTGCCGGGTACCCAATGCCTCTTTTAAATTTTTTTGATAACCACGGGCTGCGGCTTTGCACGGTTTTTCAGAAGTTATCACCAACCGCTGTTTACTAACAAACGTTGCTATAAAAAAAACAGACTTTTGTTTGTATAATCAGCATTCCAAAACCAAAACCTATCTGTGGTAACAGATACCAGCGATGAAAAATATTAATACTATTAAAGTCAATTTCAAGGGTGGCATTATTCCGCCTGCAGAACTGTATAACATTCTTGTTGCAGCGGGCAAGTTCGGTTTGTTGTATGCGCGCTTCGGGTTGCGCCAGCAATTGCTGCTGAATGTGGAGATCGAAGAGCTTGACAATCTAACCGAAGAACTTACTGCGCTAGGCGTAAGCTTTGAGTTGGGGAACGATGAATACCCGAATATCGTGAGTTCTTACCCTGCCGAAGAAGTATTTATTTTTGATACCTGGCTTAATGAAAGTATTTATAAATCGATCTTTGCTTCTTTCACTTATACACCAAGACTCAAAATCAACATCAGCGACAGCAACCAAAGCTTTACGCCAATGCTTACGGGCAATATTAATTGGGTGGCATCGCCCGACGAAACAGGTTACTGGCATTTGTTTATCCGTTTCCCCAAAACCAATATTGTTTATGAGTGGAAGGATATTGTGCATACTGATGATCTTGCAGCTATGTCGTTGAGCATAGAAGAAACCATTCTTGGTGATAAAGCAAAATTTTATGAAAACGAGCAAGCCAATGGCGATGAATTGTACGGCCGTGTGAAAACAACCGGGTTTAATATCAAGCCTGCGGCTGAGCCCATAGAATTGCCTCCTTTCAATCTTCCTTATTACGAAGGGTTGAACCGTTACGACGATAAATACTGGCTGGGCATTTACAGGCGCGATGAATTGTACCCCATTAATTTTTTGAAGGAGCTTTGCATGCTTTGTATAAACACGGATACATGGAAGCTTTGTTCTACGCCATGGAAGACGATTATTGTTAAAGGCATTAAGGAAGAAAACAGGAAAGACTGGAACGACCTGCTTGACAAGTACCAGATCAACCTGCGGCATGCAGCCAATGAGCTTAACTTCCAGGTGGAGGACAACAGTCTTAAAGCCCTTGCGTTAAAACAGCACCTCGTAAAATATCTTAATGATGACGATACCAGGTCGTTCGGCGTATGCATTGGCATAAAGACCCGCAGAAAAAGTGAAGTATTCTGCAGCATACTTGTCAGGCGAAGACCGGTTATACGCATTGGCAAATGGGGCTTCTTTCATGTGTATGATATTCTCTGCGCCAAAGATTTTAATCCCAACGAGCGCACCGATACCATCTATAGCCGCGACAATCCAAAATTTGTGCTGGCTGAACAATTAAGGCGTGCAATTCTTTCCTATTATCATGTAAATACGCCGGAAACGCCGCAAACGGAATACGCAGATTTATAAAACCGAAGCCTGCATTAAGATAGCAGGCTTTTGTTTTTGAGGCAATGGCCAAAATAAAAACACCCCGCACGATTTGCCCTTTAAATATAGGGTTGTAAATCCGCGCCAGGGTGTAGCTTTATTGCGTATTGGAATATTTAAAACGGAATTATTTGCCGAGGTAAACACCTGTTGAGCTGTAACGGGCAGTCATTTTAACGCCGTTATAAATGAAAGTAACCTGGTAAACGCCTTCTCCTTTTCTTGCCCATTTCAGTGTAGTTGCCCCGGGATACATTGCTTTGTAAGCATCTACGGAAGCCTGCGGAATTGCCGAGTTGTTATTTGCTGTGATATCGAACAGGTTTGCTTTGGATGGCGCAAGTGTGTTTGCCTGTGTGCTGCCGATTGTAACGAGTAATGCTGCTGCTAAAACGATCTTTTTCATGTTCTTTGTTTTTAATTTTTTTTTGAGATTATTTCACCGGTTTAGTGGCTTGTTTTTTTCCATTTTTGCGCCGGTACATATATTGGTAGCAGCAGGAGATCTTTATGTAACCGCCTTTTTGATTTTTTTTATTTTTTATTTTTTAAACTGAAAAAGGTTCGCATTGTGCGAACCTTTTTCTTATTGATTTTGGCCGGAAAGCTAAACTGCCTAGCCGGGATATTTTAATATTTTGTCACCTTCAATATTCACCGGTTTGTTATTGTCATCGAGGTAGGTAATCACTGTTTTGACGGTTCCATCAGTGCCAAAGACAAACCGGGCTTTGGTTTGCCCAAGGCCACCCTCAAAGCTATTGTCGCCCCTGTATTCCATTGCTTCCATAATTTGCCCGTTGATTTTCGCAAACAGGTCGTCACCATCGCGGTAGAAACTTACCATAGATTTGTCGCTCATCTGGTATAGGCCTTCGATCTTTTTAAAAGAGGCTGCATCCAATTGATAGCTGTCCTGGAGAATGATATCAAATGCTACCATTATTTCATTTTTGTCATTCCTCGACATATCGAGAATCCGGTTTAGTGACCTCGGGTCCGAAGCGCTTGAATCTTCCGGAATATGTTTGTCACCTTTAAAGTATATCTGTGTTACAAGATCCTGCTCCCCTGTGCCGGATATACGCATATGAATGTGTGCCGGGCGGGTAGCCGTATTACTGACGCTGTACGGTACAGGCATTATGGTTCTAAAATGATACTTGCCATCTTTGCCGGTCCTGGCAGCGGCACGATAAACGTACTCATCGGAAGTATTGTCATACACGCCATGTTCATTGCAATGCCAGATTTCAACCAAAGCATCTTTCACAGGCGTTTTGCCGGTTTTGTCAAAAATGGTTCCACTAAAATGCATTAATTCACCATTGGTTCCAGCCTGAACCAGGTCGGTTTTAAAAGGTGCACCCGGCCGGTAATAAGGTCCCAGAATGTCGGTCGTTGTTGGCTCAAGACCTACATACGATTTGCCATCCCACCTGATTTTTCCCGCTATGCCAATACTGAACGCAAAAAGCGATGTTTCGAAGAGAAAAGTTCTACGTTTCATTTTGTTGATTGTTTTATGAGTGAGGAGGAAATAAAATTTGGTACAGCATATACTGAGGGTACAGATCAGCAGAAAGTTACTAATAAATAACCGTTTAAAAAAATCTCCGGTGCAACAATGAACGGTTACCCGCAATATTGATTTTACCGAGAAGATAGACTCACCTGCTGGCAATGCTATCGAACTTTTTCTACACTATGGTAGCATCACACTCTCGTACTTATGGTTAATTATGGACCTGTATACCGTGGTAATTGTTATTTTTATAATTGTTCAATTGCTTTACATTTCTTAATCGCAGCAACCTATCATATGAGGTACGATGTTTTGGTTATTGGTGCAGGTGCAGCCGGCTTGATCGCCACGAGGGAACTGGGCAAAGCTGGTTGCAGGGTATGCTTACTTGAAGCAAGCGACAATGCCGGCGGAAGAATCTCTACTATAAATGACGGGTTTCCGGAACCGGCAGCGGCCGGCCCTGAGTTTATTCATGGAAATCTCAATCTCACTTTACAGATCGTGCAAGAGGCTGGCCTTACACTTGAACCCGTAAGTGGAAATATGATCCCGGTAAAAAAAGGCAAATGGATGGTGGATGAAGCATACGATGCATATTGGGATGAGTTTATGAACCAACTTTACCTGCTCGAAGAAGACTGTTCACTCGCGGACTTCCTGGATCGATATTTTAAAGCAGGTAAATATGCCAGTCTCCGCCGTTCAATACAAGGTTTTGCCGAAGGCTTCGATCTCGCAGAGCTCAACAGAGCCTCTGCCATTTTTGCCAGGCAGGAATGGTCGCATCAGCAGGAACCACAATATAGAATAGAAGGAGGCTATGGCAAAATGATCAACTATCTCCTGGGGCAATGCCAGCGACAGCATTCAGATGTACACTTTAATCAGCCGGTACATAAAATTGAGCATGGCACAAATGCAGTAACAGCCTACACCGCCAGTGGTGAGTGTTTCGAAGCTGGTAGAATTATTATCACTGTTCCTTTAGGCGTATTGCAAAATAACAGCATCATATTCAGCCCTGCCATTGAAGATCAGATGACAGCTACCAGGCAACTAGGGTTTGGATCGGTTATAAAACTATTGTTTTTGTTTAAGCGCAATTTTTGGAAAGACTATGCAGATGATATCGGCTTTATCCTAAGTGACCAACAGATCCCGACATGGTGGACCCAGGCACCAAAGGAAAGCAACCTGCTTACAGGTTGGCTCGGCGGCCCGGAAGCAGCCCTTATGTCGAACCTTTCGAATGAAGCGCTTTTGCAAAATGCATTGGACTCGCTTGCTTCTATCTTTAATCGACCCGCAGCGGAGTTACAAAACCAGCTATTGCATTATAAGATCATTAGCTGGCAGAACAACCCTTATATAAAGGGTGGTTATAGCTACATGACCGTAGATAGTGTTTCGGCCAAAAGCAAACTCGCAATGCCGGTGGCCAACAGCATTTATTTTGCCGGGGAAGCGTATTATACCGGTGAATCGCAAGGCACTGTTGAAGCAGCACTTCAAAGCGGCATGAATACAGCTCAAAAACTTATAGCCTCGCTGTAAATATTGCTGCAGGAGCCTGGAAGCATTCATCCAAAAGTTTATCTTAAGCCAGAAGATTTTATATATTGCTGAAGCATTGTTGATTGCAAACCAGCCTGATTGCTTCCTAATATGTAAGAACGTTGTGAAAAAGATGCCACTGCTCATATTGTTTTTCCTATCAGCAACCATTGCTTTTGCTTCACATATTGTAGGTGGGGAGGTTTACTACAAATACTTAGGACCAGGCAGTACCGCAGGCTCAAGTAAATATGAAATTTCACTCAGGTTATTTCGCGATTGCAATGTGCCATGTGGGGATGGCACCAATGTAGCCTGTTTACCTCTCAGGCCTTCCGTAACGATTTATTCGGCGGCATCTCCTTACATACGTGCCCGTATACTTGGCCTACCGTTGAGAGACTCTTTATCATTGACACTAACTACTTACCCTTCCTGCGTTGCCTACAAGCCAAGCGTTTGTTATGAGGTAAAAATCTATTCCGACACTGTTTCTCTTGCGGATAATGATGTGGGCTATATCGTTGCCTTTCAAAACTGCTGCCGCGCTGCGTCCAAAAACCAGTTCGGTGTTGAATTTACCGCAAGCGGCGTACCGGGAGCAACATATACTGCCAGCATTCCGGGGCAAAACATTTTACCTTCCGGGCATAACAACGGTGCGGTTTTCAAGCTAAAAGACACGGCACTTGTATGTTCAGAAACAAAGTTTTCTATTGATTTCGGTGCTGTTGATGCAGACGGTGATTCGTTGAGCTATAGTTTTGTTGATGCTTACAACGGCGGAATTTTTTGGTCCGATGGATGCACTGCTACACTCGAGACGGGTCTTGTATGTGAAGGCACTTTTGCAGGCCCCCCGCCCTATACACACATCACTTACAATACCGGGCTTGGATTTACAGGAACGCAGCCACTCGGGCCAGGAATTGATATAGACCCGGCTACCGGGTTAATCAACGGAACGGCTACTGACATACCCGGCCGCTATGTTGTAAATGTGTTTGCATACGAATGGCGAAATGGCGTAGTTATAGCGTCGCACCATAAAGACTTTATTATCCGGGTAGAGGATTGCAATATCCCAAAGGCAAAACTCGATCCATCTTATCTAAACTGCGATAGCTTTGACCTCAGTTTTGAAAACAAATCAACGTCGCCGCTTATTTTTTCCTATTACTGGGATTTTGGAGACCCTGCCAATGCTCTTGATACTTCATCAAGCCCTTCACCCAGTTACAGTTTCCCGGACACAGGCACTTATAGAGTAACATTGATCACCAACAGAGGAGAAAAATGTGCTGATTCGACCGTAACCCTGGCAAAAGTTTATCCCGGATTTGTCCCGGATTTCAAAGCAGACGGCGGTTGTGTGAGCACTCCTTACCAATTCACCGATCTTACCAAATCCAGGTATGGAGTAGTTAACAGCTGGCACTGGAATTTTGGTGATTATCCTGTTACATCCGACACGTCTTTATCACAAAATCCACTTTACCTGTATCCTTCACCACAGGAAACTGCTGTTACGCTGGTTGTTGGCGACAGCAAAGGTTGCCTTGACACGATATTGAAACCAATAGTGATTTTTGACAAACCACCGTTGCAGCTGACTTTCAAAGACAGTTTAACCTGTGCAGGAGACAGTCTCCAACTCCATGCGGTAGACACGGTTGGCTCTCCTGTGTTCACGTGGTCGCCTGCTCTGGATATCAACGACCCGGGTATTGCCGATCCCCTGGTCTTTCCAAGATCCTCCACCTTATATCATATTGCAGTAAGCGATCATGGTTGCAGCACACAGGACTCCGTTATGATAAATGTTGTGTCATTTGCGTCAATTAACATTGGCGCCGACACCACGATCTGTCTTACCGATAGCATTCAACTGTTCCCTTCGACGAATGCCGTTAATTTTAAATGGTCTCCTCCAGCCGGTATAAGCGACGTTTCTGCTAAAAACCCCTTTGTTAAACCAGTGTCCAATACAGCGTATTCGGTAATCGCTTCTGTTGGCAGTTGCACTGCCAGCGACAGCATCCATATTAAAGTGGTACCCTATCCGCAGGTGAGTGCTTCCCCCGACATTACTATTTGTTACGGCCAGGCACCCGTGCTTTACGCCCATACTACGGCGGCTTACTTTACATGGGCGCCCTCCAATACATTGATAAATCCAACCACACTTACACCCACCTCCTATGCCAGCGCTACTACTGCATACGTTATTACAGTAACGGATTCCAAAGGCTGCCCCAAGCCATCTTCCGATACAACGATTGTAACGGTATTACCACCTGTTAATGCTTTCGCAGGACACGATACGATAATCGTTTCCAACCAACCATTGCAGTTACATGCAACCGGGGGCACCGCCTATGTATGGTCACCAACGACAGGCATGAATGATCCATTGATCGCTGACCCGGTCGTTATACTCGGTGAGCAATACGATTCTATTACATATCATGTTGCGGTGACTAACGTGGCAGGATGCGGAGCCGGAGACAATATAAAAGTAACCGTCTATAAAACGATGCCTGACCTGTTTGTGCCTACAGCCTTTACGCCAAATGGCGATGGGCACAACGACATCATAAGGCCGAAAGCAATAGGCATCAAACAATTCGGATATTTCAGGATATTTAACCGATTGGGGCAATTGGTCTATCATACCAGCAGCATAGACCAGGGCTGGGACGGAAATGTTTCTGGCAAACCGCAACCCGCGGGTACTTATGTTTTTATGGCCCAGGCAACAGATTATACAGGTAAACTCATCAGCAGGAAAGGAACAATCGTTTTACTGCGTTAAAACTATCTGGAGCAGGGCAGATTTTCCGCTTTTTTCTTACTTCACACCTCGTTCGTCGTTCCACCACCCTTTCATTTTTCTGATGTACAGTATCTGCCCCGTGTGGTAAGCGTTGTGCGTTCCTATATGAGCGATGGTCGAGTACCATTCTTTCAATTTATTTTCATCGGCAGCTTCAACAGCCTTTTCAATTTCAGTTAGTACCTTATCCAGCTGTTGAATGGTTTCCGGCCATGTCTTTTCATCCACGCCGCTGAATGTTTCTTTATTGTCCCCGTTAAATGCCTCCGGTTTTTCGCCTTTGAATTTAGAAAGAATCTGTGCATTCCAAAAGATCATGTGCGTAGTCAGCTGAGCAATCGAATGGTTGTCAGAGCCGTCTTTCCACATAGCCTGTTCCGCTGTAAGTCCTGCTATTGCTGAATCTGCAGGCACAAACCAATCTTTCACATTATGGGTAGTCCTTAACTGCTCGAGTAAAATGCTTTTTAGTGTTGGGGTTGTAGCCTGGCTTTGCGCATGCATAGCACAAAGCAGCAAAACAACGATAAAGAACTGTTTCATGGATGGCATTTTATTATTGTAAATAACCCGGAGTATACCGGTAAATATTTATTGATGAAGCATCTTATGTTACCAGCTTTGGCAACGCTTGTCATCGCCTGTTGTGTCACTCACTTGTACGTTCCGCCGTGAATCGGCTATTCGGAAACAACTAAAGATCGTGCTGACCAAAGTTGTACTGTACAAGCGTGCGACGCAACAGCAATTACATTATTGTTCAGACGCCAGGTAAAAAATGACAGCATTCTCCGTGGCATGAATTACCAGGCTTGTGCAACGAATAAAGTTACAAAGGTTTTCCAGCGGCTAAGGTAGCGATCGCATTTTCAAGCATCTTTTTTGTTTGTTCATTCGGTGCCTGCGGCAAGGCTGCCTTAGCATAATCCAGCGCTTTTTTATAGTCGCCCATGGCCGAAGAAATGCGCATCATACCGGCGTTGGTTGGCCAGGCGCCCTTGTTCTTTGTGTAGTTTTTTTGAAATACAGCAAGCGCTTCCTGCAATTTATTTTCTGCGAGCAGCTGGCGTCCATAATTGTGTAACTCGTTGGCAGTTGCATTTTCCATTGCCGTATTCATGGTCGTTGTTGCTTCTGCGTCGTTGCCCAGTTTTCTAAGCAACGCTGCTTTTACAGACAGCGATGCAAAATCATTTCTTCCGCCAAGATTTGGATCTACTGCTGAGCTGATCCAGTTCAAAGCCTCGGTATAATTCGTGTCGTTCTCTACACACCAGCTGGCTGCAGCCTGCAGGCTTGCCGGATCAAAGCCAATGGCCCCACTCATTTGTTCGCGTATATTTTCAAGCACGGTGGCTTTGAGATCAACTGCAACCTTAATTGGGAAACTCCATCTTTCCCAGGTTAAATTTATATCTACAGACCGGTCTGTCTGGTTGGAAAAGTCGTACAAAAGTCTTTCCTGCGAGGTTGGCAGGTTCTTCTTTTGCACCGTGGTAACGTGCAATACATCGAGCTCTTTGCGATAGAAATAACTGCCCCATTCCTTAACGTTCTTACTAAAGATGAGCACGCTGCTATCTTCATGCACTTCGATAAAAAAAGCATATTTACCTGCGGGTAATTTTTTCCCGTTGATGGTTACGTCGGTGGAAAACGACATGGTAGTGCACTCGTCGGCCCCGGCCCGCCACGGCGATGCCACATTGGAACCATAGCCAAGCACGGTAAACCCAAATGGAACTACGGGAGTGCCGTATATTTTTCCATCCCTTCCTTTCACACCGGGCGCACTGTAATGAATGGCGATTTCAGTTACACCAACTTTTCTGCCTGCAAAGCAAACTGTATTGGTGGTATCGGGAATGCGTAATGCCTGGCAGTTCGCCTGTTCTGCAAATGCAGCGGCAAAGAAAGCGGTGAAGAGTAGCAGCTTTTTCATGTAAACAATAATTTCAACAAAGAAAGTTTTATTCTGCATACAACCCTTACCGCTAGTCAAATAGCAAAAGGACGACTGGCTGTTCTGAAGCGTTGCGATCCGTTGCCGAAAGGCTGCCGGATGGACGCGGAAAGCCCGGAACGTAGCTTTGCGTGGTGAGGACTTGCAGCGAACAGCCGGGACCACAGACGACGGGAAATGAAATTGCTGATAGCCCCAACCTCTTCTTTTTTCTTAGTTGCCTGCCGGCTTCTGTTGTTGCTTTTCCTCGTATTGTTTTTGCAGATCTGACAGTTCGTTATCATATCCCTGCTGATCAAAAAATGCTGTGGGGTTATATGGATCACCTGGCTTATGCTTGCTATGCAGGTTAAACTGGCCGGCATGTGAGGCAAGCCAGATATCGAATGAAATACTTTTCATGGCGTTTAAAGTATAGGCGTAGTCAGTGGCAATAGCCGGATAAGCGCTGATATCTGCAAATGCTTTATCAGTAACGATCGTCGGCATATTTGCAATAAGCACCCTATAAGATCGCTGGTCGTCTTTTACCGTAAACAGAAAACTACAGGAGCCTTTTGTGTGACCTGGATGATGTAACATTACCAGTTGCATGCCGCCGAATTTTATGGTGTCGTTGTCGTGGAGCAAACGGTCGACCTTTAATGGTTCGAAACTGGTTCCATATTTACCGAGTGCATAGTCGGAACTACCACCGGTAGCCACGACATCAGCCTCTTTTTCATCAACCATAAATTTAGCACCGGTGCTTTTTTTGATTGCATGCATGGCACCCAAATGATCGTAATGGGCCTGTGTTGTGAGCAATATTTTGATATCGGTGAATTTGAAACCAAGTGTTTCGATGTTATGTCTTATCTGCGACGCGGAAGCGGCAAGACCGGTGTTGATGAGTATGTGCCCTTGCGGAGTCGTGATAAGAAAACAGGCCAGGTCGTAAGTGCCCACGTAGTATAGATTACCTGCAATGCAAAACGGTTGGTATGCGGTTACCCACTCTGCTGTAGTTTTTGGCTCCTTTACTTTTTGAGCCGTAGCCATTGCCGAGGTCAATGAGAAGCCAATTATTAATAAAACCGTACGTGATGCGTATGTTATCATATAGCCATCCAGATTGAATAGGCAAATGTATTGGCTTACATAATGATCCGGCATTCGTTTGACAAATTACCAAAGACTTTTTTTTGGGGTGTGCGCAATTTAAAATCATGTTTCCTATCTTCAATATCGAAAAACAGCGTCACATAACGCGACAAGTTTTGCGTAACCACACCTAACGTTAACCATAAAAACACCAGTATGAACACAAACCGTCTTTCAGAAACATTGCGTAGCGCATTGAACGCGCAAATGACCAAAGAGGCACACGCTTCACAGATCTACCTTTCTTATGCATCATGGGCAGCAAACGAGGGATATGACGGCATAGCTCATTTTCTTTTCAAGCATGCACAGGAAGAACGCAACCATATGATGAAAATACTTGAGTACATTATCCAGAGAGGAGCAAAAGTAAGCGTAGAAGCAATACCCGGACCTCCGGCCGATCCAGTTAGTGTGCAACAGTGTTTTGAAAAAGTTTTTGAACAGGAAGTTGACAACACCCAATCGATCTACAAACTGGTTAAAATGAGCTTTGAGCAGGAAGATTGGGCAACATGGAACTTTTTGCAATGGTTTGTAAAAGAGCAAACCGAAGAAGAAACGATGGCATTGAATCTTCTTGACAAGATCAAAATTGCCGGTGCGGAAAAAGCAAGCGGCGATGCGCTTTATGCCCTGGACAGGGACCTTGAAAAACAGCCGGACGACGCTGCATTGGCAGAAACAAAAACGGCAGAAAACCCATGATCAATTTTAAAAAGCTGTTTGCTGCTATCAAAATAGCAGAAATTATCAGCCCTTATGATGCCGCTTTTGACCGCGAGGCAAGGCTTCGTGTTAACTTAAGGTAGTCAAGAAAATAAATAACCTTTAAGGAGAAATTGTTGTTGTTCTCTGCCCCGATGGTATTGGTAAGATTTTTAAAATAATGGCTTTCCACTTCATTGCTATAATACTGCGTGGCATTTTTCCATACAATATTCAGGAAGCTGCCCGGGGCGAATTGCCAGGAATATACCATATCGATATTGAAGAAGTTAACGTTCTGGTTTGCATCCGGGTGAAATCCCGTGTGCGGTTGGACAGAGCCATCGCGCTGCAACACAAAAAATTCACTGTTCTCCACGCTGCTCAAATAATGCCTTGCCCTGAAGGTGATGCCCATCTTATTGGTAAAACTGTATTTGGCGCTTAATATGTTCTCAATCGTTTTCACCCTACGTTTGGCAAAATTGATATCGGCGCTGCCGTTTACATAGGTATAGCCTATGTTGTTGTAGCTGGGTTGAAAGCTGATGTTTTGTGACAATGAAAATTTATTACCAAAGCGTATATTCTGACCAAGCATGATGTTCATTGAAAAGCCATCGTAAAAGTCGATGAAAGTGCGGGTAAAGGCATCCACAAACCAGGAATATTTTTTGCTGTTGTTGCTCTCAAACCAGGTTTCGAGACTAATGCTTTGGCCCCTTTTGAAAAACCACCCCGTTGTTCTCGGTTCATAAAAATCATTTTGCTTCAGATTATAGCCAAGGAAAATTCCTGTGAACCATAATTTTTTACTTTGTGCATTTACATTAACGTTAAAGCCTGCTGACTGGTACCCCTGATCGATCGGTTCTATTTTTTTTGAAAGCACGCTCAGGTTGGAATTGACATTTAAGTTGATCCTGTTATGCCAGTTCCTTGGTTCATTCCAATGGTAGCCAACCCACAAATAATGATTAAGAAAATTATTGTTGGTGAAATAGCCCATGTCGTCGCTGCTAAATTTTGTGTCGGTCCTCTCCTGCGATAAATTAAAATTAAAACGGCCGCTGGTTTTTCCAATATGCAGTTCATGACTAAAACCACTTTCTGTACTGCCGTTTAGCGGGTAACCGAAACGATTGCTCATGGCCAGTTTGCCACCGATGTTATACGTATTCTTCTTGTCATTCAATTCAAACAGTCCGGCTGTTACATTCGCATCGTAGTCTGTACCACTTCGCCATACGTTGGTGTTGATGAGGGATACGCTGGAGTTTTGTTTTAGTGTTTTGTCAATCACCAGCACATTATAATTGGTGAGCGGATCTGTAAGTTCACTTCTTTCCTGTTTGGTTACAGTATTTTCAATGGTTGCATACTGTGCTTTTGTTACAGCATTCAGAAAACCAATACCAAAACCATTTTGTGAACGTCCGGAAATTTTGGTCGCATTAATCAGTTTTGATTCAGTTGGATTGCTAACGACGACTTCATTGCTATCAAGTCCATTGTATACATCATTATAGTGTATCGGTGAACCGCCGATGCGCCTCGAGTAAAACAAATTGCCTTTGCTGAAAAGCTCAGTACCTTCTGTAAAAAAATTCCTGTATTCGTTATACTTCACTTCAAAGGGCGTAAGGTTCAATACCTGGTTGTCGCTTTGCACCTGCCCGAAATCGGGCACGAGTGTGGCGTCTAAAGTAAAAGCCTGGCTGATGCCGTATTTAACATCCATACCTCCGTTCACCTGGCCCGCCCAATTGCTTTGCCCGGCAACGTTAAGCGGGTAATGATTTGCATATACTGAAAAATAAGGCGAGAACTGCAACCGCAATGGAGGCTTTATGTGTGACAGCCCTTTCCATAAACCTTCCTGTGTGAGAAAGCCATTCACGTTCGGATCGATCGGGTTCCAGGTATTTTGTTGTTCCGTTTTACGTCTTCTGCGGGTAATGTTGAAGCCCCAGTCCTGCACCTCTTTTTTGCCAAATCGTATCGCGGAAAAAGGAATAAACATTTCAAAGCTCCAACCGCTGTCGGTAATTACTGCGCCGCTTTCCCAAACCGCATTCCAGGAAAAATCTTCCATATCGCTTGTCATGCTTGGAGGATTCATTTTGGCATCCCATTGCTCGCCGAGTGGTGTTACAAAATATTCAAAGCCGTTTAGTTTGTCGTTGTAAGTATCGAAGATAATGCCTATATAATCATTGGCGCCATAGCCATCACGCACACCGGTTAATTCAGTTGTAATGCTGTCCCTGCTTCGTTCGTAGCAAATGCCGCCAAAATAAATTCCTTCGTCACTGTACATGAGGTAGGCAACGGTTCTGTTTGCAAAATCTTCTTTTGCGCCAGCCTTTGGCCTAAAATAAACCATGTCTGTTAACGGAGCTGCATTCTTCCAGGCGGTATCATTAAGCAGGCCATCAATCTTCACCTGACCCATTGAACGTTTCGCTTCGAGTGTTCTTACCGTTTTTGTTTGCGCGAAACCGCAAAAGATGCTACACAGTAATGTCAAAATAATCAGCACAGGTCTTTTCGTCAACATGCAGTAATGGTTTTCGATTTAATCTAACGATCAGGAAAGCGCAATGTTACAATGCGATGTTTTGCAAAACGCGGGTTTTGTGATGGCAGGTATGCAGCGAAGCGTTAATTTATACGAAGCGCAAATTGTGTATGACGAATGGTAAATTTTCTTGAGCCAAGGTTTTTTTTGGAGCCTGGCAGTTTTCCTTTAATCAGCTGCTGTTGCGTCGCACTCTTCGGGTTTCGGTAATGCAGTTCCGCAGGTATATAACCCGGGATTTATTTTTTTGCGTGTTTATTCATCATAAAACGTAACCGCAGCATTGGCCTAATTGTTACTTTTATCGGCCAAAAAAATTAATCAACAAAAAAATAAGAACATGACAGTAAAAACAGCCAACATCATTTACTGGGTGTCGACAATTATTTTCGCCGCATTAATGATATTCTCTGCCGTAGGTGGCCTGCAGCCTTCGCAGCAAGCTATCGACCTGCTGCACACCCAGCTTGGTTACCCAATATATTTTATACAGATGATCAGCGTTGCAAAACTGCTTGGCTCTGTTGCCATCTTGATACCCGGGTTGAAAGGAATTAAAGAGTGGGCATATGCCGGCCTGTTCTTCGATCTTTTTGGTGCGATCTATTCCGGCGTAGCCGCAGCCGGCAGCTTTGATCCAATGATGCTGTCTATGATTATATGGATATTGCCGGGCATTGTTTCCTACTACCTGTGGAAAAGACGATAAGGCGATAAAAAAGTGTGTTCGCTGTAAACGAAAGCCCGAAGGCCGTTTGTTGCCGCTTTTACCCTTTTCATGTATCATGATGAAGAAAGTGATGAACGTTGAAGTGTGCGACGCAACGATGTTGAGACGGCATATAAGGCCGGGCCAAAAAAGAAACACCTCTTAAAGGTTTAAATTTAAAAAATGCTTTGCATATTTTTTACCGGAATTGTACAATTGAAGGGGTATTTATGAAAAGAGTAACCTGTTTTTTAATCGGCCTGTTCACGGTATTTGTTTGTGATGCACAACAGAAAAATACAAGCGTGAGCAGGTGGCGCGCTGCCTTGCATAGACCCGATGGAAAGGACATTGTATTTGAACTGCGTGGAAAAAAAGAGCAGGGCAAAACCGTTTTGTATGTGTCGAATGCAGCAGAGGAAATAGAGATAACCGATATAAAAACAAAGGGTGATTCGATGTTCTTTACTATGCCGGCTTTTGAAGCGTCGTTTCGCGTTAAAATCTTACATGACGGCGATATGGCTGGCCTTTTTATAAAGGGTACCGCTGCCCAAACGCAACACTGGCCTTTCACTGCAACTGCAAAAAGCAGCGGACTTTTTGAACCTGACCAGGGTAATGCGATGACAAATATTACCGGCAGGTGGGATGTGAGCATAACGCGTGCCAACGGAACTATACGCAAAGCTGTAGCCGAATTCGAGCAGCATGGGAACAGGCTTACCGGTACTTTTTTAACGCCCTCAGCAGACTATCGTTATCTCGATGGCGTTGTTACCGGAGACTCTTTAAAACTATCAACATTCGATGGCGATAACATTCATTTATTTGAAGCAAAGGTTGATAGTGCCTGCAGCATTTCAGGCGGCGTTTTTTATAATGGCTATGCGGGCAGAGAGACATGGACAGCACTAAGGAACGACACGATTGAATTACCTGAAGCCAATGCACCTACCCAAATGCGGGAAGGCGAAACAAAACTCAATTTTACTTTCAAAGATCTTAACGGCCTACCCGTTTCTATCAGCGATAAAAAGTATAAGGATAAAGTGGTCATCATACAACTGATGGGAAGTTGGTGCGCAAACTGTTTGGATGAAACAAAATTTTTATCAGGTTATTATAAAGAAAATAAGTCACGAGGCGTTGAAGTTATTGCATTGGCATACGAACTCAGCACTGATGCAGCAAGGTCGAAAGCCAGTTTGCAGAAGTTTCAAAAACTGTTCGGCGTGCAATACCCGATGCTGATCACCGGAGCCGCAGCGGGCGATGATAAAAAAACAGAAAAGACCTTGCCGCAGCTTACGCCAATCAGGTCGTTTCCCTTAACTATTTTTATCGACAAGAGCGGCAACGTGAGATATATACATACAAGCTTTTACGGCCCTGGCTCAGGCGCGTATTACACAGCATTTAAAAAAGACTTTTATGAAACTGCAGACAAATTGCTGCAGGAGCAGGCTCCCTGATGCTGCCAGGTACAACGAATTTAGAAGTGTGCGACGCAACTGCAGACGCTATGAAATGCGATAGTTGGTAACATAAATTGCCCTTCTATATCGGGATAAATATTTTTATGAAACCGGCTGTTGTGCACGCCTCAACTTTTGTTGCGTCGCACTCTTCTACTGCATGACTCTGTCAACCAACGTTTACGAAGTTTATACTTTTATCAGGCTGTGTTTAATGGCATAGACAACCAGGCCGATTCTTGTTTTTAAACCGAGCTTTTCAAACAATGCATCCCGGTATCCTTCAACTGTGCGTGGACTGCAAAACATTTTTTCCGCGATCTCTTTGTAGGTGAGTTCGGTAGCGGCATATTGCAGGAACACCGTTTCGCGTTCATTTAATTTTACCGGCGCATTTTTGTTTTCATTGCCGGCCGCAATATTGAAGATCACTTTGCCTGTGACCCAGTCCGGGTAATAAAAACCTTTTGTTGTAAGCGCATTCAACGCATTTTCAAGCTCGGCCGGGTGCACATTTTTGAGAAGATAGCCCCTTGCTCCACTCCTGATCATTTTTATTAAGGCTTGTTCATCGTCCTGCATAGAAAGCGCCAGCACCAATACTTCAGGATGTGCTTCTCTAAGCCATTGCGCTGTTTCAAATCCGTCCATAACCGGCATCGAAACGTCCAGCAAAACGATGTCAGGAATATTTTTCCGCTGCTGAAATTTTTCTATGAGCGCTTTACCATGTTCGACTTCATAGAGCACATCATAATTTCTGAAATGCTCAATAACGCCTGTGATCGCTTTGGCAATCAGCAGGTGATCATCTACTATAACAACGCTGTATTGCATGCAGTTTATTTTACCTTACCGAGATTTCAAATCCATCTAAGTTATATAGCTTTTTTATGCTGTTGCGAGTATAAAACTGATTTCCGTTCCTTCATTTAACCGGCTTGCCAGATAAAACTGCGCTCCGATCAGTTCAGCTCTTTTACGCATGTTCTCCAGCCCTATTCCATAGAATGCTCCAACTGTGTCAAAACCCACTCCGTCGTCTTTTGCAATAATTTTTAATGTACTGTCAGCATACTGCAGTATGACCGTGATGTCCGTGCATTGAGCATGCCTTAGGCTGTTTTGCAGAAATTCTTGTACAATACGAAGCACAATTTTTTTCTTTGTTTCATCTAATGGTATTTTAACCTGTGCGAACTGGCAGGTTACCCTGCATTTACCCAATGCATTTACGCGATCGCACTCTGTTTTTACCAGCGCTGATAGTTCGGTCTTTTGTATATAATCGCTGGTAAGTGTGCGGGAAAGGCTGCGCAATTCTGACAGTGATGTATTGATAATAGATCCTATCGTTGCTATTCTCTCATTAACAGCAGGATACTTGTTTTCGAAAGCAAGCTGCTGCGCATAGATAGAAGCCAGTGTAAGTTTTTGACCCACATTATCATGAATTTCCCTGCCAAGGTCCTGCATTGTCTGTTGTTGTATTTCAACCTGGGTAGCAAGCAACTCTTTTGCGTGTTGCTCTTCGGACATTTTCTTTTCAAGTTCATACTGTGCCCGTCTTTTCCTGTATTGAAACATAAAGGATATAATGCTCACAATGAAGATGAGTATTATCACGCTTGTGAAAATCACAGATATTATGATCTCAGTCTGCCCCATTTAAATGCAGTTACAAAAGACAAATACATTAAATAATTAAAGCCATAACTCAGGTAAGCAAAACTCATAAACAACTCTTTATACTGAGCGTATAGCCCATTGTAAATACCTTGAAATGGCAAGCTGCCCAGGTAAAATGATAACAACCCTGCACAAACCCAGAAAACAAAATTTGTTTTAAAGTGCAATATAGCTTTGCTGCCTGCGAGTTTAAAGAGAAACACCAGTATATATATCACCAACAGTGTTACACCCAAAGTATAAGAATAAGAGAGAAACCAATGATGTTTATCTGACAGGAACACACTGTCAACTACGATGCCCAATATGTAAATGAACGAACCAAACAACGGCAACCTTGCAGCTTTTGTACCGCTGAATTCTTTGTAAAACATGAAGTGAAAAAACAATATCTCCATTGGCACCACAATAAAATCATACATTATTTTTTTTGGCCCATCCATGTGTGCATAAGTAAAATACTTACCTGTTAATTCGGCGATCACAATCACTGCCAGGTATATAGGAAACCATTTCCAATGGCTGTCTTTTATTTTGCTCCAATACAGGAAGCCGGTTACACAGGCAGCAGCTTCGCATATATTGAGCACAATCTTCAGGATATCTAAGGTTTGCATACAGCATTTTTTATTGTTAGTATCCCGGGCCAGTAACGGAGCCATTACCGGGCGGTATCATATCCCCGTGATTTCCGACAGCATTTTGCGCGGCTGGCGGGAGATAATTTGCTGTTTGCGAAAGCATCAGTGATCTACTGCTTCCAAACGGAGCTATTGTATCAACAAACCATTGTGCCATACTAGTTGGCATAATGCAGCCATTGGTGGCCGAAGTGCCGGCACTCCAATGCCACGGATCAAAATCCCACTGTGTATTCGGGTTACCGGCATCCTGGAATGTTGGCACCATAAATATTGTATGATGTTCTGCAAAACTGTTGGCGACAACATTTGCAGAGCTGTTATGGGGCAGAACTTGCAAATCCGGGTTGCTATTCATTGAAACATCGTCGGGATACCTGGCATAATAAATCCGCACTCCCAGTTTTAGCTGGTTACTATTACAACCATTCTGGCAGGCAGCATTTTCAATGTTCCAGATAAAACCTTTTAAGCTCTCCAGGCTAAACCAAATACTGTTTGCATCAGGTACTGTTCCATGGTTCAAAGCCAGCAAGGGCTGATTTATGGTCTTATAATTCACAGAGATCATTCTCGCTGTAGTCGTAGTTAATCCCGGAAAAGGCACACCGGCATAACTTTTACATGGTGGGCAAGTGGCTGCATTTACCACGGCCTTCGTAGGCGCGCATGATTGATAAATGATGATACTTAAAAACAGGATGTTTGTTGCGATGAGTAGTGTTTTCATTTTGTTGATTTTTTGTTTTTAAAAAGAGTTTAAAACTATAAAAGCCTGCGGAGATATTTCTCTATCCTAATATAAACATTCTGACCCGAAACCTCTGTTTTTTCCGAAAACCCCTTTCCGGAAAGGGTTTCAGAGCACAACCAATAATAACCCGTGTGACACTCCACATCATAATACCGTTAAATAACGGTAGAGTTATCCCGTCCATAATCACTCTTTTTTCAGCTAATCGACGCTGGTAAAACCCAATGCCCTGCTGCAGTTTTGTTTCGTGTTGCAGAGGATGAATATCCGGTTCAAAAAAATGAATAATGATGAACCCGGCAACATCACTTCAAACTGGCTTCGTTGCGTCGCACACTTGTACTTCCGGAATACAATTGAGCAATGAACCGAGCCTTGCTACGCGTGAAAACAAATCATTCATTAAAACAAAAAATCACTTATGAAAAAATTACTAAGCATCGTTATTGCTTTTGCCATCGCACAAGCAAGCATCGCGCAAACAAAAGTTCCAGATGTTGCCAAGTTCAGTTCAGCAACAATAGACCTTGGCAAAGTAAAACAAGGCGAGCCTGTTTCTGCCATTTTTTCCATTACTAATATCAGCCAAAAACCATTGGTGATCGAACAGGCATCACCAGCCTGCGGTTGTACCATTGCTGACTATACCAAAACGCCCATTCCACCGGGCGAAAAGGGAATCGTAAAAGCCACTTACAATGCCACAGGTACCGGCACTTTTCACAAAGCGATCACTGTGAAGTTCGCCGGTGTCAATGAAACCCAAACCATCTTGCTAAACGGTGAAGTCGTAGCGCCCAACAAAGAATAACCCATCTAAAACATCAAAAACCTTACAACATGAAAAAGATTTTTATTACCTGTTGTGCGATAGTCACTTTGTGTAGTGCACACGCACAGAACCAAAATCATTGCGTCCAGCAGTTATTGTTTGATGACTTTAATAATCCACCAGCCTGGACACCAATACCGGCAACAGGAAATGCAAATTCAATTAGCGGAGGCAAATTTAATTTTAATAGTACGCCAGGCGCCGGGTATAACCGGCAATACCAGTTTGTGCCAAATTTATCTGTCAACTCGCAGGCAATTTTTGGGAGAATTAAATTGTTTGTCAACAGCGGAAACGCGCCAGGCCATCACATTCTAACGCTGTACGAAAACGGGCCTTTCGATCCCGTTTCACTTGACGCTGGTGGTGGTTATGCCCCCACACTTAATGACGCCATTATCGTTGACCTCACGGCACAGTATGGACCTGCAACGGCGACCTCAAATCCTAGTCCGACAGACCCATCTAATCTCTGGCAATTCAATCTGAGGTATAAGCAAGGAACAAATCTCGTAACCTGTCCAACAAAAATTAATATCCCGGCGTTACAAACACCTTACTACATCCAACTGGAAAGAGGCGGAAATATGTTAAAGCTTAGCGTCTTTTCTGACCCTGGTTATACGACACATATTCCGGGATCACCTATTTGTTTCCCGATTACCGGTACGCTTAAGCCATTAAGTTTTGTAAATCTCGGCGTTTATACATGGGCAAGCGCATTCAGAATTCTTAATGCTCAATTAGATTCGCTTTCCATTTGCAGCGGGACAGATCTGGTTGTGTGCACCCCAGCTTGTGACACATCCTGTCATCTCACGTTAACATCGGGAGGCAGTTCCGGCACATCGCTTTCATGTGGAAAGACACTAAAAATGAAATGCAACAAAAAATATAATCTTACTCCTTCGCTGAGTTGCGCCGGCAGTGCTGTGACGGGGACCTCGCTCACCGATAACTATGGCAATACTCCATTTTGGGCAACTACTTTTATCTCCAATAATGGTAGCGGCACGCTATCTGTTCCCGGTGGTATTCAGCCTGGAAATTATACACTCACTTATTATTATGGCAAAGGTGGCAACACCTGCGACTCCTGCAAATTCACCTTGAAAATAGATTGCCAATGCAACTGCACCCTAAATACGACTGTTAGCATAAATAGCATTAAGACCAATTTGCAATGTGGTGATACTACATCACTAACATGTAAAACCAAATACAAATTCACCAGATCATTAAAATGCCGGGGAGATAGTATCACCCAGGTTACGGCAGTACAGTTTCATGATGTTTCCGGCAATACCCCTGCATGGGCTAACCCATTCATAACAAACCTGGGAAATGGTATACTTAATGTACCCACCAATGTTAGCGGCATTTATTCACTTACCTATTATTGGGGTTCATATGGCAGCACCTGCGATTCCTGCACCTACTACCTGAAAATTAACTGCTGTGGAAATTGCAGCTTCAGTCTTACTATAGACGGCGGCTCCATCGCCAATGCGCACCCAAATTGTGGAGACACTATTAAAGGTATGCAATGCACAGGTCACTATTATTTCAACCCGGTATTAACCTGTGATTCATCAACTACCAATTCGGCTATAACAAGTGTAAGTATAAAAGACGCTCTCAATAGCACGCCTGCATGGACCGTTGGATTTAGTGGCACCGGTAATCTTAACATACCAACGGGCGTAAGCGGTCTATATACACTCAGTTATTCCTGGGGTTCTAACGGCATTGCCTGCGATTCCTGTAAATATTACCTGAACATTACCTGCTGTGATGCGAGTTGTAAGCTTAGCGGAACAATCAGGCCTTTACGATTAAGAGTTCCTCAGCCCTATAATTGCGGAGATACGGCATCCGTCTCCTGTAACAATAGTTATGATTTTGTGCAATCATTAAAATGCAATATCGATACCGTCGCACACCTTGTAAGTATGACGCTTACTGATCCTCTCGGCGCAGTCCCGTCCTGGGCAACAGCATTCGTGGCGAACTTAGGCAATGGCACGCTTACGATCCCAACAGGTATCAACAGTGGAATATATACGCTTACTTATAAATGGGGAACGAACGGACTGCTCTGCGACTCGTGCAAAATGTATTTAAAGGTTACCTGCTGCGCCAGCTTCTACGCAAGTGCCGGACCAGATATTGCTGCATGCTGCGGCGGCGCCCAATTCAATGCTGTGGCATCCGGAGGCATCGCTCCTTATACTTACTCATGGACTCCCTCAACGGGGCTTTCGAATGCTGCTATCGCCAATCCCATCTGCACTTTATCCGGGACGTATACCGTTACAGTTAAAGACGCTTATGGATGCGTAGTTACCGACCAGGCTGTGGCAACCATCGCAACAGGTTCCGGGAGTTGCTGCCGTAATACTGTTGTGGAAGAAAGTATCAGGACAACGATCACGGTCTCCCCCAACCCAACTACCAATAGTTTTAAAATAGCGGGTTTAAAAAATCGAATCGCTTCTTTGGATATCTTCAATTTCCAGGGTGTCAAAGTTGAACAGCATCAATTGGTTACTGACGGAAATAGTTTCGGCACACGATTACCAAAGGGGATTTACATGTTGCATTTTACATTTAAAGATGGCACAACGCAATTACTGCAACTGATCAAAAATTAGCGTGTCCTTTATTAAAAAAGCAGGGTATTGTTCCCTGCTTTTTTGTTGATTAAAACCCGCGCAAACCAGCGATTGGCAGAATCGTATTGCAACCGACCCACGCGTATAAAAGTACCGCCATGAAAGTGGAACTGTGAACCGAGCGTGGCAACAGCCGATGCCATGAAATACTATTGCTTGTAACATCATTTTTCGTGACTACTCCCCTCCTGGATAAAACTGAAAATCTTATGTGTGTTCTTCCATTAGACCGCGTGGAAGGAAGGCAAAATAAAACCGGTTGTCGCTATCTTTAATCATGCGATCTTATTTCAATTTGAAAGAGCAGGGCACAACAATACAAAAAGAAGTTATTGCCGGCATCTCCAGTTTCCTTGCTACGGCATATATTATTGTTGTGAATCCCTCCATTCTCAGCCAAACAGGTATGCCGTTTAGTGGAGTTCTAACAGCCACGGTGTTGGTATGTTTTTTTAGTTCTCTCCTGATGGGACTTTATGCAAAGAACCCGGTTATAGTTGCGCCGGGCATGGGATTGAATGCCTTTTTTACTTACACGGCTGTAATGGGTATGGGCGTTGCCTGGCAAACGGCATTGGGCGCGGTTTTCTGGTCGGGTATTTTCTTTTTGTTGTTATCGGTGTTTAACATCCGCACCTTTATTGTGCAGGCAATACCAAAAACATTGCGGTATGCCATTGCCGTTGGTATTGGTTTATTCATTACACTTATTGGTTTAAAGAATGGTGGATTTATTGTTAGCAACGATGCTACCTTAATTACCCACGCTGCAATTAATCCTTCGCTGCTGATCTTTGTCGCAGGGTTATTACTAACCGCCATTATGCTGGTGCGCAAAATAAAGGCAGCGATACTCATCGGCATTGTTATTATCACCGTATTTGCAACTGGCATCGGCAGATTTTGGAATAATGCCACGCCCATCGTAAGCTTTAATGGTGTTTTTGCGGCACCTGATTTTAGTTTGCTAGGCCAGCTCGATCTTTGGGGCTCCCTGCACTTGTCTGTACTGCCTGTAATTTTCGCATTTGTATTTACCGATCTCTTTGACAGCCTTTCAACACTTGTTGGTTTATCTGAAGCCGCGAATCTTGTAGATGAACATGGCGATCCACGCAATATCAAACGCGCATTGATTACCGATGCTGTTGCGACCACCATTGCCGGTCTTTTAGGAAGCAGCCCGGGCACGGCTTATATTGAGTCGGCCGTTGGCATAGAACAGGGCGGACGCACCGGTTTAACTGCGGTGATTGCGGCATTACTTTTTCTTCCCTTTCTTTTTTTGGCGCCATTACTCAGCATGGTTCCAGCCATTGCCACTGCGCCTGCGCTGGTTTTAGTGGGCGCATTTATGGTGCGCCCGGTAACGAAGATCAACTGGCAAATGACAGAGGAAGCCATACCTGCCTTTATCGCGATGGCGCTGATACCATTTACCTACTCCATTACACAAGGAATTCTTTGGGGCTTTCTTAGCTGGACTATTATTAAACTGGCTGCAGGCAAGGGAAAAGAGTTATCATTCACATTAATCGTTATCGATTTGTTTTGTGTACTTGCATTGTGGTTGGGATAATAAAAAAGCATTTTGAACCCGGCTGTTGTGGCTGTAGCGACTTCGTTGCGTCGCACTCTTGTGCTGCTGCACTAATCTGAACCAACAATAGAAAGAAGCATTGTAAAACAAATTAGGGACGGTACGTCAGTCAATTTTATTTCATTTTCCCCATCCAGGCACAGGAGTGGCAGGATCAAAGAGTTCATCAAGATAATAATCGCGCTTATATAACTGGTTGCAGGAATCATCTATAGGATATGCGCATGGAGAATAAAGTGTAAGATCATCAGGATACATAATACTTTTTGCATCACCGTTTGGCAAGCGCAATTCAGTGTGTTCCCTACCTAATATGCAATGCCCCAACTCATGGAAGATAAGTGTTTCTAATTGGCTGCTGTTTTGCCAGCATTTGATGTTTGGATTTATGGAAATGATTTTTTGAATATCATTTTTGGAAGAAGTAACATTTGAATTTGCACAATAAATGCCAGAGAGAGAAGAATCATACATTATTATGAGATTGTTGACGGTAATAGTATGACCTCGTTGTAACGCTGCGGCAACAAAACTATCTACACAAGGCTGGAATTCAGGAGGTATATTAAGTACTGGTGTAAAATTGTTTTCCCTCTGGCATGCATACATGAAAACAATGCAGGCAATACAAATTTTTTTAACCATACATGCTGCTTTGTGAAATGTGGTAATATTTTTTCTGATGAAAATAGTTTATGTTGATGAAACAATGTCTGCCGCATTTTGTTGTGGCGTACAAGTGAGTGACACAACACTGCCGCCATGAAATACAATAGCCGGCAACCTAAATATTTCCTTTCTTCATTTCCGTTACCGCGTAGTCGCAGGCACGTGCGGTGAGTGCCATGTAAGTAAGCGACGGATTCACACAAGAGCCGCTCGCCATGCAACTGCCATCGGTGATGAATACGTTTGGCACCTCATGCATTTGATTGAAAGCATTGAGCACAGAAGTTTTTGGATCACGGCCCATGCGTGCCGTACCCATTTCGTGGTTGGCATTGCCCGGGAATGAAATGGTGCCGGCTACCTTTACATCTTTATAGCCCACCTTTTCAAGCATTTCTTTTCCTGTTGCTGCAATGTCTTTATGCATATTCTGCTCGTTGTCGCGAAAAGAACAATCGACCTGGATCGTTGGCCTGCCCCATGGGTCTTTTTTATCGTGGTTAAGTGTAACACGATTGTCTTCATAAGGCAAGGTCTCACCAAAAGCATATAAGCTTACCGACCATTCGCCCGGCGCACTGAGTTCGGTCTTTAAGTCAGTGCCAATCGCTGCACCGTGTTGTTGCCGGCCCCGATAAGCCCCGCCGGCAAAGTGATAACCGCGCAAAAAACCGGGAGATACATCATGTACATTCTTAAATCGTGGTATGTATACCGGGCTGGGCCTGCGGCCATAATAGTAACTGTCTTCAAAGCCTTCTACAGTTGCAGAGATAGAAAGTCCTTTGTGATGATCCATCAGGTTGCGGCCTACCTGGTCACTGCCATTGCCAAGCCCGTTGGGAAAACGATTGGAAATGGAGTTGAGCAATATGAATGCGGTAGCCACCGTTGCCGCATTTAAAAAAATAACCTTAGCGTAGAACTCTTCTGTTTGTTTTGTTGTGGTATCGAGTATTTCCACACCTGTGGCTCTTTGTTTCTGCTCATCATAGAGCACTTTGTTCACCATTGCGTTTGGCCGCACGGTAAGATTACCCGTTGCATACGCAGCGGGCATGGTGCCGGCATTGGTGCTAAAGTATGCACCAAAAGGACAGCCTCTGTGACAAAGATCTCTTGCCATGCATTGTCCCCTACCCTGGATTGGCTTTGTCAGGTTGGCTGTGCGACCGATGATTACTTTCCTGTCTTTATATACCGATTCAATTTTCTGTTTGAAAGATTTCTCCACGCAATTCATTTCAAATGGCGGTTGAAATTTACCATCGGGTAACTGCGGAATATTTTCTATTGAACCGCTTACTCCAATGAAAGATTCCACGCGGTCGTACCACGATTCAAGATCTTTATAGCGAATAGGCCAATCCACACCATGGCCATCTTTCAGGTTGGCTTCGAAATCGAGATCGCTCCAGCGATAACAGGCCCTTGCCCATAAGAGCGAACGGCCGCCTACTATATCTCCACGTATCCAGTCGAAGCGCTTTATTTCATCGTAGGGATTCTCTTTATCGTTGATGTAAAAGTGCTTGTTGTCTTCTTTGTAAGAGTAATGCCGGCTCTGCACATAGCAACGTTCTTTGTCTTTTTTGTCCAGGCTTAAATGATGTTCAAATTCCCATGGGTCTTTTGTCGCGGTCGGGTAATCCTTTACATGCTCTACCATACGGCCGCGCTCCAGTAACAGTACTTTCAATCCTTGTTCACACAATTCTTTTGCAGCCCAACCACCCGTTATGCCTGAGCCGACAATAATTGCATCGTACGTGTTTTGTTGTTTTGCTTTTGTATTAAGGTGTAAGCTATCGCCGGGCATACCGTTGAGATTTTTGTTGCAAAGTGAGTTTTAAAATTAGGGCATAGAAACGTAGTTGCGCAGAAAATATTATGGAGCTGGGGGTAGTTCAGGCGGCATCACTCACTTATGCAATAAAGACAGGTGCGTTTTGCTCATGGCCGTTGCTAAAGTACAAGTGTGCGACGCAACTATCGCTTCATCCCTGTACTTAAGCCCGGTACAGCATAAGCCTTCATTTACTACAATAAAAAATGGTGAATGAAAAAGTCATTCACCAGTATAATTTATTGCCGGATTAAATGCTATTTCAACCGAGTGGTAAAATCAAGATCATTTTTCCGTGCAGTTTCTTTAGCGATATCATAACCCGCATCGGCATGGCGTATTACACCCATGCCAGGATCGTTCCGTAATACACGGGAAAGCCTTGCGGCAGCATCACCGGTACCATCTGCGACGATCACCATGCCCGCATGAATGCTGTAGCCCATGCCCACACCACCACCATGATGGAGACTCACCCAACTTGCACCCCCGGCTGTGTTGACAAGCGCGTTGAGGATCGGCCAGTCAGCAACAGCATCGCTGCCGTCGAGCATGCTCTCCGTTTCCCGGTTAGGGCTTGCAACAGAGCCTGTATCCAAATGATCGCGGCCGATAACAATCGGCGCTTTTACTTTTCCAGTGCGTACGAGTTCGTTGAAAGCCAGACCCGCTTTTTCCCTTTCGCCCTGCCCAAGCCAGCAAATACGTGCAGGTAAACCCTGAAATGCAATCTTTTCTTTAGCCATTCTCATCCATCGGATCATGCCTTTATTTTCGGGAAACATATTCATGATGAGTTCGTCGGTAACCGCAATATCGGCAGGGTCGCCACTTAATGCCGCCCATCGGAACGGACCTTTTCCTTCGCAGAACAAAGGGCGGATGTATGCTGGTACAAAACCTGGAAAATCAAAACAACGACCGGTTTTAACAACACTATCGTGATCGTTTTTACCGGCAGCTTGCTCATACTCCTGTGCTCTTGCGCGGATATTGTTTCCGTAATCGAATGTAACAGCACCTTTATCCATCAGCTCAATCATCAGTTGTACATGACGGTACATGCTTCGATAGGCAAAATCTATGTATTGCTGAGGGTTTTCCTGGCGAAGAATTTTTGCCTGTTCAAAAGATATTTCATGTGGCCAATAACCGATTAGGGGATCATGCGCGCTGGTTTGGTCGCTAAGCGTATCGGGAATAATGTTTCTTTGGATAAGTCTTTCCAGCAGGTGAACTGCGTTGCATAAAACACCAATACTTTTGGCTGCACCTTCGGCCTTATATTTTAGTGCGGCCTCAATAGCTGCATCAACGTCAGCAAATTTTTCATCGAGGTATTTTGTTTCAAGCCGTTTGTCTAACCGCCACTCTTCCACTTCGGCAATGAGCGCAACCCCTTCGTTCATTGTTATCGCCAACGGTTGAGCGCCACCCATTCCGCCAAGGCCGGCCGTAACATTGAGCGTGTGTTTTAATGTGCCACCAAAATGTTTATCAGCCGCGGCCGCATAGGTCTCGTACGTGCCCTGCACAATACCTTGTGAGCCGATATAAATCCATGAACCGGCGGTCATCTGGCCATACATGATCAACCCTTTTTTCTCGAGCTCATCGAAGTGCTTCCAGTTGGCCCAATTAGGAACAAGCTGCGAATTGCTGATGAGCACACGTGGCGCATCTTTATGCGTCTTCAAAATTCCCACAGGTTTACCACTTTGTATAAGCAACGATTCATCGTTCTCCAATATCTTGAGGGCAGCGATAATATTGTCAAGCGCTTCAAAACTTCGGGCAGCTTTGCCACGGCCACCATAGACAATGAGGTCGCCTGGCCGTTCCGCTACTTCAGGATTTAAATTGTTTAGCAGCATGCGCATAGCGGCTTCCTGTATCCAGCCTTTGCAATTGAGTTGCGCACCGGTTGGTGTTTTGTATTTGATCGCGTCGTATCGCTTTTCTGTCTGTACCATGCGTACTTATTTTTTGATCTCTGATTTACAGATGTGTGATTTTCCCAGCTTCTGAATTGCTATCGAGCTTTATCGAGCTTTGTTGTGTCACTCACTTCAGGGCCGGGAACTTCATTCGACTGCTGAATGGCTACCAGACGTACAAGAGTGCGACGCAAGCGAAGCTGAATAAAGTTACAAAAGCCTGGTTACAAAAAACATCACCATGTTTGGAATGAATCGAAACCGCCGTTGAGATCGATGTTTGCTGAAGCAGCAAATTCATTGATTTTTTCCACAAAGGAAAAATCTTTGATGATGCCGGCCACCTCGTTGATGTCGTTGGCGAATATGCGGTCTTCTTCGGCGAAACTCACAAATTCACGAACATAATCGTGTGCAAATTCAAGCAATGCGGAACTCTTCAACGGCCGCCTGAACTCTATGGCCTGGCACGCACTAAGCAATTCAATGGCAAGTATGAATTCGAGGTTGTCGAGTACTTTATTGAGCTTTCTGCCGCTGATGCTACCCATACTCACATGATCTTCCTGGCCGAGCGATGTAGGAATACTGTCGGCGCTTGAAGGAAAGCATAACGTTTTGTTTTCTGTAACAAGCGCGGCGGTCGTGTATTGGGGAATCATGAACCCACTGTTAAGCCCTACGTCTTTCATGAGCAGCATTGGAAGTCCCCATTTGCCTTCGAGCAAAAGGTAACAACGCCGGTCGCTGATATTGCCAACCTCTGCTGCAGCAAAACATGCATAGTCGAGTGGCAATGCCAGCGGTTGCCCGTGAAAATTTCCTCCACTGATCGTGTCCTCTGCTCCAAGGATTATGGGGTTATCTGTGACAGAGTTAAGTTCTATCTGCGTGAGCTCTTTTAGATGAAGCCAGGCATTACGGCTGGCGCCATGCACCTGCGGCATACAGCGCAGGGAGTAAGGGTCCTGAACACGTCCGCAATCGACATGGCTTTGCATTATATCGGAATCGCCGAGCAATGTACGCAGCCTTTGCGCAACCAGTTTGCTGCCGGCATACGGACGTAATTCGTGCAGCCTTGCATCGAAGGGCATTTTGGTGCCGGTTAATGCTTCAAGACTCATGGCACCTATCACATCTGCAGCCTCCAGGCAATTGTTCATGCGTTGAACCGCCTTTACGGCAAAAGATAAAATGAACTGGGTTCCATTGATGAGGGCGAGACCTTCTTTTGGCCCGAGTTTTACCGGGCTTACATGTAATTTTTGCAGTACACCGAGGGAAGCATGCACGGAACCGTGGTAAAAAACTTCACCAAGGCCAATAAGCGGAAGGAATAAATGACTCAACGGGGCAAGGTCGCCGGAAGCGCCAACAGAGCCTTTCTCCGGCACTACAGGAATAACATTGTTTTCAATATGCCAAATGATGCGCTCTATCGTATGTAATTGCACTCCACTAAAGCCCTGCGCCAGCGCATGCACTTTAGTAATGAGCATAATCTTGGCTATTTCAGGCGTGATGGGATCGCCCACACCCACACTGTGGCTTTGCAGAATTTTGTGTTGGAGCGTAGCGGTATCTTTCTCTGAAATTTTGGTGTGAGCCAATATGCCAAAGCCAGTATTAATGCCATAAACAGTACGTTCATTATCCACGATGGCCTGAACGTGCTGGTGACTCTCTTGTATTTTCCGGGATGTTTCGGAAGTGATTATTCCTCTTAATCTACCTGCGGCAAGATCAATCGCTTTTGAAACCGTCAGGACATCGGAGCCATAACGGAATTCTCTGATCATAAGGAAGCTTTTATTTCATTGTTTTTTCTACTCGTTCATAAAGGCCTTCCTTCATCAGGCTGTTTTCAAAAGAAGATAAGCTTTGCAGCAGCTTCTTTGTAGCAGCCTGTTCAGAAGCGATCTCTTCCATAGCGACCTGTAACGCGTCCCATACGGGCTGAACCTTTTCCTTTAACTTCTCACCCTTTGCCGTGAAGGTTACAACCTTGTGGCGGGCATCTTCTTTAGAAACTTTCGATTTCACATAACCCTTTTCCTGCAGGCTGCTCACCATTTGACTTGCAGCAGAATGAGAAATATACAACTCATTCGAAATGCGGCGGATGGAGACTTCTCCTTCTTTTGACAAAATATAAAACACAGGAAACCAGGATGCATCAAAACTGATTTTGTGCTTCTTGTAAATCTTGTTTACATCACTGATGTAAAACTCACTAAGTCTTTTCAGGCGTGTGCCAAAAAAAAGATAACCGACTGTCTGGTAAAAATTCATAAGATTAATAGATTGACGTGTAAGTGCTTATACAAATTTCAAAAGTACCTGTTTTTAGAAAACAACAAAACTTTGTTTGTTAAATTATAGGTTAGTCTGCTGATTTGTTGGTTAAATGTGTGCAGAGAAAGGGTGAAAGTAAAGAAAAAATTTTCTCATACAACTTTTGTGAGAAGCATTTTTATAAGCGGCAAAATTATATTACCACTTCCCGATCAGAATTTTAACAACGGGTGTTTACCACCGTTTTCAAAAGTGTGGCATATATTTCCCATGTTATACCAGAATTGCTGCTAAACGATAAGTAGCTAGCTTTGTAGTGTGTATTTATTTCCCACGCGCACTTATAGCAACTTTGGGGCACAAATTTTCCGGTTGCTTAAATTTTAACAACCACTAATACCCTTTTCCTGAATAATGGTTGATTGCTGTTGCTTATAGCAATACATATTACTGATGTATGACAGGAGCAGTATAATTTTTGCTACGCCCTTATAACAAAACAAATACAATCCTGTATTTTCAATAATTACTGAAAATACAGTTATATTTGCATAAATAATATCAACCATGAAAATTATAATCATTGGAGGCGGTTTTGGGGGGCTAAAACTTGCCCGCCTGCTTGGCAGAAAAGAAGGAATAGAAGTATTACTGATAGATAAGCGCAATTACCACCAATTTCAGCCCTTATTTTACCAGGTTGCTACAGCTGGCCTCGATGCCAGCAATATCTCCTTCCCGCTCAGGAAAATATTCCAGAACAGCCCTAACCTGCAATTCAGGCTGGCAGAAGTGAAGCGTATTGACGCGCCTAACCAGAAGGTAGTTACCAATATCGGCGATTTTAATTATGACCAGTTGGTGATAGCAACCGGTGCCTATACCAACTTTTTCAATAACCAGCAGGTTCAGCAAAACGCCTTTTCAATGAAGACTACAGAGGAAGCGCTGTTGCTGCGTTATAAACTCATTCAAAACTTCGAAGATGCATTGATAGCAAAAGATTACGATGCCGCAGCATTGCAAAAGTTGATGAATATTGTTGTGGTTGGTGCCGGTCCTACCGGTGTTGAAGTTTGTGGCGCGTTGGCAGAAATGCGTAATAATGTTTTACCAAAGGACTATCCCGACCTTGATTTCAAAAAAATGCATATTTACCTCATCGAAGGAAGCACAAAAACGCTTGGGACAATGAGTGAAAAAAGCACTATCCAAAGCAGGGCCTATCTTGAGAAACTCGCGGTAAATATCATTACTGAAACGATGGTAAAGTCTTATGACGGCGATCTTGTAACATTGTCAACAGGCAAAACCATCAGCACTAAAATTGTTATCTGGGCTGCCGGAATTACCGGCAATGTGCCTGAAGGTGTAGATCATTCCCTTCTTGTGCGGGGTAACCGTATAAAAGTCGATCGTACAAATAAACTAGCTGGCTTCGATAATATTTATGCCATCGGCGATGTATGCTATATGGAAACACCTCTATATCCAAACGGACATCCACAGGTTGCCAATGTAGCTATTAACCAGGCAAAAAATCTTGCCAGGAACTTATTGCGCCAGTTGAATGGCAACAAACACTACCAGGATAAATTTGAGTACAACGATAAGGGCAGCATGGCAACAGTCGGCCGAAACCTCGCTGTAGTAGATATTCCTCACCCCAAAATACATTTCGGCGGGTTTGTCGCGTGGCTGGTCTGGATGGGGCTTCACCTGCTGCTGATACTTGGCGTAAAAAACAGGCTGCAGATCTTCATCAATTGGGTTTATAAATACTTCACCTACGACCAAAGCCTGCGACTGTTGTTCCGGGACTTTTACAAACAGGAGAAATAAAAGTAGCATTTCTACCATAGTATTTGTATGTTACCAGCTTTGTTACAAGAAGCAGCATTGTTGTGTCACTCTCTTGTACTGCGGAAGCTATGTGCAGCAAAGTGCGGGCCATTTGAAAAGCGATGTGCATTGCGTTGTTCAATATTGTTTTGTTGTACAAGTGTGCGACGCAACTAAGTTTAATGCCTGCACGTTCGCCTGGCCCACAAGAATACTCCCGAGATATCGGCCGTGCCAGTGCCACCCGGTGTCGGAAATAAATAACTGTTGGTAACATGCCTTATTGTGCAACTCATTCTTAGGCGAAGTGAAGCACGCTCATCTTCGGTTAGCAGTAAATTTCGTAACAAAAGCCGTTTAATATTTGTATGTAATGATAGCAGCACATAAATTTGTAGAGGATAACAACCTAACAATTATAGTATTACATTGTCCAGTGCCTTGCATCCAATAAAAACCATATAGTAGGCTGATTGTCCCTTTCGCAATATCGTGTCACGTCTTATTGCAGGTGAGTAAAACCCATTGTCACCTTATACCTTATGATCACGCATGAGTGGTAGAATGTTTTACTCAAATAAAACGAATGGATCAACTATACTATTTCTTTGCCAATCTTTTTGATAGTTCGAGCTGGACTCCGCGCTGGTTGTCGGGCCGTTGGGACAATCTAACAGGCTGGCTTTATATTATCAGCGACCTTGCAGTTGCTGCAGCCTATATAAGCATCCCAATATTTATACTTAAGTACATACGCCGGAAGAAGAGTGCGCAATTTATCAGGCTGTATTACTTGTTTGCAGCCTTCCTGCTTTGCTGCAGTTTTACTTATCTTCTTAGTGCCTACGCTTTCTGGAATCCTTTATACAGGCTAAGTGCGCTGCTGCGGTTTATTACCGGCTTTCTAAGCTGGATTGCGGTTTATTATATTGTAAAATACCTGCCTCTGGCGTTTTCACTTCCCTCCCTGGATGAACTTAAATACGAAATTGACCAACGGAAAAAGGCTGAAGAAGAAGTGCTCGAATTAAACCTGTTGCTGGATAAAAAAGTTGCAGCCAGAACGCTCGAACTGTCGCAATACAGGTATGCACTTGATGAATCTTCCATGGTTGCTATTACAGATGAAGACGGAAAGTTTATTTATGTGAATGAAAACTTTTGCAGATCTTCAAAATACGCGACAGCAGAAATTATTGGCAGGAATTACGGCAAATTAAATGCAGGATTTCACACGGCTGATTTTGAGAAAGAGCTTTGGAATACTTTGCATGCCGGAAGAATCTGGAAGGGCGAAATAAAAAGCAGGGCAAAAGACGGTAGTTATTTCTGGATGGATGCAACCGTTGTGCCGCTCGTAAACGACGGGCCGGCAGAATATATGGCCATCAGCCGTGACATCACCGAACGAAAAGAGATAGAAGCGCAAAAGGGACTTTATGAAATGATCATCAGTTCTTCTGAAGATGGCATTATAAGCAAAAGTTTACAGGGCGTTATCGTTAGCTGGAATAAGGGTGCGGAGAACATTTTTGGTTACTCATCAAAAGAGGCAATCGGTAAAAATATAACGATGATCATTCCCGATGATCTTTTATTCGAAGAAGAAATGATCATTCAAAAAATCCTCAAAGGGCAGCATATTAAACACTATGACACAATAAGGAAGAGCAAAGGAGGGTCAAATGTGTTTGTTTCCCTGACAGTTTCACCCATAGTCGACAACGACGGCGTAATTATCGGCGTATCTAAAATCGTTAGAAATATCACAGAGAAAAAGATAGCAGAAAGACGTATACTTGCCAGCGAAATCAAGTACAGGGCACTCTTTGAACATAACCCCATGCCAATGTGGTTATTGGACAATGAAACACTTAAGTTCCTTGATGTAAATGAGGCCGCCATAAAACACTATGGATATAGCAGGCAGGATTTTCTTTCCATGACGGCGATGGATATAAGGCCACCTGAGGACAGGTCGAAATTTACGGAGTTCTGGCACAACAATAACAAATACCCATACTCCGCAGGCATATGGAGGCACCTGAAAAAAGACGGAACGATTATTAATGCAGAGGTCTTTGTTGATGAAACCATTGCAGAGAATAAGGTGTCAAGACTAATCCTGATCTATGACGTAACTGAAAAAGTGAAAGCCGAAAAAGAAATGATAGCCCTGACAGGGCAATTGAGAGACCTTGCCTCTCATCTGCAGCATATACGCGAGGAAGAAAGGGCCTTTATGGCAAGAGAAATTCATGATGAGCTCGGCCAACAGTTAACAGCATTGAAAATGGATGTTTCTTGGCTGATGAAAAAAACGCTGGAAAAGGACCTGATAACTTATCAGAAACTCCAGGCCATCTCCGATATGCTGGGAAACACTATTAACACAGTGAGAAAGATATCTTCGGAACTGAGGCCCAGTATTCTTGATGACCTGGGTTTGAAAGAAGCCATGGAGTGGCATGGTAATCTTTTTCAAACCAAGACAGGCATCAAAATAAATTTTAACTTAAGCCCGGTAAGCTTGCCGAAAAATGACGCGGCCATTGCCTTATTCAGGATATTCCAGGAATCGCTTACAAATGTTGCGCGTCATGCAAATGCCACTTTAGTAGATGTGTCGCTGAGTGAAACAAACGGAGTTATCCGGCTGGCAGTATCAGATAACGGAAAAGGATTTGACCTTGGTAACCGTAGTCACAAGCAAACGCTCGGATTACTTGGAATGAAGGAACGAGCGATCATGCTCAGCGGAACATTCGATATCGATAGCGCGTCGGGAAAAGGTACAAAAGTAAAAATTGAAATACCTGTATAATACCCCTACAATAACAAATAAACCAAGCCATGTTACGAATTTTAATTGCTGATGACCACATCGTAGTAAGAAGAGGACTAAAACAAATTCTGTTCGATGAATTTCCGACAGCTCAAATAGAAGAAGCAGGAGACGCAGAAGAACTTCTGAAAAAGCTGTTTAAAGCCGAATTTGATTTGGTTATATCCGATCTTTCCATGCCGGGCAGAAGCGGCCTCGACTCATTGCAACAGATCAAACAGAGTTATCCCAAATTACCTGTGCTTATTTTGAGCGTTCATTCAGAAGAACATTATGCTTTAAGAGTGTTGAAATCCGGAGGTTCGGGTTATCTCAATAAAGATTCGGCCCCCGAAGAATTGGTCAAGGCTGTCAGGCAGGTGTTAATGGGTAAAAAATATATAACCGCGTCTGTTGCAGAAAAACTAGCGGCAAGTTTTGATAAAAGCTCAGATAAGTTGCCCCACGAGGTTCTTTCCGACCGCGAGTTCGAAGTATTTAAATTAATTGCTTCCGGCAAATCTATTACCGATATCGCCGGCACACTTTCCTTAAGCATTACAACAATAAGTACTTACCGGGCAAGAATTATGGAAAAAATGAACCTCCATACCAATGCAGATCTTACCCTTTACGCGGTAGAAAATAAAATAATATGAGCTCATTTACATGGCTGTAGTATATCTGCTACAGAAGATTAAAAGTGCTTTCTACCGGTAGCGGCAAAACATCTTCTTAGCTTCGTTTTCCAGTATACAACATGTATTTAATGAGTGTGAAAAAGAAGGACATTTTAATTGTCGACGATTCAGAACTGATAGCTGAAAGACTATCCCTTCTCTTGCAGGAACAGGAATCTGTAGGTTTTGTAAGCAAAGCATACAACCACGAATCTGCATTTAGACAGCTGGAACAAAGAAATCCACAAGTAGTCATTTTGGATATAAACCTTGGATCTGTTAATGGCATTCAGCTGCTTTCTATGATCAAAGAAAAATATCCAGATAAAATCGTCATGATGTTTACCAACCACGCCAATCCATACTACCGCACACTCTGCAAAAAAGCTGGCGCTGATTACTTTCTCGATAAATCGAAAGATTTTGAACTGATACCAGACATCATAGATTCTTTAGATTAGTCAGCCACGGTTTTTGCCTGCCTGCAGCTCTCAAAGAAATTTTATTGATAAGCTTTACCGTTTGACAGGTAAAGCATTTTTTTGGCTCTGAAATGGCATTTGTAGTAAACATTCTACTCTAATACCGGCTTATTTCAGGGGTAAAATGAAAGATAGTTCTATTTTTCAGGGCACAATTCCATCGTTACTTTGTGTAACAAAAGAGAAAAGGCTGAATTATCAAACCCCCTTTTAAACCCAATATCCTTAAAATAATTAATATCCAATTTCCGAAACTTTTCTCTCTTAAATGCAAAGCGGAATTCTCACGAATTCCTTTTTGTTTTTATAGCCTCACCGGTTCCAAAACACCAGTGTTTAATGTAGTAAATCTTCTACCGGTACCCTTGCTATTTAAGGGTTAAATTAAGTAAATGTTCTATTTTTTGTCCTGCATTAACGCAGTTACTTTGTATCAGCAAAAGAGATAAGAGGTAAAACATTCAATATCCTTTTTTCAAACCCAATATCCCAATAAGAAACTATCCAATATCCAATTTTCGAAAAACCTTTTCTCTCATGGCATTAAGTGGAATTCCCCCAGGAGTTCCACTTTCATTTTAACAGCAGTTCAAAATCAAAAAGTTGTCTCGCGCTCAAAGCATCGCACCCAATAGTCTTTTCAATTCCTCATGAGATGGATTAATCGCTACAATCTTACCATTCTTATCCAATAGAAAGGAGTTAGGTATATAATTCACATCCCATTTTACCGCCACATCACCGCTTGTATCGTTTACGAGTACCCAGTTAAGTTTCTCACTGCTAGCCGCAGCTTTCCAGTCAGCAGGGTCCATATCGACAGAAACACTATAAACTTCGAAACCCTTTCTCTTGTAAGCATCATAAACCGATTTCAATTGAGGAAAGCTTTTACGGCAAGGCTTACACCAGCTTGCCCAGAAATCGACCAGCACCACCTTACCTCTAAATGAAGTAAGATTAACCTGCTTTCCATTCATTCCCTTCAGCGATATTTCAGCCGCCGTGTCCCCCACTTTTGGCTGGGCAAAACTCATTGTAGTTACCAACAACATCACCGCAGCAAAGATCAATTTTCGCATTTCATCAATTTTGCTGCAAAATAAAAAACGATAGAATGGAATTTACTGGTCATCCCAATATTTTTAAAATAGATAACAAATCACAGCAGCTCGAACCAACTGAAAATTTTGTACCTGGCTGCATCGCAATGCCCGGCCCCGGTTGTGTCACTCACTTGTACGCCAGGTCCATCGGTCAGCAAAGACGAGGAAATAATAAAACAATATCTACATGAATGTTATAATGACCACAGGCGCTGTAAAGCTGAGCCGTTCTATATACTAACTAGTTTACAAAACTCCACCAGAATCCAAAACGGAACCAAAAGGGGCGTTGAGGGTAATGGGGTGCAGCAAAGTTGTAATAGGTGAACCGGTATTGATCCTCAGGATTGAAGGCATTCAGGTTTTCGACTCTCACGAAACCTTTAAAGCTTTTTATGCGGATGTTGAGAAAGGCGTTAATGTCAGGACGGTTATTCCTTGTACTAAAAGTATCCTGGTAAAAGAACTGACCATTGAAAGGTGAATAGTTATCCGGCTTATACGGAGTGTTGTAACGTACTTCAAAGCCCGTTGACAAAAAAAGGTTTTTGAAAAAATTGCCTTCAAAGGCAAACCGGTTTCGCGTCAGGAGCAATGGCACGTTTACCGGAGGGTTGCCGGCGGTTTGCTGGGCATGCACTTCAATATACCAGTTCCAGTGTTTTGCGAGTTTAAGTTTCTTTTCGGCACCTACATGCAACACATTAAAAAGTGCTGCCTGCTGTTTTGCCTTAAAAAAGTCGTCCATGTAAATGTAGTTACCTACTATATAATAATCGCCGCGCAAAGAAAGGTCCAGCTTTGAAAAATTAAACGAGGCATAAGCCCTCGAAATATTTTGCTTGTTAAAACTGCCGGTGGTAATAACCGGGAATGCGCTAACACTGTTGTTAAAGACTGCGGCCGCCGATTTGTTCACGTTTTGAAAACCCGCCTGTAAATACCCGGTGTTATTGTTGAGCACTCTTTCCAGCATAATGGCAGCCTCATAGTCCCCCGCATAGGACCCGGTTCCATATAAGCGCCCTGCAAGTTCAACATCCCATTTCTTATTACGGGTACGGTTGCGGTATTCAGCGGCAAAATAAATGTTGTTGTATTTTTTTATATAAGGGTAATAGCCGCCCGAGATTAATTCGTAACCTGTACCCAACTTAAGAAATTGGTTAGGGTTATTCTTTTCAGGATAAGATATAATGCTGAAATCATTGGTGAGTTTGTACCACAGGTCACGGTAAGCATACGCTCTGCCATTCATAACAACATGATAAAAGCTCTTGTATAAAGAATCGACGGGGTAGTCATCTTTAAAAGTATAGTCGTCCTTTTTATAATCAAGTGTGTATTGAAAACGGATACGGGGATAGAACAGCCGGTAAGTTATGGTATCAACAACCAAAGAATCGCTTTGCCCGAGATCATAGGTCTGGCGTAATAAAAACTCGTTGCTTTTATAGATGGTGCCGGTGTTTATAGACGTACTGAAGAAATTTCGCGAAAACGAAGAGGCATTGCCCAGGCGAACGGGCACAACGAAAGGATCGTTGAAGTTAAGGCCGGTTGTGCTTTTATCGTCCTGGATGCCGCCATTGTCAGACGACTTCATGCTGTTGCTTAAACTTAGCAGGGTTATTGAATAGCGCTTGTTCTTACTGGTATAACCAAGGCTTACACGAATATTGTTATCGCTTGTATTAGAGTTCTTGAATGCACCCGGTGCATTGATGAGCCGGTATTCAAACCCGAGGTTTACGTTGTTTTTACGGTTTTGTGTATGCACAACATCTATATACTGTTCAGACTTGCTACCCAGCAAATACGCCAGTTCGGTATAAGGTCTTGTGGTCGAATACATTTTTGTATTCTCGGGCGTAAACTTGTAAACATCATAACCGTGGAAGCCGGGATCAAAACCCGCCTTCATATAAGGAGAAAAGATCATCGGCCTCGCTGCATTGCCGAAATTACCCATATCGGTATAATTATACGAGACGGGATATCTTGAATAAAAATCGCTGATGGAAGAATCGATCTTGTAGGTCCTGGCTGAATCAAAAAAATGATAGCTGATGGTTATAGAATCTGCCAGAGGATCGCGGTGCTGCAGTTTGTCGCCGGTAGTATCTTTTTTCCCCGGCCTGCTCCTTGGATCGAAACGCGATAAGTTGCTTGTTGCACCACTTGGCGAGAAACCCCCATCATCCTGCGCCCATGCGCGCAAACCGCATAAGACCGAGAGCAAAAAACAAATTGTGTATACCGATCGCCTGTAGTTCATTAATAAGGATAAAGCCGCAAAATAACAGTAAACCTGTGAATGAAAAGATAATTCAATTTATATAACAGCGGCTTCTTAAAGAGCAGCAACCATTTCCCTGAACAGGGCAGTCAGTTTTGGTTCAGCATCTTTAGCGGCCGCGAGCACTTCTTCATGCGTGATAATGCTGTCATCTTCTCTTATGCCAAGATCGGTTATTACACTTACAGCAAACACTTTCATGCCTGCATGCACGGCTATTATCACTTCCTGCACGGTACTCATGCCAACCGCATCGCCGCCTATATTTTTTATAAGCCTGTATTCAGCATGCGTTTCAAATGTTGGGCCGGTTACACCCGTATATACACCTTCCCTGAGGTCGAAGCCAAGCTCCCTGCCGATCTGTTTTGCTTTTGCCATAAAAGGTTTGTAATACGGTTCACTCATGTCCGGAAACCGCACACCCAATTCCGGCTCATTCGCACCTATTAAAGGATTAACCGTAAAGAAACTGATATGATCTTTTATGATCATCAGGTCGCCCACTTTAAAGCCTTCACCTACCCCGCCTGCCGCGTTTGACAAAAACAGGTTATTGATGCCAAGCATCTTCATTACCCGTACCGGGTAGCTTACCTGCTGCGGTGTATAACCCTCGTAAAAATGAAAGCGGCCCGCCATTACCAACACTCTTTTACCACCCAGTCTGCCAAAAATCATTTTACCCTGGTGGCCTTCGACCGTGCTTACTGGAAAATGAGGGATAGTTTCGTAGGCGATTTCCTGCTCTATTTCCATTTCGCTGCTGAGATTGCCAAGCCCACTGCCAAGTATAATGCCCGTTGTTATGGTATGCGGGTAAATACTACGGATATGTTCGGCAGTTTCGGTCAGTTGTTGCATTAATTGTGAAGCCATGGCTCTTGCTTATTGATTGATGGATTAAAACCGGGCAAATATAGTTGATGCACGGTTGAATTCTGCCTTAAACGACGTGTATCTGACTGTGTGACTACGGTTGCTGGTGATGCATTGCCTATGCACAAAGCCATGATATGTGATAGAAGAAAGCCGGCAAGTGAAAAATGTCCGGACTTTTACTTTACCGATGGCGGTACAGGAGTACAAGTGAGTGACACAACAACAGCCGGGGGATGTTATACCGTCGGCTCCATCAAAAAACTGTTTCACCCGTTACACAATCATCGCTACTGTTTTTTTGATAAAAAACGGTGGCACTGAAAATATAGTCAGCTTCTTATGTGTTTAATAGCTGCGAAACTTTATTTTTATTGCCGCATGAAACAAGCTGATAAATTTCTACTGTTGGTTGTAGCAATGGTTGCATCGTTAACTGCAAAGGCGCAGCTTTGTTCCGGCAGCCTTGGCGACCCTGTTATCAAAATAACATTCGGTTCCGGGCCCAACCCGGGACCACCGCTGTCAGCCGCTACTACCAATTACGTATTCAATTCTACCACCTGCCCCAACGACGGCTTTTATACGGTTGCAAACAGTACCAGCAATTGTTTCGGGAATTCATGGCATACTCTCAATACCGACCATACGGGAGACCCGAACGGATATTTCATGCTGGTGAATGCATCTATTCTTCCACAGGATTTTTATGTGGACACGGTACGCGGCCTGTGCTCGAACACAACTTTTGAATTTGCCGCCTGGGTAGTAAATGTTTTAAGAAATTCAGCCTGCGGTGGAACAGGCATTACGCCCAATCTTACCTTTAAGATAGAGACGTTAACAGGTGTTATTATCAAACAATTTACTACTGGCAATATTAGTGCTGATGCTTTTCCTATCTGGAAACAGTACGGATTCTTTTTTCAAACATCTGCAAATAGTACCGATGTGGTTATAAGAATTACCAACACCAATCCCGGTGGTTGTGGTAACGACCTTGCATTGGATGACATTACCTTCAGACCTTGCGGCCCACTGCTAACGGCCGCAGTAGTTGGTGTTAATGGCAGCACTTCTGTTAACAAGTGCGACTATGATACCTCGTCCCTGCACTTTACAGCAACAATTTCTACGGGTTATACCAATCCTTCGTATCAATGGCAGGTTAGCAGCAATACAGACCCCACATGGAGAGATATACCTGGGGCAACAAAATCAACCTATACCAGGCCACCGGCCGTTGCGGGCACTTACCAGTACCGAATAATCTCGGCCGAGGCAGGGAATATCAATAGCAGCTCATGCAGGGTTGCATCGAATGTTATTACCGTGACGGAAAATGCAAGGCCGGTAACTTCTGCCACCAACAATGGTCCGCAATGCGACGGCACCGCTGTTACGCTTACTGCAGGCGGTGGTCTTAGCTATGTTTGGACATATCCCGATAAACACACGGAACCACTACAGTCTATAATCGTTAACCAGATAAAAGATTCAGGTAAATATTTCGTGAAGGTTACCAGCGCTGCAGGTTGTGTTGCAACGGATTCCAGTTCTGTGACTTTCCTGCAAAGACCATCAGCAAAATGGTCTTTGGCAAAAGCAGCCTGTGAGCAGGCTGCGGTTGCTTTTATAAATACATCAACCGCAGCAGCCGGGCAAACCATAAACGCGTATTCTTGGGATTTTGGGGATGGCAGTTCCGAAACGATAAAAGACCCTACGCACACTTTTTCAACAGCAAAAGATTATGCTGTTAGTCTTGTTACAACAACAGACAAACAATGCAGCGATACCTTGCTGCAAACTTTAACCGTACATAGTCTGCCGAAGCCCGATTTTATATTGCCGGAAATATGCCTCAGCGACCCTTTCGCAGAATTCGTTAACGCCTCAATAGTTGAAAACAACAACCTGTCTCAGTCTGCCTTTCAATGGAATTTCGCCGATCCTTCCGCAAACCAGGGAAACCCGAACAGTTCTGCAAGTCAAGATCCTAAACATGTATACAGCGCTATCGGCGTGTACAATGTATCGTTGACGGTAACGTCTGTAGATGGCTGTGTTGCAGACACCATAAAGCCATTTACGGTTAACGGGGCACTGCCGCTGGCACAATTCACAGTGCAACAGGCTAACAGTTTATGCAGCAATAACGATGTTGTGATCACCGACAATTCTTCTGTAAACTTTGGCAGCATCACCAAGACAGAGATCTATTGGGATAGTCAGAATGATCCTTCTAACATGGTCACAGATGAGCTTCCATTCAAAGGCAAACAATACCATTTTCGTTATACAGACTTTGGTACTCCGGCTACCAAAAACTTTACCATTCGCTATGTTGCATACTCAGGTATTAACTGCGTAAATGAAATTCAGCATACTATAACATTGCAAGCAAGTCCCCAGGTTCAGTTCAATCCTGTTCCTGCCATTTGCGCAGCCGCAGATGCATTCAGCATTACACAGGCACGGGAAATCACTGGCATCGGCGGTGCATTCGCGTTCAACGGTAATGGCGTAACAACAAAAGGCATATTCGATCCGGTAATTGCCGGTGCCGGTCTGCACAACATCACGTACACATACACAGCAACCAATGGTTGTATCGACAGCGCATCACAAACGATTAAAGTTTTTCCCCAGCCGGTGGCCAATGCGGGGCCAGACAAAAGTTTGCTTGAGGGTGGTTCGGTTATTATTGACGCTACCGCCTCCGGTGATATAACCAGTTACCTGTGGACGCCAAACGATCATATAAGCAATAACACGGTGCTGGTACCAACGGTGTCACCCGTAAATGACATTACCTATACCCTTACCGTAACCTCATCAGACAATTGCGTTACCAGGGACGCCGTATTTGTAAAAGTGTTTAAAACACCGGTTATACCTAACGCTTTTTCACCAAATGGAGACGGCATAAACGATACATGGATAATTGACTATCTCAATTCCTATCCCGGTGTAACAGTGCAGGTTTTCAACCGTTATGGGCAGGCGGTATATCGCAGTGTTGGTTACAGCAGGCCATGGGATGGAACATATAATAACCAGCCACTTCCTGTAGGCACCTATTATTATGTGATCGACCGTAAAGTTGCGGCGCCTAAAATCAGCGGCTGGGTGGCGATATTAAGGTGATAAATTGATAGGCCCGGCGATGGTAGTACTATTTTACTTTAGTTGCGTCGCACACTTTTGCTGCAACGCACGGGTCAGCAAGCCTTTGCTGCCGGTTACTCGCCGATATAAACCAAAAATTATTTACGCTTCTTAACGCTAAACCTGCACGATAAGCCCAGCGAGACAAAATAATCTGGTGCATTGTTAGTGAGCCCCACACCTGCCGACAGATCGATCATAAGATCATTGTTTAGCAGGCAGGTCAAGCCGCCATCAAAACGATGATCGGCTTTATCGTGCACCGGAGCAAAGCCATACAACTCAACAAAACCTCCCACTCGCTCCGAGAGTGCAATGCCTGTTGTTAGTGTATAGATATAAGTCGGCCGGGGCGTTTCCCCGTCCCATTCCGCGCCAAGATTATACGCGATTGAAATCTTTTGCGACAACGTATGCTGCATGGTAAACCTGAAGGAGGGGGCAATGTAACTTGTTTTAAAATCGTTACTGCCAGCGCCGGCTGTGGTTATATGGCCAATAAAAGACGTCTTTGGAATAAGGCCTTTTTCTTCAAGCAATCCTGCTTTAAAGCCAACCGTTAACGGCAGCAATCCCATGCTGTAAGTGTTGTTATTTCTTTCAGTTACAAGCTCGGTGATCAGTCTAAGTTCAATGTTGCTGTTTACACCGTATTTCCAGAGTGTTGAAGGATAGCTGAAAGTCTTTTGGCCACTGCCGGCATATTCGTAGGTGAACCCGTTCTCGACCTGTATATATTTTTGTGGAACGATAAAAGGGCATTCGGTTTGATCGGGGCGGTCTAACTGTATCGGGTTACCCTGTGCCATAAGATCATTCTCTTCTATGCAAAAGAATAAACCCAATGAAATAAAATACCTGGCCATTTTTCATGTTTTGCTGGTTAATAAAATTTGCTTTGTGCACGCAAAGCAGGCATGCGACAGCTTTGTAAAAGCAATCAAAAATACGGGTTCAAGGAACAGGCAGGCAGTAAAATCTGCAGGAGATGTATCTGCATGGTTGCATTGAGTGCTGCAGTACAAGTGTGCGACGCAACCACAGCTGAATAAGGCGTTGCAGCCGGGATTATAATTGTTGTTAACTGATGCGGGTTGTTTTTCTTTCGATTCGTTTTTCGTAGTTGCTGCCCTGGTAAATACGCTTTACATACACACCGGGCACGTGAACACACTCGGCATCTATTTCGCCTGGCTTAACGAGATGCTCAACTTCTGCGATTGTTATGTTCGCGGCCCTGGCCATTGAGGTTGAGAAATTGCGGGTTGTTTTGCGGAAATAGAGATTACCCATGGTATCGCCTTTCCAGGCTTTTACAAAAGCGAAATCTGCATGCAGTGCATGTTCCATCAAATACATCTTTCCGTTAAACTCGCGAACTTCTTTATTAAGCGCCACCTCTGTGCCGTAACCAGCGGGTGTAAAAAATGCAGGGATACCCATGCCAGCCATTTGTATGCGTGTAGCAAGCGTTCCCTGGGGCATTAATTCAACATCGAGTTCGCCGCTGAGCAGCAACCGTTCAAATTCTGCATTTTCGCCTACGTAACTGCTCATCATTTTCTTTATCTGTCCGCCTTTGAGTAATAACCCGAGCCCGAAACCGTCAATGCCTGCATTGTTGGAAACACAGGTTAGGTTTTTCACTCCTTTACGCACAAGTGCTGCGATGCTGTTTTCGGGAATACCGCATAATCCGAAACCACCAAACATTAGTGTATTGCCGTCTTTTACATCGAACAGGGCATCATCGGCATTTGCAAATAATTTATTCATACAACAGCATTAATCGTTTTTGAATGGCAATTCAGCTTCGTTGAAAACGCATGTACTATTGTAACTTCTGGTACAATTTGTTTCTTTCACGGCTGGCGTATTGCAATATGGAATCTATCAGTATCTTATTTTTATCAGGGTGTTGCTGATAGTAGGTATAACTCTCGTAAAATTGTTCTTTCGTTATGCCATACATGTTAAAGACCTGGTTATACAATGCGGTGTTCCGCTGCAGGACGTGAGTCGAATCTGACTTCAATTGCAGGTTAACGAGTTCCCCGGAACGCATAAGGTCCCATACAATTGGCTTCATTTCGTTTATACCCATAATGCCATTAGGAATGCCATCGTCGGAGCTGCAGGCAAGCGCCAACACAAAAATTATAAGGGAAGCTTTGCGTAGCATTATTTTAATTCATTTGAATATTTGGTGGCGTTACCAACATCGAGTTTGGAAAGTATTTCACGTGCCTTTGATTTGCTTAACGGATCAGCCTTTTTAAATATGCCAATAAATTCTTCGCTGCGGTTTTGCAGAAAGAACTGCATGATCATCGTATTTGGATTTTGCTGGTTAAAATCCTGCAACTGGCTTAATGCATCGAGCACACCGACTTTTGCAGTCGTTTCATCTTCATACAAAAGATCGAGGCCCGTACGGTAGTAAGCGTAAAACACGTCATGAATAGCATTCAGCTTTGGATTAACCACGTTACCTGCAAGCCAATAACGGTTACGGTTTCCATCAAAAGGTTTCCACCCGGATATATTCTTGTCTTCAGGAGCATTGTTTACAATATTCTGCGCCTTTTTAAAGTATTCTTCTCCCCCTTTTTGAGAGAAGGAATCATAATCCAGGCCCAATATCATGTAAACATAAAAAGCCATCACTGCGGTTAAGTTACCGGCGAGGGCATCGGTACCGCCTACTCTTGATTCATTAAATTCAACGGGCTGGTATTCCTGGTATTTGAAAGTAAAATCCACATCCTGGTAATTGATCAGCGGGCTTTGATAGCTGGAGTTAAAAACAGGCCTCGCCGCCTGAATGGTTAAGGATGCTTTAAAAATATTGTCGTCAGATACGCTTTGCAGGTTGATCAAAAAGTTACAGGTGATTTTTTCATTGGTCTGGAAAACATCCTTTGTCCATTTACGGCTGTTGAGCATATTGGTCAACTGCGTTTGCATGGTGTTGAAAACGTTCTTGTTGACTGTGCTGCCGATCGCCTGCGACAACACCGTAACCTTTGCCTGCAATTCCTGCGCTGCTGCCACCTTGCAGGCCAGCAACAACAGGCCGCTATATATAAGTTTCCTTAACATTGACTTTAGAGATAATGATATTTACAATTTCTGCTGCAATAACTTTTTTCGAAGCAAGGCCTAGTGGATATTCATTTCCTTCTTTATCGAACACCGTCACTTTGTTTGTATCATAACCAAAACCGGCATTGCTATCCTTTAGAGAATTCAAAACGATCATGTCGGCATTCTTTGCTTTCATTTTTTCCAAAGCATATTCCCGTTCATTTTGAGTTTCCAGGGCAAAACCTACTAACAATTGGTTAGCCTGTTTTATTTCACCAAGCGATTTTAAAATATCTCTCGTTTTAGCAAGCTGAATAACCATTTCCTCATCCTTTTTCTTTATTTTTTCCCCTGCAACGTTTAGTGGCTGGTAGTCTGCAACTGCAGCGCTCATTACCGCAATATCTGCCGTTGGAAAAGCCGACAGGCATGCTTTATACATCTCTGCAGCACTGGTAACCTGGTGTATTTTTATGCCGTCAAAAACTGGCTTCACATACACGGGACCCGTTACCAGCATAACATCTGCACCCTTCAAATAAAATGCTTCAGCGAGCGCAATACCCATTTTACCGGAAGAATGATTACCTATAAAACGCACAGGATCGATGGCCTCGTATGTAGGGCCTGCCGTTACCAGCACTTTTTTATCCCGCAACACTTTATCGCGAAAGAAATGCGCTGTCACATAATTGACAATTGACTCAGGCTCCGCCATCCGCCCTTCGCCAACGAGCCCGCTGGCAAGTTCACCATGTTCCACATTTATAATGCTATTGCCAAATGACTGCAGCATTTGTATATTATTTTTTGTTGCCGGGTGATGCCACATATCCTCGTCCATAGCCGGCGAAACCACAACCGGGCAGGTGGCAGAAAGATAAACCGCAAGTAACAGGTTGTCACACTGCCCCGCTGCCATCTTTGCCATAGTGTTACAACTAAGAGGGGCTATTAACATCAGGTCGGCCCAACGGCCCAGCATTACATGATTGGCCCAGGTATCTTCATTAAACAAGTCGATAAGTACCTTATTACCCGTTAGTGTTGACAATACCAGCGGTGAAACAAAATTGGTTGCCGACGGCGTCATAATTACCCTAACCTCTGCCCCGGCTTTCGTAAACAGGCGAACCAGCAAAATAGCTTTGTAAGCGGCAATACTGCCAGTAATACCGAGTAGTATTTTTTTCCCTTTAAGCATCCTGCATTTTTTAAAATGATTGAAGCAAAAATGAAAACTTTATGTTGTTACCAGGAAAGAGTTTTCGAAACAGTTCCTGGCATTTAGTGATTTTTTTTGGCCTGGCTACAGTCCTTGTAGCATCGCCTGTTGCGTCGCACTCTTGTACTAAAGCACTACTCCGGGCACAGGAAGCAATTTTGCCAAAGCCTTGGTATAACGCAAGCAAATACCTATCATCCATCTGTAAAATAACAAAAAACGACAGTCCCTGGTACTGTCGTTCGCTATATATTTCCAGGCACATGCCTTATCTGAACAAATCGTCTTCGTTCTTGCGGTAATACACTTTAGATTCTAGAAATTCCTGTGTAGCAAGAATAGAAGGGTTAGGCATTTTTTCATAAGCCCTCGAAATTTCTATCTGCTCCTTATTTTCATGAATTTCCTCAAGGCTGTCTGTATGAGAAGCAAACTCTTCCAGTTTGTTGTGTAATTCTTCCTTCAGAGAAACATTGATTTGGTTCGCTCTCTTTGCAATGATGGCGATAGACTCGTACAAATTACCTGTAGGAGCTTTGATCTCTGCAAGGTTTTTGGCTTCTACAACATTTGTCGTATTACCGCTCATGTGTTTCCTTAATTTATTCATTTCTGGAGGTTTTTAATATTTGTTTCTGATAAAGTTTTAAAGTCGCTTACTTCCTGGGACATCTTGCTGTTTGGAAAGCGGTCGCTAAAATCTGCACAGGTGGAAATAACCTTTTCGTATCGCTCAACTTGCTTGTCAATAACACTTAACTGGGCAAATTTGTAATAAGACTTTATGACCATAAGCATGTACTCGTCGCTTTTCTCCGAATCAGGAAAATCTTCCACCAGTGTTGTAAAGGATATGGCAGCAGCCCTGTAATTATAGCCACCCATATCAAAATACAACATTGCACTTTTATACTCCTTCAGCTCAAGCTTTGCCCTGCACGCATCAATTATTTCTGAAGCTTCCTTTGTCCTTGCCGACTGGGGATGCGTATTAATAAAAGCCTGCATTAAGGAAATCGTTTTCGAAGTCGGAGTTTGGTCGAGCTCCGGTTTCGGAGATTGTTTATAATAACAATAGCAGTGCATGTAGTCACATTCCTCTATCCTGGTGCTATTGGGGAAATTCTCCGTAAAAGTTTTAAAAAGACTTTCTGCGTTAATATAGTCTTTCAGATAGTACGAGCAATAAGCATATTTGTAAAACATATCCTCATACTTATCCGAACCACGGTAAAAAGGCATTACATCTTCAAAAACCTGCTGGGCGCTTGAATACTTTTTCTGTGCGTAATATTGTTCAGCCATTTTCAATTTATACTCACTGTCCTTGCTTTTCAACACCTTACCTAATTTTGAGGTGCAGGAGCTGAACAAAAATGCAACCAGTAAAATTCTCAGCAAAAATTTCATAAAGTGTGCGAAGTTATAATATCGCGGCAAATTATCGCATACAAATTTGTAAATGCTTGTACATCAGTTAATAAAAACACAAAACAAACACCGAAGCTCCTTATTGATGCGAAAAGGCAGCAAAATTGATTTCGGTTACCTAACCGGGTCCGGGAGAGTAAATAAAATAAAAAGGACTAGGGGAATTATATAAAATATATTTTTGCAATCCCAAAAAAATGAAAATGAAAAAGTTTTATTCTTTAATGACGCTACTTCTTGGGTTCGGTCTTGTTGCTGTGGCACAAAATGATCCTAACGCGAAAAAGGTGCTCGACGAAGTAAGCGCAAAGCTTAAGACGTTGAAAGGTGTTACTGCCAATTTTTCCTATACCACGAAAGACCGCAACAAAGCCTTAAAGGGTTCCGTAAAGGGCACAATTAGCATCAAAGGCAACAAATATTACATAAAGCAAGGCACTACCGAAATATACTGTAACGGGTCCAAAGTATGGAATTTCAATGGTGAAGATGAAGTTACGGTTGCCGATGTCGAAGGTGATGATGACAAAATGCTGTCGCCTCAAAAACTGTTATCTAATTTTTATGATAAGGACTTTACTTACAAATTGGTTGGTTCGGATGCAACAAGCAGTGAAATACAGATGATACCAACAGATAAAAGAAAGAATTTCAAGCAGGTGAATGTATTTGTTGACAAAAAACAAAAACTGATTCTAAAAGCTAAAGTGACTGACAAAAGTGACAATATCATTGAATTCGCTCTTACAAATGTCAACTCAAACGCTACCATTCCAGACGGTAAGTTCGTCTTTGATGCAGCAAAGCATCCTGGTGTTGAAGTGGTAACCCAATAGGGTTTGCCTACGTTTCGTTTTCTAACTCGCTTTCATGAAAAAAATCATCATTACCATCGACGGCTATTCATCATGTGGTAAAAGCACGCTTGCCAGGCAACTCGCGGCAGAACTCAATTATACGTTTATTGACAGCGGAGCGATGTATCGTGCTATTACGCTTTATTTCCTGCGAAACCATGTTAATTGGAATAATGCCGCAACTGTGGCAAGCGCACTGAAAAAGATTAGCCTTGAGTTTGTGTTCAATCCCGCAAAAGGAAGCAGCGACATGTACATGAATGGGGAGAACGTAGAAGTGATGATACGGGAAATGCTGATAAGTGAAAACGTAAGTGCAATAGCCGCGATTGCAGAAGTTAGAACTTTCGCAGTAGCTCAACAGCAAAAGATGGGCGTTGCCAGTGGCATTGTGATGGACGGGCGCGATATAGGCACAACAGTATTTCCCCATGCCGCTCTTAAACTTTTTATGACGGCGGATATCGCGGTAAGAGTTCAAAGAAGATATAAAGAACTTATGCTGAAAAATCCCGGTATTACCATTGAAGAAGTGAAGAATAACCTCGAAATGCGCGACTATATCGACACCAATCGCGAAATCAGCCCTTTACACAAAGCCGACGACGCTATTGTTATTGACAACACCGATCTTACTATGGAACAACAGCTCAAAAAAGCGCTAAAGCTGGTCCATGAAAAAATAAAATGAACTCGCGTGTTAAGAGATTGCCGCGTTTCCTGACTTTTCCTTGATAAGGTCGGTGAGCCTGGGTCTCAAACGCAACCTGCTTTTATTGAAAATATTTTGCCCCTTGTTAACGCCTTTCCTGATCTCCCTTCTCCGTTCCAACGGCATATCGAGTGTATCCCTGCATTCCTCGCTGCAACAACCCGCATATTTTTCAGCGCAGGCCTCGCATTGAATAAACAACAAATGGCATCCATCGTTCTTACAGTTGGTGTGGGTATCGCAGGGCTTACCGCATTGGTGGCAATGAGCAATTACATCTTCGGTTATCCGCTCCCCAAGCCTGTCGTCGAATACAAAGTTCTTTCCGATAAAACGGCTTTCCAACCCCTCCTGCCTGATCTGTTTTGCATAATTGATTATGCCGCCCTCCAGGTGAAAAACGCTTTTAAATCCTTTATGTTTAAGAAACGCACTTGCCTTTTCACAACGGATACCACCTGTGCAATACATCACAATATTTTTATCCTCCTGTCCTTTTAACATATCAACAGCCATCGGCAATTGATCACGGAATGTATCAGAGGGAACTTCTATCGCTTTGGCAAAATGCCCCACCTCATATTCATAATGGTTCCGCATATCCACAAGAATGGTCGATGGATTATTCATTAATTCATTCATCTGTTTTGCGTTCACATAGCTACCCTTGTTGCGCATATCAAACGAAGCGTCACTAATGCCGTCTGCAACAATTTTTTCCCGCACTTTTATTTTCAGCACCCAGAAAGATTTGCCATCATCATCAACGGCAATATTCAGGCGAAGCCCATCCAGTGGTTTAATCGAATATAAATAGCCCTTGAATGCATCAAAATTGGAGGCAGGCACGCTTACCTGCGCATTGATGCCCTCGCTGGCAACGTATATCCGGCCGAACACTTTTAGCTGGTAAAGATGTTTGTAAAGCTCGTCACGAAAGGCTTTCGGGTCACTTAAGTAAAAATATTCATAGAAACTTACCGTGATCCTCTTCTCTGTTTCTGCCCGCATTTGCTGCTTCAATTCGGCATTGGAAATGCGGTTGTGTAGTACTGCCATAAAATAAGAATTCCTTGAATTTCCGGCAAAAATAAAGTGTAAAAATTACATCTGTCAATTAAGCGTCAAAACATTAATAACGACGCCCACAAAACTAAAATTCGCCTCAAATTTAAGACATGTTTTAATGGCGGTTTAATGCCGGTATTAAAATGATTATAAATAGTGCCGGCACAAATTGATTAGTGTTATTGAGTGCTAATTTAGCCTCACTTAAATGCTGCGTCAATACAATTCATACGAACTCAAAGCACTCAAACAACTGTCAGAATACAGGGATAGTTTTTTTTCAGAACCTGATATAGTCAAAAACAAAAAAGTAAGCCCTAAGGCTGCCGACCCTGTTTTAAACGCAAAAATTGAGCGATTCACTAAACTCTTTTGCGAGAATAACTTCGCCGATGCAGACTATAGCATTATTCAAAAAGATCAGTATTCATTCGAATCGATCGATGATTGGATCGGGAAGATGAATATAGAATTGATATTGCAATGTATTACTTACATTATATGGACCAATAAAAGCAACAAAGGCTACTTTGTAAAAAAGATCAACGACTGTTTTCTAATTAAAATACTTGCCAGGCTTCACGTGATTATTGAAGAATACAACGCCGGTAAAAACGCATCGGATATTGCCCCGCAAAAGGCAGAAAGTGATGCCGATGCAGCTACCGTTAAAAAAACCGGTTCCGGCAAAGGCTTTCTCGCATTTTTCTAACGGATCATAACGCGCTTTTGAAATAAGGATCTACCTTCTTCCTGCCATTCACGGCCATAGCATTTCCTCACGCAAAATGTACCGGTAAATATAGTGGTGGGTGCTCAATAGCAATCAGGGCCGAACCTGTTGCCGCTTTTGAAGGGCGCGACACAATCACATACATACAAGGCTTTGCCTGCACCGTTGCCCCACGCGCAAAAAATATCCCAGGTAAGTAAAGTAATATCAGCTCAGCTTGCCCGCAGGCCTCTCGCAAGGCTGCCCGTCAAAGCTGCCAGGCCGGAAACAACACCGCCAATAAACGCAGTCATAAAAATGAGTGCTGCAGTTGAGCCCCCGAGTGGCAGCAACGACGCTACTTTTACTGAAAGAATATGATCGTTGGCGTTATCAAGAAGCAAGGCGTAAACTCCCCATAATAGAAATAGCCCTAAAAAACCGGCGAGAAAAGCTTTTCCTCCTTTTTGATGAATAGCCACCGCAACAACAAAAGATGTCACCGCAAAGCTCCACCAGGGAAAATAAAGCGGGGCCGCATAACCAAGCAATGCTGTGAGAAACAATACTGTTAGAAATTTCATATGGTTGATTATGATTTGCTAAATGTTATTTTTCCTTTTAAATTCTTTTCCTGCGCTATTGCCTCTTGTGACACGAATAATAGCTTATAATATTTTCCTGCCAGCCAGTCATCGATAAAATCGTCGTAGTATTTACTGCCCGGGTTCCCGCTTTGCCCTCCCGGGTAAACGCCATAAGCGTTGATACCGGCAGTCATTTCTACCACCATACGCCAGCTTGGGCCGGTGAATTTCTTGTGGGCATTGATTATATTCTCTCCTCCGCCTGAGTAAAGGTCCATACGACTCAAAGCCGGTATGCGCAACAGGTGCCTGATGGCACTCGACTTATAAGAAGTCCATTCCAGGTGATTGCTTTTCTCGATTCCTTTTAGTGTTATTACAGCTTTACTAAACGCCTTATTAATGCAATCGCTGTCGTTTTCCCTGGAAGGAGTAGTAATATCGTCAGCAAACATAAATGCAGAATCATGCTTCATGCCGTCGAGCAGGCTGCTTTCATCGGGCCATACCAGCGGAAGTTTGCTTTGGGCAAATTCATCGGCATAGGTAGTTGTCATCAGGCTGTCCCACCACACACCAAAAACAACCGGTCCCTGTTCTTTCGGATCATTGATAAGATTCCAGTTTTTAAACAGGTCCAGGTATTTCTTTCCATCTGCGTCCAGGCTGCTCTCATTGATGTACTGCAACAGCAGCGGCCTGGCCATCTCCGCAAAAACATTATAGTTGCTGGTCTGTAATTGCTGCATGTCTTCTGGTGTCACCTGCTGCATTTTTGAGAGGTTGCGATTGATAATGTAACCGCGGTAAACATAAAACGCGCCACCACCATAGGTTGTCTGGTAATATGGATAAGATGTATCGTAGGGCATTTGGTTGGCACTACTTACAAAACCTCTTTGCGGGTTATGCATCACCAGGTTGGCGCTGTCGGGAATATAGCCCCGCCACATATAGCTGCTGTCAAAACCAGGCATCACAAAATCACCCTGGCCTTTCCACTTCAGCGGAAATCTTCCTTGTTGCTTGATAGCTATGTCCCCCGCAACAGTAGCGAAGATCATATTTTGTGCAGGGCATTTATACGTGGAAACAGCATCAAGGTAGTCGCCGTAATTTTTCGACTTATCCAGTTTATAAAAAGTTCTTATTTCATTGCTGCTGTCGTGCGCCAGCCAACGGCAGGCATAAGCTTTGCCCGACAGAAGCTTGTCGGGGTAACTGCGGTCATACATCACAGGTCCAAACACGGTCATGGCAATATGCTCGGTATCATCAGCCTTGTCTTTTATTTTAATCACCTCATCCCTGAAGGTGGTTTGCTTCCAGGTGCTGTCAAACCAGTATTCCTGCATGGTGCTGTCCTTGAATTTAATCTCGTAAAAATCACGCACATCGCGGCCTGAATTTGTAAAGCCAAAAGAACAACTGTCATTGAACCCAATGATAACGGTTGGTGCGCCGGGAAAGCTTACGCCGTAGGCATTGAAAGCAGGCGTCGATAATTGCAACTCGTACCACAGCGAAGGGAGATTCAACCCAAGGTGAGGGTCATTACATAAAATGGGCTTCCCGCTTTTGGTCTTGCTTCCTGCAACTGCCCAGTTGTTGCTTCCTACTCCCCTTTCCGGTTTGGGCTCCTGGCTGGCCGGCGCAGCGGTTTGCACAAAATGAAAATACAGGGAATCCGCATCCGCTGGCGGCATCGCCTTATCAGCTTTCGGAAATACCCTGCCTGAATCTAGCGATATGATCGGCACCGCCGAATCTCCGCTATAAGGGTATAGCAGGTCATATTGCTGTTTGGTAAAAACAGACATCGCATTCGTGTGGGCAAAATCCTCTTCACCACCGGCAAGATCCCACGCCATGTATTTCAAAAACAAAGCAGATTTTAAATTGGTCCATGGTTCTGGTTTGTAATCGAGCAATTTGTATTCGAGCGGCATGCTGCTCTCATCCAACGTTTTAATATAGGCATTAACTCCGGCTGTATAAGCATCGCACACTGCTTTGGTTTCGGGGTCTGCCTCTATCGTAGCAATCGCATGCTCGGCTCCGTAAACCATACCTAGCCTCCTGAAAAACTTATCTACGCCAATAAAACTTGTCCCATTCACGGTGTCGCCCATGATTTCCGACAGCCTCCCGGCGGCCGCATAGGTTTGAAAATCCATTTGCCACAACCGGAACTTTGCATGCAGGTAGCCTTCAATAAAAAAGGCATCATGCTCATTATCTGCATAAACATGCGGCACAAGGCGGTCATCAAAATAAACGTTGCTGTTGCCTTGCAATTCATCCGACTTTATATCGGCACTAAAATCCGCATCAGTAGCTTCCGCGTTTTGCCAAAAACCCTTTTGAGGCGAAAGAAAATAACCAAGCCTTGGCGTTTTACTACCGCCGCCCAACGATTGCCGGGTGTTCAATACCGTAATTAATGCAAGGGTTGATGCAGCAGTAATGATAAAATAAAGCAGTTTCATGTATGGCTTTTAGTGCAATGAAAGTAGCAATAATAAGGAAAATAAAAATTTTTTGGTTCCGGGCTGCAGTACAGGCATTAAGCTTTGCTTGCGTCGCACGCTTGTGCAGTTTCATCGCTGCTCAGCGTTGTAGCGTGCGCAGTATTGCCACCCAAAGTTACAGGCGTACAAGTGTGCGACGCAACAACAGCCACGTTGATAACCGTGAGCCGGGCCCCAAAAATGCAAATGCGCTGTTGGCAAAACGGGCAAAACAGCAATAATAACCTCCATATTGAAAGAGGAGTCATTACCTTCAGGAGAAAATTTTAAACCAGCTTTATGAGGTCCCTCTTCTTCTGTAGCCTGCTTTTACTATGTGTTGCCAATACATTCAGTCAGCATGCCGTTTCGCAAAAACTTGATGCGCTATTTAGTAATGTATTTAATCCGGCTGAACCCGGCGGCGCCGTACTGATCGTAAAAAATGGAACCGTCATTTATAAAAATGCTTTCGGGGTGGCAGACCTTAACACAAAAAAGAAAATAACCACGCAATCGCTGTTTAATGTTGGCAGCATCAGCAAAACATTCGTCGCTTACGGTATTTTAAACCTCGCAAAAGAAGGAAAGCTTTCGCTCGATGATGACATTGAAAAATATTTCCCCGGCTTTAAAAATCCTGCCCTGGCAAAGCAGGTGAAAATATACAACCTGCTTACCCACACAAGCGGCCTCCCTGACAACAGGCACCCTTATGACGACAGCATTTTTTATCTTACCGCAAACGATGCGCAAAACTGGGCGCCTATCATGCAAAATGATACACTCGAATTTGCACCGGGAACACATTGGAACTATTCCAACCCGGCATTCAACGGACTCGCACTAATTATAGAGAAGATCACAGGTAAAAAATGGCAGGACTATATTACTGCCCTCATCTACAAACCATCAGGCATGAAACATTCCACCATTACCGATGGTGCGCATCCTGAAAATGGCGTAACACATGGATACATCATCGATGGAAACGGGAAGTGGGCCGAAAGAGATTATGGCGAAGAACCAACGTTTTGTGCAGCGGGTAACGGCGGCATTTGGAGCAGCGTGGAAGAACTCTGGAAGTACGAACAGGCCATACAGCGTTGCACATTTCTCGATAGCACCTGGATTAACAAATCAAGAACGGTTTATCCTATGCCAGGATGGAAAGACACAACCGCTCCTTTTATGGGGCTTTCATGGTTCATTTATGGCGAGGGCAGAGATAAATTCATCGGCCATACCGGTTCTCAGGGCGGTTTCATCAGCGACTACGTATGGCTGCCCGGCAATCAAATATTTTACGTGCTGCTATGCAACACGCCAAAACCCATTCTTGATATAAGAAAAGAAGTGCTCGACCTGGTGGAAGAGCATAATTGACCTGCTGTTTGTGTGAACGAGGGATTCAAAACCAGTAACTAAAATTGTAACAGTTCCGCTTGCTTTGGAAACACCAGTTTCAAACGCAGATTGTTTTCATTTTGCAGCTCTTGTCTTATCAATGCGTCACCTCGTTCCGATGGCTTTACATGCGTGATAACGACAGGAACTTTTTGCAGGTTCTCAACAGCACATAAACCGGCAAGCCGGCTCATTTCACTCATGAGTAACCTGGGCGTAAGATGCCCGAACAAGAGTTTTTCGGGTTGTTCGTTGTCAAAAGACACCTCAATAAAAATAGCTTTCAACTGGCCTGCCTTTATTAACGGTGAAACAGCCTGCCATAAGACATTTAAGTTAGTGCTATGTTCAACCGTATCGGCGCCGGTATCGCCGAGATACAAAAGATAATTTTCGCTGCTGTTGATGAGAAACGCCGTGCTTTCATAAGGTGTGGAATGACTGAGCGTAAAGGCCTTTACCGACATGCCGGTATTACCCAGTGCTGTACTCACCTGCGGCCCGAGCGTTACATAATGATATTTTTTAAGCATAGGCTTTTCACCGGCATCGCCGAAATTGGCCCAGCTTTCCCAACTGAAATAGTGCTTTTGCAATGCGTTTATTGTAGCGGTTGTTCCGTAAATATTTTTCGCAGTGTCTGCCGGCGAATTCATGATTAAACCAGCAACATGATCGAGGTGCGGATGTGAAATAAGATAGCCTTTGATGCTATTTTTTAAGACGGCTATTGCGGGTTGTTTAAACAATCCGTTATCCACGGCTTTCTGAATTCCGTCATAAACGGTGCCTGCATCTAAACAAACATATTGCTCCGTACCTTCCACGGCAAGCATATACGCCGAGAGATTGCCTTCATCGAGCCCGCCTTTAACCCCAAGCGGTATTACCTTAAATGAAGAGGCATGTTGCTGTGCATAAACGTTGCCGGCGACCGCCAAAAATGCCAGGAGTAAAATGAGGAGGGCTTTCATTCCGATGTTTGTTTAGGCTACAAAAATAGAGCGGCTGCATTAACCTGCGCTATAAAAGCCACGTGATGTATTAACCATATAAGCGCACAAAACTTGACAAGCCGGCATAACGCGCAATAAAAGATAAACAGCGATCGCAAAGCCGGGACCAAAATGTTGCCCTGCTATTGCTTGATGAGCACAATTTTCGCCCGTGAAAAATCGTAGGCCGCATTGAGCATATCGAGCAACTGCTGCCATTGCTCTGCCTTGAACATGGCAGCCTTGTAAGTCTTGGTAACATCAATGATAACGATGTTGTTTTCGAGCTTTGCCATGCTGATAAAATCTCCGCAACTATTGCTCACATTTTTATTCAGTGGCTCAAAGCCGGCGGCTTTATAACCTGCAGGTACTGGCATTTCAATATGCCAGTTGATCTTGCGTGCATAACGAACGTCAATCGGATAGCTGCGGTTCTTCTGCGCGTCTTTATCAATACGTGTCTGGCCGCCGATAAGACCCGGCAACGCAATAACAATATCTTCGCCCGCAAACGAACTTGTATTCGCCAGCGTGAATTTTTCGCTGTAAGAGAGATTTTGTTTGCGGTAGTTCCTGCCGTCGTTCAGCATCTGGAAATTATCATAATTACTGATTTCAAAACCAAGGTCGTTTTCTTCAACCGCCGTCATGTAATCTGGCTTGCTTTTTTCTTTCCATTCTTTCTTGGTTTTATTAAACTGGTCGATTCTGATGTTGGTAGTTCTTTCATCCAGCCCCTCCCACATGCTTTCGCCATCGTAATTGCGGCAATCGGTTTCTATGAATGGAGTATAAGCGATCGCATCATCGATCATGCCGCTCTTCGAAAGGTTTTTTGCTTCTATGCTTTTTACCAGCACCAGGTCCTCTTTTTTCACTGGCTCCAGCGCAGCCTTAATGTTTATCCTGAGCAGATTGTCATCGGCAGTGCCTGTCGGGATACTGTTTTTTGAAAAAGCGGTCTTCTCATTATTGTAGGGAAACGAGATGCATTCATTCCCCGAAAGATAAAACGGCACTTCGCCCGGGTTTAAATGCTCATCGGGATTAACCAGCAGCTTGCCTTTGTACCTCAGCGACCACGACAATTCATTGCTGAATGCGAGATTCTGAATATTTGTTCTCGTGTTGTAAGGTGTTACAACAACTTCATGATCGATCTTTTTTTCTTCCAGTAATCCCGAAAGAATTTTTGCGAAAGCGTAATCGCCCCAATGTTCACGAAGCGTTGCAGACCGGATCGTATAATATGCCTTCTGCACATATTCGTCATCGCCGGCATCAGTGATGTTGCGTTTTTTCAATATTTTATAAATGGTTTTCACGTTGTCATCCACACTTCCGTCAACGCCAGCCATATAACTTCCTGTATTGGTGATCTTGCCCGGATGAAACCAGAGTGTTTTTGCCTGGGAGGCGAGTGCGTCGGGACTCAACTCCTTCTTCATTGCATCTTCATTATCAAACCACAAAAAATCGCGGCTGTTGTTCTTTGCGTACAGCACCTGGAATTTCACCAAAGGCATTTCCAGGTATTGGTTCACATAATCGGTGGTTTTGTTTTTCTCGCGATACTGGTCGTCGCTCCAGCGGTATATTTTTTTCCCGGCTTTCTCAACGGTGGTAAATGCTGGTGCTCCCTTCAACGCTTTGTATGCAATGTAATAATTATCATTTTCAGAGATCACTTCAATGGATTGATGCGCCACAGCCAATTCCCTGTTACATAAATAGTAGACTGGTTCAAACTCTTTATAGTCGGGGTTGTGGTAATAGGTCTGCGTATTCAGGTGTGTGAATTCGTACTCGATTACGTCGCCTGGCTCCAGGTCAGAGATAGGGATTTTATAATAGCCCGACCCGTTACCATGGGAAATGCCTGCATCAGTATAACCACTGAATATATTTGGTACAGAGCCATAGTCATTGACTCTTATGGCATCGGCCGGGTTTATCGGTTGAATTACGCCGCCGCTCTTCAACACCCTGGCGGCGAAACCGTCACCCTCTCCCGCCAGCCGGAAGTAAATGACAGAGTATTGTTCAATGGCATAATTATCACGCAACAATATTTTACGTCGTTCCGTTTCCTGCACAAGTATCTGGTTCTTGTTATAAGCGTTCGCCATGTACAACGACGTGCCAAGCGTAACCGGTGCAAACAATATTCCTAACAGGTTACGGCCCACAACTTTCCCCGCACTAACGCCCTGTTTATCGAAGCTAAAACTTGTTTTTTGGCTTAGGATAACAGCACTTTCATTCTGCCATTTGCTGTCAGATGTGGCTTTATTTTTAAAATCATCATCTTCTTGTAACAGAGGGTTATCCTTCATATTCTTTTGCAGCAGGTCAAGACTTTGCTGCGAAATATGTTTCTGGCTTTGTGCTGCAAAACTTACGCTTAGAAGGGCCAATAAAAAGAGCACTGACTTTTTCATCTGATTATCTTGGAATAAAGGGAATTATTTTGTTTCTATACTTATACTGTTCCTGTTGTATTCTTTTATCTGGTTTAAAAAGTCTTTCCATGCCTGGAAATCTTTCGGGTAGATAACAGGGTCAGCCATCTCAAGTTTCTTACTCAGGGTTATCGTATTGCCATTCTGCTGGTAAGAAGCCTCGGCAACATTGTCTTTATATTTTGCAGCTAATGGTTTGGGTAATGACTTTACTTTGGATGCCCCGGGAATAGTCAGTACCACTTCATCATTTGTACTGAACAATGCATCCATATCGAATGGCGTTTGACGGTCTTTCCCCGGGTAAAAACCGGTAATCGTTGCGGGAAAGAAATCAATGCCGAAATAAGCAAAACTGTCGGTGCTGGTGATCTCATTTTCCACCACAACATCTCCCTCTAATTTCAGGGGTATATCGCGGTTCCTGAAATCAGTAACACTCACGTTGCTTACATCGGTGTTATTTTCTTTTATCTCCAGCAGACTTTTGATAAAGTCTTTTCTTTTTTCTGCGGGTATGTTATTATACACATAGTGAAAAAGGCTTTTCGCTGAGCCGTTAAAAGTAAGCGCGATATGACCTGTTATTTTCCCATTGTCCAGTTTAAGTGTTGCTTTGGTTATGATCTGGTTGTCGTCGATCTTTGCGTCGGGCACTTTCTCTGTTTTATACGTATCACCGTTCTGTACCAACACTGTCTTACCCTGTATGCGGTAGGCGTCCGTACCAAAAGCGCCGTACTTTTCTGTACCGTCGATAAAATAGGTCTTGCCTTTTAAATATAAAACGGAAATAGCGTGATTGGCTGCGCATAACGACTTTACATCTTTTATATCGTAAGGTATGTCCTTGGTACCTATCCACGCGAAATGGGCATCAAAACCGGCAAGTTTCAGCATTTCTGTCAACAGGTTTGCCATCCCCTTGCAATCGCCGTATTTATTTTTGTAAACTTCCTGTACCGTTTGCGGAATAAACCCTGCATAACCTTCTTCATAAGCGATATACCTGATATTATCCTGAACCCAGTAATAAATTGATTTTACTTTGTCCTCATCACTTGTTTTGCCTTCGGTAAGCCGGGCAACAGTAGCCTTCAACGGGCTGTCATCATTCTTTGCATTTTTGTACAGGTAATTGTACCATGCATACACATCGTCGAGTGTATTAAAACCATTGTAATCTTTTTTGTCGGCCGTAAATTGCTGAACCGTGATAACAAGATGTGGCAGGTAAAACGGTCTGGCAAGCGACGACGGCTCTTGTTTAATGGAAGGCAGGTCGTTGGCTGTATAGGTGATCACACTAATGCCATTCTTGTCTTCTTTAACTGTTTTCGTAATAGTATACCCCGCAAAATTCATTTCCTTTATGTCAAGCTTTAACCACGACGGCACTCTGAAACTTACCGACATATTCTTTACGGCAATACTCTGGTGAAAAAAAACACGGGTAAGGTATTTTGCGTCGGTATAACGGTAGTTGTACGTAAACCTGCAACGCTGGCCTTGTTCCTGCGCCGTAAAACCATAGAACAGTCCATAATTATCATCAATAAAAACCTCGTCGCTTGATAACGAAATTCTTGCCGGCGGATATTTCTGACTTTTGAATTTGCCTTTGTTCAATACTTCGAAATCATAGTCATCCACTACCATAAAATTGTTGTACGGTAGCAGGTAGCCGATCTCAGTATTGTCTTCGGTAGAAACCATTTCCACATCGCCTTTTTCCGATGCGGCTACCACAGGCATTTTGTCAATGCCTTTTGCTACTGCAAAATCGAATTGCTTGTTTACAAGATATGCGCCGTAGTCGGCATCTTTATCAATACGCCTGATAAATCCAGCCTGGGTATATCCTTCTTCATCTGCTGTCTGCGTTTGCGCCTGTATTGCAAGCGGCGCGAAAAATAAAAGGGCCAGGGCAATAACGGAATACTTCATTTGCTGCGAAAGGTTGAAGGTGCAAAAAATTGGCCCGAAATTACAGCATCACTGCTTTTCAGGAATATTTATTTCATCAGTGGTAATCGAAACTCGTCGTGCATAACTGCTTTTACCCGGGCTGCAGTGGCATCGCCTTTTCGCAGCGGCATACAAACCGGTACGACCCGAGTTCGAAAGCCATTGATCGTTGCTGTAATGGCTTTCAGCCCTTTCTGTGTTTGCTCGTGAAAGACCCACCTGTACAAGTGTGCGACGCAACAAAAGCTTCATGCTTATTTAACTGCCGGGCAAAAAAACACCCACGCTTTTTTAGCATGGGTATATAGATTTAACGGTTAACGGGTGAATACTAAACAGTCTTTTTATCTGTCGCTTCATCGCCGTCGAACCGGTCGACCACTTTGCTCCAAAGCGATTTTGCACCTTCGGCAATATCTTTCAATTTTTCTTTAGCATCGTCAGCCAGCTCTCCTGATTTTATTTTTTCGGCAAGTTCATCTGCTTTGGCCTTTGCAGCGTCCCAAAGCTCTTCAGCTTTGTCTTCAGCTTTGTCAAGCATTTCGCCTGCCTTGTCTTTCATATCTTCGGCGGTTTCGCTGATGTTGTCAGTCCAGTTCTTAGCCTGTTGTTGACCGTGTGTTGTTGTGTTGTCTTCCATATGTTATGTTTTAGATGTTCAATTTACTCAATTCCGGCCAGTTATTAAGCTCCCGCGGCAAATAATTGCCACATCCGGAGATGTGCCCGGCCAACTGGCGACCATGGTTAATTGTTGTGCCCGTGCCCGTTTATTCCGTATCTTAAACGCAATAACAGAACGCTTGGTCGCAGGTAAACCCTGTTGCGTATCTGAAAAAGTTTTTTTCATCTCATAAAAACATAAAACCGGGGGTATACGGTTAACTTTAGCCGCATATCTTAAAACCAATCTAAACTGTCATCATGAAAAAAATAATCAACTGCTTTTTAGCAATCACTTGTTTTAACCTGTTGTCATCGGCCCAGTTACAAACCGGGGAAAATGTAGCTGTAACCAATACCGATGCGGGAAAAGTACGTGGCTACGTCCACAACAGTGTTTACACGTACAAAGGCATTCCCTATGCTGAAGCCAAACGTTTTGAGTTACCACAGAAGCCAAAACCATGGACCGGTGTGCGCAGTTCCATGACTTATGGGCCGGTTGCTCCCCTGATGGATCCAACGACAAGCGTCCAGGATGAAAGTGAATTTTTGTTTGACCACAACTGGGGCTACACAAGCGAAGATTGCATGCGCGTAAATGTGTGGACTCCCGGGATAAGCGATGGGAAGAAACGCCCGGTACTGTTTTGGATACATGGCGGTGGCTTTACGGCCGGGTCGTCGCAGGAATTGCCTTCGTATGATGGAGAGAACCTGGCTAAAAAAGGCGATGTGGTGGTCGTGTCTATCAATCATCGCCTGAACATTCTCGGCTATCTCGATCTCTCTGCATATGGCGAAAAGTATAAACACTCAGCCAACTTAAGCATACTCGATATTAAAGCAGCATTGGAATGGGTAAAGACCAATATCGCCAGTTTTGGCGGCGACCCCGGCAATATTACCATTTTCGGCCAGTCTGGCGGCGGCGCCAAAGTGAATACGTTGATGGCCATGCCTGCTGCAAAGGGCCTGTTCCAGAAAGCCATCAATGAAAGTGGATCATTCAGAACAGAAATGCTCGATAAGCGAACCACGCAGGATATTGCGGCTGAAGTCTTAAAAGCATTAAACATTGATGCGACCAATGTGGACAGCCTGCAAAAAGTGCCATACCAGGTGCTGAGCGATGCCGGTAAAAAGGCATTAAAAGTGATCGCCGATAAAATGAAAGCTGCCGGCAAACCCGCTCCTGGCTTTGGTTTAAGCTGGGGACCCAGCATTGATGGCGAAGACCTCCCCTACCAGCTATTTTCCAATGAGGCTTTTGAATTATCAAAGGATGTCCCACTGATGATCGGAACAGTGAAAAATGAGTTTATGCCGTCGCTGTTTTCGGGCATGAGCAATGCAACAGCAGACCAGGTGATGGCCACAATAAAAAAACAACAGGGCGATAAAGCCGATGCTTATATTGCGGCGGTTAAGAAAGCCTATCCCAATGATACAAAACCTACTGACCTGATGGATGTAGATGTAATGTTTCGCCCGGGTGCCGTATCACAGGCAAAACAAAAAGCTGCATTAAATGCCGCACCTGTTTACATGTATCTTTTCACCTGGCAGTCGCCTGTAATGGATGGGAAATATAAGGCAGTACACTGCATGGAAATACCATTTGTGTTCAACAACATCGCACGCTGCGAACAAATGACGGGCGGCACAAAAGAAGCTTATGCGCTGGCTGCAAAAGTGAGCGATGCATGGATCAGTTTCGCACGCAGCGGAAACCCCAACAGCAAGAGCCTGCCGAAATGGCCTGCATTCGATGCAGCCAATACCGCAACAATGCACTTCGATAATAGATGCGAAGTAATGCCCCAGATGGATAAAGACCTGTTCGACCTTCTGGGTAAATAGTATAGATTGGTATCAGCAATAAAGGAAAAGAGGCATACCATCCCGGTATGCCTCTTTTCTTTCCAATTTTTATTAATAACTACTGCTTAGTCCGATTTGCGGTGCCGCCATCTAAAACTATGCAACGGCAACCATGGTTGCGTTTGCCGGTTTACCGGGTTTGTGTTTTTCGAATACCATTTGCTCCAGTTCATTTTTTACCTCTTTCACAATTTCATCCTGCACGTCAAACAAACTGTTGCTGTTTAGTTTTCGCTGGTACATTTTACTCCAGGTAAGCTGGCTGTTAAATGTGTCGATCAATTGTACATATACGCGCATACGGTCATTGTTCGACTGAATATCGCCGGTAACAATATAATCAGCGCCAATAATATTGGCAATCGTTTTAATATCGGCACACCGTTCTGCTATTTTCCGCATGCTGTAATAGGCAATCACCGAGCAATGTTCCACCTCTACCAACGCCGCACTTAACTGCAGCCCGGTACCGTCTGTAAAAGAATCGGTGAGCGCACTTCCGTAAGTATGGCTGAATGGCATAACGGCAACGGTAAATTCTTTTGCATGTTTTTTTACTGTTGTGCTGTCTGTACCCGGGAAGGATTGTGTTAAAAGCCTGGTGCCCGTATTAGGCTCAAAAACCGGCACGTAACTACCTTTTGGTATGAATATATGAATGGCATCAGTAGTGCCGGAACTATGATAATATTGCTCGAGCGCCTTTCTGAGCCTTCCGGCATGAATGCGAAGAATGCCATTTTCCTGGGGTTTAAAATCCAGTGGCTTGTGCAAAATGCTCAAAGCGATCGTGTATTCCTTTAATTGGTTGGCGTGGCCATTGATCGTTTCTTCGACAATAAACAGGAGAAAATTTTTCAGGATCCCAGACTTTTCAAACAAAGGGTCGGATATGATTTTAGCAACCTGCTTCCTGATGGCATCTTTTGAGAATCCTGTAACACCGGCTGTAGCATTGGTTAGATCCATATAAGCAATTATATAGGGCGAAGTAACACATAAACAATGCTCCGCTTTATGATATTGGCCTATGGCGGATATGATTATTGTCAGGTTTATGCCGCTTATTCACTATTATTAGCACTGCCGGGGAACAGTTGCGGCTCCTCAGCCATTTCAATCAAAACAGCAGTAAACCGCTATTTTGCAGCAGGGAGCTTTACCTTCGGCAGCAGGCTCATCACCTGTATAACGATGGCAAAGAAAATAAGCAGGTAAAGGCCGGGTTGTTTCGAAGGGCAATCTCCGGCAATGCAGGTAGTAAGCAAAAGATAATTGCGTATTGACCATGCCAGGTTAATGGCGGCAATAAAAAAATTGGTACGCTTGGCCCAGATTTTTGGAACGGCAAAGCAAATGATGGTAATACCTGACAAAAAAATATTCATGAGGCCGGGTTTCCCAAAATCCGTGTCGCCCGAATACAGTCCCGTAACCATCAGTTGCCTGCTTTCGATGAGCGTCCATGGTAAGAAACAACATCCGATCAATGCCAGCGCAGCAAGTACCCCTATCAGTTGTGAATATTTCATGGTAACAAACCCGTTTAACGCGGTAAAATTTAACCGCTTGATGAATATGTTTCGCCAGCCTTAAAAACAAAAATTTGGTTGCCGGCGCCGGTACAGGCATGAAGCTTTTGTTGCGTCGCATTACGTTCATCTGCAACAAATGCCCCAGCTTTTTCCGTTAAATAAAAAAACCATCCAAAAAGATGGTTTACCAGAGGTTTCGAGCGGATTCGAACCGCTGTAGAAGGTTTTGCAGACCTCTGCCTAGCCACTCGGCCACGAAACCATTTGATGCGGATAAAAAAGACCGGGCTTAAATCCATGATTGGTAATTTAAAACGCCCTTTTTTTTCAGCGCTGCGAAAATAGGGTATTTTTGAAAAAAAGGAAACACAATTAAAAAATCGGTTGCTTTTATCGGGGTTTCATGTACTTGTTGACAGGTGGACAAAGCGTTGAAGCGTGCGACGCAACTAAAGCTGCATATTGATCTACTGCCAGGCTCCCCATATAAATGTAACCGGCAAAGACTGTTTCCAAATGAAGGCAAACATGAACAGGATTGCAGACTCAGAACTGATCATTAACAGCCGGGGAGCTGTTTATCATATAGACATGCGGCCCGAAGAATTGGCCGATACTGTTATTACCGTTGGGGACCCCGACCGGGTTGATGCCGTAAGCAAATATTTCGACAGCATTGAATACAGATTGCATCATCGCGAGTTTAACGCGCACACAGGTTATATTGGCAAAAAAAGGTTAACGGTTATCTCCACCGGTATTGGCCCCGACAACGTAGATATTGTTATGAACGAACTCGATGCCGTTGCCAATATTGATTTTGAAAGCCACACCGTAAACAAAGCACTCAGGTCTTTGAACATTTTCAGGATAGGCACCTGCGGTTCGCTGCAGGCAGATATTCCAACCGATTCATTTGTTGCAGGCACACACGGCATTGGTATCGACAACCTGCTGAATTACTACCAGCACACGAATAACGAAGAAGAGCACATACTCGTGCAGCAGTTTATGCAGCAGACCCATTTGAACGGCGACCGTATTCAACCATATATTGCCAGTGCATCAGCATCGTTGCTCAAGCATTTTGTCACAGGGTTTAGCCAGGGAATAACGGTTACCTGCCCGGGCTTTTATGGTCCGCAGGGACGTGTGCTGCGGCTTGGTTTAACCAACCCCAACCTGATTGATACGCTAACAGCTTTTTCATATGGCCGTCACCGGATCTGCAATTTTGAAATGGAGACCAGTGCAATCTATGGTCTCGGGAAACTACTGGGCCATCATTGCCTGAGCCTGAATGTGGTGGTGGCCAACAGGGTTAGCAAGACCTTTACAAAAGACGGCGCCATGGCAGTAGAGCAACTTATTCAAACAGTTTTACCTATTATTGAAAAAATATAAGATTACATGCTGTACAGTTTTTACAAGTACCAGGGAACAGGAAATGATTTTGTGATCATCGACAACAGGTCCAATAATATTGAGCTTTCGGTAAAGCAGGTGAGAGATATCTGCGACCGACGCTTCGGTGTTGGGGCAGATGGCCTGATGTTGCTCAATAGCAAAGAAGGTTATGATTTTGAAATGAAATATTACAATGCCGATGGCAGGGAAAGCAGCATGTGCGGCAATGGTGGAAGATGCCTGGTAAAATTTGCCCACGACATGGGTATTCATCAGACAAATTATCATTTTATTGCCGTAGACGGGCCGCACGATGCGGTAATACGGGACAGTGGCTGGGTACACCTGAAAATGAAAGACGTTTACGGCTTTAAAAAAACGTTTTCAGATACGGTAGTAGATACGGGCTCTCCCCATTATGTAAAGCCGGTGGTAGACGTGAAAGATTATGATGTGGTGGAGAAAGGCCGTGAAATTCGCTACAGTAATGATTTTGCGAAAGAAGGCATTAATGTGAATTTCGTAGAAGCTATTTCAAGAGGTATTTATGTGAGAACCTATGAACGGGGTGTAGAAGATGAAACACTTAGTTGTGGCACCGGCGTTACTGCTTCTGCCCTCGTATTCGCTCATAACGACAATGGTTTTAACCGCATTGAAATACAAACCCCGGGCGGGCACCTGGCGGTAGAGTTTGATAAAACGGGTGAAGAACGTTTTGAAAATATCTGGCTTTGCGGACCTGCTACATTTGTGTTTAAAGGCGAGATCAGTATTGTATAAACGATAATGTAAAATAAAAGACATTCTTAAACTAACCCTTATATCTTTGCCGCGGTTTGATACAATATTTTAAAAATATCGATAATCATACGGTCGAGATAGACAAACCCGAAAATGGCATTTGGGTTAATCTGGTGCCGCCGCTAAAAGATGAAGAGTTTAACGAGTTGAGCGATGTGCTCGATATACCTATCGAATTCCTGCGTGATTCTCTCGACATCGATGAACGGCCACGTTTTGAGATCGAAGACAATGTGCGCTTCATCGTATTAAAAACCCCTACAGAGAACAATTCTTTTAACGACAGTGATGCGTTCTACATCACTATACCGATTTGCATCATTCTTACACACAACCATATTGTAACGGTGAATTCTTTTGACAATGGTGCCATCAAAAAATTCCTGAATACCTTTGAGAAAAGGCATCCTGATAAAAGAAGCATGATGGTACTTAAGGTCTTCGAAAAAGTGGTGCACACTTTTATGGATCACCTGAAAGAAATCAATCACCGCCGGAATATTTACGAACAAAAGCTTTACGACAGTAACCGTAACGAGGAATTGTTGCACCTGATGCGCATACAAAAAAGCCTTGTCTATTTTGTCACAGCACTTCGAAGCAACGAATTATTGATGCTGAAAATAGAACGCACTAATTTTCTCGGCCTGAACGATGAAGAAAGAGAGTTTTTAAACGACCTTATTGTAGATACCAGCCAGGCCCTCGAAATGGCAAATGTTTACACCAATATCCTCAGCAGTACACTTGACGCATTTGCCAGCATCATCAGCAACAACCTCAACAACGTGATGAAACGCCTGACCTCTATCACCATCATATTATCACTGCCGGCGCTTGTTGCAGGCATTTACGGCATGAACGTAGACATTCCATACCAGCATACACCACACGCATTTTATATTCCCATTATACTTTCGTTGATCGTCTCGGTTGTTATTGCCGGTTACTTCATGAAGAAAAAATGGTTCTGATGGCCATATGCTGACAAAGCACCAGGTACCTGTTACCATCCACCTGCTATCGCTTTGCTACAATATTTTAACACTTATACAGGTGGTCTGGCACAGACCTTGGCTTTATATGGTTAACCAAAAGATTTCACCATGAAAAAGATGATCTTATTGACGATGTTAATGCTTTCTTCTGCAGCATTGATCAACAAAACAGCAGCACAGGTAAAAGTTAGCTTAAACGTAAATATCGGGAGCCAGCCTGTTTGGGGACCGGTGGGTTATGACTATGTTCAGTATTACTATATGCCCGATATAAACGTTTATTACTATGTGCCTACAGCACAGTTTGTATATTTCGAAGCAGGACATTGGATATTTGCCTCTTCTTTACCGGTACGATACAGGAACTACGACCTCTACAGGGGCTACAAGGTCGTGATCAATCAACCTAAAGCCTATGTCTATAACAGCACACATAAGACAACTTATGTAAAATACCGGGGCTATTATGGGAAACAGGTAGTTATCCGCGACAGTAAGGATCCCAAATATGTGACGGTAAACAGATCGCACGCTAACAATCATGGTAACGGGCACGATAAACACAACAGGTAAACACTGTTCAAATACTCCTTTTTTTTAACGATGGCCTGCATTCAAAAGTGCAGGCCTTTTTTATAGAATAACCTGTATCTATGAGTGCTTGACTTTAGCGTTGAAGGTTCGTTTTTGTTTTGTTATTTAGCATATAAAGAAAATGTCATGTCAGTATCAAGACGCACATTCATAGAACTATCATTTAAAACGGCTGCGGTAATTTCGGTTGCCAACGGCTTATCATCATTTAGTGCTGAAAGTTTCACACTTCCGGTAAAAGAAAGTATAAAGCTGCGGTTTGCTATTGCTTCTGATGGTCACTATGGCCAGCAGGGTACAGCGTATAAAAGCATGCATGAAGAAATGCTGAAATGGCTTAATGCTGAGAGTAAAGGGCGGGGCCTCGATTTTACCATGATCAACGGAGACATTTTTCACAACGATCTTGTGTTCCAGGAAGAAGTGAAAACTTTATGGCAACGGTTGGCGATGCCTTTTTATGTTTCGCACGGCAATCATGATAATTGCACAGAAGCTGTTTGGATAAACAGTTGGAACAGTCCCTGGCATTATACTTTTGAACACAACGATACTGGGTTTATAGTATTGAATACAGCCGATGAGAAAGGCACGTATATCTGCCCTGACATGGCTTTTGCCAAACAGGCGCTTCAAAAGATGAAGGATAAGCAGCAGTTATTTGTGTTTATGCATATTACGCCGTTAACCTGGACGAAGAATGGTATTGACTGTGCAGAGCTGGTAGAATACTTTACCGGACAGCAAAACCTGAAAGCTGTTTTTCATGGTCACGACCACGACCAGGACGCTATGAAAGAACAACATGGCAAGTTTTATTTCTTTGATGCACATATTGCAGGGAACTGGGGAACCGACTACCGGGGTTACAGAATTGTTGAAGTATTGAAAAGCGGTGAAGTGATCACTTATCAAATGAACCCGTTAAACGGCATACAGGTAAACAATAACAGGATTGAATAATTGTTGTTGCATATTGAGCCGGAAGTACAAGAGTGCGACGCAACAAAAGCTGGTAGTTATACCGCAGCAGGGCCAGAAAAATACCGTAGCTTATTCAAAAAGTATTCTCACTGTTTGGTAAAGCAATTTATGCTGCATGGCCTGGGTAGTGGTTTCGTTGAAACGCTGAAGGCCAAACATGCCAGCCACATTTCCTTTATTCATAGCGATCTCGAGATAACCCGCGGAATTAAAGAAGGCAAGGTTTTCACCGGGCTGCACACTGGCATAATGATCACTGATCCTGGTAATGAATTCGCTGTTGCGCATGAGTACAATTTTGAAATTGCGGTCTTTGCGCACTTCTTCAAACTCTTCTTTGGTAAGGTTTACGACAACATTTTCAAAATTGTCGATAAAGATGATCTGGCTTTCGATCCAATCGGGTCCGCTGGCTGCACGCATGGGATATTTTTCATCGAACGCAATGACAGGCGTTGCTATGCCCGTTAAACTTTCCTGGTTGATAATCTTTTGTATGGTTATGGCGATCAGTTGTGTGCAATCGAGCAAATTGCTGCCTGCTGCAGCTTTTGCATCAACTGCAAAAACATTTTTTGGCTTTGTGCCGGTAATCATGGTAAGAATGCCATTATCGGGACAAATGATGTACTGGTTATTGTACAGGGAAAAAAGAATGTTGCGTGGCGACCGTTCAAAGAAGTTGATGATCACAACGTGAAATGTTCCTGCAGGATAATACCTGAAGGCACTCTTACAGATATATGCAGCCTGCTGGTAATTGTGTGGCGACAACTGGTGAGTAATGTCGGCGACGGAACAGGAAGGTACAGCATGATAAAACTGTCCCTTTATTGCACCGGGAAGGTAGTCGCTAAGGCCAATATCAGTAGACAGCGTTAAAACAGGCATGGAGACAACAAATATGAAACAATTACTTTATCAATTCTCCATTTTTAAAGAAGAATTTGTGCGTTAGCTTATCTGCGATGGAAGGTATTAACCTGTTTAAAAATACGGTACGCTTATCATTAAAAGTAAAAACAAGCGTACGTTTCTTTTTCTCGATGGCGTCGATAATGCCCGCAGCACATTCTTCCGAAGACATGAGGCCGGCTTCGTCCAGGGGAGAACTTCCCTGCGATGAACCATCTTTGGTCAGCGCGGCATTGCGGATATTCGATGCAGTGAATCCGGGACATACCCACATTACATTTACGCCTTCGTCTATCAGTTCTGTACGCAATGATTCAAGAAAGCCGTTCATGGCAAATTTGGATGCGGAATATGCTGTTCTTCCGGGTAAGCCCCTGTAACCGGCGATGGAAGAAACACCAACGATGGTTCCTTTTTGTTTGGTGATATAAGGCAACGCGTATTTGCTGCAATAAACCGTTCCCCAGAAATTAATATCCATTACCTTTTTCAACGTCTGCAGATCTGTTTCCCTGAACAATGCACGCATCGAAATGCCCGCATTATTGATGAGTATATCTATTGTGCCATAAACACTTACTACCTTTTCAATAAATTTTTTGCAATCAGTCTCGCTGCTGACATCGGCAGACAGTGTGATCAATGGCTTTCCTGCATGTGATGTCTGGAGTTGGTATAACTTATCCAAATTTCTCGCACAGGTCGCAACTTTTGCGCCTTGCGATAATAGCGCATCTACCAAAGCCTTTCCAATTCCATCTGACCCTCCGGTAACAAGTACAACCTTATTATTATAAAACCCCATGAATATTTTTTTTAATTACAAATGTAAAACTTAAAAATCGTGTTGTTGATAACCTGTTAAATAACAGCAGGAAAATTCCTGAATAAAAATTTGGCGCAATAGTGATTTCGCCTATTTTTGCACTCCCAAAACAAAAGGGGTTGCAGTAAAAATGCAATGATCTCGTAGCTCAGTTGGTAGAGC
>DLKC01000074.1 GCA_002478885.1 Chitinophagaceae bacterium UBA7600
TCGTTGCGTCGCAATCACTTTATCGTCCGGTTCATTTATCAGCTTAAAACCGATCTTATGAATATGAGTATTTCGGCCGACATCAATTTGTTAAGCATCGCAGTTGCTGACTGGATGGTTGAACTCATGCAGGAAACACTGGAAAAGCAAGACCGTTTTACGCTGGTGTTAAGCGGTGGCAACACGCCAAAAAAACTGAATGAATTATTAACTACGCAAGTGTATAAGAACGCGATCGACTGGACTAAAGTGCATATTTTTTTCGGCGATGAACGCTTTGTTCCCTTTGCTGATGAGCGTAATAATGCTAAGATGGCTTTCGACACCCTACTCAATCATGTGCCGGTTGCAAGAGAGAACATCCACATCATGCAAACGGAAAATATTTCTCCGGAAGAAAGCGCGAACGCATATGAAACAATTTTAAAACAATATTTTCCAACGTTTGATAGCAGTAATTCAAAAGCTACCACTTTCGACCTGGTGTTGCTGGGCGTCGGGGATGATGGCCACACGCTTTCCCTGTTTCCCGGCAAAACAGAAGTAATACAGGAAACAGAAAAATTGTGCACTTCGTTGTGGCTGGAAGAACAAAACATACATCGTATTACACTTACACATCCAATCGTTAACCAGTCTGCCGCCGTAGCATTTCTTGCCTCGGGAAGCAACAAAGCGCAGGCATTAAAAGAAGTATTGTATGGCGTGTATAATCCTGCTGTGTATCCCTCACAAATAATAAAACCCGTAGGCGAACTGCATTGGTTTGTAGATGAAGCAGCGGCTTCATTATTTTAACGCTGGTGCTGCACAATTAATTTACCGGTAAATGATGGCTTTCCTTCACGCGTTATCTTAAGAATGTATAGCCCATTGGAGAAAGAGCTTACATCAATGTAATTCTCATCGTCAAGATTTTTCCTGTGAAGCAAAAGCTTGCCATCAGGGTTGTATAGGAATAAGCCTGCTTCACTGCGCTCGCCTGTTATATTAATTCTCACTATTCCGGTTGCCGGATTTGGAAAGAACCAGCTTTGCACATCGTGCTGAATAGCTTCATCAGCCGCCGCTAACAATGTAGATCCATATTGAAGTTCATAACAGCCCATATCGATTTTACCGCTATCTGGCCAAATACGTGGATTGCCATCAAGGTCTTTTTGGGCAGTTTGTTTTATAGCTTTTCCCGCGTTAATACAGGGGGACTTTCTTTTTAAATGAAAATCTGATTCAGATACAAAGACAGGATTTGAAGATAGGTTACCCTTGCCTGCATATCCATCTTTAATATCAGAAAATAAAGCTTGTACAACAAACGCATTATTGCCATAGCCGGCAAACAATTCATTGCCCTGCTGGCCATCATTCCAAAGTACCGAGTTTATGATATCTATTTTGTTTGCTTTATTACCTGTTGCTTCGGAAATAAACACACTTTTTCCCTTTATAAAAAAGCTATCATTATTCAGGCCGGAACTTTTTGACGATGTGCCGGTGATTGTGCAATTCTCAATTCGCAATAAATTGCCGCTGCTTCCCACCACAATAGCGCCTCCATTGAGCGTATCAGTTTTGCCAATCTTAAGAGTCGCATAAATACTGTTGTTGGCGAAAAGCGAATTGGAGATTTTTATATTGGAAGCATCCATATCAAGCGCAACTCCGCCAGGTAAATTAAAAGCTGACGGCGGCTCAAGCAATGCAGAAGAACTGGAAATATTGTTTTGAATTTTTACGGCATCAAAACTAATGGCTGAACTATCTGCACTTATTACCGCGCCATTCTGGAAAGCTGACGAACCATTATCATGTATGTTTGAATGCACAACCTTTACATTGCTGTTTTTCACAAATAAAGCATAGCCTTCGAAAGAAAGGTATGAACTGCAGGCAGAGCAATCCCCCCTGGAATTATTATAAAAGCTGCTCCCGGAAATTTTTACAGTGCTGTTTGTGCAAAGCATACCTGCGCCTCTTTGCGGGCCAAGATATGGATCTCCCATCAGGTTATTCCTGAAATTACAGTCGTCGAAACCCGCTGCTGCATTGCTGATGTTTACCCCTCTGCCGGCATTGCGGAATGTAATACCTGTTATGGAAGCATTCAGATCATTGATGGATGTACCCGCTATTACTAAAAGTTGTTTTGTAAAATCCCTGTTACCATCAATCACTACAGAATCACTATTTATTCTTCTTCCTTTCAAGCTTATATTTTGTACGTGCGGCCAGGAAAGATATTCGCTGTAAATACCCGGTTCAACAATTACAATGTCTCCTGCGGTGCACGCGTTCAGGGCTGATTGTATAGAGGTAAATTGCCCGGGAACGTGTTTCTCTGCCGCATGCAGAAAATCGGTTATTAGGATCAAAACGATAAATAGGTAGATCTTTTTCATAGTAGTGGGAATTACAGGTTTTGTTGAAGGTTAACAGGTACAATCTACGCCAAAAACCTCAACGGGCTATTCCGTTGTTGAAGCAAACCTGTCGTGTAATGGTACGATTGCTGATATGCCCGGTTCATTTCTTTTTACTGTTCCAATAAACTCTTCTTCCAACAAGCACTTTAAAAACAGGCCCGTCAGTTGCAGGCGTTAACCCAAAGCCCACGCCTGTATTCAGTTCCCAGTGCTTGTTGTTCAGGAGATCGAAAGTTGCATAAAGGGCATGGCCTTGTTCAGGGGCTTTGTCAAAATTGTTCAAAGGTCCCATATCCCCATAATACTCCGCCCCGATAGCGCCGTTTTTGAATAAGGCGTAACTCAGTTTTATATTAGGTGCAAAAGAAGGCACAGATGATTCGTCAATACCCTTTAATTGAAAAGCAAGCGTTGGATTGAATGATAGATAAAGCTTTTCCCACTGCTTGTCGATGATGGGCCTTAACTCGAGGCTCCATGTCTCGGTAGAATAATTGGCACTCTGGTAACCAACCTCTGCCGATAAACTTATGCCCACTGGCAGGTTCCATTTTGATGGCGCCATAATACGTGGCCGGAGATGAACGCCTACAAAATGAAATCCGTAGTCGGGTAGGTAGTTCATAAAGACATAAAACCCCATTTCAAAATTATCAGTGAGCCCATGCGTAATTTCTATCGTTTCATGCAAAGCGTGGTAGGTCGGCCTTACACCTTTTACCGGCTCCTTTTCACCATCAAATGTGTAATTGCTGTGTAGTTCAAAGATAGTGCTGTTCTTTTGCTGCGTTTGTGAACCGTAAACCTGTATTTCGTAATTCTCCTGTGCTATTAAGTTGTCGGAAATAATACAGGTCCATACAAATAAAATGATCGTTCTGTGAAGCTTGATGTGCATGCAGTCAAAAATATAAAAATAAATATTGTAACTGCACAATGATTAATGGCAGCGCTGCCCGGTTATAAAATTTGTAATGGCTCTAATCAATGCCGCAAAGCGTAGCTGCTTTACGCATGATATGTTGGTCCTGTGAAAGATGCTTCGTTTTTGACTGCGCGGTAACATGCTTCACATCTATGTTGTGAAAAAACCTTTCAGAAACGGGAATAATATCAGGCTGGTTGATGACGCTTGCTTTTGAAAGGTCATGATAATAACTGTTTTTGCTGCAGAGATTTTGATCAAGTAACAACTGAAATGTTTTAATGTCCGTGGGCGCTAGTTCAAAATCGATATAACACCTGTAGCGGGATGCTTCAAAGTCAGGAACGATGAGAAAATCTCTGATAATACTGTTTGCCTGCGTTGACGTTTTCGCCATCGCTTGCTCGGCTTGTATCGGCAGCATATGCTCGCCAAAAGGCGAGAAAATATCGTTAAGTCTGCCACATATGATAAGTCTGTAGGGATTTAGTGAAACAAACTCTACCATATCATTCATCATGTAGGCCCATAAACCATTACAAACTGAGATCACGATTGCGTAGCGCTGAAATAAACTTACGTCCTTTAACTGTATCCTCGCCGGTTGCGGGCTGCTGGCTTCTTTCAGCGGAATGAACTCGTAAAAAATCCCCTGGTTACAAATCAACTCCATTCCTTTTACTCCCGGTACCGGCTGGTAAGCAAAATTCCCTTCTGTGGCTGTATAATTTTCCAAAATTATTAAGTCGCCGCCCATATGCTCATAAATCAGTTGCTCATAAGGCTCGCAGTTCATGCCAGTGAGAAATAGTACGCTGAATTGCGGAAAAAATGCTTTGAATTTCCTTCCCTTTCTTTTTTCAAATTCGTTTAAAAAATGAGATAGCCATACAGGAAGAGCAACGGCCATGTTTATGTCATTTACTGGTATTGTATCAATAATAGTATTAAGCCTTTGTGCAGGTTCTGTTAAACCATTCAAACAGCTGCCCGGAAAGGAGAATGATTTCGCCCATGTTGGCATACGGGACGACTTTATCGCTGAGATGGCGCCACATGCAAAGCCATTGATGTTTTCAAATTCCTGTTGGTCATCGAGGTAAAAAACTTTTTTTCCGATGAAACGGGCATGCCCTTTTAGCATGGCAAGATTGCATAACATATATTTTGCTGCATACTGTGTACATGATAAAAATGCATTGGTTACCGGCAAATATTTTGAAGCGTCTGTTGTACCAGTTGTCTTGCCAAAATAGTCCGGAAGCCCTGGCCAAAGCACATCTTTTTCCCGGTTGAATATTCTTTGTATATAAGGTTTAAAAGCCTCGTATGTTCTTACAGGAACATGTCTTTTAAAATCATCGTAATTTTTTATGTTTTTGAAACAGTGTTCTTTTCCAAAAGCTGTATGCGATCCATTTTGTATCAGCTCACTGAAAATATTTTGTTGGCAGTCTGTCGCATGAAACCTGTTGACATGCACAAGTTTGGCGAATTGCCTGAAGTAGTAATATTGTATGGTTGAAATAAAGGACAAATTTTTCTTATCGATTTCTGCAAATGTCTAAAGCATTTTTTCGAGATCTTGTTACCCGGCGTCCGCCTGTCTGTTGAACTGATGTTGTGTCACGCACTTCAGGGTTCAGAACCATATTGAACAGGGAACAAATTGCCTTCCGGCTTTTTGCGTTGATGCCATGGTTGCTTTAGCACAAGTGAGCGACGCAAGTAAAGCTGCATAGCGTTGTCAAAGCCGGGTACATATAAGTTGGTTACCCGTTAAAAAGCATAAACTTTTTGACCTGCTTCCCTTTTCTTAACCGCCACGCATGCCATGCACTCGGCACATCGTGCTGCCATTGCGGAAGTATGAGCGTTATAAGTATCCTGTCAAGATGTGATACAATACCCGAAACCAGGCAAAAATAAAAGAGAAAACCTGCGTTGCCATTGAGTATAAGATCAGTGAAGGCCGCCAGCAACGTGAGTCCCCAGAACTTGGAGAGGTAAGCATGCGTGCAGGTTTCGCGGCCGAATTTAATGATGCTTACTGCATAACACGATGCCTCCATGCCAAGCAATGTCCAGATTACAAATTTATTTTCACTGATCACCCTTGGCCAGATGAACCATGCCGTAAAACCAGCTGAGAGCCAGAAAATCATGTCGGTCTGGCTATCGAGCCTGCGCATTTTTGCTGTAGATGTATTTTGTTTACGGGCAATGATGCCATCGAGCACATCACTGAGTAAGCCCAGGAAGAGCAGTGCAACGATCAGCTTTGTGTATTGCTCATCAAAAACATAGCCCAGCCATAACATGAGCGGGGCCAGTAAAAAGCGAAAAGCGATAAGTGCATAGGGAAACTGTTTCATATGACAGTATTTAGACTGGCCGTGCCTTATTTCGGTACGGTCTTTTGATAAATAAATATACAATAGCTTATACATTGTTCTGTAAGTAAGGGAAGCATGCCCGTCTTGCAGGCATGCTTTCGAGACTGTTTTTAACAGGTAGCGTTATGATCCGGGGGAGAGTAATTGGCACTTTTTATTGTACGATCATTATTTTCTTTGATGTCCCGTCGACACTGTTCTTCAGGTAGTAAGTGCCTGCACTGAATTTTGATACATTGATCGTTCCGGCTCCGTCAATTAACTGGCTGAGTAATATTTTACCTGACTGGTCAGTAAGTGATATCGTGGCTCTTCCATTAACCGATACCAGTAGCTGGCCTTTTGCTGGATTTGGATATGCCTTGAATTGTTGGGGCAGGTTATTTTTTTGAATGATATCATCGGTGGTGGTTGCGAAGACCGCTGTTTTTTGGTACGCAAGTGTTACAAACCAGATATCAAGCCCGCCTCTTGACGCTTCTGATTTCTCGCCACTGATTCCGGAAGAAGAGGAGCCACCAATAAAGAAAATATCTCTTTTAGTTTCCTGTATGCTGCGAACGTTATCATTGCCATAACCACCGAGGGTTTTATCCCAGGATATTTTTCCGTTCTTGTTCAACTTCACCACCCATATATCATAATCGCCGCGGCTGTTTTCTGTTTTATCGCCTGATATATTCGAGGCAGAGTTGCCTGCAATGATTAAACCACTGTCTGCTGTGTTGGAAACGGTTGCCTCAAATTCATAACCACTGCCACCTATTGTTTTATCAAATTGCACTTTGCCATTCCGCGAAAATTTTACGATCCAGAAATCAAAAAGCCCTTTGGAATTTTCGGTTTTTTCTCCCGAAATATTGGAGGCGGAAGATCCGGATACAACATAGCCTCCATCGGGGGCTTGCGCAAGGCCGCTTACATAATCGTTATCCGCACCGCCAGCCGTTTTATCCCATTGTTTATTCCGGTTCTTATCAAGCTTCACCGCCCAGAAGTCGTTGTTCCCCCTGCTGTTTTCTGACTTTTCGCCAGATATATTCGATGTTGAAATTCCACCCAGGAAATAGCCACCATCAGGTGTTTCAATTACCGCGTTTAAAAATTCGTCGCCGCTGCCGCCGATGGTTTTGTCCCAGGCTTTATCGCCGTTGCTGTTGAGTTTTACAATCCAGTAATCATAACCACCTCTGCTGTATTCCGACTTATCGCCTGAAGCATCCGAACCTGATGAGCCGCCGATAAGGTAACCACCGTCTTTAGTCTGTTGCACAGAGTTGCAGAATTCGTAGGAACTGCCACCCAATGTTCTTTGCCATTCAACGCTGCCAAAGCTGTTGAGTTTTATTACCCAGAAATCAAAGACGCCTTTATTATCTGCCTTATCTCCCGAAGGAAAAGAAGCAGAATTGCCTGCGAGTATATATCCGCCATCTTTTGTTTGCGCCAAAGCAAGTATTTCATCAACGTCAAAGCCACCGAGTGTCCGTTGCCATTGAATATTATTTTGTTTGTCAAGCTTTACCAGCCAGTAATCGTCTACGCCATTATTAGTTTCTGTTTTTTCACCGGAGATCGGCGAGTATGACCTGCCGCCAAGCACAACGCCCCCGTCGGTAGTTGGCCAGGAGGCACCGGCCATATCGTCGTAATAGCCACCAAGTGTTTTCTGATTTAAAATAGTTGGCTGCGCATAACTGGTTACGCAAAAGGCAAGTAGCAGGAGTAATATGAATTGCTGTTTCATGGTTTTTGATTTTTTATGTTATTGAGTAAAGAAAACTTTTTTAAGTCCGGCTTCACTACAGCTGGCATCGGCTCCTGCGCTTGGTAAAAGATATTTTCTGCGATGTTGTTGTCCTGCAAAACCCGCTACGGATGGAAGCAGTGCGATATGCTGTTGATGTTTAAGACTAAGCTAATATCTTAGGACATGCAACTCAGGCAGGAGTTGGTAAAATATCAAAGTGGATTAATATATGGCAGAAAATAAGGTTAGGATCAACTTACCAATGCGTTCCGCTTATACATCAACAGATACTGATTAAATATTAAACATGCTGGAAATACCAGGAAAGAAAATTTATATTTAATAGATGAAGTGCACGATAACAAAGGTTTCCATCTGTGTTTTTTCCAGGGGAGTATTATTTGCACTGTTTTTCTTCCTGGCGACCTTTTTATATGCCCAACAATATAAAGTCGACAGTTTAGTAAGCCTCATAGCAATAACAAATACGGATACCGGTAAAATTGATTTATACGAAAAATTAGGTGATGCCTATCGCAGTGCAAAAAAAATGGACTCCTCAATTCTATCTTTTCAGCTTGCGCTTGATATAAACAAAAAAAATAATTACTCCGTCCAGCATCAATGCTGGAATATGGCAGCAATGGATTACATACTCTTTGAGATGGGGAATTATTTATTGTCACTTACATACGCGGAAAACCATTTAAAGCTAAGTGAACAATTAAATGATACGTCACAAAAAGGGGCTGCGCATTTGGTGTTTGGTCATGACTATCGCGAACTTGGAAATTACAGGCAGTCTCTTGATCACTATTTTAAAGCATTTTATTATTGGAATATTTTTCATGTCGGACGCCATGAAGAGCCGGATAATATATATACGCTTCTCTGCATTGCACTCACGTATTTAAAAATGAATAAGCCAGACTCTGCCTTATTTTATGCAAATCAAAGATTTCAATATCCAAAAGCTATGTCTGTTCACCGCAATTTGCTTCTTGCAGAACGCATATCAGGTGATATTTATTTAGCAAAAGGGGATGATGAAACTGCTTTAAAATATTACAGGGATTATCTTCCGGACTATACAGAATATGAAGAAAGAAATAGGGACTTATGTTTCGTTTTAAATAACATGGCAAGGATTTTTATAAAAAGAAATCAAACTGACTCAGCTGTCTTTTACGCGAAAATGGCTTTAACAAGCGCTGGTGAATACCAGGACCAGCAAAATATCTACGATGCTGCTAAATTGCTTTCGGATTTGTACGAACCTGGGCACTCCATACATAATGACGAATTACAGGCTTTCAAATATTTCAGGATAGCTGAAGCTGCGAAAGATAGTATGGCGAATATTGAGAAGATAAGACAAATACAGTTGCTTTCATTTAATGAAAAAGTTCGGGAAAAAGAACAACAGGATGCAGACGCCAGGGAAGCCGCTAAGGAAAGGATGATCATAATTATTTCCGCTATTCTTGTTGTGATTGTGAGCTTTTTAATATGGTACCGGATCAAACAATTGAGGTTAAAATATAAAACCATTCTCGAACAGAAAGAAGCAGAAAAGCTAAAAACTACTTATGAAAAGAAAATGCTCGAGCTCGAATCCAAAGCGCTTCGTGCCCAGATGAACCCACATTTTATTTTCAATTGTCTCAACTCTATTAAAGCGCTTGTGCAAAAGAAAGATGAGGATAAGGCAATAACTTATCTCACAACTTTTTCCAAACTGATAAGAACGATTTTCCAGAACTCTGATAAGCGGGAAATAACGCTTTATGATGAAATGGAGACTTGCAGGTTATATACACAGCTGGAGAGCATGCGTTTTGGTAATAAATTCAATTATTCATTTGCGGTTGACAATACAATAGACCTGAAATCGGTGATGGTGCCTGCATTGATTATACAGCCCTTTATAGAGAATGCGATCTGGCATGGTATCATGCCTAAAGAAGATGGGGGATACGTGAATGTAACTGTTAACAGGTTGGATGAGAATATTTGCTGCATGATTGATGACAATGGCATTGGCAGGGAAATATCGCGACAAAATAAGTTTAAAGGCGAGCCATCCACGCACCAGTCGAAAGGCGTTCATTTAACACAGAGCAGGTTAGACCTCAATAATTTAATCAACGAACGCAGTGCATCGCTTGAAGTGATTGATAAAAAGGATGACGAAGGGAAAGCAGCTGGAACTGCCGTTGTAGTGAAGTTTAGAGAAATATAGAAAAATTTGAGCCGCCTGCTTTTTTTTCACAGCAACCGTTGCAGACCTAAAACATTAGTGCGTTGGAAGGCTGACTTATAATGATGAAATAGGCGTATTTCAGTTGTATAAAATGTATACTGCCTCAATAATCTTTTATACTGATAATAACGGCAAACATTGTTGCAATGGCCTGCTGGTATGATTCACTTATGTCATTACGAATCCACATATCAGGTTTCTTTTGCTTAAATGCCAGCGCGGCAACATGTTCACCTTTATTGTTTATCAGCACAAGGTCGGCGGCGAACGAGCTGTAGAGTTGCATGGCGAGCGAATCTTCATTGTTTTTGAGATAGCCACCTGAAATAGAGGCTACTGGGTAAGGCATATAAGCGGTTGGCTGCCCGCCACTGGTAAAGTCCTGCAGCATAAACTTCCAATGAACCGAATCGTTTTCTGTTTGAATAATACCCGGAATATCTCTTTTGTAGTTAAGCACCTCATCTTTTCCTTCATCGTTTTTGCTGAGCAGTTTACCAAATAAGGTTTGACGCTTTTCCTGCGACTCTGAAGCAATGGCAAAAACAGCATCAGCATTGGCGTTTTCTTTTGAAAGCGAAAGCTTGTAAAATTTTGACTTTTTGATGGTGAGGTATTTACTTTGATCAAAGTCGGTTCCATCGGTGCTGCTTTCGAAACCGATGAAAGAACTGTCTTTTGTTTTCTGTTTAATAACAGGCGAATCGAGTTTTATTACTGCTGTTGTTGTATATGGTCCAAACTGTGGTTTGGACAAACCAAAAAGCCCTTTATTGGGTTTTGCTGTCCATTGCTCACTATGTGCAAGCAACAATGAATCGGGGTTCTGCCTGGAGTAGGCAGGCAATGTTGCAGGAACAATAAAAACGATCATCAACAAAATAGCATTGACAGTTTTCATAATGTGATTTTTGAATGTCAACTGTAGAACTTTTGCTTAAATTACGAATCACCCTCGCATCATCAAAACATGGATTGATAAATAACCGGTTTCAGTTTGCAACCGGTTTATTAGTCTATATACGCCTGTTGCCAAATGAAACAAATGAGTTATCATAAGTGGCAATGATATAGTATAATTAGCACTAATTTTAACCTGGCGGAGCAGCGAACGCTTCTCTTAGACCGATATTTATACTCATGATATCTTCCATCATCATAGACGATGAGCAACATTGCATTGATGCACTTGGCGCAGACCTGGGCAAACATTGTCCAAATGTGGAAGTGCTTGCTAAATGTGCTTCAGCTAAGGAAGGAATTCTCGCTATCAAAAAATATAAGCCTCAGTTGATCTTCCTCGATGTGGAAATGCCCTGGATGAATGGCTTTGAAATGCTCGAGCTGCTTGATCACATCGACTTCTCCATCATCTTCACCACAGCATATGATAAATTTGCGGCAAAGGCTTTTCGTATCAGTGCAGTTGATTACCTCTTAAAGCCTGTTGATGCGGAAGATCTGAAAACCGCGGTCAAAAAGGCAGAAGAAAAAATTAACTCCGCATCAGGGGTGGTTAATATCCAGAACCTGCTGCACAATATCCGTCAGCCCGAACAACAGCAAAAAATTGCTTTGCCCAACCGCGAAGGTTATGAATTTACCCGGGTCGATACCATTTTGTATTGTTCAGCCGAAGGTGCCTACACAAAAGTGTTTTTGACCGGTAAACGAAGCCTGCTTATTTCCCGAACGCTTGGGGATATCGAAGAAATGCTACCCTACGAAAGTTTTATCCGCATTCATCATTCAACAGTTGTAAACCTCAATGCCGTTACGCATTACCTGCGGACCGACGGCGGTTATGTGGTTTTAAATAGCGGGGAGAAATTAATGGTCTCTAAGGCAAAGAAAGATGCTTTGCTGCAAAGGCTCGGGCTGAAAAAAGACTAGGGTCTGCATTGTTGCTGCCTTTTCTTGCCGCCTCATAATCTCCTGCACAGCTGTGCGACGCAACTAATGCCCGATCCTGTTCAGCAGCGTGGCTAAAAATATCTCTCCCTGAGAAAGTCTACATGCTTTATCTTTAAGTTCATCATTTCTTAAAACACAGCATATGAAAAAGATTGCCTTGCTTACCGGGGTTATTATGTATTTACTTCAACTGGATGCCCAGCAGAAATTCAACGGCATTGACATGAACCTGAACAATCTCTATCGCCTTTCCGATGCGAAGAGCCGTTCGATAAGCCCCGAAAATTTTACCGGTGAAAAAGGCAAAGGCGGAATGGCTACAACGGGAACCGGTGCCAATGCATCAAGAGATCTTGGCCAGGGTTGGAAAGTGAGCCCGAGCATTATCATAAAAGCTAAAACCACTTATACCATTGCTGAGATGGAAGGACCGGGCTCAGTGCAGCACATCTGGATGACACCCACAGGCAACTGGCGCTACACCATCATACGCATTTATTGGGACGATGAAACAACGCCTTCCGTTGAAGCGCCGGTAGGCGATTTCTTTTGTATGGGTTGGGGTAAATATGCTCCGGTGCAGTCATTGGCAGTTACGGTAAATCCGGGCAGCGCATTCAATTGTTATTGGCCAATGCCGTTCAGGAAGAAATGCAAAATAACCATGGAAAATATTGCCGATGAAGATATGTACCTCTATTACCAGGTCGATTATGTCCTCACCGAAGTGCCAACCGATGCCGCTTACTTTCATGCCCAGTTTCGCCGGGTAAACAGGTTGCCATACAAAACGGATTATACAATACTCGACGGCATACAGGGCAAGGGTCAATATGTGGGTACTTATATGGCGTATGGCGCACACAACAATGGCTGGTGGGGCGAAGGCGAAATAAAATTCTTCATGGATGGCGACACACAGTTCCCAACGATCTGTGGAACAGGAACCGAAGACTATTTCTGCGGCTCTTACGATTTTGATACAAGAAGAACTGCCGGCAGCGATAAAACAGACTATACAGAATTTTGTACGCCATACACCGGCCTGCCACAGGTAATTCGCGGCGACGGTCACTACGATGTCATGCAACGCTTTGGGCTCTACCGCTGGCATATCACCGATCCCATCAGGTTTGAAAAGAATTTAAAAGTAACCATTCAATCACTCGGCTGGCGGCATGATGGCCGCTACCTGCCGCAGCAGGACGATATCGCTACAGTGGCATTCTGGTACCAGGCCGAGCCCCATACCGCTTACCCCAAATTACCCGAAAGAGATTTGCTGGAGCTGAATTAAAAACGTTGTAAACCCGGCTTCAGTGCAGCCGGCATCGCCCCTTACACTTGTTCCGGGAGAAAAGATGCCGATCGAACAATTGTGCCCTGGAACAAGTACAGGCGTTCCGGCACATCCTGCAGTCGGGGGCGCTTTGCCGCGCATTGTTGTTGCCGTACAAGAGTGCGACGCAACAACAGCCAGGGCAAGCACTGCCGCCCGGGCCATACCCTTTTACTTCCCCGGATAGTTAATCACTTATATAAGCACAGGCAGGTTTTACTGACTACAATCATCTTTAAAATTGATGACCGTCATACCCGTTGCTTGTCATTCATTTTACTTTAGCCCTTTGTTTGTGATCACCTTTAAACTAATTTTTTCATGGAAACCACAGTTGAAAAAGCATCCAAAGTAGCCTCGCTTCATCCCGCGCATGCCAATGCGATAATGGATGGCAATGAGGCCGCGGCATACATTGCTTACAGAACAAGCGAAGTATGCGCTATCTATCCTATCACACCGTCATCGGCAATGGGTGAGTGGGCTGACGAATGGAGCAGTAATGAAGTCACCAATATTTTCGGCGAGGTTCCGAAAATAATAGAAATGCAAAGTGAAGCAGGTGCCGCAGGCGCCATTCATGGAGCGCTTCAGGGTGGTGCTCTTGCTTCTACCTTTACCTGCTCACAGGGTTTGCTGCTGATGATTCCCAACATGTTTAAAATCGCAGGTGAATTAACGCCCGCCGTTTTTCATATTGCGGCAAGGGCGATAGCAACACACGCATTGTCCATCTTCGGCGACCACAGCGATGTGATGGCAGCACGACAAACTGGTTTTGCCATGCTTTTTGGCAATAACCCGCAACAGGCAATGGATATGGCTTTGATAGCTACATCAGCTACACTAAAGGCAAGAATTCCCTTTCTGAATATTTTCGATGGGTTTCGAACATCGCATGAATTAAACCAGGTAACGGTGATTCCGGATGCAATCATCCGCGATATGATCGATGAGGAAGAAGTGAGCAAACACCGCCAGCGCGCACTAAACCCTGAACATCCCTTTGTTCGCGGTACTGCGCAAAACCCTGATGTATTCTTCCAGAGTCGCGAAGCTTGCAATAAATATTACCATAACGTTCCTGCGATTGTTGAAAGCACCATGCAGCAGTTCGAACAACTCACAGGCCGCTCTTATAAACTTTTTAGCTACTACGGGCATCCGCAGGCTGAAAAACTGATCATCATTATGGGATCAGGTTACGGTCCGGTTCATGAAGTAACCGACTACCTGAATAACCGTGGTGAAAAAGTGGGTTACCTGAATGTTCATTTGTTCCGCCCGTTCTCTATCAAACATTTTATCGATGCCATTCCAGCCACGATAAAAAAGATAGCTGTACTCGACCGCTGCAAAGAACCCGGTGCAATCGGCGAACCTTTATACATGGATGTGATCAGTGCTTTGCATGCAGGATGGCAATATCAAATGCCATTGGTTATCGGCGGGCGCTACGGCCTCGCTTCAAAAGAGTTCAATGCAGGAATGGCAAAAGCCGTATTTGATGAGCTGGCAAACGACCGCCCGAAAAACAGTTTCACTGTTGGCATCGAAGACGATGTAACAAATACAAGCCTGCAATGGGACAAAACTTTTTCATTGGAAGAACAGCATCTCTTCCGCGGTTTGTTCTTTGGCCTTGGTGCAGACGGAACTGTAAGTGCAAATAAGAATACCATTAAGATCATTGGCGAAGTAACAGATGACTATGCACAGGGTTACTTCGTTTACGATTCAAAAAAATCAGGCTCATTAACCGTCTCGCATTTGCGCTTTAGTGAACGCCCGATACTCTCAACATACCTGGTAAATTCTGCCAACTTCATTGCCTGCCATCATTTCAACTACCTTAAAAAATACGACGTATTAAAAGACGCCGAAGAAGGAGCAACATTCCTGGTGAATGTGCCATACGCTACAGACGAAGTATGGCAACACCTGCCACAGAAGATCCAGGAAGAGATCATTCATAAAAAATTGAATTTTTATGTGATCAATGCGTCAAAGGTTGCCAGGGATACAGGTATGGGATCACGCATTAACTCAATATTGCAAACCTGCTTTTTCGCAATATCCAACGTTATGCCTAAGGAGCAGGCCATTCAATATATTAAAGATGCCATCAAAAAAACATATGGCCGCAAAGGCGAGGAAGTGATTCAAAAGAACTTCAAGGCGGTTGACCAGACTTTGGAAAATCTTTTCCATATCGATTACAGCAGTTATGCCGTAGGCCGCACTGCAATTGAAGCGCCTGTGTCAGAAAATGCGCCTGATTTCGTACAACATGTGTTGGGGCGGATCATAGCGGGCGAAGGTGACGAATTACCGGTAAGCGCATTCCCTATCGATGGCACTTATCCTTCCGGCACAACCCGTTGGGAAAAGAGAAATATTGCCGAGCAGGTTCCTGTATGGGATCCTCAATTGTGTTCTCAGTGCGGCAAGTGTTATTTCGTTTGTCCGCATGCCGCGATCCGCGTTAAAGTCTACGATCGCGAAAAATTGGAAGAGGCACCTTCTTTCTTCAAATTCACCGACCCTGTCGGTAAAGAGTTCTTTAAAGACAAAGAAGCTTATACTTTACAGGTGGCAGTGGAAGATTGTACCGGTTGTAAATTATGCACCGAGGTTTGCCCGATCGAAAGCAAAACACAACCGGGCCATAAAGCAATCGATATGGTTGACGTGTTGCCGTTGAAAGAAACAGAAAAAACAAACTGGGACTTCTTCCTTTCACTCCCCGACATCGACCGTACAAGAGTGAACAAAGCCACTGTTAAGGGCTCACAGTTACTCGAACCATTATTCGAATTCTCCGGCGCCTGCAGCGGTTGCGGCGAAACACCTTACCTGAAACTGCTTACACAGTTGTTTGGCGACAGGATGATCACAGCAAATGCAACAGGTTGTTCTTCTATTTTTGGCGGTAACCTTCCAACAACTCCATGGACACTCAATTCCGAAGGACATGGACCAGCCTGGGCCAATTCACTTTTTGAAGACAATGCAGAATTTGGCCTCGGTATCAAACTCGCTACAGACAAGAAACACGATATGGCTTTGCGCCTGACAAAGGAATTAAGAGAAGAGATCGGAAGCGAACTGGTTGACTCCATCATTGCCAATGCCGAGACTACCGAAGGGGAGATCATTCAACAACGAAAAAATGTAAATGAACTCAAGAAAAGATTGCGGGAAATAAAAACAGAGAAAGCTTACCGCCTTTACCAGATCGCAGAATTCCTGGAAAAGAAATCTATGTGGATCGTTGGCGGAGATGGATGGGCATACGACATTGGCTTCAGCGGGCTCGACCATGTGCTCAGCACCGGGGAAAATGTAAACATTCTGGTAATGGATACAGAGGTGTACAGCAACACAGGCGGACAAAAATCAAAAGCTTCACCGATTGGTGCAAGTGCGAAATTCTCCATCAAAGGAAAAACAACCGGTAAAAAAGATCTCGCTATGCAGGCCATTGCACATGGCACCGCCTACGTTGCACAAATTGCCATGGGTGCCAACGATGTGCATGCGTTAAAAACAATACTCGAAGCCGAAGCATATCCCGGGCCTTCCATCATCATCGCGTACAGCCATTGCATCGCCCATGGATACGATATGTGCCACGGGTTGGAGCAACAAAGCCTTGCGGTTAAAACCGGTTATTGGCCTTTGTTCCGCTACAATCCGATGAAAGATAAAGGCCAGCGTTTCTCACTCGATTGCAAAACACCTTCGATGCCATTGGAAGAATTCCTGTATCACGAAAACCGTTTTGCTACGATTAAGAGCAATTATCCTGATAAAGCCACAGAATTCCTGGCACAGGCCAATGATGGCGTTCTCAGGAGATGGGAAACAATCGAAGCATTGAAGAGCCTCTAACGTTCTTATGCTGTATTAAAAAGGAACTGCTGGAAAAGCAGTTCCTTTTTTTATTTAATGATGAAGCCGGCATCTGTATTTCAATCAAACACCTGTTGCGTCGCACTCTTGTACTGCAGAAAAACCAGGAGCAATAAGCTGCTCGCCACGCCCCTTAAGTGAACATCAGTTATGCACACTTTAGTTGCGGTTATATATCCGGCAACAGCGGCCGCCGCCCGCAGTTCAACAGTACAAGTGTGCGACGCAAGGAACGATGAGCAGCATTGTTCAGCCGGTTAAAAAATAGACAATCGCTTATACAAAATAAGAAGCCCGGGCATTACAATAACGCCCGGGCCCGGATTGGTTTCGGCTTTTTTGATTTATTCAATCGCTGCCTGCGCTGCGGCCAGTCTTGCGATTGGCACGCGGAACGGTGAACAGCTAACATACGTCATTCCAATACGGCTACAGAATTTTACACTTTCAGGGTCGCCGCCATGCTCGCCGCAAATACCCACTTTAAGGTTAGGCTTCGTGGCACGGCCGCGCTCTGTTCCAAATTTGATCAGTTCACCAACGCCATCCTGGTCGATGGTCTGGAATGGATCATCATAAAGTATTTTCTGATCGAGATAATTGGGCAGAAATCCGCCGATATCATCACGGCTGAAGCCAAAACTCATCTGTGTAAGGTCGTTGGTGCCAAAGCTGAAGAAGTCGGCAGCAGTGGCCATTTGTGCGGCCTTTAACGCGGCTCTTGGAATTTCGATCATGGTACCATACAGGTAGTTGATCTTGCGCACTTTCATTTTTGCGCACACTTCTTTGTAAACCCTGTCAACGATTTCTTTCTGATGTTTTAATTCATTTACAGAACACGTAACAGGGATCATTATTTCAGGGTAGGCTTTCTTGCCTGCCTTCGTTAATTCAGCAGCGGCTTCAAAAATGGCCCTCACCTGCATTTCCGTAATTTCTGGATAGCTGATACCAAGACGAACACCACGGTGGCCCAGCATTGGGTTATTTTCATGAAGGGCAAGTACACGCCTTCTCAAAATGCTCATACTTATGCCAAGCTCTTTGCTCAATGCCTGCAGTTTTTCTGAATCGTGTGGCACAAACTCGTGCAGCGGGGGATCCAGCAACCTGATGGTAACCGGGTACCCGTTCATAATGGAAAGTGTGTCCTTAAAGTCTTTTTTCACAAAACTGAAAAGCTCGTTCAATGCCTTGCGCCTTTCGTCAACGGTTTTACTCATGATCATTTTGCGCAGCAGGAACAGCGGTCTTTCGCTGCCTTCTCCATAAAACATATGTTCTGTGCGGAAGAGTCCAATACCCTCTGCGCCAAACTTCAAAGCCTGGGCCGCATCTTTTGGTGTATCAGCGTTGGTTCTTACACCCATATTTTTTGTCTTGTCAACCAGCTTCATCAGGTTTTTGTAAGACAGGTTTTTATCAAGGTCAATATCCACCAGCGGCATGCTGCCTTCATAAACAAGGCCTTTTGTGCCATTCAGGCTAATCCAGTCTCCTTCTTTAATGACTATGCCGTTTTTGGCATGCATGGTTTTGGTGTCGGCGTGAATTTCAATATCACCGCAACCAACGATACAGCACTTACCCCAGCCTCTGGCAACAAGTGCCGCATGCGAAGTCATCCCTCCCTTGGAAGTAAGAATAGCCTGCGATTTATGCATGCCATCTACATCTTCCGGCGAAGTTTCTTCACGTACCAGGATTACTTTTTCGCCGATATGCGCCCACTCAACAGCATCTTCAGAGGTAAACACTACGCGGCCTCTTGCGCCACCCGGGCCTGCAGGCAAACCCTTTGCAATGGGCTTGGTTACGATTTCCGTTTTGGGGTCAAGCATCGGCAACAGCAATTCCACCAGCTGGTTTGGACCAACGCGTTTAATGGCTGTGTGCATATCGATCAGTTTTGACGCATACATTTCAGTAGCCATTCTAACCGCCGCAATACCATTGCGTTTACCAACACGGCACTGCAACATATACAGTACGCCTTTTTCAATGGTAAACTCGATATCCTGCATGTCTTTATAATGCTGCTCCAGCCTGCGCTGGTAGTTGTATAACTCCTTATACAACGTCGGCATCAGCTTCTCCAGCGAATCAAATTGTTTGCTCTGGTCATTCTTTGAATACTCGTTCACCGGTGCAGGTGTTCTTATACCGGCCACCACATCTTCTCCCTGTGCGTTCACGAGAAATTCACCATAGAATTTATTTTCACCATTGCCCGGGTTCCTGGTAAAGGCAACACCGGTACAACTGTCATTACCCATATTACCAAATACCATTGCCTGCACATTAACAGCGGTACCCCACTCATCCGGTATTTTTTCAATGCGCCTGTATTCTACCGCACGCTTCCCATTCCAGCTGCTGAATACGGCACCAATCCCACCCCACAACTGTTCCCAGGGATTATCGGGAAAATCTTTGCCCAACACTTTTTTTACGGTCTTTTTATAATCCTTCACAAGCTCTTTCAGTTCTTCCGCAGTAAGGTCGGTATCACTGGTATAGCCCCGCCGCTTCTTAACTTCATCAAGTTTTTCATCCAGCAATTTGCGGATGCCCTTGCCTTTTGGTTCTACGCCGCCGGCTTTTTCCATAACCACATCGGCATACATCATAATCAGTCTTCTGTAAGCATCGTAGGCAAAACGTTCATCACCGCTTTGAGCAACAATGCCTTTTATTGTTGTTTCATTCAGCCCTACATTCAACACGGTTTCCATCATGCCTGGCATGCTCTTTCTTGCACCGGAACGCACAGAAACAAGCAGCGGGTTCTTTTCATCGCCGAATTTTTTCTTTGTCAGTTTTTCCATTTTGCCAAGCGCTTCAAGCACCTGTGCATTCAATTCTTTGGGATAATTCTTCTTATGGTCATAGAAGTAAGTACAAACTTCTGTCGTCACCGTAAAGCCGGGCGGAACAGGCAGCCTTAGATTTGGATGACCCGCCATTTCAGCGAGGTTTGCGCCTTTGCCACCAAGAAGATTTTTCATTGATTCATTGCCATCGGCTTTGCCGCCGCCGAAGAAGTAAACATACTTCCCTGCTTTTATAGATTTTGCCATAAGTGAAACTTTTAGTGCCTACAAAACTATTGTTTCAACACTGGGATAATCACAACATGAATCAATCAGCACATTGATTAAAATCATGTTTTTATAAAACAAAATGAGGTAAAAATAACAGCCTGTGTCCGGTGCTTTGTATAAGTGCTTTTGTAACCGGCTGCAGTATCCAAATGGAGCTTTGGTTGTGTCACTCCCTTGTACGTTCAGTACAGTAATCAGCCGGCTGTATAAGAACAAAAAATGCGTTTGAAAGACTGTAGAGGGCTGTTATGCACACAAAATGAGTAACACAACCCAGCCTGCGTGGCGGAGTCAGGCAGAGAAGTTGCCACGAAGTACATCGGCTGGCAACAATGATCAGTTATGTTCGTAGTAAGGTATTTCGTCGTGACTCACCGCTTCTTTTTGTAGCCAGTAAGCGGGTGTAACAACATGGCCGTTTTTTGTTTGCAGCAGTCGGCCATACACGGCGTTGGTGGGATTGAAAGCGACATTGGTAACGCCAACCGTAAAAGTGGATGGCGGTGGTGGGGGTGGAGGCGGAACAGCAGGCGCGGCGGTTCCGTCAGCGGCCGCAACGGGCTTTGGGGCGGGGGCGGCTTTAGGCGGAGGGGTTGCAGCTACAACAACCTTAAAGTGGTTATATTCAAGCAGCTCCTTTAAAAACGCCACTCTTTCCGGCGAAGCATTTTTTTCAACGATGGCACATTTTATTCCATCCAGTTCTTCAAATTCGTGATTTTTATTAATTGCCATATTCGCTACAGTTGAATAATCTTAAAATGAGGCACATCTTTTATTTCAGCAGTGAATGAATATATGCATAACCCCCGCTTGCAAGGCCAGTGACAACAATACCGGCTACGCAAATAAAGAGCGACGCCTTTGGTGAAAACGATGTTTCGAGTTTTGGTATTGGCCGGTCATTGGCATCCATGAACATCGCCTTTATGATCCGCAGGTAATAATAGAACGAAATAATCATGTTCAATGCGGCAATAGCGATGAATAAATAATTGCCTTTTGCCGCACCCGCAAGAAACAGGAAGAATTTACCAAAAAAACCTGCAGTAGGCGGAACACCTGCCAGTGAAAAAAGGGCAATGGCCAATACCCAGCTCAGCAAAGGATTTGTTTTATAAAATGCCCTGTAATCATCAATGTTTTCTTTCCCTGTTAAGGCGCTTACTAAATTCACAACACCAAACGCAGCGAGGTTGGAGAAAATATAAATGAGCACAAAATAAATAACGGATGCGGTACCGTCCACAGACTGACCGGAAATACCGATAAGGATAAAACCAACCTGCGCAATAGAAGAGAATGCGAGAAACCGTTTGATGTTCTCCTGTCTTAACGCAAACAGGTTTCCGGTAATGATCGTAAGCAGGGAAATAAGAAAAACCATATTATACCACGTGCCGCTTAAAGGAGTAAACACATTGTATAAAACGGAAACCATTACAAATAATATGGCGCCTTTGGAGATAACGGATAAGTACGACGTAACCGCAACCGGTGCGCCTTCGTAAACGTCAGCGGTCCAAAGGTGAAAGGGTACAGCTGATATCTTAAAACCAAAACCCGCAAACAGTAAAATGAATGAAAATACCTGGAGCGGCGTTCCCGAAATATGCGCTGGTATTTCGCCGAAACTTAAAGTACCGGTTGTGCCGTATAACAGGGAAATACCAAACAACAACAAGCCTGATGAGAAAGCGGAAGAAATGATCATCTTGAATGCTGCCTCTGATGATTTCTTTTTATCAAGATCAAAATTGGCCAGCGCCGCAAGTGGTATGGTCGATAGCTCAAGGCCCAGGTAAAACATCAGCAGGTTATTACTGCTCAGCATAAAGAACATACCCAGTAACGTCGATAGCAGCAGCATGTAAAATTCAGCCACATGCTTATGATCTTTCAGCCAGTTATAAGATTGCAGCGAAATGATCAATGTACCAAGGCTCAATAAATTCTTTTCAAAGCTAAGCAGCTCACTGCTGCGGAACATGTCGCCAAAAAGGGTACCGGTCTGCTGCATAAAAAATCCGGACACAAGATTAATAACAAGCAACACGTTCACGAAATTCATCAGCGAAACATTGCTCCATTCCCTGCCGCTCACTTTTTTAAACAGCAGCAGGAAAATGATCACTGTAACCAGCAATTCCTGCTTCATTAATATCAGAAAATCATTCAACATGGTTATTTTATTACTCCCAAAATTTTAGTCATAATGGCTGCTGTGCCCGGGTTGATCAGGTCTTTCAAAAGAAAAGGCGTTATACCAATGATCAATACGCCAACAATAAGTAAACCCGCGGCAAGCCTTTCATTCCAGCTGGCATCGGTGAACGACAGATGTGTTTTGTCCACGATCGGTCCGTTAATCACTTTCCCTGTAGCACGTAAAATATACACCGCGGTCACTACGATCGATGCGCAGGAAAGAATCGTGGCAATACGGTAATAACTGTCGGCATTTTCCCATGAACCCATAAACACCGTCATCTCGGCGACAAAACCACTCAGCCCCGGCAACCCCAGTGAACACAGACCGGCGATTACAAATACGGTCGATATAAATGGCATCACTTTCAGCAATCCGCCAAGCCTGGCAACTTCTCTCGTATGCGCCCTTTCGTAGATCATGCCTATCACGGCGAAGAAAAGGGCGGTCATTAAACCGTGAGAAACCATCTGCAGCACTGCTCCGTCAATCGAAGTCTTGGTAAGCATGCCAATACCCAGCAACACAAAGCCACAGTGGCTTACCGAAGAATAAGCATTGATATATTTAAGATCCGTCTGCATCATCGTGGCAAAGGCGCCATATAAAATAGCGATGCAGGACAAGGCAACTATAATCGGTGAATACTCGTGCGCTGCCGCCGGCATCAGAAAAGTCGCTACCCGCAAACAACCATATCCTCCCAGCTTCATCGAAATCCCGGCAAGAAACATCGATGCCGCAGTTGGGGCAGACGAGTGCCCGTCCGGCACCCAGGTATGAAAAGGGAACAATGCAGTGAAAACACCAAAACCAATAAAGGCGAATGGAAAAAAGAGTTCCTGCACATCAACGGGAATATTCACCGCCGATAATTGTGTAATATCAAAACTGTGCGCCCCGTTTACATCCGTATTAAAATAAACACCGGCCAGCCCAACGAAAACCAATGCAGATCCACCCATCAGCATCAATGCCAGCTTCATGGCACTGTATTCTTTTTTGCCGCTGCCCCAGATGCCGATAAGCAGGAACTTTGGTATTACCGCTACCTCAAGGAAGAAAAACAAAGTAAAGAGGTCAAGCGAAATAAAATAACCATAGGCGCCCAGGCTAAGGAAGATCAGCAAAAAGAAAAACTCCTTGTTCATCTTCTCCATCTTCCACGAAACCAGCACCCCGGCAAGTACTACAAATGCGGTAAGCAGGATCATGGCAATGGAAATGCCATCAACGCCAATATGATAATGAATATTCAACGCCGCGTACCAGCTATAATCATCCTCAAAAAGAAACGCAGCGGTGTTGCCCGAAGCGCGTTCCTGTAAATAAGCAAACAATAAAAATCCGCAGAGCAGGAACTGCACGGCGGCACCAGCCATGGCAATCGCTCTCACCTGCTTTAGGCCTTTTGCAGGCAATATCCCCAGCGCGGTGATCAACGGAACAATCAGCAGTAACGATAAATTCATAAAATATTTTTGATACCAGCTTTAGTAATACCCATCAACTTTGCTTACGCCTGTCCCGGGAGAAGCGATCCGGGATCACACGCTTGTACTGCGCAACCCTTATCAGCTATTTCCACCAATACAAAAACACAACCGCCAGGGTAACAATGCCTCCAAAAAAATACAAGGCGTAGGCCTGCACTTTACCTGATTGCAAACCTTTTATCATGGCCGAAATGTCTGCAGTAATATTTGCCGAAGCATTCACCAGCCCATCAACCACGTTCCGGTCGATCCATGCGGCCGGCCTGCCTATCAGATTGAAAATAATTTTCTTTGTAAAAAAGAGGTAAACCTCGTCAATATAAAACTTGTGATAGGCTGCTCTATAAAGACCTCCCAGCGATGCGGCAACTTTCTGTGGTTTATCGGTTTCCCGTTTGTACATCACCCATGCCAGCATAATGCCCGCCAGGCCAAACAGCACGGGTGCAGCAGAAAATACAGGATCAAATTGCGATTCAAGTGCTTTACCATCCGATGACACAAATTCTCCAAAATGAATAAAACCTGCACCGGCTGAACACAAAGCCAGGATGATCAATGGTATTTTCATACTCATCGTTCCCTCGCCATGATCGTTGTGATGATGAAAGTCTTTCTGTTTGTTCCAGAAGATAGAAAAATACAAACGGAACATATAAAAGGCTGTGAGGCCTGAGGTAAACAACGCTTCCCCATATACCAGTTTATTGCTGTTATATGCGGCAAGTAATATTTCTTCCTTGCTAAAGAAACCTGCCAACGGCGGAACACCGGCAATGGCCAGGCAGGCGATCAAAAAACAAATATTGGTGACCGGCATAAATTTTCTCAGGCCACCCATATCTTTCATTTCATTGCTATGCACCAAATGGATCACCGCGCCTGCGCAAAGGAACAGCAGCGATTTAAAGAAAGCATGGGTAAACAAATGGAACATCGATGCGGTATAACCTAGGCCGTTCTCGCCACCATAACCCGAAACACCTAAGGCGAACATCATATACCCGATCTGCGACATGGTGGAATAGGCCAATACGCGCTTAATATCTGTCTGTGTGCAGGCGATCACGGCGGCAATCAGTGCCGAAACCAAACCCACATAAGTTACAACGGTCAGGGACGCCTGTGTTAATGTAAACAAGGGGAATAACCTCGCTACAAGGTAAACACCAGCAACAACCATGGTTGCCGCATGGATAAGGGCCGAAACAGGTGTAGGGCCTTCCATGGCATCGGGTAACCAGATGTGTAACGGGAACATCGCCGATTTGCCGGCGCCGCCCATAAATACAAGACACAGCCCCCACGATAATGCAGATACGCCAAACAACGATGCGGTAGAAATGGCTAAAAATTCAGCAGACTGTTGCTGCGTTAACTTTTGAATAAGTGTACCAATATCCAGTGTGCCGCCATAATAGGCAAGCACCAGGATGCCAATCAAAAATCCCAGGTCGGCAAACCTGGTAACAATAAATGCTTTCTTCGAGGCTGCAACAGCAGACGGTTTATCGTAATAATAGCCGATAAGCAAATAAGAAGAAACACCAACCAGCTCCCAGAACATATACACCTGGAAAAGATTGCCGGAGACAACCAATCCAAGCATCGAAAAGGTAAAAAGCCCAAGGAATGCATAATAGGTGGAGAACCGTTCTTCTCCTTTCATATAGCCGAGGCTGAAAATATGCACCATCAGGGAAACAAAGGTTACTACCACAAGCATCATCACCGATATGGGGTCGAGCACGATACCCATATCAATGCTGACATTATCAGAAAATGAAAGCCACGTAAATTTAAAAGCGGTGATAGATTGATATTGGTCTCCAACTTTCCCATCGACAAAGAAATAATGGTAAGCAGTATACAAAGCCAGCACGGCAGCAACAAGCAACAAACCGGTTCCTATAATTCCCGAAGCGTTCTTCAGGTATTTTCTGCCAAACAATCCCAGCAACACGAAGCCGGCCAGGGGCAGTATGGGAATCAATGCTATGTAGGAAGAATAGCTCATAATAAGGCTTAATATTTCATCTCTTCGGCAGTCTCCACATCAATCGACCGGTGGCTGCGGTAAAGATTAATGATAATCGCAATCGCCACCGCAGCTTCTGCCGCGGCAATGGTGATAATAAAAATCGCAAAGAACAATCCGTCCAGTTTGTCGGGATAGAGATATTTGTTAAACACCACAAAATTGATGTTCACGCTGTTCAGGATCAGTTCAAGCGACATCAGCATCGTGATCATGTTACGGCGCGTAAACAAACCATACATGCCGATAAAAAACAAGGCGATGCTTACAAACAATATATTATTTACCGGTATGCCGTTCATTGTTGTTCCTCCGGTTTTGCTTTCATTGCAATAACAATACAACCGATCATGGCGGCCAGTAATAACATACTCACTACCTCAAATGGTAAAGAGTAACCGTTATCTGCCGTGCCCAACATCGAGTTGCCTATTTTTTCTACGCTCCAGTCAAAAGGTTTCCCTGTGGCTTCAAACCCGTTTTGCTGAACCAGCATATAGGTAAGCGCGAATCCAAAAATTACTGCCAGCGCTGCTGCGATCTTTCTTACAACGGGTGCTTTGGCCATTACTTCGCCTGACTGCTGCGTGAGAAACAGGGAAAAGATAATAAGCACCACGATACCCCCGACATAGACCACAATCTGCACCGCGGCGATAAACTCCACTTCCATCCAGAAATACAAACCCGCCACGCCAATAAGAGAAAACAACAACCAAATGGCAGACCTGAATATTTTTCTCGTGGTAACCGAAAGCACAGCCGTACCAAGAATAAAGGCTGATAAAATATAGAATATGATTTGTGATGCCGTCATTCTACTCCTTCCCTGATTTTAGATCCTGGTTTATTTAAAACTTTTGTAAGCTCGGCTCTGTCAAGTACACTGTGTTCAAATGTTTGGGCCATCTTAATAGCACTCGTGGGGCAGGCTTCTATACACAGGTTACAGAAAGTGCAAAGCTCCAGGTGGTATACAAATGTGTCCAGCGCCTTTTTCTTTTTCCCTTCGGGCGATACATCAAACTTGGTAACGACCTTGATCGTTGCATTCGGGCAGGCCAGTTCACAGGCAGTGCAACCGGTGCATGCATGTTCATTGTGCTCGTCATGTATCATTACTACCTCGCCGCGAAAGCGTTCCGGCAACTCCAATGTTTCCTTATTATCCGGGTATTGCTGCGTGATCTTTTCCTTGCCATGACGTAAAGCATAACCGCCGGTGATTTTCATACCGGTGAGTAATGACTTAACAGCCCCCGTAACTTCTTTTATGTAATCGGCTATAAACATTTATGCTTATTAAGATTTTGCTGTTCAGCTTATGTGCCGGGCAGCGGACAAACCGTACAAGTGTGCGACGCAACGGCAGCAACAGCAAGCTGCTGGAGTTGGGTACACAAAAACCATTGAACAAAAGAACTTTTACGATCTACTGAAAATACCAGCCCGCAATGGCAATAACCGTTGCAAGCAATAAATTGAACATGCTGATCGGCAACAAATATTTCCATTCGAGATTGAGCAACTGGTCAATGCGCAGCCTCGGGAACGTCCACCTGAACCACATGATCACAAAAATTAAAAAGAATGTTTTACCCATGAACCACACACTCGATGGAATATAATCCATGATATGGTTGAAAGTGGTATCTGTCCCGAAATGCAGCGGTTGCCAGCCACCGAAGAACAATGTTGCGCCAAGCGCACACACCACAAAAATGTTTACATATTCGGCGAGAAAGAACAACGCGAATTTCATTCCCGAATACTCGGTATGAAAACCCGCGGTGAGCTCGCTTTCTGCCTCGGCCAGGTCAAAAGGCGCCCGGTTCGTTTCCGCGGTCACCGCGATCATGAAGATCACGAAGGCGATCCACACGGGGATATGTCCTTTAAAGATCCACCAGCCATCGGCCTGTGCATTCACTATATCAGATATGCGTAAACTGCCGGTAAGAATAACAATCACAAGAACGGCAAAACCCGCAGAAAGCTCATAGCTCACAATCTGCGCGCCACTGCGCATAGCGCCAAGCAAAGAATATTTATTGTTGCTCGCCCAGCCCGCCATCAGAATGCCGATCACCGAAACCGACGATACAGCAGTGATAAAAAGAACGCCGATATTAATATCCCAGATCTGTAAGCCTTTGGCAAAAATCAGCGGCGCCATTATAACCATGGCAATGATCATCACTACGAACGGCGCTACATTGAACAGCAATTTATCCACCCCGTTTGGTGTCATGCCTTCTTTTACAATGAGCTTTAAAGTATCCGCAACAGTTTGAAACATGCCGCCCGGGCCAACACGGTTGGGGCCAAGACGTAACTGCATCCATGAAGAAACTTTCCGTTCCATCATGATCAGCACAAGGCCAAGCATGGCAAACAAACCAATGATGCATACACCCACGATCACAAATTCAATGAGCATCGCCCAGGTGGAAGGAAATGTTTCATTCAACCATTCATGAACCGTGTTTGCCAGTTGTTCTAAACTCCACATGGGTTTGTGTATTTTAAATTATGTTGCCAGCTTTTGACCTGCTGTTGCGCCTGCCCCGGGAGGAACGATCCGGGGTCGCACACGTGTGCGCCTGTTGCACAGAGCAGTTTTGCTTCCCGTTATTACCTGTCGATATCGGGGATAACAAGATCAAGCGTTCCCATCATTGCCACAAAATCACCAATCTTGCTTCCTCTCGCCATATGATCCAAAGCGCTCAGGTTGCTATAGCCCGGCGATCGGAATTTGATCCGGTAAGGCGTTGTGCCGCCTTCACTCACGATGTACACACCAAACTCACCTCTTGCCGTTTCTATCCTTGAATAATATTCTCCTTTGGGCAGTTTCAAAACAGCTTTTGTTTTCGCTTGTATCTCGCCTTCGGGTATGTTATCAATCAGTTGTTCTATAATAGAGATCGATTGGTTCATCTCCTCCATTCGTACGAGATATCTTGCATAGGAGTCACCACCTGTTTCCGTTACTTCTTTAAAATCAACTTTATCATAAACCTCGTAAGGATAAAGCTTTCTTATGTCGCAGCTAACACCGCTACCTCTTGCAGCGGGGCCACTCATGCCAAATGAGATCGCATCTTCTTTGGAAATATAGCCTACGCCCTTCATGCGGTTTTGAAAGATCACATTGTTGGTGAGCAGGTCATTGTATTCATTCAGCTTGGACTTAAAATGCGTAAGAAAGGTTTTTACTCTTCTAACAAAATTGGGGTGCAGGTCGGCCATCACGCCACCCGGTACCATATAGTTCATGGTTAACCTGGTGCCGCAGGTTTCTTCAAAAATATCGTTGATCATTTCGCGTTCGCGGAATGCATGGAAGAAAGGCGTTAAGGCACCTACATCCATCCCCATAGCGCCCCACCAAAGCTGGTGCGAAGCAAGCCTGGTCAATTCATCCATCAACACGCGAATCACCTGCGCACGTTCCGGTACTTCAATCTGCATACCTTTCTCTACACACAAACAGCAACCATGATTATTGATATGCGAAGAGAGATAATCCATTTTGCTCGTTACATAAATAAACTGGCGGAAACTCAGGCTTTCGCACATCTTCTCAATAGAACGGTGTATATAGCCAAGATGCGGTTCTATTTTTTTAATAGTCTCTCCATTCAGCGTAATAAGCAGGTGCAACACACCGTGTGTGGACGGGTGCTGCGGACCAACATTAATGACCAGGTCGCCATTGACGTCGGGCCCGTTTATGACCGGCTGTTTTATTATGGTTGTTTCGCTGTACATTATAATTTTATCATGTTAACCGGGTCCTCAAAATCTTTGCGCATGGGGTTCTTTCCTTCCCATCCGTCAGGCAAAATCAGCAGTCTTAAATCCGGGTGATTGAGGAAATTCACTCCGTACATTTCATATACTTCCCTTTCATGAAATTCTGCTGTACGCCATATATGTGCAATCGACGCTACTTCGGGTTTGTTCCTGTCAAGCTGCACTTTAACTACCACCGGCTGACGGTGTGTCGTTGAAGTAAGGTGATATACCATCGTCAGGTTGGTCTTCCAGTCAACACAGGTAAGACAAAACATATAGTCAAAATGCAAAGCTGCTTCATAACGCAGCTGCTTTGCAGTCGCGGCGAAATCAGTAGCAGCAACAGTCATATTCAGCCATTCGCCGCTTTCATCAAAAGCCGCCGCAGGGAATAATTCAGCCAGTTGTATTTTCAGCGCTTCCTTTGTCATTAAAAACTTTGTTCCGGTTTCTGGGATCTTATTTGCTCTCTTGTTAACCCGCTCTTTATCTTTTCCTGCAGCGTTATCATGGCATGCAGCAAAGCTTCAGGTCTCGGCGGACAGCCGGCGATATATACATCAACCGGTATCACATGGTCCGCACCCTTTACAACAGAATAAGTGTTATAGAAAAATGGTCCGCCGCTGGTTGCACAGGCACCCATGGCGATTACATATTTGGGATCGGCCATCTGGTCATAAAGCCTTTTTAATACAGGTGCCATTTTGTTTACAATCGTTCCCGCGATAATGATAAGGTCGGCCTGCCGCGGTGTGGCTCTCGCTACTTCAAAACCGAATCTCGACCAATCGTATTTTGCTGAGGCAGCACTCATCATTTCAATCGCGCAGCAACTGGTGCCAAAAACAAGCGGCCATAAGGAATTGGACCGCGCCCAGTTGATCACATCATCCAGTTTACTCACCAGCACCCCACCGGTGGGTGAGGGATGCACCTCTCCAGGGAAAGCAAGATTTGATTCTGATTGAAATTTGTCTGTCATTGATTTAAGCTCGTTTCCTTCACACTGAAGAAAAGTTATTCGTAAAATAGCACCGTTCAGAAATGTTATATCGCAGTTTACCGCAGCCTTATTGCCACTTTAATGCACCTTTTTTATGCGCATATAAAAAGCCCATAAATAATATGAAAAGGAAAATCATGATTTCCACCAGCGCGATCCATCCAATACCCTTCACCACCACGGCCCATGGGTATAAAAAAATAAGCTCCACATCAAAAATCAGGAAGATCAAAGCGAATAAATAATACCCGACATTAAACTGTATCCAGCTTGGGCCCTTTGTTGGAAGACCACATTCGTAAGGTTCACCTTTCTGCTTGTTGGTCGTTGACTTTAAAACAATTTTGGAGATCAGTATCGCAATGCCCGAGAAGGCGATTGCGGCAATCATTAAAGCAATCAGTGATCCTGCGCCCATGCCGTTGGTTGATTAGTTAATTAGCTTGTAATATACAACGAAACGAAATATCAAAATAATGACTTTGCATCGCTGCTAATTTTTTTCCGGATGCTAAGTACGCATTCCTTCTTTTTAGAAATAATGATATTCGTCATAAACATGCTAATATTTTTTCTTCAGCAAAAAGTCCCTGCTCATAGCCAGGCTGTCAAACGGATCACGCTTGCACTCATCCTGCTCAACAAACCAATATTCCATGCCTGCTTTTTTACGCGCCGCAAATATTCTGTCGAAATCTATAGTGCCTGAACCTACCTCGGCAAAATCACCGCTGCCTTTTTCCATATCCTTTACATGCCATAACGGGAAACGGCCCGGGTATTTTTCAAACCATTTAACCGGGTCTTCTCCGGCTTTGTTAAACCAATACAAGTCTGCTTCAAATTTTACTTTGCCGGCATCGGTATTTTCCAGTAAATATTGATAAGGAACCACACCGTCTATTACCGGGAACTCAAAATTATGGGCATGGTAACCAAACTGCATCTTCGCTTTGCTGCAGGGCTCCGCTGCAGTATTCAGCATGCCCGCGAGTTGTTTATAAAGATCCATGCTCCCCCGCTCATCGGGATAAAGCCATGCGCAGATCATGTATTTGATATTAAGCTCGGCTGCATCATCAACAGCTTTTTGCCAGCCATTTAATAAAGTGCCTTTGGCATTATCGTGCCGGCCCGTGTCGTAGTGTGAGCTGATGATGGTTAACCCTGCATTCTTACAAATCGCGCCGAATTCTTTGGCCGTTTTCCCCCAGAAGGTTCCGTCATAACCAAAAAGTTCAATATTGCTGTAGCCCAAAGCAGCCAGCTTATTCAACGAGCCTTCAAGGTCTTTTTTAAGCGCTTCGCGGATGGTCCACAACTGCGCGCCAAGTACATATTTTTTTGGTGCGGCGAATAAGTTACCGGAGAATGCAAGCGCCGCAGATGTTACGGCGGCTGACTGCAAAAAATGACGTCTGTGCATAGCAATCGTTTTGGCTTTGAAAATAAGCGTTTCCATTTATTCCGGGTAATTTTTTTGTTCCCGTCTTTCATACAAATGGCATTGTCTCCTGTACCTGCAGCTCAGGTGTGCGACGCAACGGAAGCCCGGGCAGCGGTATAAAAGGCCGGTCCAAAAATTTACAACCCTACATTTGTGGCACCATAACAGACACAGCAGCTACCTTTATTAAAAAGATAAACCTATGCCGGCTTTATTCGATCCGCTGATCATAAAAAATATCTGTTTCAGGAACCGCATCGCAGTATCACCCATGTGCCAGTATTCAGCTGTGGATGGTTTCGCCAACGACTGGCACCTCGTGCACCTTGGCAGCCGTGCCGCAGGTGGCGCCGGGCTGCTGATACAGGAAGCAACAGCGGTTTCGCCTGAAGGAAGAATTACACCCGATTGCCTCGGCTTGTGGAAAGACGAACACATGACCATGCTAAAACGCATCGTTACATTCATAGAATCGCAGGGCGCGGTGCCGGGCATCCAGTTGGCGCATGCAGGCCGCAAAGCTAGTCATAGCTCGCCATGGATGGGCGCAAAACCATTGTTGCCCGAAGAAGGGGCATGGCAAACCATATCGGCCTCGGCGGTACCGTATAAAGACAGCGATCCTGTTCCGCATGCCATGTCAACCGCTGATATACACCAATGCATCAGCGATTTTAAAGCCGCGGCCACCAGGGCGTTGGCATGTGGCTATAAAGTATTGGAAATTCATGCGGCACACGGTTACCTGCTCAACAATTTCTTATCACCCGTCAGCAATCACCGCGATGACGAATATGGCGGCTCATTTGAAAACCGTATTCGCCTGTTGCTGGAAGTAATAGAGAATGTGCAATCAACCTGGCCAGCAGCTTACCCGTTGTTTGTGCGCATCTCCGCGACAGACTGGGTGGAAAAAGAAGGGTGGACGATCGAAGACGCTGTCGCCCTTGCACACATCCTTAAAACAAAGGGTATTGATCTTATCGATTGCAGCAGCGGCGGCAATGCCGTCCATCAGCAGATTCCCGTTGCACCTTTATATCAAACGCCCTTTGCCGAACGCATCAAAAAAGAGACAGGTATCATGACCGGCGCGGTTGGACTAATTACTGCTGCCGAGGAAGCCGATGCCATCATCAAAGAAGGAAAGGCAGACCTGGTTATTATGGCGAGGCAGTTACTGCGCGACCCCTATTTTCCATTACATGCTGCTAAAGTGTTGGGTGTTGATGTGCCCTGGCCAAACCAGTACCTCAGGGCCAAACGCTGATTGATGACAGCAGCGCTGGTACAATCTTAGTCAAACAATCCTTTTTGTTGTTGAACACCGGCAGTGCCACTTTCAATGAACCTGGGTTTGATGAGATTCAGCCCGCAGGAAGCGTTCAATTGATCAACAAGGTAAACAGTAAGTTCCGGTGAGTACGTTTCATCATGCATATGCATAAAGAAATACAGTTCCTGTAAACCCTTATCCAACCAGTGTTGCATGCGGTTAACCCATGCATCGGTTCTGCTGTAATCACTTGGGTGCAGGCTGTTGCCGACATAACGGATAAATGCTTTGGGAATCGTCAGTTGCATGTGCGCACAATCTCTTCTGCCTGCCGTATCGGTAATAACGGCGCCCATATTAAGGGAACCAAGCGTATCGAACAATTCGGCCCTTATGTCGGGCTTCGCAAACCAGTCGGGGTGTCGCACTTCAAGAAAAAATTGCAGGTCGGTGGGCAGCGATCGCAGGTAAGCAAACAATTCCTCTTTTCGCTTCGGTGAAAAAGCATCACTCACCTGCACGAAAATAGGCCCAAGATGTTCCTCAAACGCAACAATGCCACGAAAGAACTCTGAGGTAATAAAATCTTTTCCCTTCAGGCTGCCGCGGTGCGTGACGCCCTGGTACATTTTCGGGCAAAATGTAAAGTCTTTTCCCGCTGCTTTTGCAGCCCACTTGCCAATGCCTGCAGCACCATAGATTTTATAGTGGGTTGCATTCAGTTCAATGCTGTTGTAATGCTGTACATAGTGATCGAGGAAATCTTTTTCCTTTGTCTTTGGCGGGTAGATTTTGCCAACCCATTCTGTTCTTCCCCATTTTGCACAGCCGATATACACTTTCGGCTTGCTGTATTGCTTGCCGCCCAGCACGGCCTTATTGGCCGCCGGTTCTTTGGGCAGGCTAAAATCAATGCTGTTCAGTTCCTCTTCCGGTACGCGGCCAAATTCCATGTGACAATTTTCAAAGTAATCGAATAGGGGAAACTACAAATAAAGAAGGGAATTGTTTGTATGGGCCTGGCTTTTGTACTGCTATGAAGCGTTCGTTGTGCCACTCACTGCATCGTTCTGAACATTGATCAGCAAACGTGAGCTGTGAACGACAGACGCCAGGATACTCACGTCTCACGTTTCACGTCTGACGACAGCTGCATGGCAGCATAAGGGAGTGACACAACAGGCGATGCCATAGGCACTGTAGTTTGTCAACAAAAAATCTATGCTTTAAAAACATCCTCGGCACTGAATGGCTGGTTGCGCAAGCGCTTGCCCGTTGCTTTAAAAATAGCATTCGCAACGGCACCGCCGGTTGGCGGCAGGGCTGGTTCACCCAGGCCCGTTGGGTCAATCCCGTTATCAACAAAATGTGGTTCTACTTCGGGTATCTCCTTCATACGGATGATGCGGTAATTGTTGTAATTCTTTTGCTCCGATGCCCCATCCTTAAAAGATATTTTTCCATACATCGCATTGCCATAACCATCAACGATCGCACCCATCACCTGGTGGCGTGCACCGCTTAGGTTGATGACTTGCCCGCAGTCTGATACTGCATAGATTTTCTTTACGGCGGGTTTGCCTTTTTCCATCACCACTTCACAAACCTGCGCAACATAACTCTGGTGAGAGAAATACACGCTGAAGCCCTGCGCAACATCCTTCTTTGTGCCCCAGCCTGATTTTTCCGCGGCTGTTTTTATTACAGTCACCATGCGGTCGATATTGTACTTGATGGCGCCGACCGGTTTTTGTTTGGCCTTTGCAAGCAGGTCGAGCCTGAATTGCACCGGGTCTTTGCCGGCAGCCATGGCCACCTCGTCCAAAAATGTCTGTTCTGCAAAGGCAAGGAAATTAGTGATCGGTGCCCGCCATGCACCGGTGGTGATCGGCGAAACATATTCCACGTTCTCAATAAGCAAATGATCAACAGCGCCCGACGGAAAATTATCTTCCCTGGTACTGTTGCCCGCATTGATGCCAACACCCCGCAATTGATAGCCGACGAGATTGCCGGAACCATCCAATGCCGCCTTAAACCGGTAACGCACTGCCGGCCGGTAACTGCCACCCTGCATTTCGTCTTCCTTGGTCCACATCACCTTTACCGGTTTCTTGATAATGCCCGACAATTCCGCTGCTTCTACCACGTAATCGAACTTGAGCCTTCTTCCGAAACCACCGCCCAACCTCGTGATCTGCAGTGTGATCTTGTCTTCAGGCACATTCAGCATTTTGGAAACGGCCTCTCTTGCACGTGCCGGCGTTTGGCTCGGGCCGATCAGTTCAATGCCATCTTCCCGCACATGGGCAAAGAAATTCATCGGCTCCATAGGCGTGTGCACAAGAAAAGGGCATTGGTATTCCGCCTCAATTACTTTTGCCGCGCCTGCAAATGCTGCCTTTACATCGCCGTCTTTGCGTTGTACCGTTGCTTTGCCATTGTCATTATCCAAAAGGTCTTTTAATATTTTATCATGGTCTTCGCTGCTTTCGATATTGCCGTCTTTCTCATACTCGATCTTCAGCAGTTTTCTTGCTTTCATGATCGCCCATGTTGAGTTCCCCACAACGGCCACGTTGTTTTTAAACGTTACCACATCAACAATTCCCGGCGATGCTTTTGCAGCGGCGGCATCAACGGATTTTATTTTGGTGCCGAATGCCGGTGGCCTTTGGATCATCGCCATCGCCATACCATCACGGTAAAAATCTAACCCGAATAACGGTTTGCCGGTGATGATATTTTTATTCTCTACGTTGCGCACTGCCGTGCCGATAAGCTTAAAATCCTTACGGTCTTTCAACGGCACATCAGCCGGCGCCGTAAGGGCAGACGCGGCTGTTGCGAGTTCACCATAGCCAAGTTTTTTACCGCTCGGCCGGTGAATCACAAAACCGTTTTCTGCATAGCAGGCAGAAGCATCAACCTGCCATTGTTGGGCTGCGGCCTGTATCAAAACATATTTTGCGGTGGCTCCTGCTTTTCTCAGCCGCATCCATGAATGGGGAACGGCACCACTGCCACCGGTGAGCTGCCGGTCAAACTTATTATCAAGCATGGCCTGCTCTACTTTTACTTTGGTCCAGTCGGCTTCCAGTTCTTCCGCCACTACCATGGGAAAAGATGTTTTGATATTCTGCCCTAACTCGGGGTTGGGCGAATAAATGGTAATGGTTCCGTCGGTAGCGATTGACAGGTAACTGTTAAAGGCAAGGGTTTCTTTGGCATCCCCGCCCGCAACAACGGCCGCTTTTACACTGTTGTCAAACCAGTTAAAACCGATCAGTAATCCACCGGTAGTTAGTGAACCGAGCTTAAGGAAATTTCTCCTGCTGGTTGTATGGGTAGTGTTCATGGTTTAGATTTTTGTGCTTGCAGATTTAACGGCTTCCCGAATGCGGTGATAAGCGCCACAGCGGCAGATATTGCCATGCATCGCATTGCCGATTTCCTCGTCCGTTGGATGCGGGTTCTTTTTGAGCAATGCCGCGGCAGTCATGATTTGCCCGGCCTGGCAATAGCCACATTGTGGCACATCGAGCTCGTCCCAGGCAAGCTGCACCGGGTGATCGCCCTTTTCCGACAAGCCTTCAATGGTGGTTATAGCCGCAGCTTGTATAGCCGAAACGGGCAAAGAGCAGGAACGCATGGCAACGCCGTTCAGGTGCACCGTGCATGCCCCGCATTGCGCAATACCACAGCCATATTTTGTGCCCGGGAGCTGAAGCTCATCCCGGAGCACCCATAACAGCGGGGTATCGGCAGGGACATCTGCCTCCCGGACCTTCCCGTTAATATTGAGTTTATATACAGGCATGATGAATGGATTTTTATGATAACTAAAGATAAAAAAAGCACGCAAAAGATCAGCTGCTTAACAGCGGCAGATCACCGCTGCCGAAATAAATTACCGGGCCCTGAAGGGAGTGACCCCGGATCGTTCCTTCCGGGGCAGGCACAACAACAGCTGAATAGCTATTATGTTGCAGGTAACCAAAAAAATACCAGCAACAATTATTCGTAAATCACCTTCTTCAGGTAATAAACATCAGGATCGATCTGCGGCGGCGTTGTGCTTTTAATGACCACCGGCGTTTTGCTCAGCGTAACCTTCTGCCTGCCATCGGAAGTAACCACGTCAACAACCAGGGGCATGTCAATATTCAGCAGGCTTACTTTGTATTCTCCCGGCTTGGAACCGGCTACATCAATGGCCAGTTTATCTGTACTGCGGATATACAGGTCAAACAAAGGCTTTAAGCTAAAACCCGCCGCATTGCTGAACAATTGCTCTACATCTTCCGTGTTTACAAGATTGCTGTAAGTATACCGGGGATCGGTAGCCAGTTTTTTTAATGCCGGGAAAAACAGGTCGTCGCCCATCACATAACGCAGCGTATGCATAAAGAAGGCTCCCTTCGCGTAAATGTCGCCGATGTAGGCAGACTCCTCATCGATGTCTTTTCCCTGCACAATGGGCTTATCGTTTTTAAAACCGTATACATAATTTTTAAACTGGTTGATATAAGCATATTCGCCTTCCTTTTCCAGCGTATAAAGTGCATCACCATAGGTGCCGATGCCTTCGTGGATCCAGTAATCTGCCCAGTCTTTGGCAGTGACCTTATTGCCCCACCACTCATGCCCGAATTCGTGGTTCATCAGCCAGTCAAAATCCTGCCCGCCTACTTTTACATACCGGAAATAATTACCATAGGCATTCATGCTCTGGTGCTCCATGCCAAGATGAGGTGTTTCAACGATGCCGATTTTCTCTTTTGCCCAGGGGTATTCGCCAAAATATTTCTCTTTAACCCTGGCCATCGCCTCAAGCAATTCCAGGTGATGTTGCGCAAACGGTTCGTGGTAGCTGATCACATAAAACTGCATGGGTACTTTATTGCCGTCAACCGTTGTATAGGTCCTGCTCACCACTTTATAATCACCCGCATTAAAGACAAGGCTGTAGTTATTGATGCTGTATTTGGTTTGCCAAAAATAAGTGGCCGTTGTTTTGCCCGTTTTTGTGCTTTTCAGCAGACCCGGGCCGGCTACCACCATGCCCCTGGGCACGGTAATGATCATATCAGCGCCTTCATTAGGCTCATCCGAAGGGTGGTCTTTACAGGGGAAGAATATTTTACCGCCACCACCTTCTGCGGTAACCGCCAGCCAAAGCTGGCCCAGTGAATCATGCGCCCAGGTAAAACCGTCTTCCCACGGTGGACGGGTGGCCACGTGCGGCTTACCGGCGTACTGCACTTTTACCGAGGCCTTGCCCGCAGGCTGCGATGGTGTAAGCGCTATGGTGATCATCGAGTTTTCGTGCCGGAAGGGGACTTCCTTATTATTCACCCACACTTTTTCAACGGTGTAATTATCCATAAGGTCAAACAGCAGCACCGGTGTTGGCTGCGATAAAATAAGATCGATCACGGTGTTACCGCTGATGCTTTGATTAACCGTATCAATAGCCAGGTTAATGCTGTAATGGCGGATGTCCATGATCGCCTGTTCAGGCTTCAGTTTGCCGCCCGAAGTGAGCGACTGCGCATTCAATGCGACGGTAACAGTAAGTAGCAGGAATAAGAATATTGGCCTCATAAAAAACAGTTTGTATAATGATATCAGGAAAGCATACAAGTTAACGAGTTTACACATGCGACGTTTCAACCAACCGCATCTTTGGATAAAAGATTTAACTTGGGGTCCGGCCTGCAACCGGCCATTCTTCCCGGGGTAAGCGCAAAAGCTGCCTGGCGCACAAAAGCCGGGCCTATAAAAAAATTAAACTACATCGATCAATGAAAACTGCAAAACAAAAAATGCTGTGCGTATTGTTTGGCATCCCGATGCTCTGCCCGTTGATGACTACCGCGCAACGGGCTTCCGGCTTCGGCATCCGCATTGGCGTGATGACGCCGGGCAGGCTTGATGGCATTACTGATGTGCCGGGGATTAAAGTCGGGCAAACAACGCTGATCAAAGCCGATTCCATCCGCACCGGCGTGACGGCCATCCTGCCGCATGGCGGCAATCTTTTTCAGCAGAAAGTACCGGCAGCGGTGTACACGGGCAATGGTTTCGGTAAACTGGCCGGCACCACGCAGGTAAAAGAACTGGGCAATATAGAATCACCCATTGTGCTCACCAATACGCTGGGCGTGGCAACAGCCATCAATGCGGTGGTTTCGTGGACGCTCTCGCAAAAAGGCAACGAGGAAGTGCAATCGGTTAATGCGGTAGTTGGTGAAACCAACGATGGTTATCTAAACGACATCCGTGGCCGGTATGTGACCGAGGCCGATGTGCTCCAGGCGATCAATACGGCAGGCGCCGGTGCTGTTACCGAAGGCAATGTGGGCGCCGGCACGGGAACCGTTTGTTTTGGTTTTAAGGGCGGTATAGGCACCGCCTCCCGTGTGCTTCCCCAAAGCCTGGGTGGTTATACTGTCGGCGTGCTCGTGCAGACCAATTTCGGGGGTGTACTTACGGTTGACGGCGTCCCCGTGGGAAAAGAACTGAAAAAATATTACCTCAGCGATGTGCTCGGCGAAAAGCCCGATGGCAGCTGTATGATGGTGGTAGCCACCGATGCGCCGCTCGATGCCCGTAACCTCGAAAGGCTTGCCAAAAGAGCGTTTATGGGACTTGCCAAAACAGGCGGCATCGCCTCCAACGGCAGCGGTGATTATGTGATTGCTTTCTCCACAGATAGCAGCCTGCGTGTTCCCTTCAACGCGCCGGCCATCCTGCAGCAAAATGTGCTGAGCAACGATGCGGTAACACCCTTGTTTATGGCAGCCATCGAGGCGACAGAAGAAGCCATCATCAACTCCCTGCTTGCCGCCGAAACCATGAAAGGAAAGAACGGCAGAACTGTGGAAGCTTTACCCAAAGACCGTTTGCAAGAGTTGTTGAAGCAATACAGGCGATCAGACCGGTAACAGGTTAGCCGAAAACATCTCCCTTGCATATTCACCCTATCGGTTGCTGTCTGCACCAACCGAAACCGATGAAAAGCCCTTCCACCGATCAGTCGTCATCACCGACACAAATCACCCTATCGGTTGCTG
>DLKC01000090.1 GCA_002478885.1 Chitinophagaceae bacterium UBA7600
TTTTGACACAGGGTATTTTTCTGTGGTGCTCTATGTTTACAATGGCGGATGCTCCGATTCGTTACTCATGACAGACTTTATTCACGTGCGCCCGCCGGTGGCAAAGTTTCAACCTGTATCAAATTGTAGCCTGCGTTTCCAAAGAACATTTACCGATCTTTCAGTTGGTGCACTTAAGTGGAATTGGGATTTTGGCGATGGTAAAACAGATACTGTTTCTTCTCCTATGCATCTTTACAACGATACGGGCAGGTACGATGTTACGCTTATCGTTTCAAACGAAACCTGCGCTGATACGCTTGTAATGCCTGTTAGCATTATAAAAGAATCCCCCTCTTTTACCATTGAATCTGTTAACAGCAATTATTGCGAACATGATTCTGTGAAATTCGTGGCAGGCAGTTATAATCTTCCAAATATTTCAGGATTTAAATGGGGCTTCGGAGATGGTAGCACAACCTTCTATAGTCTTCGGGACACGATTGTTTTTCATAAATATAGTTCATCAGGAAATTATCAACCTGTATTGTACACCAGGGACAAAAACTATTGTGTTGACAGCGTTAGTTTGAGCCATTCCGTAAGCATTTATGGGCCTTCTGCTGCCTTTTCGAATTTGGAAGGGATATGCCGTGGTAAAGATTTTATTTTCCAGGATGAGTCGACGGCTGACGGGCTTCATCCTATTCAAAACTGGTTTTGGGATTATGGTGACGGATCGTCTGAAAACCTATCTTCAGGGCCATTCAAACATTTTTACACGGATACCGGCACTTACGATATAAAGTTGATCGTATCGGATAATAATGGCTGTTCTGACACATTATTCAAACCAGGTGGCGTAATTATAGCTGCACCATTGGCTGATTTCGCTCTTTTGGATTCAGTGAAATGCACACAGAATACCATTGATATCGTTAACAACTCGACAGGTATTGATTTGATTTATAACTGGAATTTTGGCGATGGCAGTACATCTAACGTGCAAAACCCTTCATATACTTATTCCAATGAAGGTGTTTATTCCATAAGTTTGGCAGTTGCAGACAGGTTTGGCTGTTCCGACAGTCTATTCAAACAGGATATAATTACCATATCGAATCCTGTTGCATCTTTTACAATTTCTGATTCAACGGCCACCTGCCCCCCGCTTGAAGTAAATACGAGAAATTATTCTAAAAATTACCAGAATATTTTGTGGGATTTTGGCGATGGCAATACCTCAACCCTATTCGAGCCCAGCAGGCTTTATCTTATTCCCGGCGAATACAATTTTCAATTAATAGTGCATGGTTACGGCACCTGTTACGACACTGTTGCCCGGCTTATTACCATTAAAGGACCTAATGGAACTTTGGGCTATTCGCCAAACCAGGCATGCTATCCTGCAAAAGTGAATTTTACTGCCACCACTCAAAATGCCGCATCTTTCATTTGGGACTTTGGTGATGGGGGTACTCAGTTTGGCGTGAGCAATGCGATCAGTTATAATTATGCAGAACCAGGTAGTTATGTGCCTAAACTTATTCTGAAGGATAATAGTGGCTGCCAGGTTGCTATCGTGAACACTGACACCATACAAATATCAGGAGTAATGCCCAAAGTATTACCGGTTGCGTCAGTGGGCTGTGATTCCTCGATGGTGATATTTTCCGATTCCAGTTTCTTTTCGGCTTTTGACCCCGTGAAGACTCGGGTACTCGATTTTGGAGATGGTTCTAGCAGTTCGGAGATCAATCCATTGCACTATTATAAGGAGAGCGGCACTTACAACATTGTATTGAATATTGAAACGGGTCTTGGTTGCACGGGAACGTATAGTACTCCTGTTACAGTAGATGTGAAACAGGCACCTTCTATTGTTTCGGTTATTCCTGATTCAGCCTGTCTTAACACAAGCCTTAATTTCTATGCCAATGAAACAACCAATATTCCTTATGGTCTGCAATGGCATTGGGATTTTGGCAACGGCAATAGTTCAACTGATCAGAATACCGCTTATGCTTATTCAGTTCCCGGCACCTATATAATTCAGCTTTCTTTAGATGCTGCAAATGGTTGTAGTGATAAGGAACAAAAGGACCTTGTAATATTGTCCAATCCAAATACTGATGCCGGCCAAAGCACGTCAATTTGCTTAAGCAACGCTGTTACCCTACAGCCGTCAGGTGCCATAAATTATGTATGGGATCCATCCGCATCATTAAGTTGTACAAGGTGTACTAACCCGGTTGCACGGCCCATCGTCAATACTACATACTATGTAAATGGTTTTGATGATTTTGGCTGTGTTCAAAGAGATTCTCTGCAAATGCAAGTTATACAACCTGTTCAGGTAAACCTCAATACCAACAGCGACACGGTCTGTGCAGGTAGCTCCGTTTTACTCGTTGCTACTGGAGCAGAAAAGTATCAATGGATACCTGCTTCTGGTTTAAGTAATCCTAACATCGCTAACCCGGTGGCCACGCCTGCCGGCACGACCGTATATTCCGTAGTTGGATTCGATAGTAAGAATTGTTTTAACGATACGGCGACAGTTACCGTGTTAGTAGCCCCGGTGCCAACTTTCAACATTTCAGATTCTGTTGTAACTGCTGGAGCAGGTTCTACCTACACGATAAAAACACAAAGCTCTCCGGATATTATTTCGTGGATATGGCAGCCTGCTTATAATCTAAGTTGTACTAATTGTGCGCAGCCAACTACTATTCTAAAAACAAACGTAACCTATTCTGCACAGGCGATTAACAGCTTCGGATGTGCGTCTACAGATAATATAAGGTTCGAGGTAACCTGCAATAATTCAAACGTTTTTATTCCCAACACTTTTTCACCTAACAACGATTCGCGCAACGACTATTTTTATCCGCAAGGCAAGGGACTGTTCACTATAAAATCGATGAAAATATTTAATCGCTGGGGCGTGATGGTATATGCAAAATCAAACTTTACGGCTAACGCAGCTTCAGAAGGTTGGAATGGAAAATATGGAAACACGGATCAGCCAACAGGAGTTTACGTGTACATGATAGATGTGTTATGCGATAATGGAGTAGTTTTGACTTACAAAGGTGATGTAACCCTTATCAGATAATTTGTCAGATGCTATTTGTTGGGAACGTACAAATGAGTGACACAGCAAAAGATACCATGATAATCATAAGCTGGTTACCAGAATATAAAAAAGGGCTTTAAAAGAATTAAGCGTTAATGAAGGACAGACTTACATACTTTTTTTTGAAAACGTCTATGGTGCGCAGTTGCTTTATCGTTGCTGCAGCCGTGTTCTTCCTTAATGCAAGTTCGTTTGCGCAGGATCCGCATTTCTCGCAATTCTTCGAGGCGCCTCTTTTGCGTAACCCTTCGCTTGCAGGTCTATTCGACGGCGATATAAGGATACAAGGTGTTTACAGAAGTCAGTGGGGGAGTATATCGGCGCCGTATGAAACAGGATCTTTTAACCTGGAATATAAACAACCGATCGGGAAAGCAAATGATTTCATCACAACGGGATTACAGGTGTTGTACGACCGTGCCGGCACCACAGATTTTACAACAACCAATGTGTATCCGGCGGTTAACTACCACAAAGCCCTGAACGCCGATCAAAGTAAATTTTTGTCGCTGGGATTTATGGGAGGCTATGTGCAGAAACGGTTCGACCGCTCTAAAATGACCACTAACAGTCAGTACGATGGGAATGGTTACAATCCTTCTTTGCCGGATGGCGAGCTTTTTACTGTTTCCAATTTTCATTATTGGGATGGAAGTTTTGGTATGTCTTATAACTCGGCCATCAATGGCAGCGAAACAGATCATTATTTCGTAGGGCTGGCTTATCACCACTTTAACAGGCCGCTGAATTCGTTTTATAAAAACCCGCCGGTTGAATTAAATCCAAAACTGGTTGCATCTGTTGGCGTGAGGTTCACTACGTCAGAAACATCGTTTATTACCATACAGGCCGACTATAGTCAGCAAGGGAATTTCAGAGAAGCTATAGGTGGCATGACCTATTCGTTAAAGGTAGGCGAAGACTACGAGAACCCGAAGTATATCGTTCATCTTGGTGGCTATGTGCGCTGGAAAGATGCATTTATACCCGTGGTGAAAATCGATTACAAGCCATTCTCTGTGTCTATGAGTTATGATGCCAATATTTCCCAGCTTAAAACCGCCAGCCAGGGCCGCGGTGGTTTTGAAGTAGCCGTTTCCTATGCAGGTTTTCTCGACCGCAACAACACCACAAAAAATGCGGTGGTTTGTCCTCGTTTTTAATTTTTATTTTATGTTTCCGGCAGTTAAACTGGTGGCGTCGTCCATTGCGTCGCACACTTGAGCTGTAGCACAATATTGAACATTGTGATCTTCGCGTATTAATAATTATTGAACAATATTCCTGTTCGATGGTTATGATAGCATTAATTTGCAATCATTAAAATCGATCATTATGAAAATTGAAATTGGTACAATAGCACCTGATTTTACTTTGCCAGACACTGAAAAGAACAAGGTGAAATTGAGTGAGCAGAAAGGAAGTAACGTGGTGCTGGTATTTTTTCCGCTGGCCTTTACAAGTGTATGTACTGCCGAACTTTGCAGTATAAGAGACAGCATTGGGCAATACAACAGCGCCAATGCGAAAGTGTATGGCATCTCAGTGGATTCGCCGCAAACACTAGCAAAATTTAAAGAAGAACAGCGTCTCAATTTCCCATTACTTAGTGACTTTAACAAGGAGGTGTCTGCACAGTATGGTTGTATTTACGACGCTTTTATAGGTTGGATGAAGGGTGTTTCAAAGCGCTCCGCCTTTGTAATTGATAAATACGGCGTAGTGCAATATGCAGAGGTTTTGGAGAATGCAGGCGAGGTCCCGGATTTTGAAGCGATCAATAAAACACTTGCCGGGTTAAATTAATATTCAGTAAAAAATTAATTAGTTACTTGGTTTAGATACCGCTAATCGTTAATTTTACCTCGTAACGATTCAGTATGGCTAAAATTGTACATAATCAGAAATTAAGGAAATTAATTATCACACTGCTTGTGGTGGTAAGTGTTTCTTTAACTTACGCTTATGATTACGATTACAATTTTTTCGACGGTAAGGCCAGGCTGGTAAAATTGTATCCCAACCCTGCAACTTCCTTTGTGAATTTCGAATTTACCAATACATCCGATAAGAACAACAGCATAGAAATATTCAGTTTCACGGGTAAAAAGATGTACGAGCAAAAGTTAAATGGCGACAACAGGATAACCGTGACTTTGAGCAATGATTATTATCGTGGCTTGTATCTCTACAAACTAAGAGATAAATCAGGAAACATTATTGAGAGCGGAAAGTTCCAGGTAGTTAAATAAATTCCTTCTACAATATTTTTTAACGCAGCTATTACCAGGCTGCGTTTTTTATTTGTTCACTCCCGGCTCATATTTGAAATATAGGATTGTCGCAGGTCCTTTTTTAGCTGACTCATTGGAAATAAAAAGGTCGCCGTTTTGGCTAAAACAAACCCCTTCGGCCTGTTTGTAAAGCGTCGCATCAAGTTTATAAGCACCTTTAATGTTGAAAAGCGGGTCAGTTACCACAAGTAAGTTATCTGTTCCTGAAAGAATGAAATAATCTTTCGTTATCGGGTGTCTTGCAATAGCCGATGGCTTAAAGGAGGTTTTCTTTTTCTTCAACATCGGCTGGATAGGTTCAGTACTCACCGATATGTCGGCATCAGGTGTCCATTGTTGTAAATTTATATCAAAGGCATGAAGGCTTATATGCTTTTGGTCAGCACTGTCAGTACAGCTTTTGCAGAGGAGGTAAAGCAATTGTGTGGAGTCGTTAAAAAACAGGCCTTCAAACTCATTGCCTTTTTCTGGAAAAGCGAACTCCGTTGTTTTAATACTGTCTGTAAAGTTGTTTTGAATGCGAAATAAGGCTCCGTCGCTGCGCAATACATACCAATCAGGGCCGGTAAACGCAATATCTTCATAGTCTCCTTTGCCAGCGAATTTTACAGTATTGGTGATTTCCTTTTTGCTCAAATCATAAGAAAACAGTTTACCATCTTCATCATTTTCGGCAATGATCGTATTTGACGAGTCGAGAAAAACAATGCCGGAAATCTCATCAAGCTTTTTATCAAGCTGGAAAACCTGTGGATCATTGAGGTGAAAGCCAGGAGGGTTTTGGGTATTGATATCATCGGATTGTATATCGCTGCAGGCAGTTATAACCGGAAATAAAAAAAGGCACCAGCAATACTTCATGGTCAGAAAATTTTGGCATAAATGTAATTGAATTTACAACGCACAACTCTTTGCGGCTACCTGCTAAATTTGCTGTTTTAAGGTCGTGTCAATTGTTGATTTTTATTCAGGCGCTGAAGAGTGCGACGCAAGCAAAGCTGCCACGCGTACAAAAGCCGGCCACCAAAAGATTCATACTTGCCTTTTGACCCAAAATAAATGGCGGTAGATATACCCCGGAACTTTTATAAAGATTGTATATTGAACCCCTAAATGTAATAATATGGGCGTCGGGGAACAACTTTTAAATGATATTGAGCTTCATGTGAGGCGTCTTTTTGAAGTTCATCATAATCCCAATCTTTATTATCATAACCTTAAACATACGCTTTCTGTGGTTAAGTCGGCAGATCTTATAGCGGAGCATTACCAACTGAATGAAGAGGACATGCTTTCGTTACGAATAGCAGCGTGGTTTCATGATGCCGGTTATCTGTTTGAGACACCGCCTTTGCATGAGGAAAGCAGTTCTTTGTTGGCCGAAAACTACTTAAAGGCAAAAAATATCGACGCTGCAATTATTCAAAAAGTGAAAGGCTGCATTATGGCAACCAAACTGCCACAATCGCCCCACTCATTGATAGAGCAAATAATTTGCGACGCAGACTTCTTTAACCTGGGCACCGATATGTTCAGGGAAACGGGAAAAATGATGCGGAAAGAAACCGAGGCAATTCTTGATGAAAAAATTAAAGGCAGGCAATGGCGTGAAAAGAATATTGCTTTTCTTGAATCGCACAGCTACTTTACCGATTTTGCCAGGACAATGCTGGATAAAACAAAAGCTGTTCATTTAAAAGAGCTGATTGAAAAGGCGGAGGAAAAAAAATCTGAAAGCGCGGCGAAAGAAAATGAAGCAGTACAGGAAGAAATTATGCTAAAAGAGGAAATAGCAGAGGTTGTAACTGAAGCAAAAAAAGAAAAGAAGAAAAAGAAAGAAGTTACAGTAAGGATGGAGCGCGGGGTTGAAACTATGTTCAGGGTTACTTATTCCAATCACAGCCAGATCAGTTCAATGGCCGACAGTAAAGCAAACATCCTGATTTCGGTCACTTCTATCAGTATATCGGTAGTGCTTTCTTTTTTTATTCAGCGTATGGACGAGTTTCCCTACCTGATTATTCCGACATTGATCTTTATTATCAGTTGCCTTGCCGCTTTAACCCTGGCAATATTATGTACACGGCCTAATTTAACACCAAATACCAACTCTGCCGAGGTTGAACAAAAAAGAAAAAGAAACCTGCTCTTCTTCGGGAATTTTTACTACATGTCGCTGGAAGAATATGAGCGCGAAATGGACGAAATGCTGAAAGAAGGCGGCGAAGTTTACTCAAACCTTACAAGAAATTTGTATTATCTCGGGATCGTGTTGAAAAGAAAATACAAATTGCTGCACTATGCTTACAGCACGTTTATGTATGGCGTGATTGTTTCGGTCATCGTGTTCATAATCGCCGCATCCGCAAACACAGAAAGTATCGCTAAACTCTTCAAATAGTCCTGCCCCGCAACAGCTATGAAAATTATTTTTTGCTCCGTTGGTAAACCACACGAAGACTATATAAAATCTGGCGTGGATGATTTCTCCAACCGCGTTTCTAAATATTTTTCGGTGCATTGGCACATCATTCCCCCGGCAAAAGTTGGAGCTTCTGCAACCGAAGGGGAAATAAAGAAGCTGGAAGCCAAAAGCATATTGCAATTCCTGCAACCAGAAGACTACCTTATTTTGCTCGATGAAACCGGTAAACAATTTTCCTCTATTGAGTTATCATCCTTCATCCAGCAACGTGCAAATGACAGTAACAAAAAATTAGTCTTTCTAATCGGTGGTGCATTCGGTGTTGATGCCGGTATTAAACAACGTGCTGATTTTTGCTGGAGCCTTTCCAGGCTCGTTTTTCCGCACATGCTCGTGCGATTGATATTGGCTGAACAGGTTTATCGCGCTTGTAGTATTCTCCGCAACGAAAAATATCACCACAAATGATGATTGCTTATTCAATTATATTTACAGCAAATAACCACGAGTAATAATGGGAGTTTCCATCATCATAGTTGTTGCAACCTGCATCGTTTCTTTTCTGGCGTTTTCCAATCAACGCCTGGTGAGTGATCTCATTTTTTATCCCGTTGCTGTTGCCGAGCAAAAACAATGGTACCGTTTTTTTTCGTGCGGGTTAATTCACGCAGACATTACGCACCTTGCTTTCAATATGATATCACTGTATATGTTCGGTCCACTGGTCGAAGGCACATTTACGGAAATATTCGGAGACAAGACGGGGCTCATTCTGTATGCATTGCTTTACATCACAGCACTTCTTGCGAGTCTTATACCAACTTACAGCCAGCATAAACACGATTACCGTTACAGGAGCCTTGGCGCCTCCGGCGCGGTATCTGCCATCGTGTTTGCGGGAATTCTGCTTTATCCCGATTTCAAAATTGGGCTGTTGTTTATTCCGCCGATAATTCCCGGTTATATTTTTGGCCCTCTGTACCTGATTGCCACTGTTTACCTGAGTAAAAGGGGAGGAGATAATATCAACCATTCGGCACATCTCTGGGGATCGCTTTATGGAGTAGCTTACGTGGTAGTTACAGCTTTCGCTTTAACCGATTTCAATCCTTTTAAAAACTTTCTCGAACGCGTCTTTAACTAGTAATTTTTTTGGAGCGGGCTTTTGTAAAAGCAGGAGCATTACTTGCGACGCTCCGTTCATCTTCCTGTTCTTTGTTAAGCATGCGGCGTAAACACAATACGTAAAAGCTGGTTTGATTTGTCGGTTACTTTAAAACGATCATCGATGCGTTGGCCAACTACCCATATTATTTTTTTATCGCTTTCTATTACCCAGCACTTTTCCTTATCGGTTTTAGATAGTTTGTTATCTATAAAAAACTTACTCAACTTCTTCTTTTTATTCATTCCGAGCGGATAAAAATAATCTCCCTGCTTCCATTTCCTTAGTAACAATGGAAATTTTATGTATTCCATGTCAACGGTTGCCACAAAATTGTTTTGCTCTGGCTTTCGGGTTATTTTTTTCAGGTCTTCAATTTTCAGTGTGCCGTTTTCAAAAACAATCAACGGTTCATTTCTTTCAATAAGAATGGTTGAAGCTGCCACCGTTTCGTTAGGTGCGATAATAATCCAGGCCCGGTTTTTAATAATCCGGTGAGATGCAGAGCCAATGTAACTTCCATTATCTGCATTCATCAATTTAATTACTTCAGCCGTTTGCCCTGGGGTAAATCCGAAATATCGGATGATTTCCCATATTATCGTTTGCAATGGTTCAGACTGTTTTAACTTCAAAACAGGAATGTGAATTTCGTTGCCTTTTTTTTCCAACAGTTTTTTCTTATGCACTTCAATAGCCTGGTTAAAGAGTATTTCAGCTTCTTGGAAAAGCTGCACACTATTCAATATATTGTCCTCTGCGTTACTATATACTTCCTTCACCGCCGGAAAAATATTTAGCCTGAAAAAGTTGCGGGTATATTTCTCAGAAGCATTGCTTGAATCTTCCACCCAGGGCAATGCATGTGTTTGCGCGTACGCCAGAATTGCTTCCCTTTTAGCAAACAGCAATGGGCGAATAATATTGCGTTCTTTGTCTTCTTCGGGAATGCCCGTTAGACCACGCAAGCCGGTACCCCGAAAGAAATGCATGAGCGTGGTTTCAATATTGTCATTGGCATGGTGAGCAGTCGCAAGCTGCCCCGCTATCCCTTTTTTTAATAGTTGTTCAAACCACTCGTACCTTGTTTGCCGCGCTGCCTCCTGCACCGATAGTTTAAACGCTTCCGCATAAGCCTCGGTGGCAATCTTTTTTACGAATACTTCTTTGTTATAATTCTCTCCAAGCAATTTTACAAACATTTCATCTCTTTCACTTTCGGCACCGCGCAATTGAAAATTGCAATGAGCAATGGCAAAATCAAATCCCGATTTAGCGACTAAGTCTGCAAGAACAACACTATCCAATCCACCGCTTACTGCCAGCAGCAGTTTATCCTTACCTGGCTGTAGTTTAAAGAAGTCGTTTAGTTGCCTATTGAAATTGAGTAATAACATTGCCGTAAAAATACACAATCAGTAAAGAGTAACGAAAAGAACAGCAGGCAGCGCTATCGCCAGGGTTCTGGCGTACAAATGTTCAATGCCGGATAAGCCGGTACTGGCGTGCAGGGAAAGCCTGGTTGTTTTTCGAAGGCCTGGTTGCCAGAATCAATTGCTTTTGTATTTCTTTTCGATTATTTCGTAAAAGCCTTTGAGGACATAATAAGCTTTTTTCTTCTGGCCGGTTTCGCTGATAAGGCCTTTCCTGTTCCAGTATTGCTGGTAAGTTGGGTTAATTCTTTTGGGCGACCGAAAATCAAAAAGAATCCAGGGTGCTATGCCACGAAGCCCGTCAATATTTGAAATAATGCCCAATTGCTCTTTATAAATCTTTTCCTGGAACTCTTCAGAAAAACGCGTTGCACTATCGGTATGAAAACCTGCGAGCGCATCTCCGCCAAATTCGGTAACAATTACAGGTTTACTTGTGGTTATATTAAAAGTATAAGTACTTATACTATCAGGCGAAGAAAAATACCAACCCGCATATTCATTAAAGCTAACGACATCGAGTTTGTTGCTTAAAGGATCGTTGAGGTGAAATACTTTGGCAGAATCGAAATGTCCAAGCAGCGCTGCCGAAATAAGCCTTGTGCTGTCACGGTGGCGTGCAAGATCGGCAAGGCCCTCCATAAACTTTTCTCTTGCATCGTTGGTTGACGTTTCATTGCCAACGGACCAGATTATTACACTCGCCCTGTTGTGATCCCGCCTGATTAATTCGGTCAATTGTTGTTTGGCGTTTTCGAAAGCGCTTTGATTTTCCCAATTAATGCTCCAGTAAACAGGAACTTCTTCCCAAAGTAACAACCCCATTTCATCAGCGAGTTTACTTACGTAAGCACTGTGTGGGTAGTGTGCAAGCCTCACAAAATTGCAATGCATTTCTTTTGCTTTTAAAAGCAGGAGCCTGTATTCATCAATGTTTCGCGGTCTGCCGGGAATCGACGGATTTTCTTCATGAAGGCAAACACCCCGCAGGAAAATTGATTTGCCATTCAGGAGCATATTTTGTCCTTCCGTTTGGATTGTTCTAAACCCAATCCTGTCACGAATGGCATCAGAATCTGCAGAGGCCGTGACAGTATAAAGTTGCGGGTTTTCGGGTGTCCAGTAGGTAATGTTTTTAACGGGAAATATAAAACTGGCCTTCCCGCTGCTATCGGTCTTTATTTTTACCTGCAGGTTGGCTTCCAGTATTTGAATAGTTATTTCCTGCTGAAGCCGGTTTCCCGTTAGTTGTATTGAACCGGTTGCTGAATTAAGATCACCTTTTGACAACTGGATATTGAAATCACTGATAAAAGTAGCAGGCCTTTCTTCGAGCATTACATTTCTTGTTATGCCGCCATAATTCCACCAATCGAAATCTTCGGTGGGCACATTTTCCTTTTTTCTTGTATTATCAGCTTTTACAACAATAGAGTTTGAGCCATTAACAAGAAAGCCCGTGACTTCAAACTCAAATGGCGTAAACCCGCCAGTATGAGAACCAACCGGAGCTCCGTTCACATATACATCCGCTTTATAGTTGACGGCTTCAAATTGAACAAAATACTTTTTTCCTTCTTTTGGTGCTGCCTCGAATTTCTTTTCATACCAAACAGGGCCTTCATAAAAGAGCAATTTATCATCCTGCGAATTCCAATCACCGGGTACAGAAAGCGTTGGTGATTTTTCAAAATCGTATTCAAGCAACTGGGTTTTTGAATTCTGCTGTTTGTCGAGATAAAATCTTGCCCTGTCGCCTGTGTTGTATGGATCCACAATGTAATGCCAGCGGCCATCAAGGCTGAGTATACTCCGTTCTGCGGTTTGCGCTATTACCTTCTTAGAAAAGAAAAAAAAGACAAGAATACAGCAAGCGATCTTTCTCATACCTCGATTGATTAATGCATTATGAATGTAGTGCTTTCTGCTTAATCAGATGTCTGATTATTGCTAAATCCTTTCATAGACTACTCGCGGTTGTAGCACATACAGTTGGCCTGAGAAGAAATAGTTTTGCAGTGTTGATGTGTAGCGCTACGGCCTGTTACAAAAAGAAAGGCTGCATATTTAAACTATACAGCCCTTCCTTAAAAAATAGAAATATCTTGTGCTACGCTTTCTGTTGCTCTTTTGCCCATGTGTCTTTTAAAGTAACGGTCCTGTTGAAAACAACACCATCTTCGGAGCTGTCTTTATCGAGACAGAAATAGCCTTTACGGATAAACTGGTAACGCTCATCAAATTTTGCCGTTTTTAAAGCGGGCTCTGCATAAGCGCTTTTAACTACCTGCAACGAATCTTTGTTTATATAATCTTTAAAATCGCCTTCTTCAGACGATGGATCTTCAACCTGGAAAAGCCGATCGTATAGACGAACTTCCACAGTTACGGCATGGGAAACACTTACCCAATGCAAGGTGCCTTTCACTTTTATGGTTGACGTGTCGTTTCCGCTTTTGCTTTCCGGCAAATACGTGCAGCGTAGTTCGGTTATCTTGCCTTCTGCATCTTTTACTACTTCATCGCAACGGATAATGTAAGCACTTTTCAGCCGCACCATTTGGCCAGGGGCTAAACGGAAATATTTCTTTGGAGGATTCTCCATAAAGTCTTCCCGCTCTATATATAATTCGCGGCTGAAAGGAATTTCCCTGTGGGTTATGTTGGGGTCTTCTGGATTGTTCTCACTGTGCATCAGTTCAACCTTGTCTTCGTCATAGTTGGTTAGTACAACTTTAACAGGGTCGAATACCACCATTCTTCTCAATGCGATCTTGTTGAGGTGTTCACGCACACAGAATTCAAGGAGGCCAATGTCTACAATATTTTCCCGTTTGGCTACGCCAATGCGATCACAGAAGTCGCGAATGCTTTCAGGTGTGTAACCCCGCCTGCGAACCCCGCTAATGGTAGGCATGCGCGGATCGTCCCAACCTTCAACATGCTTTTCATTTACCAGTTGCAGGAGTTTCCGTTTGCTCATTACCGTGTAATTGATATTGCGGCGGGCAAACTCGTACTGATGCGACGGATAAATTTCCAGCTTTTCAATAAGCCAGTCATATAATTCCCGGTGCGGAACAAATTCGAGCGTGCAGATTGAGTGCGTAATCTGCTCTATAGAATCGCTTTGGCCGTGTGCCATATCGTACATTGGGTAAATGCACCATTTATCACCGGTGCGGTGATGATGGGCATGTTTAATGCGGTAAAGAACCGGGTCGCGCATGAGCATATTGGTGTGGGCCATATCAATCTTCGCCCTTAGAGTGTGGCTTCCGTCAGGGAACTCGCCGTTTTTCATGCGCTCAAAAAGATCGATATTTTCTTCTATGCTGCGGGTACGGAACGGACTGTCTTTGCCTGCTTCTGTCGGGGTGCCCTTCATTGTGGCCATTTCCTCAGAAGTAGAGTCATCGACATATGCAAGCCCAAGCCTGATCATCTTTACCGCGTATGCATACAAAGTGTCGAAATAATCTGATGCGTAGAGTTCGTTTTTCCATTCAAAGCCCAGCCAGCGCACATCTTCTTTTATGCTTTCAACATATTCGGTTTCTTCTGTGGTTGGATTCGTATCATCAAAACGTAAATTGGTAAAACCGCCAAATTTTTTGCTTAAACCAAAGTTCAGGCAAATACTTGATGCGTGGCCCATGTGAAGGTATCCATTTGGTTCAGGGGGAAACCGTGTAGCAATCGACGTGTATTTGCCGCTCTTTAAATCTTCTTCAATAATTTCTTCCAGGAAGTTCAGTGATTTCTCTTCGCTCATGTGTTTTAATTCAAGGGTAACAAAAATAAGGAATCGTGGAAAACAGCGCTGTAACAATCACAAGCTTAACAATTCCGGCGCAAATATTTTTTGATACCGGCTGTGTATTTTCATGGCATCGCCGGTTGCGTCGCACACTTGTACTTTCTGGTTTTCATGGCTACAAATTGATGTGTGAATGAAAGTTTTCAGGTGGTCTTTGTTTTATTGGTTACAGTGCATCGCTCTGCTCAGCCATATACCTTACGTCCAAGTGTGCGACGCAACGAATGCTTGGTGCATGTACTAAGCCAGGCCCAAAATATTGGTTATTTGTTGCTGTTATCAAAGGCGTTTTTGGCACACTGAAGCCATGCCAGGTACGCATCGGCATCAGGTGTGTAACCAACCGGGTGGTTTAGCAATGCTTCATTGTTATTGAGGAGTGCATATAGTGGCTGGGTAACCTGGCTAAAATTTTCGGCCTGGAAAGTTGCCCATTTATCACCAATCGTGTGAATATCTTTTTGATCACCGGTTTTGGTGCTGTACGTAAACCGTTCGTTGACAGGCAGCACTCCACGATCATCGACATATAACGAGACCAGGATAAAATTGTTTTTGATGTAATCGTGCACTTTGGGTTGCGTCCACACATTTTCTTCCATCTTTCTGCAATTAACACAAGCCCACCCGGTAAAATCGATCATCAATGGCTTATGCTCTTCCCTGGAAAGTTGTAAGGCTTTTTCATAGTCATTCAGTACGTTTGCTTCGAGGCCTTTGTTCTTCACGTTGTCGTATCCATAAATACTGTAGGAGAGTGGTGGTGGAAAACCGCTGAGCAATTGCAGGTTCGCATATTGCGATGATGTTACCCCGGGAACCAAATAAAGCGTAAAAGCGAGTACGAGCAACCCAACAACTTTTCTTGCGTTACTTATCTTCATGCCTTTGTAGTCGTGTGGCAGGCGCAAAATTCCAAAAAGGTACAACGTAAGGCCAAACCCGATCAATATCCATATGCCGATAAACACTTCTCTTTTTATTAATCCCCAATGCATTACCAGGTCGGCATTGGATAAAAATTTTAAGGCAAGCGCCAGCTCAATAAAAGCAAGGAATTTTTTTACGGTATCCAGCCAGCCACCTGATTTTGGCAATGATTGCAGCCAATGTGGAAAGATGGCAAACAACGCAAAAGGCAATGCCAGCGCTAAGCCAAAACCGGCCAGGCCGCTTGTAAGCTGCCAGGCCCCGCCACTTAGTGAGCCAACGAGCAGGGAGCCAAGAATAGGCCCGGTGCAACTGAAAGAAACGATAGCCAGCGTAAGTGCCATGAAAAAGATACCGCCAAGGCTTGAAACATTTCCCTTTGAATCTGCCTTACCTGCAAAACTGCTCGGCAGGGTTATTTCGAAAAAACCAAAAAACGAAAAAGCGAAAATGATGAAGATCGCAAAGAAGGAAATATTGAGCCATACGTTTGTTGAGATATTATTGAATATCTCTGGCTGAATATTGCCTAATAAGTGAAAAGGTAAGCTTGCAATCGTATAGATGAGAAAAATAAAGAAACCATAGAAAATGCCATTACGCACTGCCTGCTGCCTGTTGGCTGATCTCCTGGTAAAAAAAGAAACGGTCACCGGTATCATCGGAAACACACACGGTGTTACCAATGCTATTAGCCCGCCAATAAATCCCAAAAAAAATATGGACAGTAAACTGCTGCTGTCGCTGTGCGTTTTCGTGCCGCAGTCAGTAAGTGGGTTGTTTAGCTGAATAGCATCTACTTTTATCCTTTTCGCCGAAGCAGAAGTCTTTACGCCTCCTTCTATTTTGACAGAGAAGCTGCTTTCGTCGGAAATGAATTCGTTATTCCTTCCGATAAAAGCGGTAATCGTTCCTTTTAATTCTTCCGGTAATGGGCCTGTTATGCGAACACTTTGTGTAACCTCAAAGCTACCCTTGTATACGGTAAGCTGTTTGTTAAAAACGAGATCTTTCACCTGCAGTGCAGTTCCCCTGAGCACTGCGGCACCGTCACTTCTTGCATTTTCGTAATCGGGGGCAAAAATTACGGTCTCCTGCAATCCTTCGGTATTCGCATCTGGGGCGTATAGGTTCCACCCTTCCGGAATAGCAGTTGTTGCCGTAATGCTGAATAAACTATCTGAAATTTTTTTTATTTGAACATTCCACGTGAGTCTGCTCTGTGTTTGGGCAAACACCGCAAACACCGTCAGCAAAAATGTAACCGACAGTAAATTTTTTTTCATTAACTGAATTGTTTACTTATTGCAACGTTATATCGAAGGGTACCTTTTTGGGAGGCATGCAGGTGGTGTTGTTGCAGGCCATATATTCGATAGTGCCGGCGATATTTGTTTTCGCGGCGGACTTAAGATTTACAATCTGTGTAAAAACAGCTTTGCCTTCGAAATATTTTACATCAACACCAAAAACCTCTTCATGTATTGTTTTTATATTGCTGCTTTCATTAACGGAAGCGTCTGCCTTAATAAGCGGGTTGACTTTGTAAACAAATTTTGTGGGAACCGGTCCGCCTTTTGGCGTATGCTGTGAATAAATATGCCATGGTTTCTCTACCTCGGCGGTAAAAGTGAGTTCATAAACCTTGTCGCTTTTTTTTGTTGCACTGAAGCTCCATTTAACGGGATCTTTGATCTGAGCCATTGCGCTAAACGTAAAAAGGATGCTGCTGAATAGTATAAGTGTTCTTTTCATGATACTTGACTTTGATAATTGCCTGGACTTCTCCGGAAGCCGAAGCGTGCGACGCAACAGGCGATGACACAAGCACTGCTGCCCGGCTCAATAATTTAATAATCATAATTACGACCCCTGGGCAAACTGCTTACGTTTGCCGTTGTTAATTCATTCCCAAAATGCGAAAAACATCGAGCCCGTCTACATTGCTGAGGGAAGACGAAGAAGCTCTTTCGGGGTGAGGCATCATTCCGAATACATTACCTTGTTTGTTTCTGATGCCTGCGATATTGCGTAAAGAACCGTTAGGGTTAAACTGCTTGTCGATCGTTCCCAGGCTATCGCAGTACCTGAATATTACCTGGTCATTTGCTTCAAGTTCATCGAGCAGTTCGTCGCTCGCAAAATACCTGCCATCGCCATGGGCTACCGGTATTTTTAAGGCCTTACCGCCGGTGCTGTTAATGATGTAGCTGTTGTTGCAAACAAACTGTTGATGCGCGTTCGGTAACAGCACGCCCGGCAATAAATGGCTTTCGCATAAGATCTGAAAGCCGTTGCAAACGCCAAGCACCTTTCCGCCCTTTTCGGCAAATGCAATTACGCTTTTCATCATCGGGCTAAAACGTGCAATTGCACCACAACGAAGGTAATCGCCGTACGAAAATCCGCCGGGCAACACAATGCAGTCGTCGGTTGTAAACATGCTTAGGTCCTCGTCTTTGTGCCAAAGCATTATTACCTCTTTGCCGAGGTCGTTTTGCAGTGCATCCTGCATGTCGCGGTCGCAATTCGACCCGGGAAAAACAACAATTCCAAACTTCATGAATGTGTATTAAGATTTACAAAAATCATTTTGTTACCGGCTTTCGTACCCTGTGGCATCGGCTCTTGTGTCACGCACTTGTACTGCCGGTTCTTTATGTGACAGTATATTTTTTAAAATACGCTGCAAAGTTAGCCCATGCCGTTTTAAAGTTTTTAAAATTTTAGCACGAACCAGTTGTTGTAGACAATTAACCCTGCCAGTATCCAGAACAACAACCCTGTAAGAATGGTTTTCTTTGGATATAAAAAAGTGTTCGATACAAATGCAGATGCAGGAACTATAGCCAGTAATAACGCTTCAGGCCAGGTGTTGGCCATTATAAAAACTACAGGGATAACGGATAACATGGCAACGAAAAGAATGCTCCAGCTTTTTCTTACCTGTATTACCATGCGGCCGTTATTGGATTGCCAGTAAAGAAAACCGGCAATAATGGCTACCAGCGCCACGCCCAGTGTAGCAACAAGTAATAAAGAGTTAGCCGTTGTTATACTTTGCGGCGTAAACATTTTTAACTGGGTTACTACAAGGTCAAACTTATCGTTCAGAAAAAGCCAGCCAGCCAGGAAATAAAACGGGGTAATAATGCCAAACAATAAAGTGATCCATTCATTAATTCTAAAAGGTCTCAGTGTGCCCAGCGCAAAAAACGCCACGATTACGAAAGGCACAGCAGGAAAATACAGCAACACGGTGCTGCCGGTGATAAGACCAATGTTGTATAAAAGTGTTTTTGGATTAGGGGCATTATACAATTTTACCATCCTGTAAATAAGTAGTATAACCAGGCTATTTGCCACTAAAGCCGATGATATGTTGTTCCAGCCCGGAACAAGGGCGGTAAGAAGAATGTATGCGAGAGCTGTTGTAAAAGCTATTTTTGGAAATAACCGCGCTTCATTTAAAACGTAGTTAAGCCTCATAGATTGAACAATTACGACAATATGATAGATAACCGGCAGCAAAGCCGCCGGCAGTAGTTTTACCTGCTCAAGCAAATAGAAGATAAAACCATCTCCGGGATTGCTAACCACCTGCGGCGGGCTTTGCCAGAAGAAAGCCCTGAGGCCAGCACTAAGTATAATGATGCCAAATACGGCTGCAGTTGATTTTTCTTTAAATAATGATACCACTTGATATGCTGTTAGAATTCGATTTTTGCAAAGCAAGTGAAATTTCTGTATTGGCAGGGAACAATTAATTCGCGGCTGCTTACCTGTTTTGCATATCGTGGCATGAACTGGTATTCTTTATCGAGGTTGTGCAAGGTAGGGCTGCGCTCAAGATGTCCATCAGGCGTTACAGTTTGATCGCTGAGCAACAGGCTGCGCCTTTCCAGTTCGTTGAAAAGAAAGTGATATTTTGAACCCGAATTATAGTTGCCATAGCCAATAAAATTATCAGTAAAGTCATCATACTGAGATTTGTGAATCACATTTGTCCAGATTAATGTTGCGGTTGAGTCGAAAGATAGAATAGCCACATTGTCAGCATAGTATCTTGTAATCTGGTAGCCCGGTGAGCCCCATCTTCCCCATGGGTAGTAGTAGCTGTTATAGTACGGAGACGAGAAATAGTAATAATCGGAAGGCGACATATAGGGCGACCTGTACATATAATCCCAACGATTATAATTATTTCCTCGATTGGAAGAATAAACTGCTTCAGCAGCCATAGCAAAGCCTCCATCCTTTTTAACCAGGATATTCTGGAGAAAGAAATTATTGAAAGCAAACTTCAGGCTTCCATCGCTTTTGGCCTCTTCCCGTATTTCGTCTGAAAAAGTTGTATTTGTATTGTAAAGTGTTCTTCCGGCAGTTTTGCCCCAGATAAGAGCATACAATCCATCTATATTGCCCCTTTTTTGTTTTGAATAGAATGATATAACGAGGTAGTTCTTATTGATGTTATCGACCTTTATTTTTGGGTCATCGAGATAAAGTTTTGAAAGCCCCAAATCGTAATAGCCGAGGGTATCTGCGAGCGGTGCCTTGGTTATGAGCGTTAATTCGGTGATATTGTCATTGTCAGAAGTGCCTGAAGGCCTCAGGAAAACCAACCCTCCTTCGTTATCAAGCGAGAATTCTGTAAGAAAATCTTCCCTTGCAGGCATCGGAATGGAGATCGCGGACTTTGAAGTTAACTGCAGGTCGTTAGTAAAAAGAGTGGTAGTTAAGATATAATTGTCATTGTGCTTGCTGTTAATTTTAAAAATCATGATCTTCTGCTTGTCTTCACTATTAAGCACATTGTAAATTCTGCTGTTGGCAAAATAATTTACGTTGGTTGTGTCGAGTTCTTTTGGCTCGCCAACCATTTTTCCGTCGCCGTTTAGCTTGGCAACCATGCAGTACACTACATTCTTTTTCTGGTATTGGTAAAAGAAATAGAAATAATCCCGGTAGGTAAGCAGGTCTGTGGCTATCAGCTTTTCCGGTACAAAATCGAGGATAATCTTATCGACCATCTGCATACGGTCGTCAAGAACGGTAACGCTGCTTCTCGACCTTAAATTTTTGTAGATGAGATAATGCCCCCCGATTTTGCCAACGATATCAAAACTTTCGCTCTTCTGATCATCCTTATCAGGCTGGGAGTAAACAATGCTTTGCGCGTAAGATGCCGTGGCTATAGTTATGATGGATAAAATGGTCAGTATTTGTCTTCGAAGCATTATCATAGATGAGTTTTATGCAAACAAAAGTAAGCGTTATGAATTTTTTTTTCTTTTCGGGCCTGGATAAATTAACAGATTTTGCTGGTTTTGTTTCCGGCTTAATCCGGCCCTTTATTTGCCATATATCGCCGAAACGGTTTGGGTTACTAAGATAGGGGTTTAAATACTGCTTTTATACGGACATTATTCCCATAGGTAACACAGACCCATAGCGCGGTACAGTTGAAGTGTGCGACGCAAGCGACGTTGATCACAGAAATAATGCCGGTAACATAATTTGGATTTAAAAACGTTTAAGTTTATACAAAGTGGCCCACTTGTAAACTGTACAGCCGTCTTTAAAGGGCTAAATTTTTTACGCCAATTAATTATTTGACAGTGGATTGAACTAATATTGTGCCCGGGATCATCTTGTTTTATCGGGATGAACACCTTTATTCTATAATTATCTATTTGTGAGCAAGCATTACAGTAAGGCATCTGTAGCCGGTTTATTAATTGCACTTGGAATTATTTACGGTGACATTGGAACTTCGCCCCTTTATGTTTTTGATGAAATAATAAAGGAAAGAGCAATTACAGATGACCTGATCATTGGAAGTTTGTCCTGCATTATCTGGACACTGACGCTTCAAACAACCGTTAAATACGTTATTCTCACACTAAAGGCCGACAACAGGGGTGAAGGCGGCATATTTTCTCTTTATGCATTGGTGAGGCGGCAAAAAAAATGGCTGGTATTACCCGCAATGATTGGCGGTGCGGCCTTGCTGGCAGATGGAATGATAACGCCGCCGATATCTGTTACTTCAGCCATTGAGGGTTTGCACCAGTTAGACCAGATTCCGCTTCTGAGGGATATTTCAGGCGACACCATAGTGGTGATTGTGCTGTCTATCCTTGCTTTGCTGTTCTTTTTTCAACAATTTGGCACGGCTTCTATCGGGCGGCTTTTTGGCCCTATTATGCTTGTTTGGTTTACCATGCTTGCAGTGTTGGGCCTGGCGCATCTCGCCGATGATCTTGCCATTTTCCGGGCCTTGAGTCCGCACTACGCGATTGAGCTGCTTACCAAATACCCCAAAGGGTTCTGGATTTTGGGTTCGGTGTTCCTTTGTACAACAGGAGCCGAAGCCCTGTATTCCGATCTTGGTCATTGTGGAAGAAGCAATATCCGCATATCATGGATTTTTGTAAAAACCTGCCTTGTGGTTAATTATCTTGGCCAGGGAGCTTTTTTGCTCGCTCATTATCATGGTCAGGTAATCGATACGGAAAAGCTTAAGGTGTTGTACAGTTTAATGCCCGATTGGTTCCGGTTATTCGGAATTATTATTGCCACAACCGCGGCCATCATCGCCAGCCAGGCGTTGATCAGTGGCTCTTTTACGCTTATCAGCGAAAGCATCCGCCTTAGTTTGTGGCCAAAGATGAAGATAAAGTACCCCACAGAAGAGCGTGGTCAGTTGTTTATCGGAAGCCTTAATCTTTTGTTGTTCGTTGGATGTTGCGGCATCGTTTTATATTTTAAAAATTCCACCAGCATGGCCGCGGCTTATGGCTTGGCCATAACCATGTGCATGATAAGTACGTCGATACTCTTCGCCAATTTCCTGGTTGGCAAAAGGGTGATGCCATTTTGGATATACCTTTATCTAGCGGTTTATTTGACCATAGAAATATCTTTTTTGATCGCCAACCTCGAAAAGTTCCCTCATGGTGGTTTTGTAACATTAATCGTTGGCGGTGGGCTGTTTGCCGTTATGTATGTGTGGTACCGCAGCCGCAAGATCAAGAACCGTTACGTGGAGTTTGTGCGGCTCGAACATTATATTCCCATGATCCAGGAGCTGAGTAACGATAAATCTGTCACCAAATATTCTACGCACCTTGTTTACATGACGAGTGCCAATAACCCAAAGGAAATAGAGCACAAGATCATTTACTCCATACTGAATAAAAAACCAAAGCGCGCCGACATCTATTGGTTTGTGCACGTGGATACGGTCGACGACCCCTACACCTGCGAATACGTAGTCGACCATATTATTCCCAACGATATCATTCGCGTTGAGTTTCGCCTTGGTTTCAGGGTGCAGCAAAAGATCAATCTCATGTTCCGCAAGGTAGTCGAAGAACTGGTTAATAACCGCGAAGTAAATATCACCAGCCGTTATGAAAGCCTCGAGAAAAACAACGTGGTTGGCGATTTCCAGTTTGTTGTGATGGAAAAATATCTTTCAAACGACAACGACCTTCCTTTCTTTGAACGTGTTGTAATGAAACTGCATTTCTGGTTAAAAGAAATTAGCCTCAGTGAAGAGCGCGGCTTCGGGCTCGACCCCAGTTTTGTTACAGTGGAAAAATTTCCGCTGATTGTTTCACCCGTTCCGCAAATATCATTAAAGCGCGTTTATTCCGAATCGTTCGATGAAGAATCTCAGATCATGTAACCGCACTTGCCGTTGACGGTTTTTATGCGCCCGGCAAAAGCATTCCATAGCGTCTTCGTTGCGTCGCACTCTTGTGCGGCCGGTTCTTTAGGCAGCTTCTGTCTACTTCATTGATTGGTCGCAGAAAAATCGCTTTTTGAAGAATGGAGACCGAACAATTGAACCTTGCGGTTAATTTTACTTTTTATCGTTGCAGGTTATTTGCCTGTTGGTCCTGCTGCAAAAGGGCTTTAATGTAACCTTACTGCAAACAAACCCAATGAGTCGGTTATGAATGCTGAAGAGTGCGACGCAACGATGTTCAATAGCATTACTAGAGCCCGGTTCCTGAAAATAATATTCAAACCCGTGTAGTTGAAAAAGATTTTACAGATAGCAGTCTTTTTTTGTTGCCAGCTGGCTGTTGCGCAACAGCATTTTACCGCAATAGTGCAGGACGCTGAAACAAAGCAAGCTTTGGCCGGTGTGAGCGTAACCGTTGAAGGAAATAAGAAACGGTCTGCCATCAGCGATGCAAACGGTGTTTTGCAGTTGCTAATCGAAACAAACGGAAAGCTTGTTATTCATTTGAGCTATGTGGGTTACGCCGACAAGCAGTTTACCGCGCAACTACCGGATACTACCACTTTTATTATACAAATGCAAAAAGAAGCAGCAGCCTTGCAAAATGTAACGGTGGTTGCCTCTACCAGGAGCAATGAAAGTATTGAGACTTCTACTACCAAAGTGGAAGTGCTAGGCCTGGAAGAAATGAATGAGGAGAGTACGGTAAAGCCCGGCAATATTGCCAGCATACTGGGCGACATGAGTGGTATACAAATACAGCAGTCGTCGGCAACATCGGGCAATGCGAATGTGCGCATACAGGGGCTTGATGGAAAATACACGCAGATATTGCGCGATGGTATGCCCTTATACGAAGGCTATTCCGGTGGCTTTGGTATACTTTCTATTCCGCCGCTAGATCTTAAACAGATTGAATTGATCAAAGGATCGGCATCAACGCTTTATGGCGGTGGCGCCATCGGCGGATTGATCAATCTTATTTCCAAAAAGCCTTCTTACCAGCCCGATGCGTCGGTTCTCATAAATACCACTACTCTAAAAGAAACAAACGTTAACGCATATTATGCGCAACGCTGGAAGCATATTGGGTTCACCTTGTTCGCTGGCGAAACGCTGCAAAAACCTGTCGATGTTAACGACGATGGATTAAGCGATGTGCCCGACATAAAAGCTACGCTAATTCACCCCACTTTGTACATTTATCCGTCTAATAAAAGTTCGATATCATTGAGTTGGTCAGGCAGTTTTGAGAATCGTGCAGGCGGGGATATGATTGCCATCGAAGACCGCCATAATGCAAGCCATCCCTATTATGAAGCAAACCAATTGAACCGGAATACACTTACGCTTATTGCGGAGAACCGGTTTAATACTAAAGTTAGCAGTACACTTAAAGCAAGTTACAGCGCCTTCAAAAGAGAAGAAACCACCAACAGTTATTTCTTTAGCGGCACGCAGAAAAATTTTTATTCAGAGGCTTCTTTGTTGTTGCGGCAAGGCCATCATTCGGTTGTTGCCGGCGTTAATCTTACCGCCGACGATTTTCAGCCATCTGATGTAACACCTGCGCCGGTTGGCTCATTCTCCAATACCACTGCAGGCGTGTTTGTACAGGACACCTGGAACATGTTCAGCCAAACCAAACTGGAAACCGGTATCCGGTTCGACCATCATACCGACTATGGAAACTTTGTCTTGCCGAGAGTTGCAGTCTTTCATCATTTCAACGAGCATTGGGGCTCAAGGTTGGGTTTTGGAATGGGATATAAAACGCCCAACCCGCTTACCCCCCAAATAAAAGACTACCAGGTTTACCAGTTACAACCGATTGCGCCGGGCGTAACCGCCGAGCAATCGCTTGGCGCCAATATCGAGTTCAACTATAAAAAAGAGTTTGGCGATGGCAACAGTTATTTTATTAATCACGCTTTTTTTCTCACCAATATCAACGACCCGGTTATTGCTGAAGAAGCAGCGAATGGCGACGTGTATTTTTATAACGAATCTAAAGCAATTGTTACCAAAGGCTTTGACACCTACGTGCAGGCAGCGGTCAAGTCATGGGAATTTTATCTTGGGTATACCTATACCGATGCTGAACGAAAATATCTTGAGCGAAACCAGTTCATGTTGTTAACACCAAGGAACAGGGCTGCGGCCGTGGTTGCTTATGCTATTGAGGGCAAATGGAGGTTTGGATTAGAAGGTTCTTACACTGGTTACCAGTACAGGGAAGATTTCAGTAAAACCCCTGGCTATTTGTTTATGGCTGCCATGATAGAAAAGGAATTTGGCCCGAAATGGAGCCTTGTGCTTAATTGCGAGAACTTACTCGATGAGCGCCAAAGTAAATACGAAAGCCTGTATATCGGAAGCATTAAAAACCCGGATTTCAAGCCACTTTGGGCACCCATCGATGGCATTGTCGCCAATATGTCATTAAGGCTGCGGCCGTTTGCCAAATAGTTTATGCACCCGTCATTCCATTTGCTACCAGGCTTTGCATACGCAAAAATGGCGCTTATCGGGCATCACACACTTCAACGTCAGGTTGATTAAGCAATTTGAAAAAGCATACGCCCCGTTGACATAATTTTGCCAAAGGCAGTAGCTAAACTGTTTTATTCTCAAAAAATAACTACCAAAAAAAGAAGATGATGAAAAAAATATTGCTGTGCCTAACGCTTCTTGCGGCAACTGCAGATAGCGATGCTCAAAGCGGCTATAAACTGGTTAATACATTTTCCATAGCGAGTGGGGGAGGTTGGGACTACATCGCTGTGCACGGTAATAAACTATATGTGTCGCATGGAAACCAGGTGAATATTCTTGATAAGAAAACAGGCGATTCGCTGGGCGTTATTCCGGGAACAATCGGCGTGCATGGTATTGCTTTTGACGATGCTTCGGGCAAAGGCTTTACGAGCAATGGCAGGTTGAACAATGTTTTTGTTTTTGATTTAAAGACAAACCTCGTAATGGATTCCATAAAGACAGGCGAAAACCCGGATGCAATATTTTATGAAGACTATTCAGGGAAAATCATTACCTGCAACGGGCGAAGCAAAGACCTGACTGTAATTGACCCGGTAAAAAACAAAGTGGTCGCAACCATACAACTTACCGGCAAGCCTGAAACAGCCGTCAGCGACGGAGCAGGTAAAGTTTTTGTAAACAACGAAGACAAAAGCGAGATCGTAGTCGTTGATATAAAGAATTACAAAGTGATGGCCAATTGGTCAATAGCTCCGGGTGAGGAGCCATCGGGACTATCCATCGACCGTAGTACAAAACGGCTTTTTGCAGGCTGCGATAACAGGATGCTGGTGGTGGTAAATGCAACCAACGGAAAGATTGTTTCGAAGCAGCCTATTGATGACGGCTGTGATGGTACCGCATTTAATTCAAAGCTGCAATATGTTTACTCGTCCAACGGTGAGGGGTCATTAACTGTGATCGAAGAACTGTCCCGCGATAATTTTAAAGTGTTGGAAAACTTGAGGACACAAAAAGGGGCAAGAACATTATGCGTAGACCCTGAAAGCGGTAATGTGTTTTTGCCAACCGCAGACTTTGAACCAAATACACCGGAAGGACAATGGCCAAAAATGATTCCCGGGACTTTCAGGGTTTTAGTGTATGCTAAAAAATAATCACACCATATAGCTGAATAAAGTGTCGTCTTTGTTCAGTTCCGTATAATCAATATTAAATTGTTTCATCCTGGCGATCAGTTCGAAATAGTCATCCTTTGACTGCAATTCGATGCCCACAAGAGCAGGCCCTGCATCTTTATTTGTCTTCTGCATGTACTCAAAACGGGTGATGTCATCAGAAGGACCGAGCACGTTGTTCAGGTATTCTCTCAAAGCACCGGGCCGTTGGGCAAACTTGACCAGGAAATAGTGTTTTAAACCTTCGTATTGAGGCGAACGTTCCTTTATCTCCGGCATTCGGTCAATATCGTTATTGCTACCGCTTACTATGCAAACTACGGTCTTGCCTTTTATTTCCCCTGCATAATCGTCCAGTGCAGCAATAGATAATGCTCCGGCCGGCTCAACAACAATCGCATCTTCATTATAAAGTTTCAGAATAGTTGAACAAACCTTTCCTTCGGGCACAAGGTGTACTTCGCTTAATACTGTTTTACAAATTTCAAATGTGAGATCGCCCACACGTTTTACTGCGGCGCCATCAACAAACCGATCTATTTTCTCCAAGGTTACCGGATAGCCCGCTTTTATTGATTCATACATGGCCGGCGCTCCTTCGGGCTCAAGCCCGATGATCTTTGTGTTTGGTGAGCGCTCTTTAAAATATGTTCCAACTCCGGCACTTAAACCGCCCCCGCCAACTGGAATAAATAAATAGTCAACATGGGCCAGTTCATCAAGTATCTCAATACCCACGGTTCCCTGGCCTTCGATGATGCGGTAGTCATCAAAAGGTGGAATAAAGGTCATTTGATGCTTGGAGGTATATTCCTTGGCGGCAACTGCGCAATCATCGAATGTGTCGCCAATAAGCTTTACTTCAATATAATGCTCGCCAAACATTTTGGTTTGCCTGATCTTTTGTTTGGGTGTTATCACCGGCATAAACACGACACCCTTTACATTTAGTTTTCTGCAACTATACGCAAAACCCTGTGCATGATTACCCGCACTTGCACACACTACGCCATGCTTCAATTGTTCCGGCGATAGAGCACTCATCATGTTGAATGCGCCGCGCAATTTATAAGACCTTACCACCTGGAGGTCTTCCCGTTTGAGATAGACGTTGCATTGGTATTTCTTAGAAAGGTTATGGTTAAAAGTAAGAGGCGTTTTCCTGGCTATGTGTTTTAAACGCTCTGCGGCAACCTTGAAATCCAGAACGGGTCTTACGTTTGTTGTGCTCATAATTAATATTTACTCAACTTGTCGATTGCTTCCTTGTATTGTGTGATCAAACGCGGCGTTCTTTCAACAACCCATGCAAATAAGACGTCGTGGATTAAAGTCAATGTTGTCTGAATATTTTTAGCATCACGTGATTGATAGGAGAGCAGGAGTTCCGCCAGGTTGGGTTCCAGGTGCAGTACTCGTTCCTGGTTATTATATATGTCTGTGATTAAACTGTAGGTAGAAAGGTCGATGGCGGAAAAAATATTATTTTGCTTTGCCTCCTGCCATGCTACGTCATTAAGATCATTTAGCAGGGCGCCTTTGGGCATAATCATATTGAGATGGATATTGTTCGCACTATCCAAAAATTTATTTGCAAAGGCAGGATTGCTTTTTGCTGAGTCGATTAATTTGAAGACCTGTTGATGATATGCATACTGTTCTTTAGCAGCTTCTTTATTGCTGATAAGTTCTTCTTTCAATTGGTGTAATATTTCTGACGCTTGTTTCTTTTCATGGAGACCTGTAAGATATTCTGTGATGCCTATTGCAAGCGCTACACTGAATACGATCAATAAACATTCACCCAGGTATTCTTTCCAATCCCTTGCGACAACAACAACCGGGTGATGTTTCTTTTTTGGGTGCTTGATTTCAGATGCCCCGGGCAAGACAAGCTGTGTTACCTCGCTTTGTTTTTGCTCTTCCTGGTTTGTACTTTCTTCCATCGTTTATTTTTTAACAAGGTAAAAAATATTGAGCTTACAAAAGCCGCAAATGGGAGGCGTGCTGTTGAATTGTTTCGCTATTTTATTTTAGTAACTATAACGAGCCCTGTTGACCAGTTCATTTTCGTAAGCCTGATATCATCGCGTTGTTCAAGCTCGTTCACAAGGCGCTCTACGTTTAGTTCATGTCCCGCTGGCCAGTTTGGTTGTGGCGACATATCGTCAATTATATAAAAGCCACCGGGTTTTATAAGCTCCAGCGTTTCTTCAAACGCTTCATATTTACCAGGCCAGGCATCTGCAAAAACAAGATCAAATTGCTTGTACGGGTTGCTTCTTATCCACGCATTGCCGTCTTCGCAAACAATGGTTACACGCTTGTCGTTATCAAAAAACTTTCTTGCAATAGCGAGATATGTTTCATTGTTGTCGATGGAAATTACACTTGCATCATTATCCATTCCTTCAACGATCCAACTTAGCGATAAACCTGTTCCGGTGCCTAGTTCCAAAAAACTTCCTGCGGGTTTTGAAGCAACAAGCGTGCGCAACAAACAACCTGCCTGGAGATCGGAAGGCATAGAGAAATGAATTGCTTCCGACGCAGTTTTTATCGTTGCATAGTTATCGGGCAGGGATATTTGTAAATCATTCATGGTGAAGATTATTGCTATTGCTTATATGTAAAAGGCGCAAAGGTTTTATGCTTTGCGCCTTTTGTATTAATGCTGAATAGTATTGTTGCCGTACAAGAGTGCGATGCAACGAAAGCCTCCTGCATGCACTACTGCCCGGTTCACAAGATTATTTCTGGTTTTCCGGCCTCAGGCTTCTAACTGTTTTACCAGCTTGCCACATTTCGCTGTCGCGCAATTCTTTCAATTCAACTTCCAGCTTTTCGCGATAGTCGGGCTGTGAGTTGGAATCGATGCTGCGCTGGCTTTCTTTGCCTGTTGCAACGCTTGTATACAATTCGTTGAAAACAGGTAAGGTAGCATCGCGGAATTTCTTCCACCAATCCAATGCGCCTCGCTGTGCAGTTGTTGAACAGTTGGCGTACATCCAATCCATCCCATTTTCTGCAACGAGTGGCATCAGCGATTGTGTAAGTTCTTCAACCGTTTCGTTAAAAGCCTCGGAAGGAGAGTGGCCTCTTTCGCGCAATACCTGGTATTGTGCTGCGAAAATACCTTGTATGCAACCCATTAAAGTTCCACGCTCACCGGTAAGGTCGCTGTATACTTCTTTTTTGAAGTTTGTTTCGAACAGGTAACCGCTACCCACTGCAATACCCAAGGCAATAACGCGGTCTTTTGCTTTACCGGTTGCGTCCTGGAAGATTGCGTAAGAACTGTTCAAGCCACGACCTTGCAGGAACATGCGGCGCAGTGATGTGCCTGAACCTTTCGGTGCAACGAGAAATACATCCACATCAGCAGGAGGAATAATGCCTGTTTGCTCATTGAATGTAATGCCAAAGCCATGAGAGAAATATAATGCCTTGCCTGCAGTTAAGTGTTTTTGAACTGTGGGCCAGAGAGCTATTTGTGCAGCATCGCTCAGCAGGTAGCAAATAATGGTACCGCGCTGTAATGCTTCTTCAATTTCGAATAAGTTTTCGCCGGGTACAAAACCATCGGCAATGGCTTTATCCCATGTTTTGGAATTCTTACGCTGGCCAACGATTACGTTAATGCCATTGTCGCGCTGGTTAAGTGCCTGGCCAGGACCCTGAACGCCGTAGCCAATTACTGCGACTGTTTCATTCTTTAAAATTTCCTGAGCTTTTGACAGTGGAAATTCTTCGCGGGTTACAACGTTTTCTTCCACTCCGCCGAAATTTAATTTTGCCATGATGTTAATTTGGTCCCCCATCCCCTGAAGGGGGTTGTTTTTGATTATCAATTTTAAAATGCCATAACACAGGGACTGTTATGCAATATTTTGATGAGCCAGTCTTTACTACTACTACCTATCTTCAGTTGCGCGACAGTGCCGGCTTATCCGGCATCGCACTCTTATACGCCATAATCTTTATTCAACATTATCCGGCGTTGCTTCATGCGTTGATGGCGGCAACTGCTGGTTAAAAATGATCTTGTTATTAAACGGATCGTTCACCGTAAATGCCAATGTTCCGTAAAATGTTTCTTCAATACCCGGCCTGTTATATTTATATTTTTTAGCGATTAGTTCTTCGTGGTATTCCTTTACGCCTGTGCACCAAACAAACACGTGCGTGTTGGGACTTCCGTCACCATGATGCTCACTCAGGTGTAACGTAATACCATCTTTCGCCACTTCCATATACACAGGTGCATGCTCTTCAAACCGATGTTCCCATACAATGGTAAAGCCGAGCCAGTCAACATAAAATTCAACCGCCTTCCGGAGGTCGAATATGCGCAGTACAGGTATCACTTTTTCAACGTTCACTTAATAGTTTTTTTACGAGTTGCGCCCGCTCATGCTGAATAGCAGCTCTTGAGGCAATCACTTGCTCCACCACTTCTTTACCTGCTGTTTCCGGCGACCCGGCATTAAATGGCGGCGCCGGATTGTATTCCATAAAAAGCTGTGCGTCTTTGGCAACATCTTCGCCAAATAATTCCGCGGCAACGGATAAGCCAAAATCTATTCCTGCTGTTACACCGCCACCTGTTATCCGATTCCTGTCAACAACCACTCTTTGTTTCACGACTTCGACAGGAAATAATTTCAATAAGTCGAGTGAAAGCCAATGCGTTGTTGCTTTGTAGCCGTCGAGCAACCCTGCTGTTGCGAGTACCAGTGCGCCGGTACAAACAGAAGTGATGTATGTTGCTTTTACTGCCTGCTGCTTTAAAAAGCCGATGAGCTTTTTATTTTGCATGGCTTCAAAGATGCCCTTACCACCCGGGACAAATAATATATCCACCTGGGGACAATCATTGAATGTTGCATCGGGAGTAAGCAGTAAACCGTAGTCGCTTTTTACAGGCGCTAATGATTCCGAAACTAAAAGAACTTTTGTGGATGGCATTCTTCCAAACACTTCATACGGGCCTGTGAGATCGAGCTGAGTTAGGTTTGGGAACAATACCATGCCTATGATCATAAGAATACTTTACATTGTAAATACTTCTTCCTGCCGGTTGAGGAACTCATTTTCTGCAGCGTCTTCACCAGGGTCGGCCGCTTCAAATTCTTTAAGTTTTAAATGGAAGCCTGCGCTGTCTTTTATGATGGCTACCCTCGCGCTGCGAACGAATTCTATGAGTCCGTATGGTTCCAATACTTTTATCAGGTTATCGGTTTCTTCGCGATGGCCTGCAACTTCAAATACGGTGTAATCTTTACGGATCACCACGGCTTTGGCGCCGTGTTCGCGTAAGAGCCTTTCCACTTTCACTTCCTCCGCGATTATTTCTGTAGGTACTTTGTATAAAGCGAGTTCCTGCCAAACGATTTCCTCATTGGTGTTGTAATAAGCCTTTAGCACTTCTACCTGTTTTTCGATCTGGCGGCAGAGTTTGCGCACCACTTCTTCTGTCTCGTTGATAACGATAGTGAAGCGGTGTACACTCTCCACCTCGGAAGGGGAGGTGTTAAGGCTGTCGATATTTATTTTACGCCGGGTAAATATGATGGCTATGCGGTTGAGTAACCCAACCTGGTTCTCTGTATAAACTGTTATGGTATATTCCTGTTTCATTGTAGTAGCTTTTTAAAATGCGTTAACCGTGCCTGAACTGATGCTTTAATACCGGCGTGCGATGCAAGCAAAGCTTAATGCTTGCAGGAACGCCGGGCACATTATTTTAATCTTATTTCTGAAACGCTGCAACCCTGTGGCACCATAGGGAACACATTGTTCTCTTTACCTACCATTACTTCGAGCAGGTAAGATCCTTTGTGGTCGAGCATTTCTTTTAAAGCGGCCTTCAATTCTTTACGGGCGTTTACCGAGCGGCCGGTAATGCCATAGCCTTTTGCGATGGTTACAAAGTCGGGGCTTTGAATATCGACGAAAGAATACCTTCTTGAATGGAAGAGCTCCTGCCACTGGCGCACCATGCCGAGAAAATTATTATTCAGAATAAGCATTTTTACCTCTGCGCCAAACTGCATGATGGTCCCGAGTTCCTGCAGTGTCATCTGGAAACCACCATCGCCAATAATTGCAACCACTGTTCTATCCGGTGCTCCATATTTGGCGCCGATGGCGGCCGGAAGCGCAAAACCCATCGTGCCAAGGCCACCTGATGTTACATTGCTTTTTGACCGTACAAACTTTGCATAGCGGCAGGCGATCATCTGGTGCTGGCCAACATCTGTTACAATAACCGCTTCGCCCCGGGTAAGCTCGTTCAATGAGTCGATAACTTCGGCCATGGTCATCTCCGCTGCGTCGGGGTGCATTTCCTTGTTAATAACCAGCTCAACTTCTTCCTTTGTGTATTGATTAAAACGTTTAAGCCAGTCAGTATGCTGTTTCTCTTCAATCAGTGCGGTAAGCATTGGCAGTGTTTCTTTACAATCACCCCAGACAGGCACGGTCGTTTTCACGTTCTTGTCAATCTCTGCGGGGTCAATATCAAGATGAATCACTTTAGCCTGTTTGGCGTATTTGTCGAGGCGCCCGGTAACGCGGTCATCAAAGCGCATCCCCACGGCGATCAATACATCACATTCGTTGGTTAATACATTCGGGCCATAATTCCCGTGCATACCAAGCATACCAACATTCAGCGGGTGATCTGTTTCAAGCGCGCTTAAGCCAAGCACTGTCCACGCTGCAGGCAAACCGCCCTTTTCTATAAAGGCTTTGAACTCCTGTTCGGCGCGGCCGAGTATAACGCCCTGGCCAAATATTACGAATGGTTTTTTTGCTTCATTGATGAGCTTTGCCGCCTCTTCCACAAATGTTTTCCTGATGATCGGTTTTGGCCTGTAGCTGCGAATATGCGTGCACTTCTCATAACCTTTATAGTCAAACTTCTGCAGCTGTGCATTCTTGGTGATATCGATCAATACAGGTCCCGGCCTGCCGCTTTTGGCAATGTAGAATGCCTTTGCCAGCACCGCAGGGATTTCGGTTGCATCGGTCACCTGGTAATTCCATTTGGTAACGGGTGTTGTAATATTGATCACATCAGTTTCTTGGAAGGCATCTGTTCCGAGCAGGTGAGCAAACACCTGGCCGGTGATAGCGACAACAGGTGTGCTGTCTATCTGGGCATCTGCCAGGCCTGTAACCAGGTTTGTCGCACCGGGGCCGCTGGTCGCAAACACCACACCCACATCGCCCGATGTTCTGGCATAACCCTGCGCTGCATGAATAGCTCCTTGTTCATGACGGACGAGAATATGGTTCAGGTGCCCGTCGTAATCGAACAATGCATCATAGATCGGCATAATCGCGCCACCAGGGTATCCAAAGACCGTAGTAACCGATTCTTCTATTAATGCTTTTAAAACTGCTTCACTGCCGCTGATATTTTCAACCTTATTTTCCGCGGTCTTTTTCATTTCTAACTCTAGTGTTTCCATAACACGATTTTTTATTTTTATGAACCCGGCAAAAGAACAATTATGTGGCTTTGGTTGCGTCGCACACTTGTGCTTTTGTTACTTAATTCAACTATTTTGATGCTCACTTTTTTCTGTAAACGCCAAGGAGATCGGTTGAACCAATACCCTGGAACCCTACCTGCCGCAGCATTGTTACCAACTGCCCGCGGTGGTATGTTGCATGATTGACGACATGCGCAAACAACTGGTAAAACGGCATTGAATAAGCATCACCGTTCAGTCTTTTAAAATCAAGATTGCTGTCAAGTTCCTTTTCATCAAAAGCATCGATGACTGCTTTAAGTTCTGCAGAGGTTTCTTTCCATAATTGTATATGCTCCGCTTTTGATCCTTTGAAGCTGCCCTGTAGCCAAACAATGTCAGGGTTCTTTTTAAATCTTTCCAGCCATGCTTTCTCTGCAGCAATGGTATGCAAAACCGTTTCCTGTATGCTGTTGAAACTGCTGATCACTTCACGGCTCCATTGCTCGTCGCTTATTTGCTCAAGCCAGCCGCAGACGATGTTGTTTGCCCATACATTGTATTCCGCTGCTTCTTTAAAATAGTCCTTTGTCATTGATATTATTTTTAACCCCGATTGTTTGTCCACCTGAGGTCATCATTTGTGACCTCAAAAGATGCCATTCGTTTCCCGTTAACCTAAACGTAAAGTCATCGGGAAAACGTTTATGTTTCCTTTTACCGATTGGTTTAATACTTAGTCTCCACTTCATACAAAGCTGCGGATCGAAGTCAGGCAGTACTCTTTCTTCCCGTATTTCACAGATCCTGTTTTTGTATGCTTTGTATGACCTGCATTTTACAGGTGCTTTTTATTCTTCAGTACAAGAGTGCGACGCAACGATGTTTAATGCTTATTGTTTTGCCCGGATCCAAATATTAACTCTCATCTGTAACACAACCTTCAGCCGCAGTCTTCACGCTTCTCGCATACTTGTACAAAATGCCTTTTGTTGCTTTAAGCGCTGGTTGTTTCCATGCCGCTCTTCTTTGCGCGATCACTTCATCGGCCACTTTTAAAGTGATCCTGTTGTGTACCGCATCTATTTCAATAATATCGTTGTCTTCCACCAGGGCTATGAGGCCACCATCGAAAGCTTCAGGGGTAATGTGGCCCACCACGAAACCGTGCGTTCCGCCACTGAATCTTCCATCGGTGATAAGCGCCACCGATTTACCCAAACCCGCGCCGATAATGGCTCCTGTAGGTTTCAGCATTTCCGGCATTCCGGGTGCACCCTTCGGCCCGATGTTGCGGATAACCACCACGTCGCCTGCATGCACACGACCTGACTGGATGCCTTTTATTAAATCGTGCTCACCATCAAACACCCGCGCTGTTCCTTCAAAACGTTCTCCTTCCTTACCGCTGATCTTTGCAACACTTCCACCTTCGGCCAGGTTGCCATAGAGGATTTGTAAGTGGCCGGTTGCTTTTAACGGCGTCTCCAAAGGCATGATGATCTTTTGTTTGTCAAAGTCAAGATCCGGCGCATCCCGTAAATTCTCTGCCACCGTTTTGCCGGTGACTGTTATGCAATCGCCATGCAGCAAACCCTTGCTTAATAGATATTTCATTACGGCAGGAACACCACCATATTGATGGAGGTCTTCCATCAGGTATTTGCCGCTGGGTTTAAAATCTGCGAGCACCGGAATTTTATTGCTGATGGCCTGGAAGTCGTCCTGAGTAAGGTCAAGGTCAACGCTTCTCGCCATGGCTATTAAATGCAATACCGCATTGGTGCTGCCACCCAATACCATCACCACGGTAATGGCATTTTCAAAGGCCTTGCGGGTCATGATATCCCTTGGCTTGATATCTTTTTCCAGGATTGTCTTAATGGCTTCCCCGATTGCTGCACATTCTTTTTGTTTCTCTGCACTCAGCGCGGGATTGGAAGAGGAGTAGGGAAGGCTCAGACCAATTGCTTCAATAGCGCTGGCCATAGTGTTGGCAGTGTACATGCCGCCACAGGCACCTGCACCCGGGCAGGAATGCTGCACGATTCCTTTAAAATCTGCTTCACTTAAATTACCGGCGATCTTTTGTCCCAATGCTTCAAAGGCGCTTACAATATTCAGGTCTTCGCCTTTATAATGACCCGGCGCAATAGTGCCGCCGTACAACATTATGGAAGGGCGGTTCAACCTTCCCATTGCCATTACAGAGCCCGGCATATTTTTATCACAGCCTGGTATGCAAACCAATGCATCGTAATATTGTGCACCGGCATTTGTTTCAATACTGTCGGCGATCACGTCACGGCTTACGAGGCTATAACGCATGCCATCTGTGCCCATGCTAATGCCATCGCTTACGCCTATTGTATGAAAACGCAGGCCCAGCAGGCCTTCTGTATTGTTCACACTATCTCTTACGGTTGTTGCCAGGTCGTTGAGGTGCATATTGCAGGGGTTACCATCCCAACCCATGCTGGCGATGCCCACCTGTGCTTTTGCAAAATCTGCTTCCTTAAAACCGATTGCATAATACATTGCCTGTGCTGCAGGTTGGGTAACATCCTGCGTAAGCGTTTTCGAGTACTTGTTCAGTTCAGCCATTGTTGTGCGTATGTTTTTTGTTATCGTCGTTCTGTTCTTTGCGCGTCATCCGTTGCGTCGCACCCTTGTACGTTTTCTCCCTGTTGCACCAATAAGGGGCGGTTAGCCTGCGCAGCTTATGCCAATGCATTCTCAACCGGTTCCAACTGCTTTTCGGTAACCCTTGCCAGGTATGCCAGTTGTATTTTCCTGCTCTGTGTTTCTTTCCAGTTCTTTTTAAATGGTATATCATCAAAGCTTTCCCAGCCGATCACTTCTGCGGCAGTGCCACAGAAAAAGGCAGCATCGGCTTCCTTGATTTCTTCCAGTGTTACCTGTTTTTCTTCCACCGGTATTTCATGTGCTGCACAAATTTCCAGTACTGTTGCACGTGTTATGCCCGGCAGGATATTTCCCAGCGATGGTGTATAGAGTTTGCCATCTTTTTCATAAAACATATTCGCACCCACACCTTCTGCGGCAAAACCGTTCATGTCGGTCAGCAGCGCTTCATCGTATCCTTTTGCTTTTGCTTCCTGGCTTGCCAGGATAGAGTTTACATAGTGCCCCGCAGCCTTGGCTGTTATCTTAAAAGCTTTTGGATTGGGCCTTTGAAAAGAGGAGGTCATGATGCGCAAGAGCTTGTCGCCAAAGAAGGGGGACATCTCCCACACTTCGATAAAAATGAATGACGTCGTATTTTTTACGAAACTCATATTGGCCGGTGCATATACAACGGGCCTTATGTAAGCATCCTGTAAATTGTTTCTTCTCAATACTTCATAAGTGGCATCGATGAGTTCTTCGTTGGTCCAGCTATAAGGCATGTTGATGGACTCAGCGGAATTGCGCAACCGGTCGTAATGTTCGGTGGCTTTGAAGATGCGCGTTTCACCACTTTCCGTTTTATAGGAACGGATGCCTTCAAACACGGAATAACCATAATGCAGGGACTGGCTGTAGAAGTCCATCTTTGCTTCTGATGCCTTTACAAATTCCCCGTTGAGCCACAGGATTGTTTCATTGTTGTAATACGATGCCATAATATGGTTTTAATATTGCACCCCCTACGGGGTGTTTGAAATTATTTTCTCTATTCCTCCCGGTTTAACCGGGGCTACCGTCATTTCGCTCCTACGGAGCTTTGCTGCTGGTCACACAAATACCTGTAACAAAAAACCCGCCTTTGAGAGGCGGGTTTATCATGAATGTTTATTGATTTACATGTTATAACCACCTCCGTACATGGCAGGAATAATGACAACGACCACCAGTAGAACCGGTAGTATGCTGTCGATATTTGTGCTTGTCCTGTACATCGCGTGATTTGATGCGAATATACAGCTGCCCGTTTTATAAACAAAGAACTTTGACGATGATTTTATGCCGGCCTGCTGATTACGCCTGTTGAACCGTTTTGCAGCGGTTATTGCAACGCAATCACTGAACAGGTCTTATATGATGGTTGACTTTCTCAACTCAATATTTGTCTGGTTCACTTCGCCGGTTATCTTATTGCTTACATAATCAGCCACCAGGTCGCCGATGGTAGAAGTGAAATAGAAGTTGATGCTGTCAATATCTTTTGTAACAAATTTGTTTTGCAGTGTCCATTCAACCGCTTTTCTTACTACAGCAGCTTCTTCCGGCATGCCAAAATATTCGAGCATCATTGCGGCAGAAAGAATGGAGCCAAGCGGGTTGGCAATATCTTTTCCCGCAGCCTGCGGATAGGAGCCATGAATGGGCTCGAACAGCGCCGTGCCTGTTCCAACAGAAGAGGATGGTGCAAGCCCGAGTGAACCGCAGAGCACACTGGCTTCATCGCTGATGATGTCTCCAAACATGTTCTCAGTAAGTATGACATCAAATTGTTTTGGATAGAGGATGATCTGCATGGCCGCGTTGTCCACAAACATATAGTCGACTGTTACGTCGCTGTATGCGGGGGCCATTTCCTGCACTACCTTTCTCCAGAGGCGTGATGTTTCGAGTACATTCGCCTTATCTACCAGCGTTAATTTCTTTCTTCTTTTTTGCGCGTATGAAAAAGCCAGGTGAGCGATACGTTCTATTTCAGGTTTGGTGTACACGCAATCATCGTGTGCACTGCTGCCATCATCGCTCAATGATTTTGCCCCGAAATAAATGCCGCCCGTGAGTTCGCGGAATATCACGAAATCAATTCCATCGAGGCTCTTTGCTTTTAAGGGTGACAAGTGCTGCAATGCGGGGTAGGCGGTAATGGGCCTTATGTTGGCATATAACTGCAATGACTTGCGCAACTTCAGCAGACCTTGTTCGGGGCGCAACTTTGCAGTAGGATCATTGTCGTACTTCGGGTGCCCGATCGCGCCAAACAATACCGCGTCGCTGTTGAGGCAGGATTCAATTGTGTCATCGGGCAGGGGAGTACCGGTTTTGTCAATGGCGTCCGCACCCATCAGGCAGTAATTGTAATGGAATTCGTGGTTGTATATGTGCGCAATGGCGTCCAGCACTTTTATGGATTGTGCCGTTACCTCCGGGCCTATGCCATCGCCGTTAATAACTGTTATGTTTTTTTTCATGGACCTATCCCCCCGGAGAGGAATTATTTATACTGCCATTGCCGCAGTATTGTTTAATGAATAAATATGTTGTTTTCCTTCTTTCAGTTCCAGCACCTTATCAATACAAGCCGGTATTTCGTTGTCGTAGTGACTTATATAAACGAGTGTTTTATCCAGTTGTGTACAAAGACGGTCAACCAACTCCACGAATTGTTTTGTATGACCGGCGTCGAGGCCCTGGCAGGGTTCATCCAGAAGAAGCAATGGCGGATCTTTTACTAAAGCTCTTATTAACAACATCAATCGTTGCTCACCCGTTGAAATTGCTGAGAGCGGCTGGTTTTGCACATGAGAAATTTTTAGCCGAAAAAGATCCAGCCATTGTTCTATTACTTGCTGTTGCTGTATTGACAGTTTCCTGAATAATCCTATAGTATCGAAGAAACCCGAACCGATCACCTCATAAGCGCTGATGCCGCGATCGAAATACCAATGCAGTTCGGGTGAAATAAAACCAATGTTTTTCTTGATGTCCCAGATGCTTTCGCCGCTGCCCCTGCGTTTGCCGAACAGGCAAACTTTATTGGCGTAGGTTTGCGGATTGTCGCCGCAGATAAGGCTCAGGAGGGTTGACTTGCCCGCTCCGTTATGGCCTTTCAGTAACCAGCGTTCGCCTTTGTTCACCTGCCAGTTGATATGGTCGAGAATGGTTTTGTCGCCATATTTCACCGTTACATCTTCCATAAGGATGGCCTGCTCAAAATGGCTGGCGTTTGTATTGCCCGCTGTGGGAAAGGTTGTAAACACCGGTATTGCATGATCGGTAAAACCATTTTTATGGGCCAGAGCGTTTCTACCGGTGAGGGAAATGAGCTTCCCTTTGTCCAGCAATGCCACGCGGTTGATACATGAGGGCAGTTCGGCGGCGTCGGCCACACAGATGAGTTGGGTGCCGTTGGCCGCGAGGTCGGCAAGGATGTTGTTCAATCCCTTCCGGCTATTACTGTCAAGCCCCATAAAAGGCTCATCCAGCAGCAGCATGTCTGCTTTTACCAGCAGGGCCTTCACGAGCTGAAAGCGCTTGTGTTCCCCGCTGGACAAATGCAGCAACGGTGAAGTTGCCTTGTGTGCGAGTTGCAATGCGGACAATAGTTGCTGAACCTGTGCGGTATCGCTGCATATGGCATGCAGTTCGGCTGCAACTGTGGCCGCATCGGTATTGTCGAAACTGTTATATCGTTGCTGGTAATAAAAATCGGAGGTGTTGGATAATGTCCTGAAGTGATAATGCTGTTCCACGAGGGTGATCACGGAATGATCATTAGCAAATGATACCGTGCCTTTATGAAAGCGTTTGCCGGCAATGGCGTTCAATAACAGCGTTTTACCGCTGCCGGACGGGCCGGTGATGGCGAGGTGGCTACCGGCAGGCAGCTGAAAAGAAATGTTGTCGAGCAGGTTCCTGCCCTGCAGGGAAAGCGAAAGACCAGTAACAGTAATACCAGCGGCAGGCTCTTTGAAAGCCGATTGCCGTGTTGGGTCCTGTATGGTATCTGTCACTGTCATTATTTGTTTTGTTAACCGGCTTACTGTTCTTTGGTCGTCTTCGTTGTTTCCAATTTGCTGCTTCGACACGCAAATTGCTCAGTGCTACCTGTATTTTGCTCCTCTTGAGCAATTGTATTGTAAAGTTTAACTGCTGAACCAAATGCTCTGCTTTGCACTTCAATCTGCACTGTAAAGACGTATAAAGCCAGATAAAGGAACTTGCCTCATGCCGCGCAGCCTATACAGCAACCAGGAACGGCTATGGGCGATGACAGGCTTTTTGTTGATACGCGATTCTTCAGCGGAAGTGTGCGACGCAACAAAAGCCCAACGCATGATCTGCTGTTGGGCCCGAAAAAATTATACGCCGATGGCTTCTTGTTTATATTGCCGGGCCATGATATCCAGGTCTTCATCCTCCACTTCTTTCTTGCGGTCGGCCACTTCGAGGAATTTTTCGTACAGGGTATCTACATCGTTCCTGGTGAACTGGTAACCCAGTTTATGAAAGCGGTGGGCCAATGCACTGCGCCCGCTGCGTGCCGTGAGGACGATCTTTGAGCCTCCGGCGCCAACCGTTTCGGGATTGATGATCTCATAAGTGAGCGCCTCCTTTAAGAACCCGTCCTGGTGAATACCGCTGCTGTGGGCAAAGGCGTTGCTGCCGACGATGGCCTTGTTTGGTTGCACCGGCATGCGCATGGTATCACTTACCAGGCGGCTCACGGGGTTGAGCATTTCGGTTTTGATGTTTGTATAGAACCCTAGCCCGTGGTGCTGTTTGATGATCATGACCACTTCTTCCAGGGAGGTATTGCCGGCACGCTCGCCTAAGCCGTTAATGGTGCATTCTATCTGTCCTGCACCGGCAATTACTCCTGCGATCGAGTTGGCGGTAGCCAGCCCCAGATCGTTGTGACAATGGCATGAAATCGTAGCTTTATCAATGTTCGGAACATTGTTTACGAGATAAGCGATCTTATCTCCATATTGAAAAGGCAGGCAATAGCCTGTAGTATCCGGGATATTTACCACTGTGGCACCGGCGGCAATCACTGCTTCCACCACCCTTGCCAGGTACTCATTTTCGGTGCGGCCAGCGTCTTCTGCATAGAATTCCACATCATCCACAAAGTTTTTTGCCCATTTTACGGCCTGTACGGCGCGTTGCAGGATCTCTTCCCTAGTGGAATTAAATTTCGCTTTGATATGCAGGTCGGACGTACCGATACCGGTATGTATACGAGGCCGGGCCGCATATTTTAAGGCATCGGCTGCCACCTCTATGTCTTTCTGCACAGCCCGGCTAAGACCGGCAACGGTAGCATTTTTTATTACCTTAGTGATCTCCCTCACCGAATTAAAATCACCCGGGCTTGAAACAGGGAAACCGGCTTCAATAATATCAACACCGAGTTCTTCGAGAACGATGGCCAATTCGATCTTCTCCTTTGTATTCAGTTTGCAACCGGGCACCTGTTCTCCGTCCCTTAATGTCGTGTCAAAAATGTTGATCTTTTTTCCTGGCATAGCTTAATATTATAAAATAAAATGGCAGACTGCTTACATTTGGATTGCCTGCCATAATAATAAGGCAGCCTGCATATACAAAAATATCCGGATGATATGTATAAAGCTGATCAATATTTGATTTGTTTTACAGTGGATAAGGGGGTCATAAATGCCCGGAATGCAGCAGGGACGTGGATTTTTCAAAATAATTATTACAATGCCTAACAGGAGTACGGACGAGCTTTTCCAGTTGATCAAATCGCTCGAGCGGGGTGAAAAAAGGCAATTCAAGCTATTTGCCAAACGCTCAGCGGGAAGCGACGAGCTCAAAACCATCCGTTTGTTTGACGCGCTGGACCGGATGGAAGAGTATGATGAATCGCAGTTGCTCAGGAAATACCCGGATATCAGAAAGGAGCAATTGTCTAATATGAAGGCCAGCCTGTACCGCCAGTTGCTGGCTTCACTGAGCCAGACAAAAGATGAGACCAATATTGACCTGCTGATCAACGAGCAGATGGGATATGCGCGGGTATTGTATAATAAGGGACATTACCACCAGGCGTTGAAGATCCTTGAAAAGGTGAAACATACTTCCAGGGCCTACTACCAATCCACATACCAGTTGCAGGCCCTCATCTTTGAGAAAAAGATCGAGACGTTGCATATCACACGCAGTATTGAAAACAGGGCCGAGCAACTGGCCAGCGAGGTGGAGGCCGTGACCAGCCATATTTTACTGATCGAAAAACTGTCAAATCTTTCGCTGAAACTATACAGTTGGTATATCAGGATGGGACATGCAAGGGACGAAAAAGATGTACAGGCCGTTAAACTGTTTTTTGAGGCCAACCTGCCTGCCTTTAACCAGGACGACCTGCAATTCTATGAAAAACTTTACCTGTACCAGTCTTACGCCTGGTATGGATTTATACTCCAGGACCTGCTGATGTATTACCGTTATGCACAGAAGTGGGTAGACCTTTTTGAACTGCACCCCGCCATGAAAGCTGTAGAGACGGGGCAGTATATCAAGGCGATGCATAACCTGGTAGGCGCACACTTTGATTTAAATAATTATGATAAGTTTAATGAACAACTTAATGTATTTGAATCATTTGCTGAATCTTATCATGGCACCATGAACAGCAATTCCCAGATACAGACTTTTATATACCTGAATATTGCACGGATCAACAGGCATTTCCTGGAGGGTACTTTTACCGAGGGGCTTGGGCTTGTGCCCATGATCACGGAAAAGCTGCAGCAATACCACCTGCAACTTGACCGGCACCGCATATTGGTGTTTTACTACAAGATCGCCTGTTTGTATTTTGGCAGCGGCAATAATGAAATGGCCATCGAGTACCTGAACAAGATCATCAACTGGAAGGTGGACCTGCGTACCGACCTGCAATGTTATGCCCGGCTGCTGCACCTGATCGCCCACTACGAACTTGGCAATATCAGCCTTGTAGAATACCTGGTGAAGTCAGTCTACCGTTTTATGGCCAATATGAAGAACCTGAGTACGGTGGAAGAGGAGATATTCCGGTTCCTGCGTAAATCATTCTCATTGGAGCCTGATAAAATTAACCAGGCGTTTCTTTTATTGAAAGAAAAATTGCAGCATTACGAGGGTAATCCACTGGAAACGAGATCGTTTATGTACCTGGATATTACCGCGTGGCTGGAAAGTAAGACCCGTAATATACCGGTGGAGGAGGTCAGGAGGGAGCGCTTCGAGAAGGGCAGGAAGGAGGCGAGGCGTTCAGCCGTGGTAAAAACCCAGGCATAAGTCAAACCGGTTGGGGAAGCCGGAATGATGGGCAAAAGGCTGTTTTCCGGGTAAGGCTGCCGGCCGGTCATGTTACATTTATGTTGGGTTACGATAACTCCGTTCCGGGAAGCTTTTACCCATATTGTGCGCTTTTACTACCAAGTATGTACCAAGTATCTACCGGGTATGGGGGGAGGTGATCGTGAGTAGTGAATGTGGAATCGTCAGACGTCAAACGGGAGATTGTGAATAGTCAATCGTGAATGGTGAATGGGGAATGGTGAGACGTCAACGTGAGACGTCAGACGGGAGGCGGGGATGGTGAATAGTCAATCGTGAATGGTGAATCGGGGATGGTGAGACGTCAGACGGGAGACGGGAATGGTGAATAGTCAATTTTGAATGGTGAATGGGGAATGGTGAGAGGTCAGACGTCAGACGTCAATGTGAAACGTGGGAGGGCAGATCGTGAATGGTGAATGATGAATGGGGAATCGTGAGACGTCAGACGTCAGACGTCAGAGGAATTAGTTTTTCGAGATAACGCGGAACCGGGGGCTGTTGATGAGCCCGGCGTTGAAAAGGATCTTAAGTGTGGCGGTAAGGTGTACCGGTATGGCAATATTGTCCTGCACGTCAAATACTTCGTGGCTTGCAGCAAAGGTTTCGAATGATTCGAAGCCGAGGAGGAGGTTAAATACAGTACGGATCTCCTGTTGGGTCCTGCGTTTGCTGTAGCATCCTTTTTTCTGCGGTAACAATAGTTCTCTGCCCATGATATCTTGTTAAGTTTGAGATGTCTGATTGCAGCACAGTATTCTGTATTTATCATGTAAGGAATAAGACTGGCTACGGCGGGCAATAACAACTTCCTATCAAAAATAACTGCTTGTCATATTGATAAAAACTTCAATGGCGCTACAAACAACCGTCAGGTCCTGTATATTCTTTACAATCGGGAAAGGGTTTGAAAATTACTTTGTTGTATTCATGGAGGCGGGATGATTAAAATTAAGATTTTTTATTTGGTATCTCCAAATTGAATTACCGCATTTTATGCACAAAAAAACAGGATGCTGTGGATTATTCTTTGTTCGGTTGGGGCGAACAGGTCTTTGCATGCCCGTTTTACCCGGCGGGAAATGCAGGTGATAAAAAGCAGCCCCGGGTTTAGGAAAAGGCCTGTAAAACATAGATAAAACATATACACATGTTATTGATAACTAGTTTTGACCGATTGCGATCTTTTCGTTTATATTGCCATAGCGAAACAGTAAGCGGATTTAATTGGTATTGCCTGGTAGTTTTTGAAGTGCCCGTTGCAATGTTTAATTTAATCGGTAATTTCGTTTAACAATGCCCGCGTTTCTTACAAGGAGACGGCGTTTATCCCAACACATTGAAAACTAACTGTAACCATTGTCAACACCAGTTGCCGTAATTCTTATTTAAATAAACGATGCGATATCCTGTAAAGATGATTGTACAAAAAAGTGCCGGGAAAATGGTTTTATGGGTATGTGTGGCTTTTAGTATAGTGCAATCCTTTTCTTCCTGTATCAGCACCAAAGGCACCACGTATTTTAATGACCTGCCCGATTCCGCATTGATCAAACTGGATCATATTGAGCCGCCACGGCCCATTATACAGGTAAGCGATGTGCTTGACATACAACTCAGCGGTGACAATGAAAAGACGGTACAATATATTACCCAGCATTTTGTCGGCGCTACGGCGGGAAGCCTGCAGGTGATCGTGGATGTTAACGGCAATATAGAGTTGCCGCAGCTTGGCATGATCAAAGTTGCCGGCCTTACCCGCGAGGAATTTAAAGATACCATCACCAAAGCTTACCAGACTTTCCTTATTAACCCGATCGTAAATGTGAAGTTTGGGAATTTCCGGTTTACGATCATGGGCGAAGTGAGGAGCCCGGGCAATTTTAGTGTCACCAACGAAAAGGAGAGCATTTTTGAGGCCCTCGCGCAGGCGGGAGACCTTACGGAATATGCCGTAAGGGACAAGGTGCGCATCCTGAGGGATGTGAACGGGGAGCGGGTCATCAAGGAGGTTAACCTTTATGATAACAGCATCCTGAATTCGCCCGATTATTATCTTCACCGGTACGACCTGATCTATGTTTCCGCCAAACCGCTGAAGGCTATTAACCAGAATATGCAACGTACTACGCTCTATCTTGGCTTTATCACCACCATCCTGGCATTTGTTACCTTAATTACCAAATAAGCAGCATGAGCTATCCTGTTACAGAGACCGATGGTAATGAACCGGTGGCGACATCGGGGGGCACGCAATTCGACATCAAGAAGTTTATCTTCAAACTGATCGGCTTCCTGCCCTGGATCATCCTGTCTGTAATTATCGCTTATTCGATCGCCAAGATCTATCTCCGGTACACCCCTGAAGTGCACCGGGTGTCGGCCAACCTGCTGATCAAAGACCAGGAGGAGTCGTCCCCTGAGAACAATATCCTTCGTGAACTGGGCGTAAACCCCGGCGGCAAGGAACTCCAGAACCAGATTGATATACTGCAGTCATATGAACTAGCGGAGACGGTGGTGGATTCACTGAACCTGCAGATCAGCATTTACACACAGGGACGGATCTCTTCTTCGCTGATGTACGGACAAGCAGCACCAATTTTTATCCATACAATCCGGTCTGATTCCGCTGAGTTTCGCCCCAACGGATGGCTTTTATACCTTGGCAAAGACAGTTTTAACCTGGTGCAGGGCACCAGCAGCACGGCGTACCCGTATAACGACACGATTAAACTGGCCGGACGCCGGGTATGGGTGGAGCGCAATTACCATGTTAAGGCAGATGAAAACGGTTATTTCCTGAGCGTAAGTGATTCGCGTTCGGTGGCATTGGGCATCAGTTCATCGGTTACCGTCACCAAGCTGCACGAAATGAGCGGGATCCTTGAGATCGCCATGCTGGACCAAACGCCGCAACGGGCCGTTGATATTATTAACACCCTGATCGACGTGTTTAATACGGAGAGCATTAACGACAAAAAACTGGGAGGCAACAAAACCAGCAGTTTTCTTGATGAAAGGGTGAGTTCGGTGGAAGCTGAACTGGATGAACTGGAGTCGGAAGCCGAGGATTATAAACGGGTGAACAAATTTAACGAAGTGGGAGAGCTTGGTACGCGATTCCTGCAGCAATCGCTTGGCTATGAGCAAACGCAGGTAATACAAAAGGGCCAGCTTGAATTGCTGGCGGCATTGGAACAATATATCAAAAGTCCTAAGAACCTGACCGATATTATCCCGACTGATTTTGGGGTAAAAGATGCCACTTTAAGTGGCCTTGTGGCGAAATACAACCAGGCTGTGCTGGATTACCAGCAACAAGCCAAGATCAGTACGGCAAAAGACCCGGTACTGGGCAGGATGAAGGGAGAATTGGGAGAGATCAGGTCCGGCATCCTGAAAAATATCAGCAGTATCCGGGAAAGTTTCAATCTGGTGCTCGACCAGGCAAAAGCCAAAGAGGCCGAGTATGATCAGAAATTTGACGCAGTTCCCGAAAAAGAACGCACCTATCTCAAGCTAAAGCGGCAGATCGGCGTAAAGGAACAGTTGTATCTTTTCCTGCTGCAGAAGAAAGAAGAAACGGAACTGTCGCTGGTATCGACGATCAATAATACCAGGATCGTTGAATCGGCCTTTGACAAGGGGATCGTGCTGCCCAAGTCGGACCAGGTGATCATGTTTGCGCTTCTTATCGGAATGATTATACCAGTGGTAATCATGTTGTTGCTTGATTTTTTTAATAATAAAATAGAAGACCGGAAACAGATAGAAGAAGGGACAAGGGTTCCGATCATCGGGGAGCTGACCTATAACAGCAATATGAAGAACCGGATCGTGCATACCAAAAAGAGATCGAGCCTTGCCGAACAGTTCCGGCTGATCGTTACCAACCTGCAGTATGTCGCATCTGAAAGCCCCAGCAAGGTAATCATGGTTACTTCATTTATGAGCGGCGAGGGAAAAAGCTTCGCGTCCACCAATCTTGCCGTGGCCCTGTCTGCCGGCAAATCGAAGGTTCTGCTGATAGAAATGGACCTGCGCAAACCCAAACTGAGCCGTTATCTTGACAGCAAACCGGAATTCGGGTTGACCGATTACCTGGTCAACGGGGTGGCTTTTGACCGGCTGATCACCCGGCTCAGCCCTTCTGAAAATGTGGATATCATCAGTTGCGGCCCTGTACCACCCAATCCCAACGAATTGTTGCTGCACCATGGGCTGGAAACACTTTTTGCCTATGCAAGGGAGCAATACAAGTTTATCGTAATCGATACTTCCCCGGTGGGGTTGGTGGCGGATGCTTTCCTGATCAACCGTTTCTCGGATGTGACCCTTTTTATCGTGCGGCATAAATATTCTTTTAAAACAACGCTGAAGTTTATCGACCGGATGTCGCAGGAGGAGAAGATGAAACGAATGAATATCGTGGTGAACGGGATCAGGGAGCAAAAAGGACTCGGATACGGCTATGGTTATGGCTACGGGTATGGTTATGGCTATGGTTACGGGTATGGCTACGGGTATGGATATACACAGGGATCAGGTTATTATCCCGAGGATGACCAGCCTAAAAAATGGAGCGCATTGTTCCGCAAAAGGAGAAAAAAATAACTCTGCGCTATTTACATATTTTCTTCCGCTGCTCTTTCACGCTGTGACTGAGGTGGCGAAGCTGTATAAAGTTATGAATGAAGTGATCAAAAACTGGTATGCTGTCTATACCAAACCGAGGTGGGAGAAGAAGGTGAGCAACCGGCTTTTGCAAAAGGGGATCGGTTGCTGGTGCCCGTTACAGAAGGTAGAACGCCAGTGGAGTGACCGCAGGAAGATCATTGAAGACCCGGTTTTCAAGTCTTATGTCTTTGTACAGATCACAGAACCGGAAAAGCTCCCGGTATTACAGACTGACGGGGTTTTGCGTTTTGTACATTTTCTGGGTAAACCCGCGATCATTAAAGACTGGGAGATCGATAATATCAAAAGCTACCTCCTGGAAAAGGACGCCAAGATCTCGGTGCAGGGCCTCCAGGGTTTCCGGGAAAATGATAAGGTGGTGATCCGCCATGGGATATTCTCGGATAATACCGGGACTGTACTGCGCGCTGCCAATAAAAAGGTTTATATCAAACTGGAGAGTCTTGGGCAGGTGATGGTGGTAGAGTTCCCGGCTGCATTTGTGGCACATCAGCGCGTGGGAACTGAAACGTGAAACGTGAGATGGGATGGTCGATAGTGAATGGTTAATAGCCGGTTATTTTTTGTCATTATTAATATCGTGGGTGCATGTGTTTTTGAATGGTCGTTCAAAGATTTGGTTTGTCACTTTCTTTGTCTTGAAACAAAGAAGTAACCTCCGCCTGTCAAGGGCAGTCGGG